>DBPW01000016.1:0-57395 GCA_002305015.1 Bacteroidales bacterium UBA1410
TTTTATCGGACAACAGTGTTTTAAAATAGATTTTTGAGATGCTAGGACAAACTTTAATGAGAATAGACGTTTTGCATATAAAGATATTAGGGTTATTTACTTCATGAAAAATCATTTCAAACTCTTGCTATTGATAGGAATCTTCGTCACGTTTACCTGTTGCACCGCTGGTAATAACAGCAAGAACGGCGGCACCGAGGAGGTGAAGTGGAAGAAGATCAAGGATATTGTGATCTATGAGGATCCACAGTTTTACTCCTCGTTTCCGTCTGTTGTGAAGAACGGGAAAAACGATTTTATAGTCGCCTTTCGTCGTGCTCCGGACCGAAGAATATTCAGTGAATATGGAAACAACCATGTAGATCCTAACAGTTACCTGGTGATGGTACGTTCTAAAGATGGCGAAAACTGGAGCAAAGAGCCGCAACTCATCTATTCGCATCCTTTTGGCGGTTCACAGGATCCCTGTCTGTTGAGACTGAGTGACGGCACCCTACTCTGCACCAGCTACACATGGGCCTTCTTAAGGCCCGACGGGGTTGAGAACCTGAAACAACCCGTCTTTAACATCGGAGGAGGAGTCATCTTCCTGGGGGGATACCTGGTGCGCTCAACTGATGGAGGAAAGAGGTGGGGAGAGCCAATCTATCCGCCTCACGTGGAAGATGAGATTTATCTGAGCGCCTTGGGAGAACCGCTTCCCGCATACAATAGAGGGGCATTGTGCGAGGGGAAAAATGGCCGCATCTATTGGGTTGTTGCCGTGAATGACTCCATACCGGTAAAGAAGACATCCAATCACCTGCTTGTATCGGATGACAAGGGACTCACCTGGAGCTACTCGGGACTGGTGGCAAGCGACGACAATGCCTCCTTTAACGAGGCTTCCATCTATGAAACCCCAAAAGGTGATCTGGTGGCATTTCTAAGAACGGCCAATATGGATGATCAGGCTTGTATTGCCCGATCCAAAGATGGTGGAAAGACGTTCAGATGGGAGAAGATGGGCTTTCAGGGTCATCCCCTTAATGCACTCCGGCTTCCGGATGAGAGGGTATTGCTCACTTACGGCTATCGTCACAAACCATACGGGATACGGGCCAGAATACTTAACGCCGAATGTACCGACTATGCCACCGCACCGGAGATGATTTTGCGGGAGGATGGCGGAAATAGTGATATTGGATACACATGGCCTGTGCTGCTCGATGAAAAGAGGGTTCTGATTGTCTATTACTTCAACAAAGAGAACGGAACCCGGCATATTGCCGGAACGATATTGGGAAGATGAGCAATTTACAACCATATGGCTGGAACGAGGGACTGTTTCACCAAAAGCAACAGTCAACCTATAAAGAGTTTGCACACGTACGGGTGACAGTCACCCACAAGACATGTTGCCTAGCGGTCTTTATGAGAGTTAACTGAAACTCCGTCGCGAAGCGGGACACTATACTGCAACCGCTCAAGAGAAACGGAACAGGGAGAAGTCACAATCGAAATTATTAAAGACGTATCAAGATAAATACGATATACGATAAACGATAACAAGTCCGGACAATGACTAAATTTGAGCATATCCTGGAGAGTCACTACAAATCGGAAATGATCTCCTATTTGAACAGTCATCCCGAGGATTTTGAGGAAGCAATTGAACTGGCTATTGCGGACAGACAACCCTATTCATGGAGAGCTGCATGGGTATTGAGGGGTTGCATGGAAAGGAACGACAGGCGGATCAAGGAGCACCTGGACAGGATAATTGATGCCATACCAGCCAAACGGGATGGTCATGCGAGGGAGTTGTTGATAATTGTTCAGCAGATGGAGCTGGAAGAGGATCAGGAGGGTAAAGTGTTTGACATCTGCATGAATATCTGGGAAAAGATAGGCTGCCAGCCCTCTGTCCGCTACAACGCGTTTAAGCTGATGTGCGAAATCGCAAAGAGACATCCCGATCTGACAAATGAGATAACATTCCTGACGGAATCGATCTATACCGATTCCTTATCCCCCGGAGTAAAGCGGGGTGTCATGAGAATTGCAAACAGTCAGATGTAACGGGAAAAACTGTAATCACCTGGATGTTTCCGTATGGATCGGCATGCTAGCGCCGGTTGGAGGAGACAGTTTTTGCTGCTTTCGGCCTCTTTCCATCTGCCACATTGATGGTGTACTTCCCAATGGCTACATATTGATAACGCACTTCGATCACCTTCTTTCCGGAAGTTGAGAACTGATATCCTCCGCCGCTCTGGGAGCCGGCACCTCATTTGGGGAGGGCTACATTGAAGGAGGAAATCCATCTGACAGTTCTGTTTTTCAGTTAACTCCTTCCGAAAACAGGCTGGTTTTGAATTGTAGAAATATACAAGCTCAATAAAAGAAAAAGATGAATAGAAAACTGATCATTTCACTTTTTGGGGTAATGTTTCTATCCACGTACGGATGTGATGGTGATGTAACAACAAATGGAAAAGTTGAACTCTATCTGATTCAAAGTTATACAACAGTTGATAATTCATACCAAATAGTTGAATCAAGCGTAGTTACGGCAGAGATTCCGCTGATCGAATATGATGATATTCTATCGTACGACTCAAAAGAATGCATTTTTGAATTATCGGACAGGGCAATCAATTCCATCAAGGCACTTGAGACATCAGTATATGGGTTGGCATTTGCAATAAAAGCAAATGATACATTGGTTTATACCGGATATTTTTGGCCTAGCTACTCTTCTGTCAGTTGTGACTGGGTTGTGGTCGATCCCAATATGACCGGTATTGGCAATACGATGCAAGTGAGTCTGGGTTATCCTGGGTTAATTCAAGGAAAGATTATTCAGGATAAGAGGAATGATAAAAGAATAGTTCAAATATTAAGAGAGGATAGAAAACTTAAATAATTGCAGTTTGGGGAATAAAAAAACCACCAGCAATGTGGTGGTTTATAGTGCGCAGGATGAGACTCGAACTCACACGCCGGAACCGGCACTACCCCCTCAAAGTAGCGTGTATACCAATTTCACCACCTGCGCAAGTATGGTGAAGTGCCCAGAACAGGACTCGAACCTGCACGTCGTAACCGACACTAGTCCCTGAAACTAGCGCGTCTACCAATTCCGCCATCCGGGCGCAACCACATTTTTATTTAATCGAAAAAACGAACAACCGTTGTTGTCGTGTTTTTATGCATGCAAAGTTAGGTAATTTTAGAACCTCCACAAACATTTTCGGACCTTTTTTGATAAAAATCGTCCCAAAGAAAATCCGATTACCAGTCGATGGGAGTTTTGCCGTGCGCAATTAAATAGGCATTCGTTTTGCTGAAATGCTTATTTCCGAAGAATCCTCGATGGGCAGAGAGAGGCGAAGGGTGAGGAGATTTTAGAATGAGATGCCTATTCGGATCGATATTTTCACCTTTTCGCTGTGCGTATGCCCCCCAAAGGAGAAATACCAGGTGTTCGCGCTCGTTTGCCAAATGTGCTATCACGGCATCGGTAAATTCTTCCCACCCTTTTCCCTGATGCGAACATGCCCGATGTGCCTGAACCGTAAGAATGGCATTCAGGAGAAACACACCTTGATTGCACCAACGTTGCAGATTGCCCGATGTAGGGATGGGTTTCCCCAGATCGTTATGGATCTCTTTGTAAATGTTGAGCAACGAAGGCGGAATATCCACCCCATCGTTCACCGAAAAGCATAAACCGTGAGCCTGACCCGGTTCGTGATACGGGTCTTGCCCAACAATAACTACTTTCACTTTATCAAACGGACATTGATTGAAAGCATTGAAAATAAGTTTTGCCGGGGGATAAACGGTTTTTGTGGCATATTCATTACGAACAAAATCGGTCACATGCTTGAAATAAGGCTTTTCAAATTCGTTTTTTAGGCATTCCTTCCAGCTTTGTTCAATTACTACGTCCATCTTTTTTCTTTTTAGTCCACTAAATTATAAAAAAACACCCACTTTTCGTGCTTTTCTCTTTTTTTACCTTCTTTTCTCTTTTTTTAATGCATTCAAATCTAAAGATGCAATTTATCATAAAAACAGGTTCTCCACCTTGCTCGCACCAAGGCCGTACCAAGGTTGCACCATCCTCGCTCCAAGTCCGCTCCTCGATTTTACATTTTTTGAGGTAAAAACGCAGGTTGTTTTTACCTCAAACACACAAAATCCGATGGTTTTCTCCCTGCTTAGAGGCAAGCATGATGCAAACGTTATCCCTTTATGCTACGGTTGTGAAGGTATTATTTAACAATTTTTTAACATGGAGAGGGGGTTAAATCAGAAAAATCCCACTTTCTTTTGCTTCTTGCCGCATTTCTTTAGGCCATAGACTGGCCTGAATTTCGCCGATATGTGCTTTACGCAAATAATACATACATAAACGCGATTGCCCTATCCCCCCGCCGATGGTTTGTGGTAATTCGCCGTTTAATAATCGCCGATGAAAATACAACGACAATCGATTTTCTTGGTTTTTGGCCTTCAACTGTTGTTTTAAGGATTCGGAATTTACACGAATTCCCATCGATGAGAGTTCCATTGCGTGTTGCAAAACCGGATTCCAAAGCAACAAATCGCCGTTTAAACCCCGATAGCCTTCTTCGTTCAAGGTAATCCAGTCGTCGTAATCCGGAGCCCGTCCATCGTGTGGCTCACCGTTCGACAAATCTGCACCAATGCCAATAATAAATACGGCTCCATACTCTTTGGTAATGGCGTCTTCGCGTTCTTTTGCATCTTTATCGGGATACATTTGCAGCAATTCTTCGGCATGGATAAATTTGATTTCGCGGGGTAATTGGGGTTTTATTTCCGGAAAAAGTTCAAAAACCATATATTCGGTGCGCAGCATGGCTGCATAAATGCGGCAAACTACCTGTTTGAGAAAAGCAATATTGCGGTCTTTTTCGTTGATTACCAATTCCCAATCCCATTGATCCACATAAAGCGAATGCAGATTATCCAGCTCTTCGTCGGCACGAATGGCATTCATATCGGTATAAATGCCGAATCCTTCCTCAATTTTATATTCGGCAAGAATCAGCCGTTTCCATTTGGCAAGCGAATGAACGATTTCGGCCTTTTTGTCGTCCATATCTTTAATGGGAAAACTCACGGGCCGTTCGGTACCGTTGAGATCGTCATTTATTCCTGTGCCGCATTCCACAAACAACGGTGCAGTCACCCTTCGCAAACGTAATTCCGATGAAAGATTCTGCTGGAAAAAATCTTTAATGTTTTTTATTCCCAGTTCCGTTTGATTGAGATTCAAAATCGGTTTATAACCTTCCGGTATGAGTAGTTTTGACATAATTCCTTTACACTTATTTACTTTTCTCTAAAAATCAAATAGAAACAACAAAGATACATTAATTTCTCATTTTGTCAAAATATTCTTATTATTAATTTCAAAATGATTAAATAAAATAAAAAACTATTTCATATACGTATTAAGCGAGATACGTATGAAAATAAAGAAAATCGAGTTATATTTCGAGTTTCCCGATGAGTTCGGAAACCGTACGTAGGTTGTGCCGGCTCAAATAGTTTTCGATACCCTCCACAACTTGTATCGAAACCGTGGGATCAATAAAGTTATAGGTGCCTATTTGAACGGCCGTTGCGCCGGCCAGCATGAATTCTACGGCATCTTTCCAGGTTGAGATGCCGCCCATGCCGATGACAGGGATGTTAACGGCATGATACACTTGCCATACCATGCGTAAGGCGATGGGTTTGATGCAAGGTCCCGACAATCCGCCGGTTATGGTAGAAAGAAGGGGCTTTCGCGATTCGGCATCGATTGCCATTCCCAAAAACGTATTGACGAGCGAAACGGCATCGGCCCCTTCGGCTTCTACCGCCTTGGCTATTTCGGTAATATCGGTAACGTTGGGAGATAGTTTTACGATGAGTGTTTTAGGGTACACCTTGCGCACCGCTTGGGTTACCCGGGCAGCCGAAGCGGCTGATGTACCAAAAGCCATTCCTCCTTCCTTCACATTCGGACACGAGATATTGAGTTCGATGGCCGGAATCTTTTCGAGATCGATGAGTTTTGCGGCACATGCGGCATAATCTTCTATGGTCGAACCGGAAACATTAACAATAATAGCCGTGTCATAATGCTTTATTTCGGGGTAAATATGTGTCACAAAGTAATCTACTCCTTTGTTTTGTAATCCCACGGCGTTTAACATTCCCGATGCCGTTTCTGCCATACGCGGATAATCGTTTCCTTCGCGCGGTTCTAAGGTAGTGCCTTTAACGAAAATACCGCCCAAGCGATTCAAATCCATAAAATCGGCATATTCTCTGCCGTATCCGAATGTTCCCGAAGCTGTTGTGACGGGATTTTTAAGTTCCAGATTCCCTATGGTTACTTTCAATCGATCCATGTGAGTTCTTTTATATTAAAAACAGGGCCTTCGGTACACGTGCAAACATTTCCGTTTTTCGTTTTTTCGGTGCAACACAAACAAGCACCAAACCCGCAAGCCATGAGGTTTTCGAGTGATACTTCGCATGCTATGCCGTTTTCGTGTGCGTATCTTGCAACCGCCATCATCATGGGTTGGGGTCCGCATGTGTAAATAAAATCGTATTTCTTTTTTTGCAGCACAGAATGATGCGTTACCGGTCCTTTTTCACCTTTGGTTCCGTCTTCGGTAGTGCAATAAACGGTTCCGTATTTTTCGAACTCGTTGAGTTGCAAGAGATCATTTCCCGAACGTCCGCCCAACAAAAAATCGGGAGAAAATCCGCTTTCTTTTAATACCCTTCCCAAAAAAAGCAAAGGTGCAGTACCTACGCCACCACCAATCAACACCGTTTTTGTTTCCGTATCGTCCGGTATGGAGAAGGATTTTCCGAGCGGAAAGATCATATTCAGCAAACTGCCTTCTTTCTTTGCACAAATCTTTTGGGTTCCTTCACCGATTTTTTGCACAAGCAACCACATTTCGTTTGCTTTTTCGTCAACGAAATGGATAGAGATGGGTCTTCTCAGAAATGTGGAAGGCGAATCTTCCACGCGAATCTGTACAAACTGTCCGGGGTACATAGGGGGGAGTTTTTCGCCTGTTGATGGCGAAACCTTGAGCAAATGATTCCGAGAATTCAATTGTTCATTGGAACGAACAACAAAATCGAGCATTTTTTTCATTTCGAATGCGAAAAGTATAAAATTGGACAACGGGTGCACCGATGCACTACGATCGACGATAATTTTGGCAAAGGTACAAAAAAGAAAACGTTTAATTTTTCATTTTATCCGGAATAAAGGTCTCATACGTATTGTCATCGTAATAAATAATTATTCGGTCGATTTTTTTCTCCGGCCTTAATGGTGTTGTAATTGCTTTATTAGCTGTCTGTTGTTCATTGAAAAATGTGGGCTTAACTGCCTTCTCGGTGCGTTCTTCGCTCTGTTGTGCATCATGGGAAGCATTTACATCATTCTGACGAAATAAATCGGGTTCTTCGGTTGCCGACTTTTTATCTTTTTCCTTAATATACATCGAACCTTTTCCGGTTAGCAACCATTCCGGATTGATGTAATCCATTTGAGAAAGAATTTTTAAAACAACATCCAGACTCGGATTATTTCTTCCATTGAGAATATGGGAGATAACGGCCCGACTGATTTGCAATTTGTCCGCAAATTTTGCCGGAGTCAGATTCTCGTGTTCCATGATTTGCCTGATTCGATCTTTCATTGCCGTATAATTTAATGATTGTAACCCATGCAATGTATTCTTGTGAAATACAAATGTAAAAAAGATAATTTACATTTGAAAATAATAGTAATTTATATTTGTAAATAACAAATGGAAATTTAAATATACATTTATATATTATACAGATGTATCTATGGGGTTAACAGGTAAGAGACAGGATTAAAACACAATTTTATATTTTTCCATTATAAAATTGATATATAGAATATTAGATAAATAACGAATTAGAATTTTAACAAGCAGTTCTATTTCACGGATATAATGCCCTTAAAATACGATGCAATACTTTAGTAATTATATATAAATTCCTGATATTATGGGAATAATATGAAAACGTTTACTGCGAATTAAACTGTTAAAATCGAAAATTTACATCAATATATGACGTAACAATATGAAATTACAATAATATAATTGTAAATTACTATTGTATACAACTGTAACAGATAATACTCTTAATGATGTGTTTTGTTTAACGTATGTATATTATTTACATATGTATAAGGAATAAATATACTAAAATATGAAGGGGTTGTAATCACAACGTGTTTTCTTTCTCGTTGTCCTATTTGTATCTAATCCGGAGAACAATTTCATTTATTCAATTCTCAGCGGCTTATTTATTATGATGAAACCATCACCGGCAAACAACTTACGGTACGATTATTTGCTAGATTGAGCGATGCTTTGCGGTAAAAATATTTTTCTGAAATATAAAAAGAGAGAGCAGTGATTATTGACTGCAAAAAAGAAAATTAGGTTGAATGAAAATAACAGAAACGGTTAGTGCATAATTTTGTAAACCAATTCTTTGAGCAATTCGCCCGGCGTAGCCGAAACATTATCGATTCCTTTGGATTTGGCATCGTAAGTACGCAAAAGAGAAATAATTTCCATGACTTTATTGGCATTATAATATTTCAAAGCAGTCAGGTATGGACGAACAAAATAGGCCGAACGCAACTCCAGCGCTTTCATGATATGTTGTTCCGATTTGTTGGGAAGCCAATAACATTCGAGCAGATTTCCAAAAAAATTAAACAATACCGACAAGGTTACCTGTATGGGATTATTTTTGGGGTTTTTATCGAAATAATTGACAATTCGGTAGGCGCTTAACGTATCTTTTTCGGTAATCGCCTTCAACAATTCGAAATTGTTGAAATCTTTACTGATCCCCACATTTTTTTCCACCAGTTCCTCCGTAATTCGTTTTTGTGTATCGGGTAGAGAGATTTCCAGTTTCTCGAGTTCCTTAATGAGTTTACTCAGATCATTTCCTACAAAATCGGTGAGCATTTGTGCCGATTTTTCATCAATACCAATCCCCCGTCCTTGAAAGTACGACTTAATGAAAGCCGGTACTTGATTTTCGTACAGTTTTTTCGATTCAAATACCACTCCGGCTTTTTCGATATTCTTGACTACCGATTTCCGCTTATCCACCGTACCGTGTTTATAAGCAATTACCAGTATGGTAGATGGCATGGGTTTTTGAACATAATAATTTAAATCGTCAAAATGGTCCAACTCCTGCGCCTCTTTCACCATCACCAGTTGGTATTCGGCCATCATAGGAAACCGCCTCGCAGATGAAATAATGGTATTTACGTCGGAATCCACACCATAAAATAGCATCATGTTGAAATCTTTCTCCGCATCGGTCAGCACGTTTTCTTCCAAGAGATCGGTTAATGCATCGATAAAATACGTTTCTTCGCCCATGAACAAATATACCGGTTTGAAATTGCGGTTCACGATATCGTTGCGAAGCGAATCAAATGTCACTGCTTTTGTAGCCATAATAAATTATATCAATCAAAACGAAGATGTTTTACGTTTGCACCTTCTTGAATCAACATCGTTAGCGATTTAATGCCGATCATCACGTGTTCTTCCACAAATTGTTGTGTAACAATCTTATCCATTTCTTCTGTTTTTACCCCCGATGAAATCATGGGTTGATCCGAAACAAGCAATAAAGCACCGGTGGGGATATGATTGGCAAATCCGCAGGTAAAAAGTGTTGCTGTTTCCATATCGACCGCCAACACGCGAATGCGGCGCAGATAATTTTTGAAATCGTCGTCATACTCCCAAACACGGCGGTTTGTGGTATAAACTGTGCCCGTCCAGTATTCCCGATTAAAATCGCGAATGTTGTAAGAAACCGAACGCAACAAACTGAAAGCCGGCAACGAAGGTACTTCGGGCGGGAAATAATCGTTGGATGTACCTTCTCCCCGAATGGCCGCAATGGGCAAGATATAATCGCCCAAATCGCTTCGTTTTTTCAAACCTCCGCATTTACCAAGAAAAAGCGCAGCCCGCGGAGTAACGGCACTCAACAAATCCATGATGGTGGCTGCATTGGCACTTCCCATTCCGAAATTGATAATGGTAATTCCTTCGGCCGACGCATTGGGCATGTTGCTGTCTAACCCGATAATGGGTACATTAAAATGTTCGGCAAATATTTCCACATATTTTTGGAAATTTGCCAATAGGATATATTGGGTAAAATCTTTCAGCGGCCTTTTGGTATAGCGAGGCAGCCAATTTTCTACAATTTCTTGTTTGGTTTTCATAAATACGCTAATTTTGTTTTCTATCGTATCAATTTATGAACAAAGATAATCGCTGCATACTGAATTTGCCTCCTTTTGATGCGAAAATTTTGGAAACCGACAACGGACTTGTCATTTTCGATAAGTTGCGGCGTAAATATGTAGCGTTGACACCCGAAGAATGGGTGCGCCAACATTTTGTTCATTATCTTATTGCAAAAAAAGGATATCCCTTTTCGCTGATGGCAAACGAAATTGCCGTTACCTTGAATTCCATGACGCGACGCTGCGATACGGTAGTGTATAATAATCGTTTGGAGCCGCTGATGATTTTGGAATATAAAAATCCCCAAATAACCATTACCCGGGAAGTTTTTGATCAGATTGCCCGTTACAACAGCGTTTTGCGTGTAAAGTATTTGACCGTTTCCAACGGCTTGGTGCATTACTGTTGTAAAATGGACTATGAAAATCAAACGTTCTGCTATTTGCCGGAAATTCCCGACTATTTCACTATCACCCAAGATCGACCCCTTCCCTCAATGTGAGCTGCACGTGATATTCTTCGCTGCTAAAGATCAATTAAAGATCAATAGCTCTCGTCCGGTGAAGGAAAATCTGTTGTTTTAACGTCTTGTATGTACGATTGCACCGCCTTGGTAATATCATCGAAAAGGTTGGCATAGCGACGCAAGAAACGCGGCGAAAAATTTTTATTGATACCCAGCATATCGTGCATCACCAACACCTGACCATCGACATAAGGCCCTGCTCCGATTCCGATAACGGGAATTTCGAGTTCCGATGCCACGCGTTTTGCCAATTCGGCCGGAATCTTTTCCAGCACCAGCGCAAAACATCCGGCTTCCTGAAGAAGATGCGCATCGTCAATCAATCGGTTGGCTTCGTCTTCTTCTTGTGCCCGTACCGTATATGTGCCAAATTTATTGATGGATTGAGGCGTCAGTCCCAAATGGCCCATGATGGGAATCCCTGCACTCAAAATGCGGGTAACCGACTCCAGAACTTCTTTTCCACCCTCCAGCTTCACGGCATCGGCTTGCGTTTCCTTCATGATTTTTACGGCCGATGCCACAGCTTCAATGGGATTTCCCTGATAGCTGCCAAAAGGCATATCCACTACTACCATAGCGCGTTTTACTGCTTTCATCACCGACTTGCCATGATAAATCATCTGGTCAAGCGTAATGGGCAGCGTGGTGACATTGCCGGCCATTACGTTCGATGCAGAATCGCCCACCAAGATTACATCCATACCGGCCTGATCGATAATGCCGGCCATCGAATAATCGTAAGCGGTAAGCATAGCTATTTTTTCACCCCGCTGTTTCATTTCCTGTAAACGATGGGTGGTAACCTTTCTTTTGTCTTCGGATAATATAGGTTTTTCTTCCGCCATGATTTTAGTTATTTAATCGATTTGAACACGACAAAGGTACTGCTTTTCTTTTGAAATGCCGATTAGAGACGAAAAGATTTTGGAGCCAACTGAAGATAGCGTCGGATAAGTTTGAAAAATTTCCAACACTAAACTTGGGAATTTCAGCCTAAAAATTTTTAAATTTGCCGTTCAGTAATTTATCAATTTACAACGATCCATTTTGTATATTTGACTCTTTACAGCATAAAACGATATAATTTATCAACACATGACGCGTGACACAAAAATACCTCTATCCTTCTTATACATAATCATCTTATTGGTTTGCTTTGTCTCGTTTTTCGTTCACAATGATGCCGTTCCTGCCGATTTAATGGAGTCTCGCAACCTTGTTACGGCACGGGAAATGGTAAATACGGGCAATTACTTGATCCCCACCATGAACGGGGAGTTGCGTTTAGAAAAACCGCCACTGCCCACGTGGATAGCAGCCGGCATTGAACATGCATTTCCACATAACCTTGCCGCACAGCGGGCTGCAGCAGGTATTGCGGCAACGTTGATGGTGTTTTTCTTGTTTCTGCTGGTTCGCACAATTACCGGTGAAACTTTTCTCGCATTTATGGCCGCAGTGGTTTTGGCCACCTGCTACAATCCGGTAATGATGGGGCGCAACGCTACCTGGGATATCTATTGTCATGCCTTTATGCTGGGCGCCATCTATTTTATATGGGGAGCTTTCAAATCGGAAGGCAAACAGTGGTCAAAGTTTCTGCTCGCCGGATTATTTATGGGGCTCTCCTTCCTAAGCAAAGGGCCGGTATCGTTTTATGCTTTACTCTTGCCGTTTCTCATCGGTTTCATTATCGTAGAAAAACCCTCACTGAAAGGAAAGGTTGCACCTTTTATTGTCATGATCGTGCTTACCCTTATCGTCTCATTCTGGTGGCCGGCTTATATTGCCGCTTTCCATCCCGAAACCGGTTCGGCTGTGGCGGCTAAAGAATCGGGGGCATGGATCAGCCACAATGTGAGGCCGCTGTGGTATTACTGGCAATTTCCCGCTGAAGCAGGCATCTGGGCTCTTTTTTGGGTTACTTCTCTCTTTTATTATTTCTATTCCTTTCGCAAAAAAATTGCAGAACCTCGCAATATATTCCGCCTTTCCGTAATTTGGACACTCGCGGCTTTGATTTTGCTTTCGTTAATTCCCGAAAAGAAACCCCGTTATTTATTGCCGATGCTTATCCCCGGAGCAATAAACATTGCCTATTATTTAGGGTATAGCATGAGAAATGCTATGAGCAAAGGCGAAAAAACTTTACTGCGAATAAACGGCACCCTGATTGCCGTCGTATCGCTGCTAATGCCTGTCGGAATATACTTTCTTGCAAAAAACGGTCATGCAGATTGGTTTTCCCATCTTGTCCTTCCATCGCTCATATTCTGGGCAATAGCAATCTACCTATTTGTTGGATTATATGGCAAAAAGGGCATATTACCGGAGAGGGTGTTTTTCGGTACCGTTTTGGTAATGATGAGTTTCATCCTGTTTTGTTACGAACCTACCACCCGATTGTTCGTAAATGAAAACAGGTACAGCCTCAATGCTTTGAGAGATAATCCCGATTTGCAGGGACTGCCCTTCTATTATCCGGCAGAAGAGGAAGCCATTCGAATGGAATGGGTATACGAGGCAGGGAGAAACATCACCCCAATCGATCTAAAAAACGATTCTGCGGTATATGCTGCATTACCTTTTGTTCTTGTCAGCGAAAAACCTGCGCCGGTTTTACTTGAAAATTTGGAGGTAACTACTGAATATATTGGAACATTCGACAATAACTGGCGTAAGACAGACAGCCATCGGTACAACAAAGACCTCGTGAAGGAGGTTTATCTCGTGAAAAAGAAATAATTTGAATTGTTTGTTCCTAATCCCATGCCATTCAGCTAGTCAGCAATTAAAAACCGATCACAACGTATACGTTGCACCGCAGGCTTTCTTTAATCGATGCGATCAAAGCCGGTGTAAGGTACCAATACGTTAGGGATGCGGATGCCGTCGGGCGTTTGATTGTTTTCCAGCAAAGCTGCCACAATACGGGGTAAGGCGAGAGCACTGCCATTCAGGGTGTGGCACAGGTGGATTTTGCGGTTAGCATCGCGGTAACGACATTTCAGTCGGTTGGCCTGATAACTTTCAAAATTCGACACCGAACTTACTTCCAACCACCGTTTTTGTGCGGCGGAAAACACTTCGAAATCGAACGTCAGAGCCGAAGTAAAACTCATATCGCCACCACAAAGACGAAGAATGCGCCACGGTAATTCCAACGCATCGACCAATGTTTGCACATGGTCCACCATCTGTTGCAGACGTGCATAGGAATTTTCGGGCTTTTCAATGCAGACAATTTCCACTTTATCGAATTGATGCAGGCGATTGAGTCCGCGTACATCTTTTCCGTACGAACCTGCTTCACGACGGAAACAAGCCGAATATGCCGTATTTTTTATGGGTAAGTCTTTTTCGTCGAGAATCACATCGCGATATATATTGGTGACAGGCACTTCGGCGGTAGGAATCAAATAGAGATCATCGATTTCCACATGATACATCTGTCCTTCCTTATCGGGCAGTTGTCCTGTTCCAAATCCCGATGCTGCGTTAACCATATAGGGCGGCTGCACTTCTTCAAAGCCGGCTTCGCGAGCCCTGTCTAGGAAGAAATTAATGAGGGCACGTTGCAGTTGTGCTCCTTTTCCCTTATATACCGGGAAACCGGCACCGGTAATTTTAACACCCAACTCAAAATCGATAATATCATATTTCCCGGCCAACTCCCAATGTGGAAGAGCATCGGCTGGGAGTTCCGGCATTTTTCCTCCGGTTTTTTCAACCACATTATCTTCGGGCGACTTCCCTTCGGGAACCGAATCATGAGGCAAATTGGGAAGAAGTACCAGTAAATTTTGTATTTTTTCTTGGGTTTCTTTCAGGGTATCGTCATAACTACGGGACGTTTCTTTCAGTTTGCTTACTTTATCTCGAATTTGCGAAGCTTCTTCCTTTTTTCCTTCTTTGAGCAACTTCCCGATTGAGCGGGAAAGGGAATTGATTTCGGCCAATGTACTGTCGAGAATGACCTGAGTACTTCTTCGTTCGTTATCCAATTCGATGATTTGATTAACAAGCGCTTTGGCATCGAAATTTTTTTTCGCAAGTTTACGAATTACCTCTTCCGGATTTTCGTTTATTGTCTTTAGTGTAAGCATAAAAAAGCAATTTCAACTATTTGTCGTTTTCCAATATGCAAAGGTAAGAAAAAACTTTGCACGAAAAACAGTTGAAATCACCTTTATTGTTTACTGTCGGATTAAGTCGTTCAGAAAAGTTGTAAACGGGCAAAATCTTTTAATTCGCGCTCTTTCTTTTTTCGAATACGGTAACTGCGAAGCATCAAATACGCAAATCCCGTTAATGTTGCTATCGCAAAAATGTCGCGTAAATCACTTGCTTTCATATTTTGGTGGCTTATTTAAATATACTCCTTTATAGTTATAATGTAAAAATCGGGAAAAAGTTGCACGGAAACACAAAAAAATTTTCACTGAAAACCGGGAAGTCCCCTCACTAATTCTTAATGAATTCCACAACCATAACATTTTCAGTAGATTCGGTAACTTTAAACCGCTCATCGGGGCGCTCTCCAACAATCCATACGATATTCTCACCCGAAGAAAGTACCCACGCATTCTCTTTGTCGGCAAGACTGAATTTTCGATCGGTAAAAAAATCGCTCAGCTTCTTCCTCCCCCTCATACCAAAGGGAACAAACCAATCGCCCGACTGCCATTTGCGAAGGGTTAACGGAAAGGAGAGTTTATCGGCATCGGCATACAAAAAACGGGGGTCTTTGTTAATTGTTGTATATCCCGATAAAAAACTGATTTTTAAACGAATGGGATCGGTAATCTCTTGTGAAACTTTATCGATGGTGTATTCTTCCTGCTGAAGCTTTTTATCCGCAATTTTTTCCAAGATAAGCTTGCTTCTATCCTTAATCAATCGATAATTATCGGAATAGAACACTTTACCCGGTGTACTGTCCAAACGTTGACTAATATCTTCGATTACCGAAGCATTGAAACCCAAAGGGGTGAGTATTTCGAACAACATAACAGCGGGTGAAAGGGTCGCTTTGAGTTTTTCGATATCGATTTGGTTATCGACAAAAATCGCTTTCTTTTGAGTCTCCACATAATAATCGTAGATTTTTTTTGCTTCCCCAACATGCCGGGCCGTGCGATACATGGCATTTTTAACCGACGGATTGATTTTTTCAAGCAGAGGCATGATATTCAACCGCAGGAAATTTCGCACGAAAACATCGTCGCTGTTGCTGCTGTCAAAAATAAACGGCAGTTTTCGCTCGTCAACATACGCTTCAATTTCGTCGCGAGAAACACACAACAAAGGCCGAACAATAGAGTTGTTTTTAGGCGAAATGCCGGTAAGTCCCCTGATGCCTGTTCCACGAATAAGATTCAGCAATACCGTTTCCACCAAATCATCGCGATGATGCGCTACGGCAATGACATTGGCATGATGTTGCTTACGCATGTCCTCAAACCATTCATACCGCAATTCGCGGGCAGCCATTTCTATGGAAATTTTATGCGTGGTTGCGTACCGATAGGTATCGAAATCCACCGAAACCATTTCTACTCCGATATGTTCGCACCACTGCTTCACAAATGCGGCGTCGCGTTCGGACTCTTCTCCGCGAAGATGGAAATTGCAATGTGCTGCCACACAGTGGTATCCCAACGACAAAAGGACATCGAGCAAGGTAACGGAATCCATACCCCCGCTAAATCCGACAATTACGCGATCTTCCGGATCCAACAATCGATTTTCTTTAATATAGTTGCGAACTTTTTCGATCATTCTTATTTATTTCGATCATTCTTATTTATTCGGCGTTTTGTTCCAACAAAAGTACGAATTTAGAACCGATACTCAACCCCATGTTTGCAAATCTTTTACGAAACTATTGGCTAATCGCACAGGAAAATGTATTTTTGTAAAAAATAAAGATTACGTTGTAGAATTTTCGTAGTATGATAGAAAAAATAAAATCACTCCTTGCCGAGATCGAGAATTTATCGGCATCCACTGTAGACGAATTAGAAGCACTCCGTATTAAATATCTAAGCAAAAAGGGATTGATTCCTTCCCTGATGGAGGAATTTCGACACGTTCCGGCCGATCAGAAAAGGGAAGTAGGTATGATGCTTAATGAATTGAAACAAAAGGCACAAGATAAAATTCAATCCCTTAAAAAACAATTCGAAAACAGCGAAACGGCTTATTCCGATCTTGACTTATCTCGTACAGCCTACCCTATACCTTTAGGTACGCGTCATCCCCTATCTATCGTGAAAGAAGAGATATGCGATATATTCAAAAGATTGGGCTTTTCCATTGCCGAAGGTCCTGAAATTGAAGACGACTGGCATGTGTTTACTTCGTTGAATTTTCCCGAAGATCATCCGGCGCGCGATATGCAGGATACCTTCTTTATCCAAAATAATCCCGACATCCTGCTCCGTACCCATACCTCATCGGTACAGACACGGGTGATGGAAAAAACGCAACCTCCCATTCGCATTATTTGCCCCGGAAGAGTGTATCGAAATGAAGCCATTTCGTACCGTACCCATTGTTTTTTCCATCAGGTGGAAGCCCTGTATATCGATAAGGACGTGTCGTTTGCCGACCTCAAACAAGCGCTGCTCTTCTTTGCCAAAGAAATGTTTGGCACCGAAACCGACATTCGCTTGCGTCCCTCCTATTTTCCGTTTACCGAGCCCAGTGCCGAAATGGATATATCGTGCAATTTGTGTGGAGGAAAAGGTTGCCCTTTCTGCAAATATACCGGATGGGTGGAGATTTTGGGCTGCGGCATGGTAGATCCCAACGTGCTCGACAACTGCGGCATCAATAGCAAAATATATACAGGATACGCTTTGGGAATGGGAATCGAGCGTATTACCAACCTGAAATATCAGATAAAAGATCTGCGCATGTTTTCCGAAAACGATGTGCGGTTTTTGGAACAGTTTCAATCGGCATATTGATATGGATAGGAATTGCGATGTGAAAAGTCCGCTTCGTCCTCGCTCCTAAGCAGGAAACAAAACATCCGATTCAACCCACCTGTAGAAAAATAGGTTAACGTATTTGCATGATTGGAATGAAGATTATTGAGCAAAATAGGAGCAGACTTGGAGCGAGGATGGTGCAGCCTTGGTACGGCCTCGATACGGTGTCGGCCTGCATTGACCTCCGGAATGGTAAAAGGCTATGGAAAAAGGGATGAATTTGATGTAGATTTGATGCAAAATGTTAATATATAAAACTTCAGCAACATGAGAAGAAGATATGCGCTTTTATTTTTCTTCACCGTTTTTTTGTTTTCCGACGTTTTTTCGCAGAAAACCATTCGTGTTGATGCCGTTAAGGCCAACGATTACGGTGTGGTTTATTCCCTGCCGAAAACCTCATTTGTCTTTACTTTTAAAACCAAAAAGACGACATATCGACGCGGAGAATTTTATCAGTATGCACGACTATATTTGGGTATCGAAAATCCGATAACCGAAAACAAAACGGTCTATTCGTTGGAAAATGTAACTGTTACCAATAAAGGCATTCCCGATAAAACCAATTCGTTTATGGTAGAATTCCGTCCCAATACAACAGCACCTTTTGTGTATTTGACGGAAGAGGGTTTGATTTGCTCGATAAATGCCATGCCTGAAATGAAACCTGCCGAGGCGGCAGAACAAGCTCCAACAGCCAAACCACAACCGGTTGATGCTCGTAGGTTTTTTTCTGAAGAAACACTTATGGCCGGTTCAACAGCCAAACAAGCCGAGCTGATTGCAAAACAAATTCTCGAATTGCGTCGCAGCCGTAACGACATTCTCATTGGTGAAGCCGAAAACATGCCACCCGACGGAGAAGCCTACAAAGTGGTCATGGATCAGCTGAATCTGCAGGAAAAAGTACTCACCGAACTGTTTACGGGTACCATCGAAACCGAAACTTTTACTGCAGATATAACCTTTGTTCCGGACGATAAGAATATCGACAGGAAGGTAATTGCCCGTTTTTCGACAAAGTTAGGACTTGTTGATGCCGACAATTTGGCGGGGGCACCGATTTACTTGTCGTTGACAAACAAAACGCCTAAACCCGAAATGCAGCTTTCGGAAAAGGAATTGCAGCAATTGGAAAAAAAATTGACAGAAGGGTTGGTGTATAATATTCCTTCCAAAGCCGAGCTGAAAATGGAATACGACAACCAAATCATAAAAGAGACGGAAGTCGATGTCGTTCAATTTGGATCGAAAGAAGTGTTGGCCAAAAAAATGTTCGACAGTTGTAAAAAACCCATCCAAATCATTTTTTATCCCGAACTCGGAGCTATCAAACAAATTATTCAATAAAAAAATCTAAATATGAACAAAAACCACATTGTAGCTGCATTGCTTGCCATTTTTATTACAACGATGTTTTTTTCTTGCAAAAATATTCGACAAAAATCCGAAACCGCGCTGACTTTCGATACGATTGTCGTAGCCAAGCAAATCCCTTTGTTGCAAGAAAATGATACTACCCTCCCTTATGCCGATGTCGATATCAAATTTATGTATCCGGTTAAATTCAGAACAGCTGAGGATTTGGCACGATTGCAACAAATTTTTGTTGGTACGTTTTTCAACGATACACTATATGATTCGTTGAGCCCGCAGCAAGCGGTGGATAAATACTTAGAAAACTATATCGAAAATTATCGGGCATTGTCTAAGGATTATTATTCCGACAAAAATCGTTTACCCAAGGGCGAAACACCGGTATGGTATTATTATCAGCTGAATATTTCCAATAAAATAATGTTCCAAAACGATTCGTTATTGAGTTATGCAGTGGAATATAGCGATTATACAGGAGGGGCACACGGTTCGTACCGTATCGTGTATTACAATATCGATCTTAACGACCTGGTAACCATTTCGGAAGAAGATCTTTTCACTCCCGGTTATTATAAACCGCTTACCGATATTATTTTGCATTCGTTGATGGAAAAATATAAGGTAACTTCTCCCGATTCGCTCCTTGCCAAAGGATTTTTCAATATTGAGGACATTGTTCCGAACAATAATTTTTGGATGGACGACAAGGGTCTGCACTATACGTATAATCAATACGAAATAGCACCTTACGTAATGGGCACGATTGATGTTACGATTCCATACGAAGAATTGAAGCCGATTCTGAAGCCGGACAATATAATCGAACGCTTCTTTCCAAAAAAAGAAGAAGAATAAAAGGAGAGCCTGTCTTTCAAACGAAATCGCGTTTCAGATGCCGGTATACACATCACGAATCGTTCGAATAATTGTCCTGCACAGGCAATTCGTCACATTTCCGGATACCAGTAAACAAAATGTGCATTTTGTTTGTTTTGCGTAAAAGTTCTCCGGGTTTAATAAAAACAGGAGACCGTACATTTTTTAAATTACATTTTTGATGGAAGAAAATAATCAAGATGAGCTCTTGCACAATTTAGCCAAGAGCGATTACAAATACGGCTTTACAACAGACATACCCACCGAATTCATAGAGAAAGGATTGAATGAACAGGTGGTAAGGTTGATTTCCGAAAAGAAGAATGAACCCGAATGGCTGCTCGATTTTCGTTTGAAAGCTTATCGTCACTGGTTGACCATGGAAATACCCACATGGGCACACCTGAATGTTCCGCCTATCGATTTTCAAGATATCATATACTACGCTGCGCCCGAAAAGAAAAAAAGTCCGCAGAGCATGGATGAAGTCGACCCCGAATTGATAAAAACATTCGAGCGGTTAGGAATCCCGCTCGAGGAACAAAAGCAACTGGCGGGAGTGGCTGTTGATGCTGTTATGGATAGTGTATCCGTAAAAACCACCTTTAAAGAAATATTGGCCGAAAAGGGAATTATCTTCTGCTCATTTAGTGAAGCGGTGCTCCATCATCCCGATTTGGTAAAGAAATATCTCGGTACGGTGGTTCCTTATAAGGACAATTTTTATGCCGCCCTTAATTCGGCAGTATTCAGCGACGGTTCATTTGTATATATTCCGACGGGTATTCGCTGCCCGATGGAATTGTCCACCTATTTCCGGATCAATGCCTCCAAAACCGGTCAGTTTGAGCGCACGCTGATCATAGCCGATGACGATGCATACGTAAGCTATTTGGAAGGTTGCACCGCTCCCATGCGTGATGAAAATCAACTCCATGCCGCGGTTGTAGAAATTATTGCCTTAGAGAATGCCGAAGTCAAATATTCGACGGTTCAAAATTGGTATCCGGGCGATAAAGAGGGCAAAGGCGGTGTCTATAATTTTGTTACCAAACGCGGACTTTGTAAGGGCAACAATTCCAAAATATCGTGGACGCAGGTAGAAACAGGTTCTGCCATCACGTGGAAATACCCTTCGTGTATTCTTGCAGGTGACAATTCGGTGGGCGAATTTTACTCGGTAGCTGTAACCAATAATTATCAGCAAGCCGATACCGGAACCAAAATGATTCATCTGGGTAAAAATACCCGCAGTCGCATTGTCAGTAAAGGGATATCGGGAGGAAACAGTCAGAACAGCTATCGCGGTCTGGTAAAGATTTCGAAGAAGGCAAAAAATGCCCGTAATCACTCCCAATGCGACAGTTTGTTACTAACCGATCATTGTGGAGCACATACTTTTCCGTACACCGACATACAAAATCCCACAGCTATTTTGGAACACGAGGCAACTACATCAAAAATCAGTGAAGATCAGATATTCTATTGCAATCAGCGGGGGCTGAGTGAAGAAGAAGCTATCGGACTCATTGTGAATGGGTATGTGAAGGAAGTGGTGAACAAACTCCCCATGGAATTTGCCGTTGAAGCTCAAAAGCTGCTGCAAATCAGCTTGGAAGGAAGTGTAGGATAAGGAATTTCGATAGCGGGTTTTCATTGAAATTTTTTGATTCAAGTTTCAAGAAGAATTGTAAAATACTAATTCCGATAACGTATGATTTCAAAAAAAAGTATCCAAACCGAAGTAGATGCCGGCTATCTTTACGGAGAAATTGCCTCTCGGGAAGAAGATCCCGAGATGAAGCGGATTTTTGAAGAATTGAGCAATATCGAACGTGGTCATGCCTTGGCATTTCTCAAAGAAAGTCATCTCGATCTCCATGAATTGCCTAAACCTTCTCTGCGTGCCAGAATTTTGAACCTTATCGGGAAAATAGCCGGAAACGATTATGTATTGGGCGTTTTGCTGGATACCGAAAAAGGGGTCTCGTCGGCACTTAATAAGGTAAGGAAAGAGAAAAACTCACCGTCATCCATTACCGATAATGCCCATGTTTTTATCCTTCAAAATGTACTCAACCGCAAGTATTCACTATCGGGAAGCAACATTGCACGATTAGAGAAACGTCATCATACCATTGGAGGAAATTCTCTGCGCGCTTCCGTTTTGGGCGGCAATGACGGACTGGTATCGAATTTCAGTTTGGTTATGGGTTTTGCCGGAGCAACAAGTAATCAACATGCTATTTTACTGGCCGGCATATCGGGATTACTTGCCGGAGCCTTATCCATGGCGCTGGGTGAATGGATATCGGTAAAGAGCTCACAAGAATTATATGAAAATCAGATAGATATCGAAAAAGAGGAACTGGATCTCGCTCCGGAAGGCGAAGAAAAAGAATTGGCTCTCATCTATCAGTCGAAAGGATTGACTCGCGATGAGGCAGAAAAACTTGCCCGGGAAATTATCGCAGATAAAGATCGCGCTCATGCAGTACTGATAAAAGAAGAATTGGGCATTAACCCTGATGAAC
This sequence comes from Bacteroidales bacterium UBA1410, assembly GCA_002305015.1. Lineage (GTDB taxonomy): Bacteria > Bacteroidota > Bacteroidia > Bacteroidales > Dysgonomonadaceae > Anaerorudis. The sequence goes on from DBPW01000016.1 coordinate 22,688, forward strand.
TTAAAGGATCACCCATGCAGGCTGCAATAAGTTCATTTATATTGTTTTCCATTGGCGCCATTATTCCGGTAATCCCGTTCTTTTTCACTTCCGGCATGCCCGCTACCATTCTGAGTGCCGTTTTCAGCGGCTTCGGATTGTTTCTTATTGGTGCAGCCATCACTCTCTTCACCGGCAAAAGTGTATGGTATTCGGGTTTTCGACAGCTCCTTTTCGGATTGGCGGCGGCAGCTGTTACTTACGGAATGGGAACACTCATCGGCGCTTAAAAAATTCGAATACACGGGGCCGCACAGTGACGATATTGCCTTTTATACCATATTTTCACCAAGAATTCCTAAAAAACAGCTAAAGTTCGTATCTTTGCACCTGATAGTTTTTAACAGCTCAGCATTCAATCATGGCAAAAGAATTTAAACGCACACTGATTACATCGGCACTACCCTACGCAAATGGTCCTGTCCATATCGGTCATCTTGCCGGAGTTTATGTTCCGGCCGATATTTATGCCCGTTATCTCCGGATGAAAGGCGAAGAAGCCATTTTTATCGGAGGTTCTGACGAACATGGCATTCCCATTACGGTTAAAGCACGCAACGAAGGTGTTTCACCTCAAGATATCGTGGACAAATATCATTACTTGATAAAAGACTCCTTCGAAAAATTCGGTATTTCGTTTGACATTTATTCTCGCACCACATCGGAAATTCATCATAAAACGGCATCGGATTTCTTTTTGAAGTTATACGAAAAAGGGGAATTCATCGAAATGGAAACCGAGCAATACTACGATGAAGAAGCGCAGCAATTTCTTGCCGACCGATACATCACCGGTACTTGTCCCATCTGTGGTAACGAAAATGCTTACGGCGACCAGTGCGAAGCGTGTGGAACATCGCTTAGTCCTACCGAGCTTATCCGCCCAAAATCGATGTTAAGCGGAAGCGTTCCTGTCATGCGTAAAACCAAACACTGGTATCTGCCTTTGAACAAACACGAAGAATGGCTGAGAAAATGGATTCTTGAAGAGCATAAAGAATGGCGGCCCAATGTGTATGGCCAATGTAAATCGTGGCTCGATTTGGGACTCCAACCACGTGCTGTCAGTCGCGATTTGGATTGGGGAATCCCCGTACCCTTGAAAGATGCTGAGGGCAAAGTGCTGTATGTGTGGTTTGATGCTCCTATCGGATATATTTCGAATACAAAAGAATTATGCATGCAGCATCCCGAAAAATACGGAGATTGGGAAAAATGGTGGAAAAACGACGATACACGCCTTATTCATTTCATAGGCAAAGACAACATTGTATTCCACTGCATCATTTTTCCTGTGATGCTGAAAGCCGAAGGCTCTTTTATTCTTCCGGATAACGTGCCGGCCAACGAATTTTTAAATCTCGAAGGAGAAAAAATATCTACCTCGCGCAATTGGGCGGTTTGGTTGCACGAATATCTGGAGGATTTTCCGGGTAAACAAGATGTATTGCGTTATGTTTTGACGGCCATTGCACCCGAAACCAAGGACAACGATTTCACGTGGAAAGACTTTCAGGCTCGTAACAATAACGAATTGGTGGGGGTTCTTGGAAACTTTATCAACCGCGTACTGGTGCTTACACAAAAACATTTCTCCAATAAAGTTCCTTCCCCCGGCGAGTTTACCGATTACGACAAAAAATCGTTGGACGAATTGGTTAGCCTAAGAAAAGCCGTTGAAAGGAATCTCGATAATTTCCGTTTTCGCGAAGCCCAACAGGAAGCCATGAATTTTGCCCATCTCGGCAATAAATATTTGGCAGAAACCGAACCCTGGAAAACCATAAAGAACGATGTGGATCGTACTGCTACCATTCTTTATACGGCATTGCAGATGGTTGCAAATTTGAGCATTGTTTTTGAACCGTTTTTACCTTTTTCGGCGGAAAAAATACGTCAATTTCTTCAAATCGGTACCCTGTCTTGGGATCGCTTGGGAGATGCAGATATATTGTCTGCCGGTCACGAACTGGGAAAATCGGAATTGCTTTTCGAAAAAATCGAAGATGACGTCATCGAAAAACAGATTCAGCGGCTGCTGGATACAAAAAAAGCCAACCAAAACAAAGCATATAAGCCAACGCCCATTAAAGAAAACGTTCCGTTTGAAGTATTCGAAAAACTCGATATCCGGGTAGGGACGGTGCTGGAATGCGAGAAAGTGCCCAAATCGGATAAACTTCTTCGTTTTCTGCTGGACGATGGTTTGGGAAAACGAACCATTCTTTCCGGCATTGCCAAATGGTATCCCCATCCCGAAGAGTTAGTTGGCAAACAAGTGTGCTTTATTGCCAACCTTGAACCCCGAAAAATGCGCGGCATTGTGTCGGAAGGCATGATTCTTTCGGCAGAAAATGCCGATGGTTCTTTTACGTTGATTGAGCCGTCGAAAAACGTGCTGCCGGGAAGTCGGGTTTACTAAAACATATAGGCTGTCCTATGGTGATACTTCCTCAATAAAACATAAAGTCCAATGAAAAATTTTACGCTTTTCAAAAAATCTTTGCCCGATTTGATTGCTATTGCAGCATTCGTTGTTATATCCTTTGCTTATTTCTCTCCTGCTGTTTTCGAAGGAAGGGTTATTGCCCAGCACGATTCATTGGCTGCGATCGGACAAGGGAAAGAGCAGCGCGATTACATGGAACGCCATAATGGTGAACGCACGAGATGGATCAATTCCATGTTTTCCGGTATGCCTACTTACCAGATGTCGCCTACCTATAACTCCACCAAACCCCAAGACGCTGCAAAGAAAGTCTATTCCTTGTTTTTGCCCGATTATGTATATCTGCTGTTTATTATGCTCTTGGGGTTTTATATTCTTATGCGGGCATTCGATGCTTCGCCGCTGATTAGTGCATTTGGTGCCATTCTTTGGACTTTTTCTTCCTATTTTCTGATCATTATTGCAGCAGGACATATCTGGAAATTTATTACCCTGGCTTATATTCCACCTACCATAGCGGGATTGGTCTATGCCTATCGGAAGAAATATCTTTTGGGAGCATTGCTTGTCATGGTATTTGTTGCTTTTCAAATCTCGGCCAACCACATTCAGATGAGCTATTATTTTTTGTTTGTGATGTTTTTTATGGTCCTTGCTTTTTTTGCAGATGCCCTGAAAAATAAAACATTACCCCATTTTTTTAAAGCTACCGGAGTGATTCTTATTGCAGCCTTGATCGGTGTATTGGCCAATTCATCGAATCTGTATCATACCTATGAATATTCCAAAGAAACGATGCGGGGAAAATCGGAATTATCGCTTCATGGTGAAGCCAACAAAACCGATAACGGTTTGGAACGCGATTATATAACCCAATGGAGTTATGGTATTGGCGAAACATGGACATTACTCATTCCCAATGCCAAAGGTGGAGCATCGGTTCCTCTTTCGGAAAACCAAAAGGCCATGAGCAAGGCACAACCCGAATACCGGCAATTGTACGCACAAATCGGTCAGTATTGGGGAGAACAACCGGGTACATCCGGTCCGGTATATGTCGGAGCTTTTGTGTTAACCCTCTTTATATTGGGGCTTTTTATCGTAAAAGGTCCCATGAAATGGGCACTTCTCGCCGGTACCCTTTTTTCTATCTTGCTTTCGTGGGGTAAAAATTTTATGGGATTGACCAATTTTTTTATCGACTACATCCCGTTATACAATAAATTTCGTACGGTTTCATCCATTCTTGTTATCGCTGAATTTTGTATTCCGCTACTTGCTGCTCTAACGATAAAGGAGCTGATCAAGAAGCCTGAAACATTGAAAAACAACCCAAAGTACCTCTATATCAGTCTCGGCTTAACCGGAGGTATTGCTATGTTGTTTGCTCTTGCACCGAAACTCTTTTTCCCTTCGTTCATCTCGAGCAGCGAAATGCAAGCACTGCAAACGCTTCCTGCCGAGCATATTCGCCCCATCATAGAAAACCTAACCGATATGCGGATAGCCATGTTTACTGCCGATGCATGGCGAAGTGTTGCCATTATCGTAATCGGGACTCTCCTACTCTATGCAATGGCAAATCGCAAATTAAAAGCTCAAACTGCGGTAGGCGCCATTCTTGTTCTCTGTCTTATCGATCTGTGGACAGTGGATAAACGTTATCTGAACGACAGCCATTTCACGCCCAAAACGAATGTGGCGCAAGCTTTCGTTAAAACGCCAACCGATGAATATATCCTTCGCGATACCACCAAATACTATCGGGTACTCAACCTGGCTACCAGTACTTTTAATGACGGTATAACCCCTTACTGGCATAAATGTATCGGCGGATATCATCCGGCAAAATTGCGTAGGTATCAGGATCTGATTGATGTGCATCTCTTTAAGGAAATGATGACGTTGCAAAACGATATCATTCGTACGCAAGGCCGATTGGATTCGGTAGATGCCGAAGGATTCAAAGTATTGAATATGCTGAACACCAAATGGATAATCATGCCGGCTGAAGGAGGTGGTACATTGCCGATAGCCAATCCTTATTATCAGGGAAATGCATGGTTTGTGGATACGATTACGTTCGTAAACAATGCGGATGAAGAAATCGATGCATTGGGGAAAATCGATTTACATAATCAAGCGGTAGCCGATAAACAATTTGCGTCGGTTCTTGACGGATTTCCCGTTACACCAAAAGATTCAGCTTCTTCCATCCGGTTGGTATCTTACGATTCCAATTTTCTCGATTATCGTGTCGATGCAAAGAAAGACGAATTGGCCGTTTTTTCGGAAATCTATTATCCTAAAGGATGGCAAATCACCATTGATGAAAAGCCGGCAACCATGTTGCGGGCAAATTACACCTTGCGCGCTCTGCCTGTTCCCGAGGGACAGCACGAAATCGTATTCAAATTCGATCCGCCAAGTATCAAAATTACCGACACCATTGCTTATATAGCACTTGCCCTGATGCTATTGACCGCGATCGGGATAGTGTGGAAAGAAATTAAAACGAGTTTACGTTCATAAAGGGCAAAGAATGAATTAGGGTTCAAAGCCGATAGAATCGGACAAACCATTCGTAAAATTTGCGGATGCCGATTTCCAAGGGTGTAGAAGGTTTATAGCCGAAGTTTTTTTCGAGCAGGGAGGTATCGGCATAGGTGCCGATAACATCTCCCGGCTGCATATCCGTCAATTCTTTTATGGCTTTTTTACCCGTGATGTTTTCGATGGTCGTAATAAAATCCATGAGTTTTACGGGCGAAGAACACCCCATATTGTAAATAGCATAGGGTATTTCATTTTTTGGAGGGGAAGGAATGATTTTTAATAGCCCTTCAACAATATCATCGATATAGGTAAAATCGCGTTCCATATTGCCGTGGTTGAAAACTTGAATTGGTTTTCCTTCCAAAATGGCCGACATAAACAGGGAAGGTGCCATATCGGGACGTCCCCAAGGTCCGTAAACCGTAAAAAAACGAATTCCCGTAGACGGAATGCCATAAAGTTTACTGTAAGTAAAAGCTATTAATTCGTTTGCCTTTTTTGTTGCTGCATACAAACTTACCGGCGAATCCGTTCGATCCGATTCCTTATAAGGGGTCTTCGTATTTGCACCATATACACTACTGGAACTGGCAAAGACAAGATGATCAACCTTATTGTGACGACACGCTTCCAACACGTTGAGAAATCCCACAATATTGGAATCGATATACGCATACGGGTTTTCCAATGAATACCGTACACCGGCCTGAGCAGCAAGATGGACAATATGTGTAAATTTTTCGCGTTCGAAAAGAGCATGAAGATTATCTTTGTTTGTCACATCCAATTGCATGAAACGATAAGACGGATACCTTTTACTTTGAATGCAGTGATTGGGCTTTATTTCTTCCATTCCTATTCCCGCCTCTTGAAGACGGGCATATTTCAGTTTTACATTGTAGTAAGAATTGAGGTTGTCTACACCAACCAGCTCATATCCTTGTTCCCCTAACCTGCGGACAGTATGATATCCGATAAATCCGGCAGCACCGGTAACCAATATTTTCATCATCTTATTGTTTTTAAAAAACCACAATGGCGTAATTCCCCATCGTATAATATTCCCGATAATAGAACGCAGCTTTTCGTCTTTTTTTATTTCTTTAGTAGGAAGCAAAACGATACCCTTGGTTGGGGTAGATTTCATAAGATCTTCTTTCTCTATTATTTTAATGTCTTTTCCCAGATACACATCCATATTTTCGGCACGATGTATATCATAGACATAATAATCCGTTATCCTTTTTTCTTGTGCCAATATTTTCGCTTTTTTACATAATTCACCCCATCCCAAATACTTGTTCAACTCGGGCATTGACCACCCGGCCACAAAAACCGATAATAAAATGCCGATTGCCAACGTATAAATAGCACGATAGATTTTTTTCTTGTGATATAATAAATAGAGAACGATTAATCCGCTGATTGTTAATATTCCTCCTGCAATAAAAATCGGCACAGAACCAAGAAAAGCCATTTCTTCCATGCGTTTCAAATAAAAAATTACCGGCAGAACGCTTATAAAAAGTGCAGCCGGAAAAGCAATCGCAATTTTTATCCAACGATACTGAATATCGAATTTGTTGAGCAGCAAAACTGTAAGATAAACCGAGAATGGAATGATGGGAAGCAGATAAACCGATAATTTGGAACTTATAATGGACAACATGATGAAAGTTGAAAGAATAATAATTGCAAAAAATTGTTCGACATCCGTGTTGATTCTTTTTTTCAACAATCCGGCAATGATCAGTCCCACAACCAACAGCGACCACGGAGCCAGAGAATACCAGATAGCAATAAGATAAAAATAAAAAGGTTCTTTGTGATGAAATGCATTGATGCCTCTACCCACGGTTTGATGAATAACCAGATTGTCAAGATATGCTTTACCGCCTTCCATGTAAACACCGATAAACCAAACCATACATCCTGCCAAAATAATCGACAGGCTTTTCCATCCCCAATATCGTTTAATGGTGTGCAATTTCCTTTTATACAGCAAAAAGAGGATCGTTGAAATCAATGGAACTAACAGTCCGATCGGCCCCTTCGAAAAAAGTGCCAAAAAAACGTACAACGGAAAAAGATATTCATCCCGTTTTCGGTTTTCACCGTTATATATTTTGTAAAAAGTATAAAGAGATAAGGTGATGAACATACTCATCAACATATCCATGCGAACAATTAGGGTAAGACCTGCAAATAAACCGCATGTCATCAACATGAGTAAAGCAGCTTGTTCATTCGCTTTGTTTTCTTTCTGTATCCACCGCGTCATCGTTATCAAAATCACAAGAGCCGGAACAAACGACAACAGTGACAGGAACCACATGTGGTGACCGCCCAACAATACCTTGCCAATCATCATCAGCCAAAAATACAATGGGGGTTTCTCTGCATAAATCACCCCCTGATTGGAAAAAGTAAATATATTGCCATTACGCAAAGCTTCATCCACAATACTCAAATAGCGCAACTCATTGTCAGGTGTAAAATCGCGTCCTATCATCACAGGTAACAACGCGATGAACCAAAACAGATAGAGGTATTTATTTTTCATTCAATACTGTTTTTTTGTGCTTATTTCCAATCATGATATTCCTGATATAGGCAACGAAACCGAAAGATTGTCCAAGTATTAACACGGGATCGAAACGAAAAAATGCATAAATAATGATAATGGATGAACCTATCAGACTCCAAACCCAAAAACCAAGAGGGAGAACAGAACAGTGATGAACTACGCCATAAATCCATTGATAAACGAATCGTAGAGAAAAAATCACCTGCCCGATTGAACCAAAGATCAACAGCCACATGGGAACATCTTTGTTATGAAAAAAAGCAGCGTTAAACGCCGATAAATCACGAAGCATATATGCTGTAGCAGCTACAGGGGTCAACAACAAGATCACTTTAACGATGTTGGTTATTTTTTTCCACAGTCCCTGCATATTCAGGTTCCATAAATAAACATAGTATGACAAGAATTGTCCGAGGATAATAGAAAAATCGTTCCTAAGAACGCCATAAATAAAAAGCAGATACGATCCCACAATACTCAATACCCAAAAAGCCGGAGGAGAAAGCACCTCTTTGGCTTTTTCGGTAACAATCCATTGATAAAGGACACGGGCAGAAAAAAGAAGTTGTGCCAATAATCCGATTCCAAAAACCCAAATCTGAGTCCCTTGCATAAATTAATTCAAGTTGCTGTCATTCACAGCATAGTTGATGTATCGTTTTTTCATCCATCGATAGGCAAAACAGTCGATAAAAGGCCCCGTCAGGCGGTTCCACAAATGATATTTTGATTTTCCGGCCATGCGGGGATAATGACGTACGGGAATTTGCTTAACTTTTCCGTTTTGCAGCAAAATTAACGCCGGCAAAAAACGGTGCATCCCATTGAAAAGCGGCATTTTTTTAGCCGCATCGGTATGCATGACTTTCAGCGGGCATCCCGTATCCGAAACGCCATCATGGGTCATCATCCTGCGAAAGCCATTGGCAATTTTCGACTGAAGATTTTTAAAAAAAGAATCTTTCCGGTTCGCCCTGATTCCCGTCACCATTTCATAGGCTTCAATCTCTTTCAACAACAGATTGAAATCTTCCGGATCGGTTTGCAAATCAGCATCCATATACCCCACATATGTAGAAAAAGTATAATCGATTCCCGCTTTAAGAGCAGCGCTAAGCCCGCCATTCTTTTCCAGACTCAGATAAAAAAAATCGCTGTTTCGCTCACATATTTGGCGAATTCGATTTAAACTGTCATCCGTAGAGCCGTCATTCACAAAAACTACACAGGCCGGATAGAGAGATTGCGGAAGAAAATGCTGCAATTTTTCTTCCAAAAAATAGATATTTTCCTCTTCATTATATACCGGAACAAGAATGGTAAATTCGTAATTTTTTGTTTGATTTTCCACTATTATATTTCATTATTTTAGCATGAGATAAGCGGCCTATTTTTTAATTTTGATACAGCCTCAGGGATTGTTTTGGCGCTATGCTGCAAAATTAGCAAAAAAACGAAAGGGAACAATTGGGGTAATGAAAAAATAACAATCGGAGTATGGCGCATTTAATTTGAATATAGTTTGAATATAGTCGGATGAAAAATGAGGTTACATTCCCAATTGACGATACGTTTCCATCAGCGCTTGATCGTTATCGGCAATCAACAAAACGACATCCCCGACTTCGAGTGATGTATTTCCTCGTGGCACCAAATATTCGCCACTTCGTTTTATCATGGTAACCAGCACTTTATCCGGCAACGAAAGGTCTGATAGTCTGTTGCCATTTTTAAGCATTTCTTCCGTTATCACTATTTCTGCTATTGCCGAATTAATTTCGTCCGACAAGTCGATATCGAACTCTTTCAACTCGGGGTTACGTTTTTTATCGTTCTGAACGGCTAAACCGAGCCAACGAGCCATCATTGGTACGGATGTTCCTTGCAAAAGCAAAGAAAGGATGGTGATAAAAAAAACAATATTGAACATGGTCTCGGCCTGTTCAACTCCACTTATCCAAGGATATGTGGCAAAAATGATGGGTACCGCACCACGTAATCCGACCCAAGAAACAAACAATTTGCCTTTGAACGTAATTTTTTTGAACGGCAACAAGAGGGAAAAAACCGCTAGCGGACGCGAAATAAGAATCATGAACAGCCCGATTAAGATACCTACTCCGGCAATAGGCAACAGTTCATGTGGATTTACCAATAGTCCTAATGTTAAAAACATAATGATCTGAAATAGCCATGTCAAGCCATCGAAAAATTTCATCATGCTGCGCTTATATACAAAACGCTGATTGCCAATTAAAAGTCCTCCTATATAAACGGCAAGATAGCCGTTGCCTCCCAAAACAGAGGAAAAACCGAACAGAAAAAGCATGACTGCAACCAGTAATGCCGAATACAAACCTTCATAATCCAAATGAATGTGATTGATAAGATATACCGCTAATCTGCCCAATATCACCCCTACCAACACGCCGATTATCAATTGCTGAAAGAACGAAAATATAATTTTCCCGGGTTGAATTGTTGTCGACTGCAAAAGCTGAATGCAAAGAATCACCAACATGTAAGCCATCGGATCGTTACTGCCACTCTCCAATTCGAGTAACGGACGAAGATTCTGCTTAATGGTTAATCCTTTTGACCGCAAAATAGAAAATACAGAAGCAGAATCGGTTGACGACATGATGCTTGCCAAAAGCAACGATTCGATGAGTGAAAAGGTGACGGTTTGTATCACATTGTTTGTCAGCCAATAAATAAAAACACCCGTAATGAGAGCGGTAAGCAAAACGCCGGCTATCGATAAAATTACACCAGGAAGAATCACCGGTTTTATTTCCGAAAACCGGGTATCCATACCGCCGGAAAAGAGTATGATGTTTAAGGCGATTATTCCGATATATTGAGCTTGATGAGGTGAGCGAAATTCTATTCCCAGGCCATCGCTGCCAACAAAAATACCTACTAAAAGAAACAACAACAACGCCGGGATACCGAAACGATATCCGGTTTTGCCGACAAAAATGCTGACAAAGAGCAGTACTGATGCCAACAATAAAAGAAATTCAAACGAAACAGCCATAGGCATCAACCTATCTTTAGAAATTGCAGATTCATCGCATTGTCACATTAACAATGCGAGTAGGCGGCAATTCGCGATTGCGTTTATCCACAGCAGCGATAAGATTATCCGCCAGTTCGGAAAAAGCCATACCGGTAATACTGTCGGTATTGAGGGCCACCGGCACACCCTCATCGCCACCCTCCCGTATGCTTTGGACAATAGGTATCTGCCCCAGTAAGGCATAACCGTATTCTTCCGCCAATCGTTTGCAACCCTCTTTCCCAAAGATATAATACTTATTTTCGGGAAGTTCGGCCGGCGTGAACCATGCCATGTTTTCTACTAACCCTAAGATAGGTACATTAACTTTATCGTTCGAAAACATGTCGATTCCTTTTCGTGCATCGGCAAGCGCCACTTCTTGCGGCGTACTAACTATTACAGCCCCGGTGATGGGTATGGTTTGCACAAGTGTTAAATGAATATCGCTGGTTCCGGGAGGAAAATCAATGAGAAAATAATCTAATTCGTCCCAATCGGCATCGCCGATAAGTTGCTTCAATGCATTGCTGGCCATTGCTCCACGCCACACCACAGCATTTTCCTTTTTGACGAAAAATCCGATAGAAAGCATCTTTATACCGTAGTTTTCAATCGGAACAATCAGATCTCTCCCATCCTTTTTTTCCAACATGGGAGAAGCATCTTCTGCACCCAACATTTTTGGAACCGAAGGTCCGAAAATATCGGCATCGAGCAAGCCGACCTTATACCCCTTCAGGGCCAGCGCCACTGCCATATTGGTGCAAACCGTACTTTTGCCGACACCACCTTTGCCCGATGCAACTGCAATGATGTTTTTTACACCCGGAAGCAATTCCGGTAGCGCCGGACGAGGTGGCTGCTTATATTTCACCGATATATTTCCTTTGATGTCGATATCTTTGTTTACATAAGTTAAAACAGCTTGTTCGGCCATTTTAACCAATGATTTGATAAACGGATCGTTAGGCCTTTCTGCTATGAGGGAAAAACTCACTTTATTTCCTTCTATTCGAATATTGTCGGCAACCATGCCCGCAGAAACGATATCCTGCCCTGTGCCCGGATACCTAACGTTTTTGAGTGCATCAAGAATAAGTCGTGGATATATTGTCATAATTTAATTTATTGATTATCTGATTAATATAGGGTAATTTTAAATCTTTACTTCCGGCTCATAGAAATCGTCTTCAGATCATTTCCCCGGGTCAATATCATTTACATGAGAAGCATTCCGCTTGTAACTACGATAATTGTCACGTTTTATTTCCACCTCGGGTTCCAACCAATTTTCCTTTTTCGGACATCGAAATGCAATGTACTTGATGTTTAAACCACGAGAAAGCCATTGTTGTTCATAGAAAGTCTGAATATGCAGTATTTTGTCATCAATTCCCGAATGATACAGATCGTTGGTATCGAAAAAGATTTCAAGCCGGTTTTCTTCGACCATGGCTTTCGTGTATGTATAAAGAAAATCGCTGTCGGTTTTTAAATGCACTATTCCATCGGGTTTAAGAATACGGCTGTATTCTTCCATAAAGCGAGTAGAAGTCAACCGTTTGTTTGTTTTTTTCATTTGCGGATCGGGAAATGTGATCCATATCTCCGAAACTTCGTTCTCTGCGAAAAAATGATTGATGAATTCGATTTGTGTTCTTAAAAAAGCCGCATTTGTAATATTTTCTCTAAGAACTTCTGTAGCCCCTTTCCACATGCGTGCCCCTTTTATATCGATACCGATAAAATTTTTTTCGGGAAACAAACGGGCTAATCCAACGGTGTATTCGCCTTTCCCGCATCCAAGTTCCAATACCAACGGATTGTTGTTCTCGAAATAGCTATTCCATTTACCTTTCAACGGAAAACCTTCTCTTTTCAGCATTTCAAACGAATATTGAAAAACATGAGGATAAGTTGCCATATCGGCAAATTTGGATAGCTTATTCTTTCCCATCTCGGCTTATTTTCGATTTGTCTTTTGCAAAATTACGAATTTAACGTCAAATGTCAACACTTATCCGCTCTATTTATCAATAAAAATATCGTTTTTAATTTTTTTATCTCTACCTTTGTCAAACCAAGTTACTACCATTTTTTCAGCATATGAAAGTAAAAGATATCATGACGCAACTCGAAGCCAAGTATTCCAACGAAAAGGAATACTTGCAAGCAGTAAGGGGTGTGCTTTCTACCATTGAAGAGGTATATGATGAACATCCCGAGTATGAAAAAGCATGCATTCTTGAGCAACTCGTGGAACCCGATCGCATTTTTATATTCAAAGTTCCATGGACTGACGATCAGGGCAATATCCACGTAAATACAGGCTATCGTGTACAATTCAACAATGCAATAGGCCCGTATAAAGGAGGGCTTCGATTTCACCCTTCTGTTTCGCTTTCCTCCTTAAAATTTCTTGGTTTTGAACAAATTTTTAAAAATGCATTAACTTCCCTTCCAATGGGAGGTGCCAAGGGTGGAGCAGATTTCAGTCCTAAAGGACGTTCCAACGGCGAGATCATGCGTTTTTGCCAATCATTTGTTCTGGAGTTGTGGCACAATATCGGTCCCGATACCGATGTTCCTGCGGGCGATATCGGCGTAGGTTCTCGTGAAATTGGATACATGTATGGTATGTACAAAAAACTAGCACGCGAAAATACAGGTACTTTCACCGGTAAAGGGTTATCTTACGGCGGATCGCTCATTCGCCCTGAAGCTACCGGCTTTGGCGCATTGTATTTTGTATCCCGGATGTTACGTGAACGGGGAATGGATATTAAAGGGAAAACCGTTGCTATTTCGGGTTTCGGCAACGTAGCATGGGGCGCAGCCTTAAAGGCAACCCAACTTGGAGCAAAAGTGGTAACCATTTCCGGTCCCGACGGCTATGTTTACGATCCTCAAGGCATCAGCGGAAAGAAAATCGATTATATGCTGGAACTTCGCACTTCCGGTCAGGATATAGTAAAACCCTACGTCGAAAAATTCCCTGAAGCTGTATTTTATCCCGGCAAACGTCCTTGGGAACAGAAAGTTGACATTGCCCTGCCTTGTGCCATTCAAAATGAATTGGATGAAAATGATGCGCGTAATTTAATCGAAAATAACGTTTTATGTGTTGCCGAAGTATCAAATATGGGTTGCACGGAAAAAGCCGTTGATTTATTTCTCGAAAATCGTATGTTGTTTGGACCGGGCAAGGCCGTGAATGCCGGAGGAGTGGCAGTTTCGGGATTGGAAATGTCACAAAATGCCATGCATTTAAGTTGGTCGGCAGAAGAAGTAGATGAAAAATTGCGTTATATTATGTCTGCCATCCATGATCAATGTTTGAAATATGGAAAAGAAGAAGACGGATACATTAATTATGTGAAAGGAGCCAACATCGCCGGTTTTATAAAAGTTGCCGATGCCATGATGGCGCAAGGAGTGGTATAACAAATAATTAATCGATATTCAATGATGCCGTTTCTTTATCGGCTTGCCCAACGTTTTTATAACCAATACAAGAATACCCTGCACGAGCATACATTTGTTTTCCCCAGTCGCCGTGCGGGTATTTTCTTTCAAAAATATTTAACCGATATTTCACAGAAACCCCTGTTTTCTCCTACTATTCTTACCATTCAAGAATTGTTCGAAATACTTTCGCCTTATCAGGCCGGCGATAAAATCGGCATGTTGGTAATCTTGTACAACGAGTATGTAAAATTCAGCCGATCGGATGAGTCGTTTGATGATTTTCTTTATTGGGGCGAAATGTTGCTGGATGATTTCGATGATGTCGACAAATATTTGATAGATGCCAAGCAGCTTTTCCGTAATGTTCAGGATCTCAAATCGCTGGATGCCGATATGTCGTATCTTTCGGAGCAGCAAATAAATGCGATCCGCAATTTTTGGGAACGATTCATTCCTGTAGAAGGTAACGATACCAAAAAAAGATTTCAAGAAACATGGCAGATTTTGTTCGAGCTTTATACGGGCTTTCGTAATGCTTTGCACGAAAAAGGATATGCATACGAAGGAATGTTGTTTCGGGAAGTTGCGGAACGCGCCAAAGCGAAAGAAAAAATAGATCTCCCCTTCCACGATATTGTATTTGTGGGATTAAACGCTTTGACGCCGGCAGAAACCGTCTTACTGGAATATCTCAAAAATCTTGGGGTTGCCGATTTTTATTGGGATTACGATTCGCCTTTCGTCAGCGATAACCAGAATAAAGCATCTTTTTGGACAGCCGATAATTTAATACGTTTCCCCTCCCGATTCCCAATGGATGAATCCGCAAAAACAGAAGCAGAAAATAAAGAAAAACAAAAGATTGACCTCATCGGCGTTCCTTCTGCTGTTGGTCAGGCAAAGCAAGTGGGCACCATTCTTTCCCAACTTGTGGCATCGGGAGCTGTCGATCCTGAGGAAGCCATTAGTACGGCAATTGTATTGCCGGACGAAAACCTGCTGTTGCCGGTTCTTTACTCCATTCCTCCGTGTATCGAAAAGATAAACGTAACCATGGGTTATGGTTTATTGCATTCGTCCATTGCAAGCCTTATCGAACATATCGCAGATTTGCAGCGGAATCTTCGTAAATCGGAAAACGAAACCACTTTTTATTATCGTTTCGTACTTGCCATTCTTAATCATCCGTTAATAACACTTTCGGCAAAGAATGAAGCAGAATTACTAAAAACACATATTACGGATAATAATCGAATTGTCGTAACGGAATCTGAAATTCCCACTCATCCGCTGTTGCAACTCATTTTTAAACCTCTTACCCAATGGGAACAAATTGCCGAGTACTTGCAGTCGATTTTAATTTTTATCTATAACCGTTTAACCGAAGAAAGAAACTCGAAAGAAAACAATAAGAATATAGATAATCAGGCACAATCCGGCGACTTGGAACGCGAGTTCATCGTGCAATACCATAAATCGGTTACCCGATTGCAGGAAACCCTTACCGAAATTAAAACATTGTCTATAGATACCTATTTTCGTCTATTGAAACAAGTGGTACAACATCTCAGTGTACCCTTCAGTGGAGAGCCGTTATCGGGGTTACAAATCATGGGGGTATTGGAAACGCGCGTTCTCGATTTTGAAAATCTCATTTTGCTGTCGATGAACGAAGGTGTTTTCCCCTTGAAAAAATCGACAGGTTCATTTATTCCCTTTACCTTGCGCAAAGGCTTCGGATTGCCTACTTACGAACATCAAGAAAGGACCTATGCCTATCATTTCTATCGGTTGATCAGCCGTGCAAAACGGATATTTATGCTTTACGATACCCGCACAGAAGAATGGCAAACCGGAGAAGTAAGCCGTTACTTTTATCAATTGAAATATCTGTACAACCATTATTTCGATATTAATGAACATGTGTTAACCTACGATGTAAGTGCCCCTGATCATTCCCCAATTATACGGGTAAAAACGCCACAAGTATTGCAAAAGTTGGATGCTTTTAAAGCAGGAGGCGATAAATATCTGTCGGCTTCCTTAATTAATAATTACATCACATGCCCATTGCAATTCTACTTTTCTGCCATAGAAGAATTATCCACGAAAGAAGAAGTACAGGAATCGGTGGAGGCTGAAATTTTCGGTATCCTTTATCATAGCCTGATGGAAAAAATTTATCGCCGTTTCATCGGAAAAATGGTAACACCCGATGCACTGACGGCTTTAGTGGAAAATGAGGCTTATCTAACGGAACTGATCGAAAAAGCCTTTGCTGAACATTATTTTAAAGATAAAGACCATCCTCAACCGTTGCAGGGGCAGCATTTTCTGATAGGCGAAATATTGCGGAGTTACGTAAAACAAACCTTAGAGTCAGATAAACAATTTGCCCCGTTTCAATATATTGGAGCAGAATATAAATTTAAAAGCATTTATCGCGTTACAGACCATTTATCGGTTAACTTCAAAGGAAGCATCGACCGAATAGACCAAATCGAAGACAGATATCGAATCATCGACTATAAAACTGGTAGCGGGACTACCGACTTTAAAGACATTCCTCAATTATTCGATTCGTCAAAAAGCAATCGCCCCGAGCATATTTTGCAGGTTTTTGTGTATGCCCTGTTTTTTGCGAAAGAAAATCCAAACTACACGATTTTTCCGGCAATCTATTATTTACGTTCGATATTCAATAATTTTAATCCTTCGATTACCGTAAATAAACAAAAGATAGAAGATATTTCTTGTTTTTTCGATGAATTTATCGAACGGTTCAATGCCTGTTTACAGGAAATCTTCGACGAAAATATACCGTTCACACAAACAATACAAGAAAAAAATTGCCAATGGTGTACTTTTAAAGAAGTATGCGGGCGATAACAAACCGATTTATCCAAAATATATTTCAAATATGCCTGCGAATATGTATATTTGCCGAGATATATTAAATGAATCATTTTCCTATGAGCAACTACAAAAAACATCTCTTAATTACCGGAGGAGCCGGTTTTATTGGTTCTCACTTGGTACGTTTGATGGTAAATCGTCATCCCGATTACCATATTGTAAATCTCGATAAACTTACCTATGCCGGTAATTTAGGAAACTTGAAAGATGTGGAAGACAAGGCAAACTATACTTTCGTAAAAGCCGATATCTGCAATTTTGAGGAGTTGCAGCGAATCTTTGCAAAATATCATATCGACGGCGTTATTCACCTTGCAGCCGAAAGCCATGTCGACCGCTCCATAACCGATCCGTTTTCGTTTGCCAAAACCAATGTAATAGGTACACTGAATTTGTTGCAGGCTGCCAAAGAAGCCTGGAAGCCCGACTATACCGGAAAACGTTTTTATCATGTTTCCACCGATGAAGTCTATGGCGCTTTGCAATTTGACGATCCCGCCTTCACCGAAGAAACCAAATATAATCCTCATTCGCCTTATTCGGCATCCAAAGCCTCATCCGATCACTTTGTTCGCGCTTATCACGATACGTATGGTTTGCCAACCCTTATATCCAACTGTTCCAACAACTACGGTCCCTATCAGTTCCCCGAAAAACTAATTCCGTTGATCATCAACAATATTCTTCATAACAAACCCCTACCCGTTTACGGAAAAGGAGAAAACATTCGCGATTGGCTCTATGTGGAAGACCATGTACGCGCCATTGATTTAATCTTTCATAAAGGGAACCCGGGTGATACCTATAATATAGGGGGATCTAACGAATGGAAAAATATCGATTTGATTAACATTGTCATCACTATCACCGATCGACTGCTGGGACGTCCCGAAGGTACATCCAAAAAGCTCATCACCTTTGTTACCGATCGTGCAGGACACGATTTACGCTACGCCATCGATTCGTCGAAACTTAAAAATGAGCTCGGCTGGGAACCTTTGTTAACATTTGAAGAGGGGATAGAAAAAACCGTACGTTGGTATCTCTCCAATCAAGACTGGCTGGCAAATGTCACAGACGGCAACTACATGCGTTATTATGAAGAAATGTACGCTAGCCGATAAAAAATAGCATTGTGTGTGTTTACATTGTAGTTAATATTCTGCCTCCATGCTCGGTTTCTGTAATGGAAATTTTAACGGCATTAGGCGGAAGAAGAGGTTCGATTAATTCCGGCCATTCAATAAAACATAAATTGCCGCTATAGAAATAATCTTCATAACCAAAATCAAAAACTTCCTCAAGTTTGAGGATACGGTAAAAATCGAAATGATACACAACCTCACCTTTATCGGTATGATACTCATTGATAATAGCAAAGGTAGGACTGGTAACCGTTTCGTGCACACCCATCTCTTCGCACACCGCTTTAATAAAAGTGGTTTTTCCTGCTCCCATAGCGCCATAAAAAGCAAAGACTTTATTGTCGCCCATTTCGGACAAAAAATGACGGGCTGCCTGTGGAATTTCCGAAATATCGTTGATTTCTATATGCATTTTTCTTGATGGTGTATTCATCTGTGACCCTCATGATTTTACAACATGCCTTTTCATTTTTACGTTATCACAAAAGTAAGGCTTTTAATTTTAATAGTTGTATTAAAATAAAAAATAAGCCGCTAAAAATTGAATAGTTGAAATGGTTCCCCGATAGGAATACAAACACAAAGAGGGTGAAAAACATAGTGATCAACCCTCTTTGTTGTTTTCAAGTCGAAATTGGGAATTGAATTTACCCCACTACAAAATTCCTTGTGCCATCATAGCTTTGGTAATTTTCATAAAACCGGCAATATTGGCGCCTTTCACATAATTGATGTATCCATCGCTTTCTGTGCCATATTTCACACAATTTTCATGAATATTCCGCATAATCCATTTGAGTTTCTCGTCCACTTGTTCTGCTGTCCAACTGAGACGTTCGGAATTTTGCGTCATTTCCAATCCCGATACCGATACACCACCGGCATTGGCTGCTTTTCCCGGAGCATACAAAATTTTGTTCATTTGAAATACTTCAATCGCTTCGGGGGTAGAAGGCATATTGGCACCTTCAGAAACAGCAAATATACCGTTTGCAACAAGTTTTTCAGCATCTTCCTTATCGATCTCATTCTGAGTGGCCGAAGGTAAAGCAATATCGGCTTTTTCACCCCACGGACGTCCTCCTGCTACATATTTGCATCCATATTCCTCGGCATATTCACGAATCCGTCCCCGATATACATTTTTCAATTCCATCACATAGTTGAGTTTTTCTGCATCAATGCCGTCCGGGTCATAAATATATCCGTCCGAATCCGATAAGGTAACAGGAATTGCTCCCAACTGCAGAAGTTTCTCACAGGTATATTGTGCTACGTTTCCCGACCCCGAAATCAAACATTTTTTCCCTTTAAGATCCATATTTCTCGTCTTAAGCATCTCCTGCAAAAAATACACATTCCCATAACCGGTAGCTTCGGGACGGAGTAACGAACCTCCGAATTCAACACCTTTACCGGTAAAAGCACCGGTAAATTCGCCCGTTAGTTTTTTATATTTTCCAAACATATAAGCCACTTCACGACCACCTACCCCGATGTCTCCGGCAGGTACATCCATATTGGGACCGATCACGCGCCACAATCCTTCTACAAAGGCCTGACAAAAACGCATAATTTCGGCATCCGATTTTCCTCTCGGAGAAAAATCAGACCCACCTTTGGCACCACCCATCGGAAGAGTAGTCAACGCATTCTTGAAAGTCTGCTCAAAAGCCAAAAATTTGAGGATAGACAAGTTCACCGATGCATGAAAACGAATACCTCCCTTATAAGGTCCGATAGCATTATTATGCTGAACCCTATATCCCATGTTGGTTTGCACGTTGCCTTTATCGTCGACCCACGTCACACGAAATGAATGAATCTTATCGGGAATAACCAAACGCTCGATAAGGTTTGCTTTTTCAAATTCAGGATGTTCATTGTACACATCCTCAATCGATTCCAATACTTCCTGCACAGCCTGATAATATTCGGGTTCGTTAGGAAAACGACGTTTTAACTGATCGATAACCGCTGAAGTCTTCATTGAAAATAATAATTTAAAAATAAAACAATATAGAATAATCAAATAGAGCAACAAAAATACAAAAAATATTCATAAATTGCATATTTCCGAGATTTTTATTTTCTAATGTTACAAAATATCCTGTTTTTTTAGATTTTTGTAAAGAATAATTCGAACGTTCTTCAATGGAAAAATCCAGGTTTTGCCTATCCGATAATGATTTTTGTTTTGATAAAAGTTGCACTCATGTGTTCAATTCGTCAAATTCATGCCATTAATTTGATTTATTTTCTTTTCTTTGTAAAGAAAAAGAACCTTAAACATTTAATTTTTAACCATTATGGGACTTTCAACTGAATTAAAAACATTTTTACTGCGAGGAAACGTAGTAGACATGGCGGTAGGTATTGTAGTTGGCGCTGCCTTTGGCAAAGTAGTAACTTCGTTTGTGAACGATATCCTCATGCCACCGATTTCGTTGCTTTTGGGTAACACCAATTTTTCGGATTTAAAAATTGTTTTAAGGAAAGCAGCTACCGAAGGTGCGGAGGTGGCTGCGCCGGCTATTACATGGAATTATGGCAATTTCATTCAAACCGTCATTGATTTTCTGATTGTTGGGACTGCCATTTTTTTTGTAATTAAAGCAATGAATGCACTTAGCCGCAAAAAAGAGGAAAAACCGGCTCCGGCTCCGGCTCCTCAGCCTAGTAACGAAGAGAGATTGCTTGCAGAAATTCGCGATCTGTTGAAGAAAAGCAATTAATGTAATATGCAACATGCAAATGGCTGTTTTTCGGCAAAGTTGATTCCCCGATTTTAATCTGATGAAAGTTTACCGGGTCGTCCTATCTCCGCACCTTCCTCGCACCAAGGCCGTACCATCCTCGCTCCATGCTTGCATCAGGCTTGCACCATCTTCGCAAAAAGTCTGCACCGGCTTGGTCTCTGCATCCCGCTCTCCATGCGGCAAAGAGGTAGGTTTGCTTTACATCGGTTTCGCGGAATCCGATGTTGTTGTCCCTGCTTTGAAGCGAAGGAAGAGCGAAGGAATAGCGAAGGAAGAGCGAAGGAGAAGCGATAAAAGGTCGGCAAAACCCATCTATCGAACAAAAACTTATGGGATCAAATATCCCATTTTTTACTGTTCTTTACGGTAATTATCTCAAAAATTTTATATACATTTGCATCTGCAATCAAGAAGCATTGCCTTTTTAGCTCAGTTGGTAGAGCAATTCATTCGTAATGAATAGGTCTGGGGTTCGAGTCCCCAAAAAGGCTCAATTTTTTCTCCCAATCTTCAAACACCCATCTTTTTCTTTGATTGAATGAGTTGAAATTAACACAAAATCCTTGAGGATTCTTGTTTCAAACCGTTGTACAATTGGAGATTTTTATTTTTTATGCTTACACTCATTTATTTTTTGCAAATAAAGAACGATTCATCGCCACCCTCCGGCTTTTTTTTGGTGAAGGTTGGAAGAAAAAATCCTTATTCGCGTATTTTAAACCCAATAAAAATGAAACAATTTTTAATAGCCGTTCTCTTGTTTTTTCCCATGTTTTTATGGGCTGAGGACGATGAACAAAAAGATTCTTTGAAAGTAATCCACCTGGACGAGGTAAAAGTTTATTCTCACAAAGAAACTACGCTCCGTCAAATGCCTGTATCTTCCACAATCATTACGCCGGGCACAATCAACGAGACTCAAATGAATTCCATAAGAGATTTGAGCGTTTTTGTCCCCAATTTTTTCATACCCGATTACGGTTCAGCCATGTCCACTGCGCCTTATATTCGCGGTGTAGGCTCTCGCAGCACAGGACAATCTATGGCTTTGTATGTTGACAATGTTCCCTATTTTGAAAAATCGACATTCGATTGCGATTTTTATGATATTCGGCAAATTGAAATTCTACGCGGTCCTCAAGGAACACTCTACGGACGCAATGCCTTGGGTGGAATAGTAAACATCTACACACTCTCCCCTTTTGATTATCAGGGAACCAAGTTTTCCGTAACAGGAGGAAATTACGGACTTGCAAGAGTTCAAGCAGCCTATTATGACAAAATAAACGAAAAACTTGGCTTTTCTGTTAGTGGTTATTATAACCATATCGATGGCTTCTTTACTAATCTTTATAACAATAAAAAAGCCGACGATAAAACATCGGCAGGAGGTCGGGCAAAAATAGAATGGCTTATCCGTCCGAATTTTCGTGCACAATACATTTTCAATTACGACTATGTAGATCAAACGGCCTATCCATATGGTTTGTATGATCCTTCAACAGGTAATGTTGCTCAGCCCAATTATAACGACGACAACAGTTATTCACGCTCAATGGTGAACAACAGCCTGTTGCTCGAATATACGACCGATAAAATACAGCTGACATCATCTACCTCGCATCAGTATTTTTCGGACGACATGAAAATGGATCAGGACTTTTCACCAAAATCGTATTTTGCGCTCAATCAACGTCAAAAACAAGGGGCTTTTAACGAAGAAATTGCCATACGATCGAAAACAACAAGCAACTATCAATGGAGTTTTGGGTTGACTTCTTTTGTTCAGCATCTGGACACGGATGCACCGGTAGCCTTTAAAGAAGACGGCATCTCCGACATTCTTCAACCGGTTTTTAATCGGGCTGCAGCAGCAGGAGCACCTGTAATGACGATTACAGATAGCGTTATCGATATTCCCGGTTCTTATAATACCAAAACATGGGGAGGTGCGTTATTTCACCAATCGACATACAATCATCTTTTTGTCGATGGACTATCCATTACAGCAGGTTTGCGTGCCGATTTCGAAAAAACGAATTTGGACTATTTTACCCATTCGAAACTGAATCTTACCATGAAAATGGGTCCTATGACCAGGCCGCTTTCCATCGCCGATACATTGCAGGGTAAAGAATCGGTGAATTTTTCGGAGATTTTACCCAAAGTGGCGCTGAAATATGCATGGAACGACCGGCAATTTGCCTATGCAACCCTATCGAAAGGATACAAAGCAGGTGGGTTCAACATCCAAATGTTTTCCGATTTAATGCAAGCGCAATTAATGAGTTCAAGAAATGCGACGGCTCCGAAAATAAATGTTGCCGAAGCTATAACTTATCAACCTGAGCATAGCATAAATTACGAAATTGGCTATCAATCTGCTTTCTTTAACAATCGGCTGAAAACTCATCTTTCATTTTTCTACATGGATATATCCGATATGCAGCTCACTAAATTTGTTCCCAGTGGCAACGGGAGAATGATCACCAATGCCGGAGAAGTTACAAGCAAAGGGCTGGAGGTTTCGCTACAAACCAATTTAGGTAAAGGATTCGGTATAGACGTAAATTACGGATATGCGCATGCCACCTTCGACAATTATACCGATTCGGTAAAAGTCGGGAACCATGTTGAAGAAGTGAACTATAAAGGAAATTTTGTTCCCTATGCTCCACAAAATACGCTTAGCCTGAACGGAAGATATACCCATTTTTTTAGTAATGCCTTTATTGATTACATTACAGGCAGTATACAATATATGGGAACAGGAAAAATTTATTGGAATGAAGCCAATTCCCTTTATCAGGAATTTTATCACACCGTAAATGCCCGAATTGGAATGGTCAAGAATAATGTCGAACTATCGATTTGGGGAAAAAATCTGTTCGATACAGCTTATCATACATTTTACTTTGAATCGTTTGGAAATCAATTTTTCCAGAAAGGCAAACCGTTGCAATGGGGGGTAATGCTAAAAGTAGAATTGTAAAGAAAAAAGCTTCAGGCAAATAATTGCGAAATCTTACCGAGAATCAGGGGTAAGAGCATAATTTTCCAAAAATACCAAACAAAAAAGCCGGACGATCATCCTTTGTGGAAATGTCCGGCTTTTGTTGATAGAAAGGAGGAAAATATTAAAACTTATATCCTAACGTCAACAACCCTTTTGTGTTAGTATTTTTGAGGGAATATCTGTTAATAAGAGGATTTTCCTGTGAATCGAATACGGTTGGGAATGGATAAAGGTCATCCTTTTGAGTTTTATAAACAAACGCCAAATCGAGATAAAAATTCCTATTGAACCGATATCCGACACCCCCCGTAAAATAAGATATATCACCTTCCATACGGTAAATAGTTGTGGAACCGGCAATAGCGGTTACCCTGTCTATGTTGGTACCCGTTCTGTATTCGGAATCATACGGATTTTGCATCCATGCATATCCTACCCTTCCAGAAAATTGAGGCGTAAAGCGGTATTCAAACCCTACTCTAACGGTAGATGTGGTTTTATAATCTTCGGAAATATAGCGATTATCTTTCTCATACATGCTCTCTGCATCTATTTCGTCTACATCCCCTTTAAATTTCATATCCTGATAATTGGAAAGCTCATAATCGAAACTGGCAATAAATTTATTGTCAATAACACCGGCAATGCTCATCACCCATTTATCGGGAGTTCTGAAACGATAATCGTGAGCATATATATATGGGGATGGAGGAACGATGCCGGGCTTATAATCCGGATCATCTACATATTGGGTAACATTGTGTTCCATTTCGGCAGAATAGGTATCGGTAAGGGAGCACCACACCGGCGTATGGTATGCCACACCGATTCGCAGTTCATTGATGGGACGATAAATAACTCCGATTTTTGCCCCTACACCGGCTCCTTCTGTGGTAAGATAATTTCTCAAATCGAAACCGGCATTCTCACCCCTCTCGAATTCCTCAGAATAACGCGAAGATAAATTGTAATAAATATCTGTAACGGTCAACGTAAGACCCACGTTAACCTTTTTACCCAACGTTGTTCCTATAGTAAAATCGTAATTATTTACCGAACCTTTTTCAACCAACCCTAATGAATTGGTTATGGACTCATCATGCAGAGGAGTGTAGTAGTATCCAAGTTCGTCCTGATGATGATCAATTAAGTATGAATTAAATCCCAACACACTTAGCCATGGAGCTCCGGAGCTAAAGGGATCTTTCGTCAAATTAAAATCAAGTTTGGCGGGATCCACATTTTCGTATGTGGAAATATCTGCTATGTAATCCATTAAAGAAGAAGCCGGATCATCATTATAAGCCGCAATCTTTTTATCGAAAGATTTGACTTTATTATAGACAAAGCCAAAATTGATAAACGGAATGACACTGCTTCTCAACGGAAAATAACCCACAAATCCCAAGTTATCGAATTGGAAACTTGTTTTATCTCTTTCTATATCATCTACTTCTGAACTTTCTTGCGAAACATCGGCAGTTCCCACGATTTCCGAACTTCGATACACGGCTATTCCCGCCGGATTGATGGCAACCCCGGTGAGATCTCCTCCCAATGCGCCAAATGCTCCTCCCATCGACATACTTCGAGCTGTTCCGTAAAGGTCGTTTCGCGACATTCTGCCTGCTTCTACTTCACCTTGTGAGTACGAATAAGAGAAAAAAATCAAAACAAACACACAGAGACTAATCAATCTTTTCATCGTTGTACTAATTTAATAGAATGACTACCTTATCATTTCCTTTTATGTGTCATACAGATATCGATAAGGTAGTCATCGCTGGTGATTATATTGTTTATATTTATCGGCGGCCGCCACTACTGCTTCTGCCACTCGAAGATCCACTGCTTGACGATCCGGAACTTCTCGAAGATGAACCTCCTCCACTATACGAAGAACCGGAAGAACTTCTACTTGGAGTAGAGTAAGTGGAACCACTTGATGATGAACTATTTCGTGAAGGCGTTTCGTATGTTCCCGAATTGTTACTGCTCCTGCCGGATTCCGATGATGAACGCTGATACGTATTCCCGCTGCTACGTGTAGAAGAAGAAGAGCTTCGGTTGTAGGTCGTATTATCTGACCGGGTAGTGCTTGTGCCGCTGCTTGAACGATTGACAGCACCACGCCTTTCCACTTGTTCACCGGTTCGTGAATCATATACCTTGCCGGAATTATCAACAATACGGGTTGTGGATCCGATTGTTGAACTCCTACCTGAACTTGCACCGGAACTTCTTCCTGAAGATCTTCCCGAAATGCCGGTTGTAGAACGAGTACCCATGCTTCTTGAACCGGATAATCCCGCCGATGTACTTCTTCCGGATGCACCGGATCTATAGGTAGCAGTGCTTCGGCCGAAACGATTTTGGGTTACGCCGACATATATTCCGTCATAAAATCCGTTATAATATCCTCCGCCCCAATAATAGGGATATCCCCATCCGCCGTAGAACCAGGGATCATACCAACCATAATACCACGGACTGTACCACGGAGAATACCAACCCGCGTACCACGGGCTGTACCAGCTGAAGTGAAAATTCCATCGCCAGCTTCCATAATACCAAGGATCATACCACCCATATAACCACGGATCATACCATGGATCGTACCACGGATAACAATATCGGCAATTCCATCGCGGATCATAACAACGTTTATTGTAATAATCCGAATAAAGCTCATTATCCGTATAAATGGTTATTTTATCTGCTCCCGTGATTTTGATTACCGACTCCGGATCGTGGTATTTCACTATTCGGTCGGTATATTCGTAATCTTCGTATTCGTTCTCGCTTTCAGGAACGATAATTTCTTCTGTTTCTTTTCCTCTTCGATTGTATTCATCAACGTCTCTACTGGTGCTTTTAACTTCCAGTTTCGACACATCTCCTTCTACCACCACAATTTTCTTTTTAGGAGATTGCGGTTTTTCTTTCTTTATCTGTTGTTTTTGCGAAGTTTGAGAAGGATCGGCATAAATATCATCCCATTCCTGCGTAAAACCCAAGATAGGAATCACTGCCAACAAACCTGCAATTATTAATTTTTTTGTTTTCATAGTGTTCCGGTAATTTTAATATTTTCCTCATTCTTTACCTTTGACCCATTATCTCATCGAAAGTTTAATGTATTCCTTCTATTTTGGGCAGGTATGTACATTGCAAATATATTACTCTTTTTCTGAACTTGGGGCAATTTCTCCTTTCGTTTTTATTTAAAAGACGATAAATATGAAAAAAAGCTGCGTGAAACGAGTTAAAAAACAAAAAATAATAGGAATACCCTTTCCTTATTGCATTTTTGATCTTACTCAAATTGTGATTTCCAAGCCGTCGTAAGCAAAAAACATACCGGGTGGCAATTGTTTTTCTGTTACCCTATGCAATCCCATGTGGTGACTCATATGCGTAAAATAAGTCATTCGCGGATTGATTTTTCGGGATAAGGCTATGGCCTGATCCAAGTTCTCATGCGTTAGATGCTCTTTTTTTCTTAACGCACTTAAAACCAAGGTGTCTACTCCTTTCAATTTCGGTATTTCTTCTTCCGGTACATATTTCACATCGGTCAGATAAGCAAAATTGCGGATTCGATATCCCAAAATAGGTATTTTATGGTGCATTACCCGAATAGGAATAATTTCAATGCCATCGATCGAAAAAGGAGACAGATCCTGAATTACATGAAGTGCAATATCCGGTACTCCCATGTATTTATGGGCTGCAAAACAATAAGGCATACGCATTTCCAATGCTTGAGCCACATTTGGCTCAACATAGAGAATAACCGTTCCAAACCGACTAAAGGGTCTGAGATCATCGATACCCCCCATATGATCGTAATGTTCGTGAGTGATGAGTATACCGTCTATTTTTTGAAACGGAAGATCCAACGTTTGCTGCCGAAAGTCGGGTGTACAATCGATGATTATATTTTTGTCGTCAACCCTCACCTGTACTGAAGCACGCAGACGATTATCTCTTTTGTCAATCGAAGTACACACTTCACATTTGCATCCAATTTCAGGCACACCGGTTGAAGTGCCCGTTCCTAAAAATCTGACAACCATACCTATAATTTTTTTTATTCTTACGAAAAAAGCTACCTCGCTTATGTTGCGGGATAGCTTTCCGTCGTTGAATAACGCTATTCATTAATACTGTCGTTCCAAAATCCAAAGATCATTGAAAGGTATGCCGTATGTTTTGCGTAAATACTCGGTATCTCCTTTAGCCGAATATTTACGATAAATTTCATCGCGTTTGGCAATAGCCGATTCTTTATCGTCGTAACTTGCTACAATTACCCGATACATGCCTTGTTCGTTCTGTGCCAGAATAACCGGATAACCTTCGGCTTCCATTCTCGATTTCAACGATTCGGCATTGAGTTTGACGCTTAACGAAGCAATGACGACGCTGTATTTTTTAAGATTGGAAGCATCTGATGCATAAACCGGTTCCACTTTTTCTTTTCTTACCGAAACTTCAACAGGTGGAAGCGACGCAGCATCCTTAACTACAGTAGTAGGCTGCGATGCAGCTTCCTGCATCTCTTTTTCTTTTGCGGCTTCATATACTTGTTTGTAAGCACTCTGTTTGGGTTTACAGGAGGTGGTTAAAGCCAGCATGACGATAAACGTCAATCCCAAAGGGAATAATCTTTTCATTGTATGTTATTTTTAGTTGTTTAACCAAATACGCGTTCCTAATACTTGCAAAGATAAAAAGAAGAACAGAAAAATGATGATTATACGTGTGAAAATAAATTAAAAGATTACGTTGCTATGATCAAATCTCTACAACGCATCGAATTCATTAAAAGGAATAGCGGGAGGCATCTTTTCTTCTCTTCGATGGAACATTGATCCGAAAGGTGTCGATCCAAAGAAGAAACCTCCGTTTTTTAAATAAAAACGATTTGAATTTTCATCGTATCCTCCTCCATAATCGAGTCGCACACCGGCTTTTGCCGTTGCATCATACGAGAATTTTGAACCGGTTACCTCTATCCACTTTCCTGCTTTTGATCTGCACCATTGATTCCCGAAAAATACTTGGCGTGTACGGTATCCTTGTTCCGGAATGAAATTTTCGAGAAACGAATGTGCATGGGAATAATAAACATGAGTTTGAGGACGTAAAAAACTCGCAATCAATCGCCAGCGATTTTCATCCGTTGCAAAAAAATAAGACGTGTAAACGGTATTCCCTTTACCATCGGGTTTTACTTGGGTAAGAAATTTATACGTATTGTTCGCTTTCCAATGGTATCTCAAAAAACTTTGACCGCCGGCACCTTCATTTCCGAATTCTCCAATATGCACGCCCTCCCCTTTGCGCAATACCTTTATTTTAAGACTATCCGGTATCGACTCCGGATTTTGGGTATCAAACGGGCTCCACACGGAAAATAATATTCTTCGTTCTTTTTCCGAATTATACTGCATCCCGAAATACCCTTCTCCGAAACCATTTGCCATATAATAACTCCCAACGATTTCACCGTGTTGGGGAACAGTGACTTCGTTATAAAACCACTCGATGGTATCATTTGGCAAAGAATAGTTCAAATGAACAGAAGGTCCCCGCCTACCCCAATAATCCGAAAAATCGTGAACATAAACCAACTGTTCGTCGTTTGTTTGTATGATGAACGAAACAATCCGCCCAAATTCGTCGTCTGTTTTTCGTAATCCCTGCAATGTCACAGAATAGTAACCGGGTTGGTTAACCTTAAATTTTCCCACAGGAATCTCCCCAAAGTTTTCATTTACCTCCAACTTTACTTTCTTGTTTTGAAAAGAAATCCGAAAAGAAGAACGTCCTTTTGCATTCCCTTTTATAAACAACTTTATGGTTTGAGGTTTAGAAAAATAAATATAAGTCTGAATAATTGAATGACTGTCCGTCCACTTTTCCAACCCGTTTGCCGTAATGGCTGCTCCTGTTGGGCAGGAAGTTACATAAGCATTTCCACTGAGTTTTACTTCATAAACTTTATCTTGAGCAAAAATAAAACCAATGCTCAAAAAAGTAAAGACTAAAAAAACGGATAAATTCCTTTTCATTTTTCTATGGATTATTTTTAAATTCAAATACTTCAAGAAAATAATGAATGAGTCGATTTTTGATTTCGTCCATTTCGAGACAGTCCGAATTCAATTCTTTTTGAATGGATGTGACTCCTTTTTCTATGAATCCGCAAGGATTGATCAACGAAAAATAGGATAAATCGGTGTTAACATTCAAAGCCAATCCGTGCATGGTCACAAAACTGCTACAGCGCACCCCTATTGCACAAATTTTGCGTGCATTTTTGCCGGAATCTGCTCCCAGCCAGACACCTGTAGCCCCCGGCATTCGTTCTGCTTTTATTCCGTAATCATTCAATAACCGGATAATAACCTCTTCAAGGTTAAAAATATACGATTTAAGACCCATTTCAAAAGCATTCAAATCGAAAATAGGATAAACAACCAACTGGCCCGGTCCGTGATAAGTGATATCCCCTCCGCGATCGGTATAAAAAAATTCCACACCTCTTTTACGAAGATTTTCCATAGGTAAAAGCAAGTTGTTGGGATTTCCGTGTTTCCCTAGTGTTATTACGTGAGGATGTTCGCAAAGAATCAATGCCTGAGTTGTTGTTCCCCCTATTTTTTTTTGTGCTATCGCCTTTTCGAATAGTTTTTGTTGATATTTCCAGGCTTCTGCATAGGCAATCGTACCCAAATCGATAATCTCATCTATTTTTTGCATGACGCAAAAATAGACATTTTTATTATATAGTGTATTATGATATGCAACTTGCAACCCTAACAAAAAAAATAAAGAGGATATTAAATGTCAAATAATATAGTATTTAAATCATTTTTTGAAGTCTTTTATTGATTTCATGATATATATTTGTAAAATATAAAGAAAAGATAGGGGATAATATATTCAATCGATACATCGTACTTCTATAGAGTAGGCTTCACCATCTGTTCAGTTTTAAATCATAAAGGAGCGGAAATAATTCAAATCAATAAATAGTGTTTTTATATGAAAATACAGAAATTAGACCATCGTGTCACCATGATGAACGGTTCGGTAACATGCTATGGCCGGAAGGAACCGGTGAATGGGAAGTCATAAAAAATTACCATCAATGCTTGAAACGAATGAGTAGAAGGCAGCTATTTGTTGCCCGATATGCTGAATGGATTCGGCTATTTGAAAGCCGTGAAAAAAGTTTTCAAAAACAAAGCAATCGAATTTTAAAAACAATTCTGAATCGATGGGAATAAGAAATATACTAATCTGCTTTTCCCTCTTATTTTCTTTGTCGGTACTTTCCCAACCGTCGTGCAGCATTTTTCCTGTAAATCTTACCTGCGAATACCTGACAAATCCCAGGGGATTAGACGTGTTGCATCCTCGCTTCAGCTGGACGTTAAAGGCAACCGATGAAAATAAATACGGACAAAAACAAACAGCATACCGAATATGGGTAAGTAGTTCCCGAAAAGCAATCGATAATCACAAAGGGGATATATGGGATACGGGATGGGTAGAGTCCGACAAAATGCAATTGATTGAATACAAAGGGATGCCACTTTCATCCGACAAAAATTATTATTGGAAAATAGCCGTTAAAGATGAAAATGGTAACCAATCGCCCTATAGTGAAGTTGCAGAATGGAGCACCGGTTTATTTTTCCAAAACGAATGGACAGCGAAATGGATAGGTAGTTCACCATTATTTGACTATCAAAAATCGAACGGAAATTGCAACATCGATGACCCTTGGCTACGGAAAACCTTCCATTTAGAAGGAAAGCCAACAAAAGCCACGCTGTTTGTAGCATCCGTGGGATATCACGAAGTATACGTCAACGGCAAAAAAATAGGTTCGAATGTTTTGACTCCTGCTGTAACCGACCATACCAAACGCGCCCGATACGTAGCATACGATATCGCCGATGAACTCAAATCGGGTAACAATGTAATCGGATTATGGCTGGGAGCATCATGGTCCATTTTCGCCCCTTATTATACACCGGATAAACCGCGTACACCTATTGTCATTGCTCAAACCGATATATACGATGCCAATAACAACATAACACGCATCGCGACCGATGCCACATGGAAAACGCAACCAAGTTCGAATAAACTGCTGGGGACATGGGAAATGCGGAATTACGGTGGCGAAATACAAGATGCAAATAGAGAAATAAAAGATTGGAATACCGTCAATTTCGATGACTCGAACTGGGATAAAGCCGTGGTATATACCCCACGTCTTGCTTTAACGGCTCAACAAGTTGAATCCAACAGCCTGTTCGATGAAATACATCCTATTGCCATAGAAGAAAGGCCGGACGGATCGTACCGCGTAGATATGGGTGTGAATTTTACGGGGTGGACGCAAATTCATGTACAGGGTAATCCGGGCGATACCATCCGTTTTTTGTTTTCAGAGAGAGAACAGGACGAAATGACGTTCAATATTCACAGTGCGTACATCATCGGTTCAACAGGTGAAGGAACATTTCGCAACCGATTTAATTATAGTGCCGGAAGATGGATCACGATAAAAGGTCAGAAAACAAAACCCAAACCCGAAGACATCAAAGGATGGATGGTGCGCACCAACTATAAAACCGCGACCGCTTTTGAATGTTCCGATTCGTTACAAAACTGGATTTATGATCGTGTACGATGGACATTCGAAAATCTTTCGCTCGGAGGATATGTAGTCGACTGTCCGCATCGTGAACGATTCGGCTACGGCGGCGATGCTCATGCCACTTCCGAAACCGGAATGTTCAACTATAAATTAGGAGCTTTTTACTCAAAATGGTTACAGGACTGGCGCGATGTGCAAGGTACGGAAACTATGGTTGGCAACATGAATGATACCACCTGGGCACACAAACAGGTAGGCAGCGGAAGATTGTTGGGCAATGGCGTTCTCCCCCACTCTGCCCCCACCTATCACGGAGGTGGTGGTCCCGCTTGGGGCGGTATTGTAGTAACCTTACCGTGGCTGTTGTATCAGCACGAAGGCGATACCGGGATTCTCGAAGAAAATTTCGATATGATTAAAAAATGGCTTGAATTTTTGGATTCGCACACTCAGAACAATCTTTTGCAACGTTACGGAGGTCAATGGGATTTTCTGGGAGATTGGTTATGGCCAAATGCCACAGCAGAAGGGATGAATAACGACAAACCGGAAACGCTCTGTTTTAACAACTGCTATAGGGTATATAACCTACGTACAGCAGCCAAAATTGCCCGAATAATCGGTAAAACAAATGAAGCCGAAAAATGGGAACATCAAGCTGAAGCATCCGCTAAAGCCATTCACAACAAATTTTACAACGAAGAAGATCACAGCTATGCCGATAAATCAATGAGCAACCTTGCTGCAGCATTATACGGAAACGTCATGCCTCCCCATTTACGCCAAACCGTGATGGATAGGCTCGAAAAAGAGATTTTGGTAAATAGAAAAGGGCATATTCATGTGGGAATTACCGGGGGAGCGATGCTTTTTAAAGTGTTACGAGAAGAAGGACGAGACGATCTGATTTATTCCATGACTTCCCAAACCACTTATCCCAGCTGGGGATTTATGCGCGAGAACGGAGCCACAACCCTTTGGGAAATGTGGGAAAAAGACCTTCCCGGTCATTCCTTATTGCATAGTTCTTATCTTTATCCCGGCGTATGGTATATCGATGGAGTAGCAGGAATCCGAAGGGATTCTGACATTCCGGGATTCAGACGATTCATAATCCGTATACCCCAACTTGCCGAATCACAAATTTCGTGGGCAAATGCCGATTTCGATTCTCCCGCAGGTTTAATCAAATCGCATTGGGATTGTAAAAACGGGAAAATGTCTTTATCTTTGACTGTTCCCCCTAACTGTGAGGCAATTGTTTATTTCCCCGATAAAAAGGGAGCAACCATTCATGAAAACTCGGGGTTTTCTCAACAAATCTGTAAAAAAGACGGTTACGTTATATTTAAAGTCCCTGCGGGAAAATACACGTTTTCAAATTAAACAGGACAATAATACAACCGGCGAAAACAATTGAAATAACCAATTAAAAGTCAAATTATAAGTTCTTCGTATATTCATTAAAACATTACAAAATGAAACACACAACTTTATTAATCGGAATCTTGACGGCCATATTAATGGTCGGGTGTCAGGGTAAACGGCCTACGGTAATTGCCCTGAAAGTCGAAATGCAAGAAAACCCGCAAGGAATCGCAACATTGCATCCCCGTTTTTCATGGCAAATTACCTCAAACGAGCCTGACCTGGTGCAGCAATCGTATCGCATTCAGGTTGCCCAAACCCAAGAGGATCTTGCCAAAGAACAAAATCTCCTTTGGGATTCGGGAGACGTGAACAGCGATCAATCGATTCTGATCCCATATGAAGGGTCAGCGTTGAGATCGAAAGGTATTTATTATTGGCGCGTGAGAGTCAATACCAATCAGGGCGCCGGCAAATGGAGTGAACCTCAATTCTGGACAATGGCACTATTAAACGATACAGAATGGCAAGCGCAGTGGATCGGCGAAGATTCGCTTTCCAATCCCAACGAAACAGCCGAAGGCAATACCCGACTGGCTGCTCGTTATCTACGCAAATCATTCTCTACCAACGATTCAAAAGTAAAACGAGCTAC
>DBPW01000016.1:57428-65476 GCA_002305015.1 Bacteroidales bacterium UBA1410
CGGGTGTATTATAACGTTTACGAAGTAACTCCCCTCATTCGGCAGGGCAATAACCTGTTGGGAGTGAAATTGGGGAACGGAAGATTTTTCGGTATGCGTGGAGGCGAAACCATGGTTT
Organism: Bacteroidales bacterium UBA1410; assembly: GCA_002305015.1. Taxonomy (GTDB): domain Bacteria; phylum Bacteroidota; class Bacteroidia; order Bacteroidales; family Dysgonomonadaceae; genus Anaerorudis. The sequence continues at coordinate 57,547 of DBPW01000016.1, forward strand.
TCGGCTTGCCGCGGTTATTGGCTCAGCTTGAAATTCAATATACCGATGGTTCAACCGACGTGATCGTGAGTGACGAATCGTGGAAAGTGACTTCAAAAGGCCCCATCATCGCCAACAACGAATACGACGGAGAAGAATATGATGCTCGTTTGGAACTTACCGGCTGGGATACCCCAAATTACGACGACAGCAGTTGGAAGCCGGTAGATATCATGGAAAACCCAAAGGGAAAACTAACGGCACAACCCAACCCCAATCACCGGATACAAGAAGAAATTCAACCCATAAAAATCACCAAACTTCCCGACGGAAAATTGATCCTCGACATGGGGCAAAATATGGTAGGATGGGTAAAAATCAACAGCCTGAACGGGAAAAAAGACCAACCTGTAACCCTTCGGTTTGCCGAACTGCTCAATCCCGACAGTACGCTTTACATGGCCAATCTCCGTTCGGCAAAAGTTACGGATAGTTACATTCCTGCAAAAGACGGCACATTTAGTTGGGAACCGTCGTTTGTCTATCACGGTTTCCGCTATGTAGAAGTTTCGGGGTTGGATTATCAGCCTGAACTGTCCAACTTTACCGGCAGAGTGCTGTACGACAAAATGGCAACAACCGGGCAATTTGAAACGTCCAACGAAATCATCAATCAGGTTTTCAAAAACGCTTATTGGGGAATCCGCGGTAATTATCGAGGAATGCCAACCGACTGTCCACAACGCGACGAACGTCAGGGTTGGCTTGGTGACCGAGCTACCGGTTGTTTTGGAGAATCTTTCGTTTTCGATAATGCCTTACTGTACAGCAAATGGGTGCAGGATATCGAAGATTCGCAAAGTCCCGAAGGAAGCATTTCGGTTGTTTCTCCGCGTTATTGGACAATTTACAACGACGATGTAACGTGGCCTGCTGCCTATTTTTATGCCATAAACATGCTTTATCGTCAGTATGGCGATGACGAACCCATCAAGAAGCATTACCCGTCGATGAAGCGTTATTTGGAACGCATTCAGCAGGTATCGATGGAAGATTATATGATCACAAAAGACACCTATGGCGACTGGTGTATGCCTCCCGAATCGCCGGAATTGATTCATTCGAAAGATCCTTCCCGAAAAACGGCCGGGCCTGTGTTAAGCACAACGGTTTATTACAGCTTGCTGAACTTGATGTCGGATTTTGCCCGCATCAGCGGAAACGATCAAGATATTGCCGGATATCAAGATCTGGCAGCAAAAATAAAAGAAGCATACAACAACCGTTATTTCGATGCCGATTCGGCAAAATACGACAACAATACGGTAACGGCCAATATCCTCTCTCTACGCCTGGGATTGGTTCCCGAAGGATATGAGCAGCGTGTTTTCGACAATATCGTACGAAAAACCGAGGTGGATTTCAAGGGTCACGTCAGCACCGGCGTACTGGGAATCCAACATTTGATGCGTGGTCTTACTCAATATGGCAATGTGGACCTGGCCTATAAAATTGCTACGAACGATACGTATCCCAGTTGGGGTTACATGGTCAAAAAAGGAGCGACAACCATTTGGGAACTTTGGAACGGAGATACGGCCGATCCGGCAATGAACTCGGGCAATCACGTAATGCTGCTGGGCGATCTGATCATCTGGTACTACGAAGACCTCGCGGGAATCAAAAATGCACCCGAAAGCATTGCATATAAAAAATTGCTGATGGAACCCAAATTCCCGAAAGGACTAACGCATGTAAAAGCCACCTACAATTCGGTTTACGGAGAAATCAAAAGTGAATGGACGAAGGAAAACGATGTTTTCACTTGGGATATTGTCATTCCGGCAAATACTTCGGCGTTGGTGAGATTGCCGAAGGAGCTAAATATTTCAGCACCTGCGCAAAAAGGTGTGAGAAAGGTAACGGAAACCGATTCGCACATCGAAATCGAACTTGGTTCGGGAACGTATCATCTGAGCAGCAAGTCGTAATCGATCAACCGATAAAAGAACGATTAGAAAACGCCGAAAGATAAAAATCTTCCCGGCAATCATAAATCGACAATTAATCGAACAACAGGATAATGAGGATCAGAAATTCACTTCAAGGAGCAATAATTGTCCTTTTTATTGCTCTGTCATCGTTTTCATGGAATAGAAATCATCATAGGATTGATCGCAAAGCATTGGTTACACGCAACAATCCGGTTATTGATTCGGTGGATTCCCTGTCCTCATTATCCGTTGGCAATGGCGGATTCGCCTATACGGTCGACATCACCGGGCTGCAAACTTTCCCCGAAAAGTACAAAGAAGGGGTCCCTCTTGGAACGCAAAGCCAATGGGGATGGCATAGTTTTGTTAACGAGAAGAATTTTCGTTTTGAAGAAACCTTAAAAGAATACGATTTTGGCAGAGGGAAAAAAGAGCTCTATTCGGTACAATTCAACGAACCGGGTCGTCAACAAGAGGCGGCCAACTGGTTTCGTATCAACCCGCATCGGCTTCATCTGGGAATCGTCGGACTAGAACTGCCTGAGGCAAAACCTGAAGAGGTAAAAAATATCCGTCAAATGTTGGATATGTGGCGAGGAATCATCACCAGCAATTTCAGCATAAACAACGTTTCCTATGAAGTAAAAACCGCCTGTCATCCCAATGCGGATATGATCGCCATACAGATAAAGGCAAACGGCAAAAAACCTGCCGTCAAGTTCCGCTTTCCATACCCAACAGGAGGCCATTCCGATGATGCCTGCAACTGGAATGCCGACGACAGGCACTCGACAACTGTAGTAAGTACTACCGAAAATACGGCTGTTCTAAAACGCGAATTGGATAGCACCGTCTATTTTGTACAACTTCAATGGGAAAATGAAGCGGAATTAAAAGAGAAAACCAACAATTATTTCGTGCTTCAATCCGCGGCAGACCAACTCAACTTCACGTGCTCTTTTTCGCCCACCTATCCCGTGGACGAAAATCCGACAACCCAACAAACCATTGCTGCGGCAACAGGGTACTGGGAGCATTTCTGGAAAAACGGGGCTGCCGTCGATTTCTCGCAGTGCACCGATCCGAGAGCCAACGAGTTGGAACGTCGCGTGGTGCTCAGTCAGTACCTGACGGCCATTCAATGTTCAAGTGTAACACCGCCACAGGAAACCGGATTAACCTACAACTCGTGGTACGGAAAATTTCATCTGGAAATGATTTGGTGGCATCAAGCACATTTTGCCTTGTGGAACAGACCTCAGATGCTGGAAAAGACACTTCCGTGGTATCACCGGGTAAAACCTGTTGCAAAAGCAATTGCCGAACGACAAGGATTCGACGGTGTACGTTGGATGAAAATGACCGACCCAAGCGGAAGAGAGTCACCTTCAAGCGTAGGCAGTTTTCTGATCTGGCAGCAGCCACACATTATCTATCTTGCCGAGCTTATTTATCGCGCTAATTCGCAAGCCGATGCCCGAGAAGATATTTTGGATGCTTATTATCCGTTAATAGAGGAAACGGCTGAATTCATGTACTCCTTTGCTTCTTACGATAAAGAGAAAGATCGCTATGTTTTGAAAGGATTGATACCGGCACAGGAAACCTTAAAAGCATCGGAAACGGTGAATCCTCCATTTGAACTCTCCTACTGGCATTTTGCTATGGAAACTGCGCAAAAATGGCGCGAACGCAAAGGTGAAAAAAGAGTGCCCGAATGGGATACCCTTATTCGAAAACTCTCGCCACTGGCTTATAATGAAGACGGACTCTATCCGGCTGCCGAATCGGCACCTCAAACCTATGAAGATATTCGTTTTACGTCTGACCATATGGCTGTGCTGGGAGCACTGGGAATATTGCCGGCCAACCGGCTCATCAACGAAACTTACATGAGGAATACGCTGCATTGGGTCTGGGATAATTGGAATTGGGACAAAACATGGGGATGGGACTATCCGATGACGGCAATGAATGCAGCACGGCTGGGAGAACCCGAAAAGGCGGTAAGTGCCTTGTTGATGGACAAACGAACCAACACCTATCTGACGAACGGTCACAACTATCAGGACGACCGACTGCGGATTTATCTACCGGGTAATGGTGGATTGCTCACAGCTGTAGCCATGATGTGTGCCGGATGGGATAGTTGCACGACAACAAATCCCGGATTCCCGGATGACGGCAGATGGAATGTAAAATGGGAAGGGTTGCAAAAAATGCCCTAAAAATTTATAAGCCTAAAAATAAATGAGACCAAAAGCCCTCCTTTTCCTGTTTATCACCCTAAACTGTGCATTGAGTACAGCTCAACCCCTCCCTTCTTTGCAGGAAGGGAAGCACCTGTCAGAAAGGAGCTTACGATATACCCCTGACGGTGAAGATTTCGTTATTGTGAACGGGAAAAATAAATTCAATCGGGCACTGTATGGCTCCCATTCGGGATTCCGTCTCGAAACGGGAGATGTTCCCGAATTTGCCCTCTATCTACCCCGAATGGGCGGCAACTTGTCCTTTGCCCTTTTCAACGGCACGGACACCCTTTCGTTGAACCATGCTCACTATATCGAGAGCAGATACCGTCCCGGGACAAGATTGTACACCCTTAAAGATCCGTTGCTTAAAGGGGGTAAAATTTGTATTGCTGCACTGGCTTTATACGATGTCGACGGAGCGATATGGAAAATCACGGCAGAAAATATTCCCGACAATATCCGTCTGTTATGCCGATACGGTGGCGCTTCATACACACGTTTTTCGCGCGAAGGAGACATGGGGGTTGATCCTCCCGACTGTTTCGATCTGAAACCCGAATATTGCAACGGGAATCGATACGTCGTCGATAAGTATAGATTTACCCTTTACTTCGGACAAAACGGTGAACAAAAACTGTTGGGTTGTTTTCCGTCTGATGCTGTTCTCAAGACCGATGAATTGCCTACTCTTCACGCTTCGACATTGTTAACAAACCCATGTTATATCTACATCGGAACATCGGATACCCTTTTAAAGGAAAATTTGGCGGATGTCTTTACTCAAACAGAAAAAACGCGTCAAACATTGACTTCACGCATTAAGATTTCCACACCGGACCCATTTTTCAATACGTTGGGAGGCACATTAGCCGTAGCTGCCGATGCCATTTGGGACGGACAAGTGTGGTTACACGGTGCCATAGGTTGGCGCATGCCGCTGACGGGATGGAGAGGAGCATACACCGGTGATTTTTTGGGATGGCACAACCGGGCAAGATCGCACTTCGATGCGTATGCAGCGAGTCAGGTAACCCGCGTACCTCAAACCATACCCCACCCGACGCAAGACAAAGAAATGAATCTGGCTCGCGCCGAAAAGAAATGGGGTACGCCCATGTACAGCAACGGCTACATCTGCCGAAATCCTTATCGGAACGATCAAATGCATCATTACAACATGAATCTGTGTTATATCGATGAATTGTTGTGGCATTTCAACTGGACAGGCGATTGGGATTATGTGAAAAAAATGTGGCCGGTCATCACACTTCATCTCGACTGGGAAAAACGAAACTGGGATCCCGACGATGACGGACTTTACGACGCTTATGCCTGTATCTGGGCGAGCGATGCGCTTTATTACACAGCCGGCTCGGTAACCCATTCCACGGCCTATAATTACCGGGCAAACAAAATGGCTGCCGAAATAGCCCAAAAAATAGGAGAAGACCCCACACCTTATCAAAAAGAAGCCGAAAAAATTTACCGGGCTCTTAACCAAACCCTTTGGATGCCGGACAAAGGATACTGGGCCGAGTATAAGGACCGGATGGGAACGGGACGTTTGCACGAAAGTGCTGCTCTATGGACAATCTATCACGCCATAGACAGCGAAATAGGCGATCCTTTTCAATGTTATCAGGCAACCCAATATATCGATCGCAATATTCCGCATATTCCCGTACGGGCAGAAGGGTTGACCGATGAAGGCTACTATACCCTTTCGACCACCGATTGGCATCCTTATTCATGGAGTATCAACAATGTCGCTTTTGCAGAAGTCATGAACACGGCTCTTGCCTATTTTCAGGCAGGGAGAAATGAAGAAGGCTTTAAATTACTGAAAAGTTCCGTTCTTGACGGAATGTATTTGGGAGGAAGTCCGGGAAATTTTGGCCAACTCAGCTTTTACGATGCTGCCCGGGGAGAATGTTATCGCGATTTCGCCGATCCCATTGGCGTCGCTTCGCGGGTTTTTGTTCAAGGACTGTTCGGCATTAATCCCGATGCGCTTCACGGCAAGCTTTTCCTTCGGCCGGGTTTTCCACAAGCTTGGGATAGTGCCCGGATAGAAACTCCCGATATTCAATTCGCTTATAAAAGCATAACTTCAAAAGAAACCGAATCTTCCACCCGTGTTGAAGTATATTTCCTTCATCACCATTTGGAGTCTATCGATACCGTTGAATTGAAAATTCCTGCTCGTTCCGGTCTAATCAAACAAATCAGCATAAACGGAAAACCCGGGGAAGGGGAAACGTCGGAAATTGCCGTGGGTAAACCGGAAATAACCATCCGTTTCGCTTTAGCACAAGATGTACCGGCAACGGTGAAAATTGAATGGAGCGGCGAAAAAATAACGCCTCCCACAATGCGAACAGAAAAAACCGTTGGCGACACGTTGTCCGTTTATTCTCCTTACGTAATTACAGCCATTTACGATCCGCAACAAATCTTGGTAAATGCAATTATAGCCGATTCTCACCGGGTAAACGGAAGGGTGATTTCAAAAAAAGGAGAGCATACTTTTTTCATTCGTGTGGCCGAAAATGATCTGCAATGGTGGATACCGGTCACCGTTACTGTGCCGGAAAATGCAAACAAACCCAAAGCCGAAAAAGCTTTCTCCCAAGTCGTCCCCGATAAATGTAAACCGGTTAACATTGACGCTTTTTTCAATTCCTCGGTAACGGATATTTTCCGGAATCAATACTTAACACCGCGTCCACCCTACACCACCCTGCAAATCCCTGTACAAGGCATTGGCGAATGGTGCCATCCCGAAATGACGGCCGAAATCGACGATACAGGCTTGCGCAAAACCATTAAAAACGGGATCGTATCCACCCCGTTAGGTGTTCCGTTTCGTTCTCCTGAAAAAGGGAAAAATATTGCTTTCACTTCCCTTTGGGATAATTATCCCGATAGTGTGCGAATTCCCCTTTCGGGCAAAGCTTCTCATGCTTATCTGCTGATGGCCGGAAGTACCAATCACATGCAAAGTCATATTTCCAACGGTGTCCTCCATGTTTATTATACAGACGGCACTTTTGAGGAATTGGAATTGGTCAATCCCGAAAATTGGTGTCCTATAGAGCAGGATTATTTTGTAGATAATTTGGCTTTTCGGATAAAAGAATCCCGACCTTATCGTCTGCATTTTGCAACGGGTCTTGTTTCCGACAATTTGGAAAAAGACTTGCACATCGAAGGAGTATACGGCCGATCTATTGAAGGAGGCGCCGGTGTATTGCTGGATTTTCCGCTCGACTCTTCGAAAGAATTAAGCCACCTTGTTTTAAAAACGCTTTCCAACGATGTTGTTATCGGCCTAATGTCAATTACCCTACAACACTAATATTCAAACCATTATTTAAAATGGGGACAAAGTGTTAGCCGCATAAGATTACTTTTTTCATGGATAAAAATCAAGAGAGAATTAGGTCAGGTATGAAAATATGAATCTTGACAACTTGGTATGCCTTAGGTCTGACCCTATGAAAAAAGCACCTATCAAATTAATGATAAGTGCTTGATTTTTAGTGGTCGGGGTGGCGGGATTCGAACTCGCGACCCCCTGCTCCCAAAGCAGGTGCGCTAACCGGACTGCGCTACACCCCGAGATTTTTTAAAGCAGTGCAAAGATATAACTATTCCTTATAACTGCAAAAACTTTCAACATGATTCGATTCATGTAGATCG
>DBPW01000016.1:65603-66439 GCA_002305015.1 Bacteroidales bacterium UBA1410
CACCTCTCCCTGCTTAGAGGCAAGCATGAAGCGAAGGAAGAGCGAAGAAGACCCCTCCAAAACCGATAAAAACACCCCAAAACCATCGGTGATTATTGCATGTCTACGATTTTTATCGGATATATATGCAGTTATATCAAAAGCCGCCTTTTTCAGTGAGATTATTCATATTCCTGAAGAATTGCCTTAAAACAGGTGTATCCGTATTCCTGTTGAGAACATCCTCAAGCGCATCACACGATACCGTTGTCCTTAAAAATTCACCCTAACTTCATTAAGGTAATAGCTGCAGCATTAAAAAATGTATATCATGTATAAAAGTTTTAATCCTTGTTTAAGTGGAATCTAGGTTGTGAGTATGAAAATTTCGATGCTCCTGTAGTGCAGGAGTTGTCTTAATCCTTGTTTGAGTGNNTTTGAGTGGAATTTAGGTTGAGAGCGCATCTTGGCCACCTTCAGTCTTGGCGCAGTCGCCCTTTAGATTCGGTTTATCCCATTGTTTGGATGGATGCCGTTCATTACAAGGTAATGGATGAAAAGAACCGCTGGCTTTCGGTACTTACCGATTTACAATCTCGGGGGGTAAAAGACATTCTGATAGCTTGTACGGACAATCTCTCCGGTTTTTCGGATGTCATCCGGCGCATCATTTACACCACCAATACAGTAGAAGGTTATCATCGTCAGATACGCAAAGTGACTAAGAATAAGGGTGTTTTTCCGAACGATACGGCATTGGAAAAGTTGGTTTATCCGGCTTATCGCAACATCCGCAAGAAATGGACATGCCCCTTTCAAATTGGGGACAAACCGCTCAACAATTGGCTATTAAATTT
>DBPW01000016.1:66459-66694 GCA_002305015.1 Bacteroidales bacterium UBA1410
GCGTTGTACCATTAATAAGAAAAATCGATTAGGGGATCGAACCCTAACCGTTTTTGACCAACAAAACTCCGAACAAAGCATTACACATTAATGAAAAAAAGGAAACGGAGTTGTAAGAAAATAAATCTTGACTCAGTTAAATTTACGCTACCTTTATTTATTCAGGAAAATCAGCCACTTCCAAGTAAGCGGGTCTCCCACCCCAACGCTCGGAGTATAGAGGAATATTTTTATC
>DBPW01000036.1 GCA_002305015.1 Bacteroidales bacterium UBA1410
TAAATCGAATTTTTCTTGACTAAATTTGTTTCGATACGCTTTAAGAAAAAGTCCTAAAAGGAAATCGGGAAAGTCGCCGCCATTTTCGTATTTACTGCGATGGATAGCATTCCCAACATTTGAGAAACCATAATAAGATGCGGCAACTCCATTTATTAAATTGGTTCCTTTCGTTTCAACTTCAAGAACGGGAAAATAATTCTCACGAAAGTCTTGCAATTTTTGTTTCCACTCATCATTTGTGGTTACAGTTATTTTTTTCAGTCCTGTGTTATCGCAATTTGTAAAAGTATGGGTTGAATCATCACCCAAATAATCGCATAAGAATTTCATTCTCGATTGAGTTGTTTCGGCATATTCAATCATCTTTTCTAAGTCTTGAGTTTTATTGGCTCTCAATTCTTCAAATACTTGAGTGCTGAGCGGTGGAGCACCTGCAATATATTCAAACTTTTTGCTTTTTCCAATAGTAACTTCACGAATAATATTTTGTTCGATCAGATCCGCTTTAATCACTCTTATTTGATTCCGTTTCAAATTTGTCCTTTTCATCAAATCGCGTTCACCAAGCATTTCACTTTTTACGGCTTCAATTACTTTTTCATATTTTGAAACAGCCGGTCTGCTACCTTCTATAAATGCTTCGGGTAATTTTTTGTCTTCAGGATTATAAAACAAGATTACATAAGAAGGCTTTCCGTCTCTTCCTGCACGTCCAATTTCCTGATAGTAATGTATCGGCGATTGCGGTATTTGGGTATGAATAATAAAACGAATATCCGACTTATCAATGCCCATTCCCAAAGCATTTGTCGAGATAACGCATTTCCATTGGTTTTTCATCAACCCGTTTTCGATAGAAACTCTTGATTCGGCATCAAGTCCCGCATTGTACCCTGTTGAAGGAATGTTCAAATAATCAAACCATTTGGAGTAAATTTCAGTATCAACTCTTGTGCCTGTGTATAAAATTCCCGAACCGGGCAATTTTTCAAGATTTTGTCTCAACCATATCATTTTCTCATCCTCGGAATTTACCCGAACGACAAAGAGTCTAAAATTATCTCTCATCAGGTTTCCGCGAATGACGGTAAAATTGCTTCCCATTTGTTGCGCAATATCTGCTTCCACCCTTTTGGTTGCAGTGGCAGTTGTTGCCAATACCGGTAACCCTTTGGGAAGTAAGTTTACAAGATTGATAATGCGCTTGAATGAAGGTCTGAAATCATGTCCCCAAATCGAAATACAATGTGCTTCGTCCACCACCACCATCGACAGGTTCATCTCTCTTGTGGCTTCAATCCATTCGCTGTTTTCTTGTCTTTCAGGAGCTATGTACAAAATCTTTATTTTCCCTTGTTTGGCTTCGTTGATTATTTGCCTGTTTTCTTCGGGTGTTTGCTCGCTGTTGATACACTTTGCCGGAATTCCCAGTGAAGAAAGTTTTTTAACTTGGTCTCTCATTAAAGCGATGAGGGGTGAGAAAATAACGGTAATGCCATCAAAGACAGTCGCCGGAAATTGAAAGCACAACGATTTTCCAAAACCTGTTTTCTCAATCAGTAATACTTTTTCGCCATTCAGAACTTTTTCGATTGTCTCCCATTGTTCGTCATAAAACGTTGGCAAATTAAACGTCCTTTGCAGTCGTTGTTCTGCCTCTTGTCTTGTCATCATTTGTCCGATTATTTTTTCCACGATGTCTGATTAAGGTACTCTCCCTAAATTTGTTGCAAACTCTTTTTTCTATGCAATAGAGCCACACACGCCTTCTCTTTTGGACGATTATAGGAGATTAAAATCATATTAATTGCTTTGTTTTATTTGATAGGTTTATGATTGATAAAAAACCTTCTCACAAACTTACAAAACAATTTTAAGACTTCAAAAACAAAACAATCATTTAGCCCTCTGTTCGGCGCAGCCTCAAAACCATGTTGCAATAAAAACAGAATCACCCGATTTTTTAATAAGGTAATAAGGTTTGATTTTGAGAGAAAATTCTTGTTACTAAGGTTAATAGCAAATAAGATTTGAAATTTAACGTTATCAAACAACATTTTTTGGAATTGACATGAGCCTGTGGACTGCCAAGATCTGAGAGAATGATTTTTTTACCAAATGCTTCGCCCCTTCTGATGAAGCGAAAGATGCTACGCCGAAATAAGGCGATAGTGAGAAAACCCGTTATTCCAAACGGTAGTGAGGAATCTAAAGAAAGATTTCTTCCTGCGGTCGAAATGACGAAACGAAACGAAAAAACAGTATAATATTCAGTTGTAAATTTCTAATGAAATCAATTTTTTTGAGAAAGAACTCTGAAAATTTACAGATAAAGCATAATAAATTACTTTTCATATCTATTTAATCAGGTTTAAGCTGACAATTATACTTCAGAATATAATTATTCCAAATATTTACATTGTTCTATGAATTATTTTTCGTATCATTGCAGTCAGGTTTAAGCTGACAATATCACTATGCGAAATAAAAATATATCAACACAATCCAATAGAATACTAAGCTATTTTAATGAACGAGAAGTTAGTTGTTTCGATTACAGCGAGGCCTACAATGCTTTGCCTGACACCAAACCCGGTACAGTGAGGGAATTGCTCAGCGATATGACTAAAAGAGGGTTGTTGATGCGTCTGAAAAATGGCGTTTATTACATTATACCATACGAATCAGACGCTAAATCTTTTATGCCCGATTGGCATTTGATAGCCGAGCATTTGGTGGATGATGCGAGATACTATATCGGCTATTATTCGGCATTGCAAATACATAACCTTATTACTCAACCTTCATTAAAGGAGCAAATTGTTGTTTCAAAGCAAATAAGACCATCGGTTATAAAAATTAAAAACATTCCTTTCCAATTTATTTATCACAATGAAGATCATTTCTTCGGCGTTAAAAATGTGTGGGTAGATAACCACCACAAAGTGAAATGTTCTGATTTGGAAAAGACAATTGTTGATTGTCTGTTTAAACCTGATTATGCCGGGGGGATTGTTGAAATAGCTAAGGCGATATACCAAACCAGGGACAAAATTCAGTACAACACCTTATTGGATTATGTCGTAAAGTTTAAAAGCCAGGCCGTGATTAAGCGATTAGGTTTTCTACTTGAAACACTTAATATAGAAACGGAAATTATCGACAGACTTCAAACACTTAAAAAAGCATCCTACGTAGTTCTGGATACCGAATTGCCAGCTACAGGAAAAATGATTAGCCGATGGCAAATACAATTAAACATCGACATTGAAACAATTAAATCTGCCATTTACTCATGATAAAACCGGGAGAAATACAGAAAAAAGCAACAGCGGCAGGAGTTCGTGACCCTCAGATAGAAAAAGATTATATTCTCAGCTGGATATTGAAAGGGATTTCCCAACACAAGGAATTATCCGGACTACTGGTGTTTAAAGGTGGTACGGCGCTGAAAAAAATTTATTTCGAAGGGTATCGTTTTTCCGAAGATTTGGACTTTACCATTGAAAACCCTGAAATAACGAATGAACAAATCTTTCAGTGGTTCGGCGAGGTGTTTGATTACATAAAAGAAGAAGCCAATATTCCATTGGAAATAATTGATGATAATGAGCACGAAGATGGCGGCATCAATTTTTACATCGGTTATGTCGGCCCGCTGGGTGGACAAGGCAATAATAAGAAAGTTAAAGTTGATATATCGAAAACCGAGTTGCTCGTATTTGAACCCGTTAAAAATACTTCATTCAAAGAGTATTCTGACCTAGAACCTTTTGAGCTAAATTGCTATTCGCTGGAAGAAGTGCTGGTTGAAAAAATGAGATCGATAATGCAGCGAATGCAGGCACGGGATTATTACGATATTTGGTATCTGCTCGAAGAGTACGGAATGAATATTGAATATTACACAATTGAATTTGAAGCAAAATGCAAGCATAAAGAATTAAACCCCAAAGATTTTGCTGAGAAATTAGCAAAGCGGTTACCACAATATAAAGCCCGTTGGGAAAGTTCAATGAAAGATCAAATAAAAGATTTACCTGACTTTGACAAAGTGGATAGAGAAGTACAACGACATTTGAAAAAAATTAAAACAGACTAAAAATAACTCAATTACAATGCAAAAACGCCCAAGAAATCCCCTCTGCTGCCTCACGATTGAATCGTGTGGCTGCTAAGGGGATTTGCTTTCAAAATTTATATCTTTGATATTCTGATACAACGCAACTATATCCGGCACGTTATCGAAAATTTAGCCGGGTAATTGCTCAAAATATTCATCTATTGTCATATCGAAAAAAATTTATACATTTGCGTAGTCGGTGATGCGGATAAGAAGTTGCCAATATCCTGCGGCGGAGGGACAACGACGGCCGGAAACGGCGTATCGCCGGCAAGCCGTAAAACCCGGTTAATTGCCGGGTTTTTATGGTCGCTTTACAGATAATTATTTTATTTTTTACTGCTCGGTTTATTTGAGGGCTAATATATGAAAAAAATCCGCAATCGAAAGT
>DBPW01000003.1 GCA_002305015.1 Bacteroidales bacterium UBA1410
CCTCTCTCTCCGCAATAAAAGTAAGTTCAAAAGGTCTAAAAAAGTCCTGTAAAATTTCAATTTTACAGGACTTTTTTAAATTCTCTTCGTGACAGTTATCCACATTTGGAAGCACCACAGTTACGGCATTTTAGGCATCCTTCCTGATAAATTAATGTTTCCTGTCCGCAAACCGGACATTTTTGTCCCTTTGCTTCGGTATCATTCGGAAGATACTTCTTCAATGCACGTTCTACTCCACTTTTCCACGTATTGATGGTTTTGCTGTCGAGCTCCAAACCGGATACCAATTTTATCACCTGATCGATAGGCATACCATAGCGCAGTACGCCGGAGATGAGTTTAGCATAATTCCAGAATTCGGGATTAAATTTGCTGTCCAACCCTTCTATGGTAACCTTATAGCCTCTCCGATTTTTAAATTGAAAATCGTAATGTTTTCTTCCATCATTATCGTAGGCTTTAATGATTTTTCCGCTAGTAACATTCTTGGGCACCAAAATTCCATCATCCTCATCGTTGATACCGGTAAAAATTTCGTAAGGTCTTCCATTAAGCAAACCAATAAAAGCGATCCACTTTTCTTTGTTATTCTGAAATCTGATTACATCGGCATCAAGCTCAATAGGACGATGAGTAACAATTTGAGGTAATTCGAAACAATTCTCTTTTTTACCTTTATCATCATCATTGGAAACTAAAACTCCTGCACGTGAACCTTCCCGATAAACGGTGCATCCTTTACAACCACTTTTCCACGCTTCCATATACAATTCGCCCACGAGCTCTTCCGTAACATCGGCCGGAAGGTTAATAGTCACACTGATGGAATGATCCACCCACTTTTGTACCCTCCCCTGCATGCGCACTTTCTGCAACCAATCCACATCTTTCGAGGTAGCTTTATAATAAGGTGATTTGGACACCAAATCGTCAATCTCTTCGTTGCTGTAAATTTTTGTAGTGGGGTATCCTTTTGCTTCCATCCAAGTAACAAATTTGTGATGAAAAACAACATATTCTTCCCATGAATCGCCGTTTTCGTCTACAAAATCTACATGAGCGTCCACATCATTAGGATTAACTTTGCGGCGACGCTTATAAACAGGCATAAATACCGGTTCGATGCCCGACGTTGTCTGCGACATTAAGCTGGTTGTACCGGTTGGTGCAATGGTAAGACAGGCAATGTTTCGCCTTCCATATTTCACCATATTTTCATACAGGCCTGAGTCTGCATTTTTCAATCGATTGATAAAAGGATTGTTTTTTTCTCTTTCGGCATCGTATATTGCAAAAGGGCCCCTTTCTTTTGCCATTTCAACCGATGAAGCGTAAGCATTCAAAGCCAAAGCTTTATGCACTTTTTCGGAAAAATCGGTAGCTTCTTCGGTACCATAACGCAAACCAAGGGCCGCAAGCATATCGCCTTCGGCAGTAATACCTACCCCCGTACGACGTCCCTCTAATGTTTTTTTACGTATTTTTTCCCACAAGTGGCGTTCCGTACTTTTTATTTCTTCCGACTCGGGATCGCTGTCGATCTTTTCTAAAATCATGTCGATTTTTTCGGCCTCCAAATCAATGATATCATCCATGATCCGTTGAGCTAATTTTGCATGTTTGGCAAAAAGATCAAAATCGAAATAAGCATCTTCTTTAAACGGGTTAACAACGTATGAATAAAGATTGATTGCCAATAAACGGCAACTATCATAAGGACATAAAGGAATTTCTCCACAAGGATTCGTAGATATGGTTCTGAATCCTAAATCGGCATAACAATCGGCCACGGACTCACGAAGAATAGTATCCCAAAAAAGTACACCGGGTTCTGCCGATTTCCACGCATTATGAATTATTTTATCCCACAAATCACGAGCTTTTATTTCTTTTGAGTATTTTGGATGATCCGAATCGATGGGGTATTTTTGCTCGTACATCCCATCATTTGCAACAGCCCGCATAAATTCGTCGTCTATCTTCACCGATATATTCGCTCCGGTAACTTTGCCCTGTTCCATTTTTGCATCGATAAAATCCTCAGCATCGGGATGTTTTATGGAAACACTGAGCATCAAAGCACCACGACGTCCATCTTGGGCTACTTCACGCGTAGAGTTCGAATAACGTTCCATAAAAGGAACAAGCCCTGTGGAAGTTAAAGCCGAATTCTTTACCGGTGAACCCTTAGGACGAATATGCGAAAGGTCATGCCCTACACCACCTCGACGTTTCATAAGCTGCACCTGTTCTTCATCAATGCGGATAATTGCCCCGTAAGAATCGGCCATTCCCTCAATTCCGATTACAAAACAATTTGAGAGAGAGGCAATTTGATAATCGTTCCCGATCCCGGTCATTGGGCTTCCTTGAGGAATGATGTATCTAAAATGATCAAAAAGATCAAATAATTCATTCTCAGTTAAAGGATTAGGATACTTCTTCTCGATCCTTGCAACCTCACGCGCTAAACGCCAATGCATTTCTTCAGGCGATTTTTCGTATATTTTCCCCTCGCTGTCTTTTAGGGCATATTTGTTTACCCAAACTTTTGCAGCTAATTCGTCGCCTTCAAAATAATCCAAAGCTGTATTGTATGCTTCTTCAAAGGTGTATATTTTCTTTTTCATTTTCATTGTGGAATATTGTTTAGATTGTGGAATATTGTTTAGATAATGAATAAGTTTGCACTTTTTTGCCGGTTGTTTTTGTTGTTTTTCCCGATGCTTTTCTCTACAAAGTTATGAATAAATCGTCAACTATTATCTGTTTTTTGAAAAAATATTTTTTCAAAAATTTCCAATTTATATTTTTATCAATCTCTTAATCAGTACTTTGCATTTTATATAAACAAAAAAGTTTTCCATTGATTAAAATTTGGAGCAATTTTAAATTTACTAAATGATTCGAAACGATAATTTATTGACATATAAAGATGAAAAAACAAAAATCACTTTACAAGACGTACTCATTATGTGATTCAATTTATAGAATAAGAACAACATGAGTGCATTATTTATTTTCATTCTGAATTGCCTATGGGAAGTTTAATTTATTTTTCCGTGGTTTTCAACCTGTAAGACAAAAATAATGTGTATTTTTGCATTTAATTTGCTATACATATTCATATTATTTATAAAGTGTTCTGTTATAATGAGAAAATGGAGAATAGAAGATTCTGAAGAACTATATAACATCAATGGTTGGGGTAACGATTATTTTTCGATCAACGAAAAAGGCCATGTACAGGTAACCCCAAATAAAAGAAATGGTAACAATATAGACCTTAATGATTTAATGCGGGAACTCTATTTACGTGATGTATCATTTCCCGTGTTGGTACGTTTTCCTGAAATCTTGGATGATCGAATCGAAAAAATATCCAACAGCTTTAAAATTGCATCAGAGGAATATGAATATAAAGGACAGAATTATCTTATTTATCCTATTAAAGTAAATCAAATGCGCCAGGTGGTTGAAGAAATCGTCACCTGCGGCAAACGCTTCAATATCGGACTGGAAGCAGGGTCTAAACCTGAGCTTCATGCCGTATTGGCTATTAATGTCGACAATGATTCACTCATCATTTGTAACGGATACAAAGACGAGAGCTACATTGAGTTGGCGTTGCTGGCTCAAAAAATGGGGAAAAAAGTGTTTATTGTGGTTGAAAAACTCAATGAACTCGATCTCATTGTAGAAATCTCCAAACGCCTGAAAGTAAAGCCCAATATCGGAATCCGTATAAAATTGGCAAGTTCGGGAAGCGGAAAGTGGGAAGAATCGGGCGGAGATGTCAGCAAATTTGGACTGAATTCAAGTGAAGTGCTCGAGGCCATCGAAATACTTAAAAAGCATAAAATGAGCGAATGTCTGCACTTAATTCATTTTCACATCGGTAGCCAAATAACCAAAATAAGACGCATCAAAACGGCTCTTCGAGAAGCTGCCCAATTTTATGTGCAACTGCACAATATGGGCATCAATGTCGAATTTGTTGATGTGGGTGGCGGTTTGGGCGTAGATTACGATGGCACACGTTCATCATACACCGAAAACAGCATCAATTATTCTATTCAAGAATACGTAAACGACTTGGTTTTTTCTTTCGTGGACGTAGCCAATAAAAATAACATTCCCCATCCCAATATCATTACCGAATCGGGACGTGCCTTGACTGCCCACCATTCAGTCCTCATTTTTGAAGTACTCGAAACAGCTACGCTTCCTCAATGGGACGAAGAAAAAGAGATTCAGCAAGACGATCATGAATTGGTGAAGGAGCTTTACTCCATCTGGGATACGCTTACACCCCCACGTATGCTGGAAGCATGGCACGATGCCCAACAAATTCGTGAAGAGTCACTCGATCTGTTTAGCTTGGGATTGCTCGATTTGAAAACACGCGCACAAGTGGAAGAGCTCTATTTTTCTATAGCACGAGAAATCAACCTCTCCATCAACCGCAGCAAACACGCTCCCGAAGAACTTAGGCAACTTTCAAGTTTATTGCCCGATAAGTATTTCTGTAACTTCTCGCTATTTCAATCTTTACCCGATTCATGGGCAATCGACCAAATTTTTCCGATCATCCCTATTCATCGGTTGGACGAAAAACCGGATAAAATAGCCACATTACAAGATATTACTTGCGATTCTGATGGCAAAATTGCCAATTTCACCTCACAAGATGGTTTTCATGCTTCCTATTTGCCCGTCCACTCATTGAAAAAAGACGAACCGTATTATCTGGGCGTATTTTTGGTCGGAGCATATCAAGAGATTCTTGGCGATCTCCATAACTTGTTTGGTGATACTAATGTTGTACATGTTCTAACAGATGAAAACGGATATAAAATTGATCAAGTAATTGATGGTGAAACCGTAGCCGAAGTGCTGGACTATGTTCAATATAATCCCAAAAAACTTGTTCGAACGGTTGAAACGTGGGTAATGAGCTCGGTGAAACAAGGAAAAATATCGGTTGAAGAAGGAAAAGAATTTTTATCTACTTATCGTTCGGGATTATACGGATATACTTATCTCGAATAAAAAAAAACCGATTTTCCATACCGATTTACTTACTATAAATAAGGTGGGAGTTTTTGAATTCCCACCTTTATTTTTTTCCCAGCCGTTGCTAATTCATCACATTTCCTTAATTAATTCATACCTGGGCACTAAGGCTTTCATTATAACCCAACCGATCAGATAAGCAAAAGCACATATACAAAAGATAATAAAATAACCGGCGTTAATACCTTCGAATCCCAAAAATTTCAAATTGGTCTCGATAGAATAATCGAACAACATACCCGAACCCTTGTTTATCAGAAATGAACCTACTCCACCGGCCATTCCCCCGATACCTGTAATGGTAGCCACCGCATATTTGGGGAACATATCTCCAACCGTTGAAAAGATATTGGCAGACCAGGCCTGATGTGCGGCACCGGCAATACCGATAATCACTACCGGCAACCAAACCGAGACATGTCCAAGTGGCTGAGCAAAAAGGACTAGTAACGGGAAAAAAGCAAAAATAAGCATGGCTTTCATACGCCCGGCATAGGGATTCATTTTCTTTTTATCCACAAAATAAGTGGGCAGCCAACCCCCGATAATCGATAACATAGTAATCAGATAAACCAAAAAAATATGTGGTGCAGCTTCCGTAGAATCTAACCCATAAACTGCACTTAAATAGGCAGGTACCCAAAATAATAAGAACCACCAAACCCCATCGGTCATGAATTTTCCAACAGCAAAAGCCCATGTCTGCTTATGCCGAAAAGCTTGTTTGAAAGAAGCTTTTTTCCCGGTATCTTTTTGTGTTTCGGCACCTTCCTCGTTATCATCCTGTAAGATATACATTAGCTCAGCCGGATTTACTCTTTTGTTTTTTTCCGGCTTTTCATAAACGAACACCCATACTCCCATCCACAAAAAACCAAGTGCACCTATAACAAGAAATGCCATTTCCCATCCCCAGGCCTTAGCAATGAATGGAATGGTAACCGGTGCCAACAAAGCGCCAATTGTTGCTCCGGAATTGAAAATACTGGTAGAGAAAGCTCGGTCTTTTTTAGGAAAATATTCGGCCGTAGCTTTAATAGCAGCAGGAAAGTTACCTGCTTCTCCTACAGCTAAAATTAATCGGGCAAAAACAAACAAAGAAACACTTACAGTGACGACTTTGGACACATCGCTAACAGCCGCTATAGCATTTAAAGCTCCTTCGAAACTAAGAGTCCATTCCCCTGCAACAATGCCTGCGGTAGCTATTCCGCAAAAGGCATGAAGAACAGCACCAAACGACCAAATACCTATCGACCACAAATAACCTCTTTTTGTATCCAACCAATCGATAAATTTACCTGCAAACAACAGCGCAACCGCATAAAAAATCGAAAACAAACCGGTAATAGTGCCATAATCATTGTTTGTCCAATGAAATTCAGGTGCAATAAAATCACTCCATGTTAATGAAAGCACCTGTCGATCCAAGTAATTGATCGCAGTAGCAAAGAATAACATGGTAGTTATTACCCAACGATAATTGGTCATTTTAACCTTTCCTTCTTGCAAATTATTCATGATTTTATGATATTAATAATTGATTTATTAGGGCTTTTTGTTGTTCTCAATGAAAGTAAGACAGTTTTTGCATAAATTGGCAATGAATTTCCAATCCCGATTTTTTATCACTTCTTTAGGAAATAGATTGGAACCCATTCCTACACAAGCAACACCCGCTTTAAACCATGCCGAAAGATTTTCTTCCGTCGGTTCAACGCCGCCGGTAACCATGATTTTCGACCAAGGCATGGGACCTTTGATGTTTTTCACAAAAGAAGGTCCTCCAACATTTCCTGCGGGAAATATTTTTACGATTTCTGCTCCCATTTCTTGAGCATAACCAATCTCTGTGGTTGTGGCACATCCGGGAGAATAGGCAATCTGCCTCCGGTTACAAACCTTAAATATATCGGGATTCAACAGCGGTCCAACAACGAAGTTTGCACCCAATTGAATGTATAAAGCTGCTGTAGGGGCATCTATAACAGAGCCGACGCCCAAAATCATTTCAGGACATTCTTCTTCCGCCCATTTAATGAGTTCGGAAAAAACTTCGTGCGCAAAATCGCCCCGATTGGTGAACTCAAAAACTCGGACACCGCCTTCATAACAAGCCTTAACCACTTGTTTGGCTGTTTCAACATCGGAATGATAAAATACAGGGATAAGCCCCGTGTCAATCATCGTCCGATAAACTTCTATTCTTGAAAATCTTGCCATTATTTTACGTATTATTCTGCGATTAGTTAAAAAAATCATTCATCGAACAACTCTTCCCGAAGTATCGCCTTTCATCAGCGTTTCTACTTCTTTTACCGATACCAAATTAAAGTCTCCGTAAATAGTATGTTTTAGACAAGACGCCGCAACTGCAAAATCAAGCGCTTTCTGATCGTCGCCGGTATATGTAAGCAATCCATAGATTAATCCGCCCATAAAGGCATCTCCCCCTCCTACTCTGTCAACAATATGAGTGATATCGTATCTTCTGGATTGATACAATTTATCGGAATACAAACATCCTCCCCACGTATTATGGTTGGCGTTAATGGAACCTCGAAGCGTAATGATTACCTTTTTTGCACGGGGAAATTGCTGCATCAGCTGTTTGCAAACCGATTCAAATTGAGCAGCATCTATCTCTCCCCCTGTTTGCTCGGCCCTGAATCCTTCAGGTTTTATACCAAACACCTTTTCGGCATCTTCTTCATTACCCAAAATAATATCGCATCCTGCTACCAGAGCCGGCATAATCTCAGAGGCCTTCTTACCATATTTCCACAAATTTTTTCGATAATTGAGATCGCACGATACGGTAATGCCCATATTGTTTGCTGTTTGAATGGCTTCTAAACATGCATCGGCAGCACCCTGCGAAATGGCCGGGGTTATTCCTGTCCAGTGAAACCAGCAAGCATCTTTGAGAATTTCTTCCCAGTCGAACATCCCTTTTCCTACTTCTGCTACCGCCGAATGAGCACGGTCGTAAATCACCTTCGAAGGACGGGCAACCGCTCCTGTTTCCAAAAAATATATCCCCACACGGTTACCGCCACGTATAATATTTTTAGTTCCTACATTCAATTTCCGCAGCTCCGAAATGCACCACTCTGCAATTTCGTTTTCAGGTAAACGGGTAACAAATTCAACAGGAATACCATAATTAGCCAAAGATACTGCCACATTAGCTTCCCCGCCGCCAAAAGTAGCATTCAGAGTTGAAGATTGAATAAAACGGCTGTATCCCGGTGTTGCCAAACGCAACATGATCTCTCCAAAAGTAATAACTTTTTTCTGCATATTATTGTATTTCAATTTTCAAAGGTTCAACCATTTTATTTTTCTGCATTTTTAAATAGGCAATCCACGCATCAAATGTATCAAATCCGGCTTTACTCCATCCACCACCCGCATAATAGACGTATTCCGAACCGGGTTTGTAACTATTAATTCCCAACAAATGTCCTTGAGAAACCTTAACAGACAAAAAGCCCCGTGGATTAATAACACCCGTGTAAATAATTCCGTTAACACTGTCTTCGGGTAATTTATATGCCATTATTCCGTTTTTTGTATCTACAAACGTTTCCTCTTTACTGTCTTGTACCATCACAATCCCGGTTGCCACCTGTATCTCCGAAACCGTACTATCGGTAGTAAATATATTTTTAACCTGATTGAGATGACTATAAGCATCGAGCGAAATGAGGCGTGTTTCGACTACTTCCTTTCCACCGGCATCATAGGGTTTATACTTTAACCGAAAAGAAATGCGCAACGGTCCCTGATCCAAGATTTCATAGGCGGTAAAGTTACGTCCCAGACACAACGTATCGTTTACATAGGGTGCCGTCATACCTAATCCGAGTGTTCTTCCTACTTTATACATATCTAACCCTTCACCATGATCTTCGTGATAAGAAGCAATACCTGCAAGATCATTTTTATACCATTTGTCGATAACCAGCGAATCGGTTCTTTTAACCCAAAAATCCATACCGTTGCTGATTTCGCCTGTAGCTTCCAATGCCGGGCCGTAAATCCTGAAAGCCACACGATTATTTTCCCATGCAAAATCGTCCTTCCGTTCGGGAACAAAACGTCCGTAAACCATTGGAGCAAACGTTTGTGGTTCGCCCTTTTTTATCTCGTATATTGCCCTATTCCCTGCTTCAACATCGGCAAGAAATATTAATTTTAGATTTTTGCCTGTTCCTTCAGTTATAATCTGATAGGGAATTTGTTGACCAACGCTGTCTAAAACAATGATTTTTTGATTGTCTGTTAACGATAATTTTTGATAAATACTATCCCACGGAATCTCAACCATTTCGTGTTGACGATCAAACGAAGAAGAATTGGTTACCGTAACAATAACCACTGACTCTTTTTTATTGCATGACGCAAGAATTCCCAATAAACAAAAAAGGATAACGAATCGTTTCATATTCCATTTTTTAAGAAGGTTGCTTGCCAATATAAGCCAATATTCCACCATCGACATATAAGATATGCCCGTTCACAAAATTAGAAGCATCCGATGCCAGGAAAACAGCAGGACCTTTCAAATCCTCTGTAGTACCCCATCGGCCTGCAGGCGTCTTTGCAACAATAAATGCATCGAAAGGATGACGCGAGCCATCGGGCTGACGTTCGCGCAATGGGGCGGTCTGAGGTGTTTCTATATACCCCGGGCCAATACCGTTGCATTGGATGTTGTATTCACCGTACTCCGAGCAAATATTGCGCGTAAGCATCTTCAATCCACCTTTTGCTGCAGCATAAGCCGAAACGGTTTCACGGCCTAATTCGCTCATCATCGAACAAATGTTGATGATTTTTCCGTGTCCTTTTCGAATCATCCCGGGAATCACTGCTTTGGAAACAATAAATGGTCCCACCAAATCTACATCGATTACCTGGCGAAATTCTTCCGCTTTCATTTCTATCATGGGAATCCGCTTAATGATTCCTGCATTATTCACCAAAATATCGATTATGCCAATCTCTTTTTCGATCTTGGCGATAAAATCATTTACGGCATTTTCGTCCGTCACATCACATACATACCCATGTGCTTCGATTCCTTGTTCTTTATAAGCGGCCAGCCCTTTATCTACCAGTTCTTGATTAATGTCATTAAAAACAATAGTAGCACCTGCTTCTGCATATGCCGTTGCAATAGCAAAACCTATTCCGTAAGAAGCCCCTGTTATGAGAGCTATCTTTCCTTCTAATGAAAAATTTACCATCTTCTTATATTTTTTCTGATTAAATTATTTTAAATCCTCAATTTTCGAAAAATCCTGATCCCCATAATCCAGATTCTCACCGGCCATCCCCCAAATGAAAGTATAATTGCATGTAGCAGCTGCCGAGTGAATCGACCATTCAGGCGATAAAACGGCTTGCTCGTTTTTCATCCAAATATGGCGCGTTTCCTGAGGTTCGCCCATAAAATGACATACCGCCTGACCTTCTTTTACTTCAAAATAGAAGTAAGCTTCCATTCGACGCGAATGCACATGTGCCGGCATCGTATTCCAAACACTCCCCGGCGCAAGCTCTGTCATTCCCATTTGCAACTGGCAAGTAGGAAGCACCTGATTAACGATCATTTTATTGATTTTTCGATGATTTGAAGTTTCAAGTGACCCCATTTCTGCTACTACAGCATTGTCTTTAGTAATTTTTTTATCGGGATAATTGCGATGGGCAGTTGCCGAATTAAAATAAAATTTGGCAGGATTACCCGCATCCATACTCTCGAAATATACTTCTCTGTCGCCCGATCCAAGATACAACGCTTCTTTGTAATCCAGTTCAAAAACGTCGTCACCGACTTTAACTTTTCCTTTTCCTCCCACATTATAAATCCCAATTTCTCTACTGTGAAGAAAAACCGGCTGCTTAAGAGGGTCGATGGCTTCGAGATGCAATGTTTCGTTAACAGGCATTGCCCCACCAACAATCATTCGATCATACATGGAATACACCATGTTCACTTCATCTTCCGAAAATACATTTTTTATCAGAAAATCTCTCCTCAATCTTTTTGTATCATACGATTTTGCATCTTCGGGATGCGCTGCATAACGTAATTCATAATTTGTTTTCATAATCCATCGATTTTTATTTTAGATTTACCATTGAATACCATTTCAAACGTTTTTATAGGATGGCAGAGCGCCATTCTTCCCCATTGTCGATACAAATATATAATAAAAAACATTTTGTGCTCGAGCACAAGTGATAAATTTAACGAAATAAGAGTTTTAAAACAAGGTTTTAGCGAAATTTATTAAAACAAATATCAAAAGATTATTTTTGTAAAAAGAACCGAATCAGAAAGGATACCCGATTGCAAAATGAAAAGCAAAATCCCGATTAAATTTCGGTTTGAATATTGTCCACCGCTGCCCTTCCGGTAATGCCGGATTGTGCGCTTTCATCCCAAAATCGAAACGAAGAAGCAAAAAATTAAGATTGAGTCGTAGCCCTATTCCGTAAGCCACTGCTAATTCTTTATAAAATTGATTCCACTTAAAAAAGCCACCTTGCTGTACTTCGTAATCTTTTATTGTCCAAATATTTCCGGCATCGACAAATGCGGCACATTCAAACAATTTAGTGAGCGATCGTCGATATTCGATACTCATATCCAGCTTAATATCGCCGGTTTTATTCTCAAAATCGTAACCCACAGAATCCCGATTATATGTCCCGGGGCCTAATGTTCGCGTACTCCACCCTCTCACACTGTTCGCCCCTCCCGCAAAATATCGTTTTTCAAACGGCAACACAACCGAATTTCCATAAGGATAAGCCACACCTATAGCAAAATGGCCTGCAATCACATTCTTTTCGTCAATAGGTAAAGTAGGGGCGAAATCAAAATCTCCTTTCACATACTCGGCATAAGGAATTCCCCATATCTCTTGACGTCCGTCTCTGTTTATTTTGCTTCCTCCCAAGGCACCCGCCAAACGAAACAAATAACCCGAAACCTCTATCCCCGAACGAATTCTAAAAGGATAGCGCGGAATATTATCAGAAGTCACGTTTGTGTAAGATATATTACATGAGGTGAGAGCGATGAGTTGATCTTCATAACTATATCGAAGGATAGGATTGCTTTCGTCGCTCAGATACTCTTGCCGAAATTTCTCGGAAACCCAAGGCATACGAACATAATTGATATCAAGAGGTTCAAGAGAATAGGCCAGTTTTCGATTAAAACTTGACCATTGCAAACGGGAAGAAAGATTTAAAAACTGCCGCAAATACTCGGGTCTTTTTTGAAAATTTGCGCCCAGCGAAAATTCGGTTGAACCCGAAAAGCGGTCTCTTATTCC
This sequence comes from Bacteroidales bacterium UBA1410, assembly GCA_002305015.1. Classification (GTDB taxonomy): domain Bacteria; phylum Bacteroidota; class Bacteroidia; order Bacteroidales; family Dysgonomonadaceae; genus Anaerorudis. The sequence continues at coordinate 12,438 of DBPW01000003.1, forward strand.
GGAAAGCATAGAGGGTAACACTAAGTAGGGGATAGAAAAAAATGCCTCAGCTCCGTATTCGTAAAAACTTTGATCAACGAGATTAGAACTATCCGATGCCGTGATAAATTCGTAAGCTCCATTCAACCGAATCTGAAATTTTTCACCCCCTTTAAAAACATTTCGATGTTCGTACGTTAAATTAGTGGCAACCCCCAAATCACCGGCAGAGTTTGTTCCGTCAATCCCCCATTGCATATAATGCACATTACCGGGAATCAATGTAATATAGGTATCCAAAAAATTGGAATCGTTTGCAACACGAGGTGTTAAATTAATCAATGTCTGACTTACGGCTCCCAAACTATTTAATGAAGAATAAGTCCTTTCCACAATCCTTTCCGAATACAATCTCCCAGGTCGCAAAAACGTATTATGATAAATTGCCTGGGGCAATAAAAATCGGTCTTTAGCCGATACAATATGTAAATTACGATATTTTAGCGTATCCACCAAACCGGATGTTGAACTATCATTAAGCAACTTGGCCTCAATACCATTAACTATCGTAACATTACCGATGTGATATGGCTTATAAAACATATCATCAGCAGGCTTATTCAAGCCTAGCGTCAGATCAACCTGATGATTTCCCACCGTAGTGTCAGCCAAGAAGTGAAAATTATCCTTCGAAAAATTGAAATAACCTCTATTTCTGAGGGTTTTGGCCATATTTACCCTTCCTTTTTCCAACACTCCCAAATCAAAAATATCACCTTCTTTCGCAATATCGAGTTTTTTTTCCCTGGCCAAAATATAGTGGATAGTGCTATCCACCAATTGCAATGTGTTATCATAATGCAAAATACGATAAGGTTCATGACCCATAACCTCATACGTTACATTGGCTTTTTTGTCTTTTTTTATAACAAAAGTATCTACTTCAGCTTTCAAATACCCTTTGTTGTTAAGTTCCATGCGAATCTGCTCGGCAGAAATAGCCGTAAGACGCTCGCTATACAAAACAGGAGGTTCACCCCACTTCCGCAATTGGCGATCGATCCATGAGGAATCGTTTTCTGCAAGATTATATAAGTGTAAACGCACCCGGCCAAAAACAGGAACAGAAGAATTGGGCTTCTGACGCAAAAAAGATTTCAAATGCGACTCACTAACGGTTTTCGTGTCAGTATCGATATCAACCTTGTTCAGCAGATAACTTCCCTCCGGCACTCGCTTGGTTACATCGCAGGCAACCAACAAGAAAAAGACAAACAGACAAGGAATATATTTTTTCATTTTTTCATCCCGGTTTACTTGTTCCCATCATCATTTTCATCTTTCCTCGCAAACCTGAATCGAAACAGATCACTAAACGTTTTCCCTTCTTTGGTGATAATTATCCCCACTCCTTGCGTAAAAGGCGCCCGTTTATAGTACCTTTCGTTTGCATGATTGTAGGCTCTAATCATAAGCCAATTGTTTATATCGTATTCTGCTTCAAATTCTCCGATAAATGTTTGTTGGCCGGCCAACGTCCCCACGTCTCCATAGCTCAAATTGGTGGTAATCCGCAATTTGTCATTCAGTAATCGAGTTGAAACATCGACTCCCATCCGGATATTATCGAATTGAGTGCCGTTCGTTTCCAAATTGGTACTGATACTCCAATTGTCGCTCAAGGCACTGGCAAAAAGGGCATCCAACCCACTAGTCAACGCACTTGCAGCTACCGAAGTGAACATGGTATTACCGATGGCAACATCCGGAGTGTTTTCTGCAGGATAAAAATTGCCGGTGGTTACCAAATAAGCAAATTGCCTGATCTTTGCTTCTTCTGTACTGATGAGGCTTTTCACTTTTTGCTGCACATCGGTTGAAGCTTCCGGCAATTCGATATCGTACCTGAGATTCATTTTTTGAAGGTTGCCCTGGATCTCGAGCAACGCATTAACGGGTACTCTTGTGGTTGGCAAATTAGAATTGTAAGTAAAACTTTCACTCAACGTTGCTAAATTGGCATTCACCTGATTGTAAGCAACCACATTAAATTGAATATTTAGTGGATCACCCAAAAACGTCAGCGTACTCCCCTTGCGTAAATTAAAGTCGATGGACTTAAGACTTTGCAGATTATAATGTACTTTACCATCTTGAGCAACATATTCTCCATAAATACGGATTGGCGGATCAGCATTGGAAAGGTACATAACGTTCAACTTACCATTGCCGCTGATGGTGATGGCATCGCCTGTGGTGGGATTAATTAGCACTTTGATATCGAGTTGTGGATCCAACTCGATATTGCCACTGATGTTTATAGGAAATCCCGAAGATGTTTGCCCAACATTGCGCTTTTCATCTTCGGTTCTTCTAAGAAAACTCAGCGAATCGACTTCCTGAGGTGTGTTGATGTAAATAATTCCCCGATATTCGGAAGCAGAAGCCGTCTGCGGAAGTTCAATCGTCATCCGCGAACGACTCTCGTTCCATAAATTAACATCACCGTAAATACCTTGCGTTCCACCGATCAAACTAATATCGCCACTCAATTTCAAGTTGCCGTACACCATCATATCGGTTCGGCTCTCGTTGTTTAAAAGCAAAAAATCGTTTAATTTCATTCTCACCCGATACGACATACTTCCAAAGTCGGACTGCGTAAGTTCAAGATTCACTACAGCTGCATGCCCGTTATTGTCTCTCACGATCAGATTATCAAAACCGATATTGTTCCTGTTTACCTGAATCGTATCGGATATGCTATAGGTCACATTGGTTTGGGCCACTTTCATTATTCCATTGCTAATGCCGAGCCAACCATCGGTTAAAGGTTGAGACAATTTTCCTCCGATTTTTACTTCTGCATTTATTATACCCTCCAATTCGCTGAAAATGGATCGCGCAAAAGGTTGAACCCATTCCAGAGGAAAAGTATCGATTTTAATGGCAACATCCATCGAATCTTTTTTTCCTGTAGGAATAAAACCGGCAACATCAAGATACTTATACTCATTATTCATTAAAAAAGCATTCAAATTTAACCCGGCTTTCAGTTTATCCCATACGCCATTAACCCATAATGTGCCAATCGTATCGTTATGCAATTGAATATTGTCTATTCTGAAATCTTTTGTAAATAATTCCGGCTCGCGCAATGCCTGAGAAAGAATAATTTCGCCATTTAATAATCCTTTTATATTGGAAATATTAAAAGCAGTCAACAAATTGGCCAATTCGGTATTATGAAAAAAAACGCGGATGCTGTCTTCCCGATTTTTCGAAGCAATTCCTCCGATTCCCATCAGCAACATTCCTCCCTGTGAAAGAACAAAATCATTAACCACTATAGAATCTTTTGCATAAATGACGGTAGCAGGATGAATGTTGATAGTTTGTTTGTTAAACAAAATATCGGTTGGAAATATACGGATATTGGCCATAAAATTTTCTTCATTTTGACGAAGGAAATTCAAGGCAACTTGCATTTCACCATTCGCATCGGTAACATTATTCCGGATATCGAAAAAAAGTCGGTTCATTACCGAATCGAGCTCTGCTTCCGAATTTAGCCTCACATTGATATAGCCGTCGTTTTGTACCAGATAACTATTCACATTGACATCAATTCCGTCGGAAAGCGTATTTTTCAAAACGATTTTGGATTCTCTTATGTCGTTTTTACCGAACATCAATCGGGGCAAATAAGCATTCAGTTGAAAAACATTTTGCTTAGTCATATCCACCATTCCGGTAATAGATGCCGGTTCTACGTTATAAAATGGCAATGAGAGAGCATAACAAAGATCTTCGGTATTTTTTATAGAAACATGAAAACGAAAGCTATTGGCTAAGCTATCGATGGTATTTTTATTTTCCGGAAGTTCAATAAGCGATGGTAAATGATGATGTAGAGCAATCATAAATTCGTTTCCGAGGGTAGAAAAACGATATTTCCCGGCGATTTCCGCTTCGAGAAACGAAGAGATCAACCGCATCTCCTTTCCCGAAGTAGAAGAGCTGTCCGTTGCTTGAAGATAAATAGAACCGGGATTATAAATAAAATTATCGTCATACAACGACAAGTTGTCAATCGTCACCGCTCCAACCAAATCATCCATCGTCAAGCCGGCCAAATGTCCCTCGATATCTGCCGAAAGATAAGGATTTTCCCAACCCTTTCGGGTAAACAAGGGAGCCAAATACAATTTCCCGATAGTTCCTGCGAGACTAATTTCTTTTTCATTTCCAAAACTAAAATCGGCAGTAAGATCCAATTTGTTTTGTTCGGAATCGGTAAAAATCTTTGCTTTCACCCTTTTATCGGAATACATTCCGTCGAGCTGCACATTTTCATACCGATATTCTTTGTACAAAAAAGATACAATGGCACTATCTGCAGCCACCATAATAGGGCTGCCTTCTTTTTTCTGTACACGCGTATTTGTTTTTAAGGAAACATGATTTATCCCCGGTTTTTCTCCTATAATATTAGCCAATAAGATATTGTTTGTACTAACAGCTGTTTCGAACAAAAAATTCTTGAAATTCTTATCTCCACCACCGACACCCGATAAAACCACATTTCCTTGAGTTGTAAAAACAATACCCTCATAATTAAATCTGCTCAATTTACCCTTTGCCGTAAGGTGCATGTCCATGTTTCCGGTTGCCTGCAATTGCTGCGGTGTTACATACTGAGGCGATCCAATACGGATAAACGCCTCAAGATCATCGGGAGAAAATTTCAATTTTCGGATATCGACGTTGATATCGGCACTGTTATATTTGCTATAATCGGCAATCGATGCACGTATATCAATTTGTGTTTCGTCACCGTAAGTCGTAATCAGTTTTTTTACATTTATGGATGGTAGCTGTCCTTCTGCCTCGGTTTCAAGAGTAAACGATTTGGTAAGATGCGACAATCGGGGTGTAAAAAAGGCCATATCTTGCGGATCGATGAATTTGCTTTTTAGTTTAGCGGCAAATTTTTTCGCTTTGGTATCGTAGCCGGCATCGGAAATTTCCAAATCCGAATTATTTAAAACTATAGCTATCCGATCGCTCCAAAATTCGCTATTCTTGGAACGCACCTTCCCCTGAAAACGATTTACAGCTAATCCGCAATGCTCCTCAAATTGCAAGCTGTGCACACTCACCTCGAGTTTTTTTGCATCGATAGAGGGTGCGGCTATCCGCGCATTCAGATTTTTCACACGAATATGATGGGTATTAAATTTACCCGGCGTCTGGGGAGTCGACAATATCTCATAACTTAACGTACCGTTTTGAAGCTTTATATCTTGAAAATAGATACGGAAAGGATTTGGATTGGGTTTTTTGGGCTTATCGCTTTTGAAAGCATCAGGAAGAAACTGAAAGTTGTAAGGAGATGAAGGGGTTTCACGATATACGTTGGCGACAAAATTTTTCAGATTTATCGATTGCATCCCTAACTCGTTATGCAACAGATCTAAAAAATTAGCCCTAATTGTCAAACTCTCGGCATACAATAAGGTATCTTGTTTTTGGTCTTCCAAATAAATATCCGCCAGCTCCACACGGTTGAAAAGTTTGATGCGTATTTTGCCGATAGAAACTTTAGTCTTGATAATGGGTTGAAGTTTTCCCAATGCAAAATCGGCAGCTCCTTTCTGCACCGCAGGAATGCTGAAAGTCAAAAAGAGCAGGATATTCAGGCAAATAATCGCTGCAACGATGTAGGCAAGTATTTTAACAATTTTTTTAGCGATAGCGCTTTTACTGTTTTAAAAAATTCCCCCTTTTAATTTGCAAGTATACGAAAAAATCGGCCAATTCCTTTGTTCTTAACCGTTTTTTAGAGTGAAATCCGAAGAAAACAATAACGAACTATCGCCATAACTCAAAAACCGAAAATCGTGAGTTAAAGCATACTCGTAAATATTCCTCCAATCATTACCCACAAAAGCTGCAATCAACAGCAAAAGCGTACTCTGCGGTTGATGAAAATTGGTAACTAACCCATCAACAAAATGAAACTTGTAGCCCGGAACAATAATAATCTGCGTTGATGAAATTAAATGATCTGCCTGTTGACGGTCAAGATAATCCAACAAATTTTTAAGTGCCTGCTTGGGCGACACCCTTTCGTTTTCCTCTTCATACGGCTCCCATTGCGTAACCGTTAGTTCATGGGGGAGCAGATCAGGATTGAATTGTAATTTTCTGCCCATATAATATAAACTTTCCACCGTACGCATGGAAGTGGTACCTACCACAATCAACGGGTTTACGTTTTCATACAAATCGGCAATTGCTTTGCGTGAAACCGAAATACATTCGGTATGCATCTCGTGGCCGCCTATGATTTGGCTTTTCACCGGCTTAAAAGTTCCGGCACCCACATGCAGAGTAACCTCATCGGTCTTTATTCCTTTCCTATGTAAGGCATCCATCACCTCATTGGTAAAATGGAGTCCGGCTGTAGGAGCGGCCACCGACCCTTCGATACGCGAATATACCGTTTGATAAGTTTCGTCGTCACTCGTTTCTGCCGGCCGATTTAAATAAGGAGGGATGGGTAGTTTACCTGCTATTTCGAGCAGCTCCGAAAAAGTAACGGAAGGATCATCCCACGAAAACTCGACCGTTACCTCGTTTTCACGCACTTCTTTTTTTTCGGCACTCAAGGTAATTATCCCTTTCTCATGAACAATCTTCAGCTGTAAAACCCCCTCTTTCCATCGTTTGGCATTACCAATCATGCAATGCCAGGAGCAGTTTCCTCGCTGCTGAAAATTCAAGGCATAATCCAAAGGCTCGGCCGGCGATAAACAAAATACTTCGATTTGTGCTCCCGTATCTTTACGAAAAAGCAAACGAGCATGAATCACCCGCGTGTTATTGAAAATCATGAGGCTGTTTGAAGGAATATATTCAGGCAACGACGAAAAAACCGAGGAAGAAATGTTACCGCCGGCATAAAGAAGAAGTTTAGAGCTATCCCTTTTTTCGAGCGGATATTTCGCTATTTTTTCATCAGGAAGAATATAGTTGAAGTCAGTAATTTGGAGTTGTTCTATCTCGATCTTTTTCATTTTTTAGCTTTCTCTCGCTGGAAATTTTTCAACTAATTGTCGCGATTATTCAGCAAAATTAGTCATCTTTGCAATTACGACAAAAAAATAAAAAGGTTACACAAATCAAACCGGGTAATCATAATCGAAATAAACAATGACTAAACTGCAAGTTGGAGATACTATTCGTTTTTTAAACGCTGTGGGCGGCGGAAAAGTAAAAGGATTTTTAAATAAACAAGTGGCGATTGTGGAAGATGAACACGGTTTTGATATTCCTGTATTAATTTCCGAATGTGTGGTTATCGAATCTGCCAAGGAGGAAAAACTCGAAACCGGGGAAATTCCCAACGAAGTTGAAAATGAAAAAACCGGCATTTCTCCTGCCACTGAAATCAGTATAGAAGGCCATAAAGAAGGGGAAGAAACCCCTGAAGGAGAAAAAATCACCACATGTCTTGCCTATCTGCCAATCGACAAAAAGAATCTCTCGACCACCTCCTATGAATGTTATTTTGTTAACGACAGCAATTACTATTTGTTTTTTACTTACCTCTGCCGCGAAAATAATGCTGCTTGGAAAACCCGGTATAACGGAGTAATCGAACCGAATACAAAAATTTTTCTGGAAGAATTCGATAAATCGCAACTCAACGAAATGGAAAGGGTGTGCGTACAATTTATCGCTTTTAAAGCAAACAAACCTTTTGAATTAAAAAATCCCTGCTCGGTAGAATTACGTATAGATCCGGTGAAATTTTACAAATTACATGCCTTTCGCGAAAACGATTATTTCGACGAAGATGCCCTTGTGTATTACATCACCCGAAACGATTTACCCGAACGCCCGATGACTATTTCAACTGAAGAAGCAGAACGCTTATTAAAAGAAAAAGAACATACCGACAGAGAACCCCTTCGCGAACAAAAAACCACAAAAGCAGATAAAGAGGCCATCATTGAAGTCGATCTCCATATCAATCAATTGCTTGATTCGACGGCCGGAATGTCTAACGCCGAAATACTGGACTATCAGTTGCAAAAATTCAACGAGGTTATGCAGGAAAACCTTCACCACAAAAATCAACGAATAGTGTTCATTCATGGCAAAGGGGAAGGTATATTGAAAAGTGCCATTTTAAAAGAGCTGAAGAGCAAATATAGAAAATGCTATGTACAGGATGCATCGTTCCAAAAATACGGATACGGAGCTACTATGGTTATTATTAAATGAATTCGAAAACACAGAATTACGAAAAAACAAAAGGAAATGAAAAAATCAATCGTATTTTTGTCGGCTTTAGTGGCCATATTATTTTTCTCGGGATGCAATATCTGGAACCAGATAACCGGAGCCTATAATCTTTCGCAATGCGAATTTACTTATAATTCTGTCGATAACATTCAATTGGCCGGAATAAACCTGGGTAATGGTTCGGGCATGTCGTTAGCCAATATGGCCTCCATTGCCACCATTTTAGCAGGAGGTGGAAATCTGCAGACCATCCCCTTCAACATGGCACTAAAAATGAACGTAAAAAATCCCAACAAGGCTGCAGCCTTTCTTAATGCACTTGATTATACGATCGAAATCAACGATTTGGAATTCATAGCGGGGAAAATGGATATTCCCATCCGCATCGAACCCGAACAGACCACTGTTTTGCCGCTTAACATAAGCGTAGATCTCAAAAATCTGATGAATCGATATTCCCAACAGCGGGTTGCCAATGTATTGAATTCTTTTTTGGGCATTTCGCCTGACGAAACAAAAGTTGTTGTTAAACTATGGCCGAAAGTGATGGTTGGCAAAACACCCATCAAATCTCCCGCTGCCATCCCCGTAGTGTTCACTTTCGGAGGAAAATAGAAAATCGCCTATGAATTTAATAAACCTAAAAATTGCCTTTATTGCGGTGATCACCATGAGGTCTTTCCGTCCTCTTTAAAGGAATATTCATTCCCCCTGTAGATTCAAGCCAATCAAACAACTCATGATTTAATTCTTTTATCGATTCTTGATGCTCAGGAGATCCGATTAAATTATGAATTTCGTCGGGATCGTTCTGCAAATCGTAAAATTCGTTGGTATCCCATCTGCCATGATAATAAATATATTTGTACCGATCGGTACGCACTCCAAAGGTAGTGGGGGTTTGTGGAAAATCATACTCCCAATAATATTCATAAAATATTTTATCGCGCCATGGAATATTTTTGCCGAGTAAAAGAGGGAGAAAAGACTCGCCCACCATTTGTGGAGCCTTATTTAATCCCGCACATTCCATGAGGGTTGGTGCGATATCGATATTCTGAACCATTTGCTCAATAACCTGTCCACCTTGAAAAATTCCCGGTCCCCAAACCAACATGGGCACCCGTACCGATTCTTCGTAAAACTGACGCTTATCGATCAGTCCGTGCTCTCCCCAAGCAAAGCCATTATCGCCCATATAAATGACGATCGTATTTTTATCCAAACCGGTTTCTTCCAAATAGTTTAAAACAGCACCGATACTTTCATCAACGGAACGAAGCGTTTCACAGTAATTGCGGACCTCTTTTTCCCATGGTCTTCCGTGATACGAATAATCAACACCATGCCAGCTTTCTCGCTGATGTTTCACCCAGTCGGGCATCATGTTTTCACCATAAAAATCTTTCCCCGAAGCGGGTTTGCCTGTTATTGGATCAATGGTGGGCGGCGTAGTTATCCCGTATTCGGGAATGTGAAAAGACGATGGATATACCAATGGCTTGTCTTTGTAACATCCTTTATGTCTTTTAGCAGGTTGAAAATTATCGTGAACACCTTTATGTGAAAGATAAACCATAAAAGGATTATGGGCATCGTTTTGTTTTTTTATGAAATCGATAGCATGTTCGGTAAGTAAATCCGTCACATAGGTGCTGTCTTTATATTGAATCCATTTCCCGTTAACGTTGATGCGTGGATTGTAGTATTCGCCCTGTCCTTTAAATGACTCCCACCGGTCGAATCCCGGCTGGGGATCTCCTGAGTCGTTGCCCATATGCCACTTACCGAAAAAACCTGTTCGATATCCTGCTTTTTGCAAGTATTCGGGGAAAAAAACAAGCCCATCCGGTAACGGAGCGGTGTTATCTACAACTTTATGTGAATGAGAATACATTCCTGTAAGAATAGAAGCCCGACTGGGAGAAGATAAAGAGGTCGTGACAAAAGCATTTTTTATCCATGCCCCTTCCTTAGCCATCTTATCCATGGCAGGAGTTTCCAGCCAAGGTATTTTGCCGACAAATCCCATATAATCATACCGGTGATCGTCAGACAATATAAAAACGATATTCACCCTTTTGTCTTTTGAGGGTTCAGAAGACGATAAACCATCCGCTCCCTGTAGATGACTTGTGCTTAAAGCACACAATGTCGGAAATATAATTTTACAATTCATAATACAATAGTATTATTGATGTTTTTGATGTTTCATTTCAATGCAAATTATCACCCCAATAATTCAAAGACATCCCAGGATCGATTTGTTTTCTGATGAAAACCAGCAGATATGGGATTTCTCGAATCACCTCAATCAGTCACCGATCATCCAACTTGAATGTATCGATGAGGATAGCTCTCAACACAAGCCCAGGGATCTTTCGTAGGTACCCCAAGCGATTGCGTCTGAATAAAGGTGAACCAGCTCCTACCCTGGAGGTACTTAAAAAAGAATAACCACTCCGGTTTATTTCAATCCAAAAGTATATCAATTTAAAATTAATTCCAAGTCAACTTTTTGCTTTTTGAAGGTAGTCAAAAAAGTAAAGTATAAAACAAGCACTCTCATTTTCAATTAATTGTTTTCTTTTTTTTCATTCATCATTCCTCTTGTTTGTCAAAAAAACCAATTCCTGGTCTATATCGGTAAAATCTTGCAACATGGGGCGAAATGAATCTTGCCGGTCTATTTTCGGCAATTTCCCCTATCCAAATTTGCAACTTTTTACACAATAAAGATAACCGATTCGACAGATATCGAAAAATATTTTTTAGCAATATTTTATTGATATCTAATCGAATAGGAAAAATTTAAGGACAACTAAATAACATTTCGCTATTTCATGATATAATAACTATACCCATGTGCAGGGATTACAATTTTTAATCTGATTTTATAATCACGATTTACCTGAATCGTTTCTATATGACCATTTTGATCTTCTAAAAATACCTGATCATGCAAACCAGTGTAATAAACCGGGATTTCCAATTCTCGTACAATGTCTTCCTGCAAAGGATTATAAAGCATCAACAATCCCTTTTCTTTTCCTAATGGATTGACGTGAAGAAAACCGTCCCAGTCGCGTCCGTCAGGACGACGAAGATGGATAATGTCACCATCAAGCACTTCCCGATACTTTTTATAAAACTTCACCCATTTTTCTAAAATAGCTTGGGTTTCAGGAGCATCATAAAGTTGAGGTCCTCTGTAACAAGCTTGAACACCTGCACCAAAAAGGTTTGCCAATCGTTGTTCGTAATGAGACAAATGCTCCTTGAGAGGTTCAATGGTGGCTGCTTCACCACCCCCTTGATATTCAACCAGTGGGACAAACATCCAGCCCATCGAAGGTGTTTTCTCCCAAGTACCATCATAAACATTTTGGCGCTCTATTATTTCCTGCATAGCTCTTGGCAACGACCAATTGGTTTCCCTATAGCCCATTCCCGTTTTATTGCTCCCCACTAAAAAATAATAGTCGGGTACATTCAGATAAATGCCTTTCGAACGACACCATTTGTAAAAGCTGCTGATCCGATGATATTGGTTCCACTGAGAATCGGAAAGTCCTTTATGTCCTGGATGTTCAGTTGAAGCACATACATCACCCGGATACGAGCCGTCATGTTCCAATACATCAAGACCCGTTTTTTCGTATAAAGTATAAAGATTCTCAAAATATTCATGTCCCCATTTGCTTTCCAAACAAGGTGAATTACCAAATCTTGGACTCATTCCTTCTGGCATTACAACATCATTTCCTCCGCCAACATGGCGACTAGCAAGCAACGAATACCCCCCTAACGCAATTCCTTTTGAATGAGCATAATTAGCCAGTTTCTTCATCCTATCCAAATTTTCTTTACTCGTATCTTCTGCATTAAACCCACTTCCAAAAGTCATGATTACCATTTCGAAACCAACTTCAGCACATTGGTTAATCGCTTTTTTAACTGCATTATCATCTGCATTCCGAACGTGCATCAATATCGGATTCTCCGTTACCCACGGAGCCAACGAACGCATCATCCGACGATGCTCCAATCCCTTACGTTCTTTATCCCAACTGTCATGCAGCAGTTCCCAAATCCGATAAGAGACAAAAGAATTCCCAGGTTCAATAACTTGATCAGGCCCATACTTAGGATAAACCTCCAATAAACAAGGAGTTTTCCTTGCATAGTTTACCTGCGTCTCGTATAAGGAGTCTTCTTTCCACGCAACACTCGAATAATACACGCTTTCCCGTGACATACCTCCAAAATTATAATCTGTTTCAAGGGTAATATTGGGCAACAACCAGTTTTTTATTTCATCAACCACACTTTCAGCTTCCGGCACTGCTAATATCTCACTTTTAAACGAATCAAGAGTAATAGGTTGATCTGAGTCATTTTCAATCGTGATCCATTTGCAAAAAACCGGAAGTCCATCATATAATTCATAATGTACTTCAACAATGATATCTTTAAGATAGGCATATTTTTCCCTATCTGCATTTTTAACCGATTGAGAAACATCTCCCAACATTTGAAAGAATTCTATGCGACATCGACCTATCTCACCCTTATGGGGATGATCTCTCCTTCCTCCTTCGGCATCCATTTTCCCTACCCGCACCAACTGAGGAACGCTTTTATTTATCTTCGCTTCTCCTACTTTCCTCCATTCTATTTTATTGTAAGAATAAGAAGCTTCAATTGAATTTTCCTTAATTTCCATCCGCAGCCAGACAGCTTTCCCAGAATTCATGCCAGATATGCGGCTTTCCTTTTCTCCATCAAAAAAACCAAATTCGTTATTCCCCGGAACTAAATTGATCTTGACCACTTTATCGTCAAATACCAAACCAAGCCCCGGCCCCCACATGATACTTTTATCTGTTCCCGGATCAATTTTTACCAAAAAAACCTTTGTGCCGGAGATAAACGAACGTTCTGCATAAACTGAGGTGTTGGATAGAGCCATGATTTCCCCGGCTTTCCCTTCATTGACAAATGAGTTACGTGGATCGGAATCTGATTCAACTATACGCCACTCCTTATTTAATCCCAAAAAAGTATCATTGAAAAGGATTTCCCTCTTCTCATCAGAGGTGATGCTTTCAACCAGCATATCAAGAGCCTTATTATCCAATTTATATCTGAATATCAATTCTTTACCAGCTGGAGGCCATGCAATGTCGTAAGTCATCCACTCTTTTCTCTTTTTCCATGGGAAGCGTTCTTTCGTATTTTCAAGACGGTAATCCACCAACTTAAATGCTGCCGGATCGAATTCTATATTTTCCAACCACTTTGAATGTAAATAATTATGAATAGGTTGTCCTATTAAACCTCCCACCTCGAAACTGATCCCGTCAATCTGAACTTCAGCTTCAGGTCGTACAGACCGCAAAAAAGATTCCCCTGTCTGAAGATGCTCCAGCCCAATGGTAGCACCGTTCGGTTTCACCGTAAAAGTACGACTGATCAATCCATTCGAAAAAACAAGATTACCCTCTCCAGTCCGGTAAAGTTCCGCTGTTTTATCAACCTTGTAAAGTAACCAATCACCCGAACTCGTTGTTTTCCCTTTTTTCCACAATCTAAGATCCTCTTGTGAATATATCATTAAACTCACTAACAAGAAAAAATTCAAAAGTATAAATATTCGTCTCATAAAAAAATTTTTATATCAATGCTGTATTCAAAATATAAATGGAATTACAAAAGAAGCTGGAGAATAAGCAGGAAGATCAAAAGTAAATTTACCATTTGTTACTTCCATGGGATTCCCTATAATACTTCCTCTTAAATCTACCGGTTGAATAATATCTATGTGCATTCCTTCAGGAAAAATGACTGTACACGCTCCGGAAATGCCTGCTTGTTCCCAAAGACGAAGAATTAAACCATCCCCATCAGGATTAGGTCCAAAAGCAGTAAGTGCCACGCCCTTTCGTGAAAGAATTATTCCTGATTGGGTTACAGGCAAATTACCATTCTTTACTTCAGAAGAAGCTGCTTTTAATGGCACCCTTGTTTCCATCGCTGGCGTAAAAAGAGAGCTTTCAGTATTATAATTATCAAAGGACCAAATTCGTACACGGGCCTCCATACGTTGTCCATTCCCTATCCATGCAGGGAAATTGGTACGCCAATGGTTATTATACAAATTCAGATAAATATACGGTTTTTTAGACAAATATCGCTTATCAAACTTGTACTCTCCAGGTTCTCCTAAACTTATCAATGGCGCATCAGGTGAACAAATTCCATAGCCAGCACCCGTAATTGAATCATATACAGCAACTCCATGGTTAACCCAAAACAAATGATAGTTGGCATTGTCTACTACCATGTCTGTTTCAGGATCGACATCGGCCCCCAGCCTTCCCAACCGGAATCGGGGATTTCGAGAATTAAAGGGGAGAGAAATCCACGCTGCCTCCGGCCAGGAATCAGGATCTTTCTGCCAACTCACTTCTATATCAGCTGTTGGTGAATAACCAGAAAGTGTTAACGAGAGAGTGATTTTTTGAGGTTTTCCAGGACCATGCATTGTACATGACATTACAGCCTTAACATCAATGGGTGATTTAATAACATCAAAAGCCATATTTTTAGGCAAAGCCGAATGGTAAACCGTTTCTTTGGGCATATCATAGGCAACAAAAGCAAATCGGTGCGCTTTATAATTTGAATAAAGCGATTTATCAATCCATTCGGCAAGTTGCTTATAACCAAACCTTTCGTAAAAATATTGGCCAAATCCCTGCGGAGCGTTTTTATCCACCATTTCTTTCCCTGTCCTTTTATCAATTAAACTGGCAATGCAACCGTTCACAGTATCAAGCTTTGCTTTAAAAAAAGGACTTTCGATAACTCCCATTTTTTTATTTGCCAGCAGTTGCGGCCCCATTACATTTTCATTGGAAGCCACAAATGAACGATACCCCATAGCCGGAATATCCATAACAAAAAAACGTGACATAGGAGCCTTATCTTCAATAGCTGGATATTCGTGTGAAACAGCAACAGCATCACCCCCATCAAGAGGTTTTACAGAAATAAAATCACTGTCAAAAACTAACCGTGTATCAAGAACTACTTCACCACTACGTTTCCATGGAAGCGGATTATATACAATAATCCGTTTTTTGTCTGTATTAATATTATCGGCTAACAAAGTCACTGCCTCTTCAAAAGGTGTTGCAATGAGTCGTTCTACATTATTGATGTAATTCGCATGATCCTTCCAGGAGGCTTCCATCAGTCTGAATTGTGGAGGTAAACCATTTCGCCAAAGCTTGTACCACTCTTCCCCATAAGGTATTTTCACGTAATGCTGATTAGCCAGTCCCCATGTATGTTCGCTATATAAAAGGCTTTGCTCGTAGGCTTTTGCAATTGTCCGGCGTAAATCGGGGCAGTAGATTCCCCATACCGATTCAAGTGTAGACAATTGCTCTAAGCCCCCAATAGATGGGCGAATATTTTGAGCTAATTTGCTTGCTTCGGGCATGCTCATACTCCCGTGAATCCAAACATCTCCCACATCGGAACGTACAATAGGGAGATGGCTCAAATCCTCCTTCATTATCAATTCAGTAAAATCATCCATACTACCTACACGAGCTTTCATTCCCAAACTTTGATAAAAGTTCAAATCTTTTTTAACCGCTTCGGGACTGGGTGGCCCCTGATTGTCACCAGTCATATTAATATATATCCATGTTTTGAATGGCCAATTCGTCGGAGGAAGCGGATCAGTTCCATAACTATTATTATAAAGTGTAAGAACGCGTGAACCATCAGGACCTTCCCACCAAAATATGGGAGAAAGTCCCAGTTCCCTGTTTACCACCGGTCCACCCATATGATAAAATTTAATACCCGCATGGTTGAAAAGCGTGGGTAAAATCCAGGATCCACCCGGGACATCACTCATTTTGGCACTAACAGAAAGTGGTTGTCCATATTTGCGATTCAAAGCCGATGAAATGTTGAGGCCCCGAACCATATCTTCAAGATCTGAAGTCTCAGTGTGCATTGAAAATGGAAACGCATGAACAACAATATTTCCATTACGAATGGCTTGTTCTATTTTATCTTTTCGCTCAGGGGCTTGCCCTTCCCAAAGAATCTGTTTCATGGGCCACCCAGACAACGTCCACACAAATTGATTCTCTTTAGGTTGGAGACTGTTTTTCTCAATTACATCCAGCAAACGGTCGGCCATAACTGTACGGTAATCGTGAATAACCTTTTGCACTCGCGCAGAGTATCCGATATCAAAATGTGTTTTATAAACAATAATGACATTTGTAATTCTCGAATTATTTGCCGAGTTATTTGCACCACCCTCGGACATCTTAACCGATTTTTTTTCAGGCAGCGTTGATCGAGATTGGTAATTCTGGGCATATAAAATTACTGACAGCAATAATAAAGAAGCTGAAAGTACTAGTATTTTGTGAATCGTTTTCATATGAATCATTTCTTTATTTGTAATTTTTCTTTCTCACCACAACAAGAAAACCTTTCCTGCCAGGAATAGTCAATGTATCAAGTAATATCTTTAATTTTTCTTCTTGAAAATCTTTAATTTCTGGAATAAAGATTTCCACAGAAGAAGGTGCAAATCCCAGTTTTTGCCAGTCAACATTCAGCTCAACCAGTAAATCATTTTCTGACCAATTAGCTAAAGAAATAACAGATTCCTCCGCATCTTTATAAACAGAAACTTTCACTAGTTCATTATTACATTTCACGGGGCATCTTTCGTCCCAATAGCCAATCATTTCTTTTTGGTCAATATGATACTCATCAAAAAACTTCCATAAATTTTCGGGTCCAGGATCGGCATAGCCGGCACGATTGGTTATGCCGTATACCATTCCACGCCATGGATTTCCACCCCCTTCAAGCATTTGGCCCGTAACGCCGAAAGGGATGCCAGAAACTTCAATAAGCCAGTAATCAGGCATCCGGTCATAGTTACGTCCTTCCCCTATCCATACCAAATCGAAATAAGGTAATAAATCCATATAAAGGTTTAAACAACTTGCATAACCTGCCCACGCATTAAAATGATCCCAACTATGAAGATCCATACGACCTTCAGGGCGATAAAGGTCAATAATTTTTCTGGCCCGCCTTAGCGTAAAATTATCAAGGGCACTGTCGTCAATATAAACACCATCGATTCCAATATTTTGAACCATCCAATCTAAACCTGCAACATAAAAGTTATTTAAACGACTATCGGGCGTGGTTATAACAGAAAGGTCGATCTTACCTTTAAACTTTCCTTCATTTATAACATTATACCATGCTGGGATATAATTCTCTTTTAGATTTTTAATATACCATTCATTAGGCCCTTTGGGATGAAGTGCTTCTGTTCGGGTTGCATTACCTGGGCCCGGAAAGATTATTTCTCCGTTTAGACTATAAAAAGCCCAAAATTCCGGTATATTTATAGTTAATTCTCTTGTGGTATAATAAACTTTTAGTCGCATATTTTCTTCGTGCGCCCTGTCAACCAAATTTTTCAGCGCCATTATATTTTCATCAAGATAAGGATAGTTGATAAACGGATAAATATCTTCAGCATGATGAATATTGATAATATTGGCACCTGCTTTTTTCGCTTTTTCAACTTTTGCAGAAGTATTGGTTCCTCCTCCATGATAATACCTATCACCGAATTTGTTTTGCCTGTTTATTAAATGGAAAGGCGTAATTAGCATTTCAAAATCATAATTCAATGCTTCTCCAGCATTCATTACGCGGCTGCCCGAATAAGCATTAATAACCACTTCATTATTTTTTTGCGTGACAACAATACCCCCTTTGCCACCGTTCTCCCACGAAGGTGGAAGATGCAGTGGGCCAAATTCATAATAAATATTTACCAGCGGACGTACGTAATTTTCAGCTTTCCATTTTATCCGTATCCCACCGTTCACTGCTCCAACCCAAAGCATGTCTTGGTTTTTGCTAACATCCCATTTCCAGTGCCACGACTCTGGACGCAAGCCCCCTTCTTTTCCCAGTCCCATCATATATTGGGATTTTTCTTTCACCATAGGAATCTCCATCCGAATATCTTTCACTTTTAATGGCTTTTTTGCTGTAAGCTTTAACTTATAATCAATAAAACCATCGTATTCCATATTCCCGCTGCATTGCAGGTCACACTCTTCGGAGGTATTCAACACATTCCAGGCAATATTCGAAGAAGTTTGGCAGGTAAATGTTAATGGTTCAGGTTTCAACTGTACTATATTGCCATCATCTTTTTCGATAATGAACCGAAAAGGTTGATTGACAATCGGTTCACCTTTTTCATTCATTTTTTGATTAGAAGGGCTAAAGAAACTGATAATACTAGCCGGTAATCCATTTTTTTCTATGCTCATCGTACGCCCCAGGATACTGATATTATTTCCTTCCACCTTTACAGGAAGATACCCTTTGGTAATCTGATCGTCAATCCCCACATTTGAATTAAGCCAGCTAAGCCTCGACAACCGTTTACCTTGATTGTAGCCATGGTTATGGACAACTTCACCCGAAACAATTAATTGAAGAGGTATGATGTGTTTTTCTGCACCAACACTTACAGTCACCGAACCAGAATAAGTGCCTTTATCCTTATCGCTCAAATCAATACCCATCCATAAAGACTGAATACGACCGGCTTTCACATCAATCGTTTTTGTAAATTTTTTACCCTTAAAATTTATTCCACCTTCGTTAAAACAAGTCATATTTTGAGCAGGAATCATTTCACCGGGATAACCTCCTTTCTTTAAATCGGAAAATTCCACTCGAACATCATGTAAATCGGAGCAAAGAGCCCACACGCCAACCTGATACACATAAAATTCACCAGGTTGTGCCGCCATTTTAAAGAGGGATGAGCGAAGCGCTGCTTCAATTTTACCTTCAGGAATCGAATCGAACCATTTTATGGGGTTTTCACGTAATTCAGGATAAATTAGAAATGATTGTTCTTTCAGCTCATCACCGTATTTGTCCAAAGCCTGGGTGGTAGAAATATAAATAGCGAAGGTCTTTGCACAACTTACTATGAGCAAAGCAACAAAAAGAAATAATGTGGTTTTTAAGTAGTTCATAATTTACTATTTATTAATATTATTCTATTTTTCCGTATAATCATTTTTTGATTTTAAAGATTAACCCGTCCATTTTTTAAAACGGTAATAAACTTAGTCTCTCCTGATTTTAATTCCACCTTAGGCCAATGTAGAAATGCCACATAGCTGAGCGGTTTTTTAGACTGTTCTGAAGTTTCAGCAAAAATGGCCACACGTGCATCATAAAGTGTTTTGTTTGCTAATGAAATTATCGTTACTTCTTCGGAATGATTGATTATTTCCGCTTCAACATGGTCGAAAACATACAGCTCATTTTTATCGGTCTTCAAATAAATCCCCGGTATTTCAAGATCCATTAACATACCACTAGTTTCTGTCCACGAATTGCGTGTATGAAGGTAATTGCCAATATTCCCTTTCCCTTCCGCATCGGAAGGCTGGATGCGTTCCATTGAGGACCCAAAACCATAATTTGTTGTCCTGTGGTCAGGCATATCCACTGCTTCAGTATGCGCATGCTGAATATCGCGAATCAGATCCGCATACAATCTGTCGCCGGTAGCACG
Source organism: Bacteroidales bacterium UBA1410 (assembly GCA_002305015.1). Taxonomy (GTDB): domain Bacteria; phylum Bacteroidota; class Bacteroidia; order Bacteroidales; family Dysgonomonadaceae; genus Anaerorudis. Next base: position 32,413 of record DBPW01000003.1, read on the forward strand.
ATAAAGTTTAAACAAGCAATCCCCCGAAGAAGTACAAATTCCGGGGGCTGCATGTTTATTTTGAATGCTTGCCCACACTGCCCCTTCCATATTGGATTGCAGCTTAGCAATTTGACTCGTTTCCGGAAATTTTATGTCATACGATATAACCCAGGTAGAACACAATGCTGCCTGTACTTTAGCTTTTTGGAGCCATTGCTCATCGCCTGTATAATGATATAAGGCCATCAGGGATTCGAGAAACCCAAAACACGACTCGGAATCAGCATCTTGCGAAATATCACCACAACCACCACCTGTCAGACCCTGTTTTACCACATCTCTGTTGTAATAATAATCAGCCGACTCAAGTGCCACCTCCAAGAACTTTTTTTCGTTAAAATATTCCGATGCCAGCGCCAAGGCGGCAGGGGCAAGCGCACCAGCGGTTGAATTAAACACCGCAATTTCACCGGTCTCCGGATCGATATACTGACCAAACTGTCCGTATTTTTCCCACGTAGCTACAAAAGCTTCAGCCAATTGCCTGACCGATTTTTTCCATTCGTTCTTTATAAAATTGATGTATCCCTGCTTTTCCAGCAGCATGAAATGTTTAATAAACCAGAACAAAACATCACAATTTTTTCTAACCATTGCATGTACCTGAGGAAACTCAGCATTCACTTTTTCTGGTCGAATTTTTCTATCAGCAGTAATGCCGCCATAAAAATACCCGCTTTTACCCTGCATTTTGCTTACAACAAAGTCAATTTCCGCCAAAACCCGCTCGCGTTCTTGCTGATTATCCAACGCCAGCATAGGGTAAGTATTTATCATGCCGCTAACCCAACCCAATTGAAAATCCCTGTCGTTTTCAGGAGCGTAATAACATCCCGCAGGAACGACAAGCCAATTATTGCTGCAAATACCAGTTGCAAGTTCGAAATGCTTGCTCATGGGAACCAGGTTGCGAGGATGATTGGGGCCAGTGAGTGCTTTGCGAACCTTCACAAATTTCAACAGCAGATTCAGAATAGACTGTGCATCAAAAACATACAACTTTATGCGAAATATTAATTCATCCCCGGTATCCCAATTTGCAGCCATATCTTCACTCGGGTAAAAATCACCAAAACCAGCAACATATTTTCGTACTGAAGGAGCCGTAATTTTTATTGAAGCTTTGTTCCGGCCAGAATATTCTTGAATCGTTATTCCTGAATTTCCTAAACGAGTAGTTTGCTCAGTTAAAAGAATAAAACCTTTTTTGAGGGAAGGTGAATAAAAACAAACTGCAGGCGTTGTCGCATTCGTTGTCTGAAGCTCAATTTCTGACAATTCATCTGAAGTTAGAGCCAAATGAGGATTATTAGAAATAGTTAGTGGCACATTAGGATTATAATACATGTCTGCAGGATAAGGAGGATTGTATCCGTTCCCTATTGTCATGTACCTGTTACCATTGTATATAGCAGCAGGTACTAAAACATAGTTTCCCGCATCCCACTTTTCAAAATCGAACGAAACAATAGCAGCAACCGATGTCGCGTTTCCCCCAGTAACTTTAAATGTAATCGTCAAATCGATCCCCCCTTCCTGATTTGGGTGGTCTGAAGTCAATATACACGACCATTCTGAACTTTTGGTTTTTATATGTCCTCCCGAAAATATCCTTACCGAATCAAGATGAGTACCTGTATACCATGCTAGCTGGGGGTAAATTTTCCCATGTACTCCTTTTAAAATATTATCGATCGAATTAACCGGAATTTGCCCCGGCAAATGAAACCAACTAAAAAAAATGAGTAACGTGATTATTATTAATCGTTTATGTTCCATTTTAATGTCATTAAGTTCTTTTCAATAAAACAAGTTGAAGTTTATATCTATTTTGATAACTTGAAATAACTTTCATGTATTCCTCTCGTTTCCTCGTTCCTACGTCCAGCTTTTTGTAGGGTCAACCGATTATTTTCATCCATTGCAAAAAAACATTAGTCACCCTAGTGTCCTCCCATGTTCGAATAGCTTTAAAAAAGAAAATAAACCATTGCCTGGTGTCAGACTTACATCACTTCACCTTCACGGCTAATTTCCATTCTATTCCATTTCTCCATCGAACATGAAAAAACACTCTCCCAAAGTTCGTTAGCATCATCAAAACAAAGTTGTTCAAAACAGATTTTCTTTTTATTTTTTTATTGGATTTTCAATAAGTTATATCATGAACCCAATTTTTTACTTTTTCTGTTTGATAGATTAAAACACTATCTTTCAACATTTGTTGCAATCGTTCGATTTCGGGAAGAGAAATCAGTGGTCGACGAGCAAGGTCGAAAAGGGGAACACGATTAGAAGTTACACCAGGAATTCCATACCAGTAAATGACGATTGAATACGACAATAAATTCCAATAGTTTCTGATATCTGTTCCGGGAGAAGCTTCCATATCGAATATGAGGCGATTGGCAAAAGGAACATCATCGAGCAGACGGTTTCGGAAACAAATGTTGTAACCCCGGGGATTCAACGGATTTCCAACACGAACATTTGCACCAAAAGATTTCGAAAACGCATCTTTCCCAGAAGGAACAACACCTCCTGCCCACCCATAATAATCCTCTGTTCCTGTTCCGAAATGCGATGGAAATTTGCGAATCACATCTTCATCAACGTAAATTTTCTCGTCCCCTTCACCCCACCAGCTTTCGCTGGGAGAAAGAACAGTGAGTACATCACCCGCCAACACTCCCCTCCCTATAATGTCAATAAAATTCATGTCGAAAAAATAATTGCCTGGTAAAGGGCCGATATCCTTCCAATTGGCATGAAAATACATCGATCGCTCATCCCAAATCCGATCATTCACCTCCAAATTGACTGAAAGCGTCACCTCCTGTTCCTGCAAATTTACTACCGTCAGAATGGCATCTGAAGAATAGGGCATCACCCAACTACACACCATTTCACCCTTTTTCGAAACACGTAGATTTCTGGTGGCAAACTGATTAATGGTGTCAGGGCAACAGAAAAAATCTCCCGCTGGACACCAAACGGTCAGTTGTCCGTCAAAGTTCAGTTTCAAGATTGTTGATCGCAGACATTGAAGCCCTTTTTTTAAATCAAAACAAAGCGACAGTCGTTGAATGGCATGGTTCCCTTTTGGTAAATTAATGGTCAGGCTGTCGCCTGATTTAATCGTAGTCTGAAGCGATTTATGCCAAACATTATTGCAGACTTTAAGATTTCTAATATTTTCAGCAGCATTAGCAAGTAACTCATTGTTATTTCGATACTGATCCATAGAAAAACTATGCACCTGTGTGCCTTTCTGATAAGCTCGATAATTGACAATATAGTAGAAAGGTTCATCGTCTAGTGTTATTTTGCAACTTTTCGAGAAAGGGATGGGGAGGAAACAAACTCCTGCCCTTGCCGTGTAGTCTGCAAAAGGAGGTTTGATCAAACCATTTCCAGTAACCAGAGCAATAAAATTTTCATCGATAACAGGTTCTTTGTTTCCATCAAGATAAATACGAAGATTAGGCCCGATGTGATTATTTAAGTTATAATAAAAAAAAGGTGTCCACATACGAGTTATACAACCTGGCCCTTCATGTTCCATAATAATATATTCCTTACGCCCACTATTATCCTCTTCGCGAATCCAGCTGGCACAGTCCCCATCAGCATACCAACCTGCTTTGTCTGGGGAAACGGAAGCCCGGTTGTAACTGCTGGACTGCAACGAATGGTATTTAACCTGTGGAAATCGGGTAATATTGTCCAAATCGCTTATTTCGACTAACAGCGACTCAAATGATATCGCCGAAATAGCACCATCACTCTTAAATAGCGGCAATATTTCGTTACAGAATTTATTCCCAAGTCTAATCATGTCACCGGCATTAAAATGAACTTCTTTCTCTCTTTCTCTTTGCTGGAGGTCTGTGGTTTTAATCAAAAAAGAGTTTATATCTCCATTACATACCTTTTCCCGTTTTTTTCGAGAAATATTTCCAAATTCCTGTGTGTGACTGTTAATTTTATCTCTAGCAAAAAGAAAATTACTTTGAAAATATAACAATAAACCCACAAGCAAGAAAAAACTTAAAATTATAAATGTTTGTTTCATCTACTCAGTTTTTGTCCTATTGCTGAAATCTGATTCAAATGATGAGGCAGGATATTTCCCTTCGAATCAGTAACTACCTCCAGACATAATACTTCTTCATTCTCTATTATTTTTTTAGCCATAGAAACAAGCGAATCCGTTTCAAACTGTGGTCCTTTCCCTCCCCATTTTTCTCCAAGATAAGTAAAAAGAAACCATTGCACACCATCTTCTATCCATCTGTTTTTTGGAAACTCATCAACTGTTCTTTTTTCGCCAGAACTATAGTCGCCATAGGGGGGTATTGGCCCGAATTTTTCCAAAACTGGAATTATAAGTTACAATACTATTTTTATTACCCGCTTTTGCAGCCAACGTCTGCGTACTGATGTTGTGTGACAACGACATATTCATACGGGTACTGCGAATATTATTCCATTCATATAACCCATCGAACCACCAACCCTTTACGTCTTTCCCATAACGGAGGCTCCACTCCCTGATCATATTTTCAAGAATAATCTGATTATACTGATTAGTAACCGTATCTTTTCCACAGGGATAGTGAAATTTTTCGCATGCCATTCTATTATTATTTGGTGGATTCGCAGGTAAGTACAAAATCAGAGGGATATTATACTCATTCAATGCATTTATTAAATCCTTGGGCAAATCACGTTTCGAGCACAATTCTCCCGGTTTTACTCCTATAATACTATCATATGTGAAATTCGGCGAACAATAGTAACCTGAATTCTGTCCAAGGGTAAACATCACAAATCTTGCCCCTGCACTATTAACTTGTTCCGCAAATCGTTTCGCATTAAAACTGTTTACTGCTTCGTTCCACTCTTTTGAACCTCCCATCAAAACAATGTTATCCTTAAGGTAATGAACTATCACCCCCCCAACCTGCCTTTTTGAACCAATCAGTATTCGAATTTCCTTTGTATTCAACGGGGTGAGGCGATATAACTGCCGTTGTGAATAATTCGCCGGAATCTAATGTGTATTCTACCTCACATTTTAAAAAATTATTTACATAAGATTTTAGTAATACAATTTGATCCGAATAAATTCCTTCAAGTTTTTTCCATTCGCCATTAATGGAAGGAGAGATATACCACCTATATGAAACTTCCTTTACATCAGCAGGAACTATTCTCTTCAACTCAATAATATTTTTACATAAAAGTCTCCCCGCCATTCCCAAATTTTTTAAATTATTTGTTTGACAGGATAAGGAAAAAATGAGAATTAATATCAAATTAAAATTTAATAGTTTCATCTGGATTGCTTCTAAAATTTTTGCCTACAAGAAGCTTCACAAAGTTCAGCTTGACCTCTTGTTCTTATTTCAATATTTAGTTTGGGATTTCCCTTCCCTTTAAATTCAGCATCAATAATCAATCGATTATGACCATTGAGAAAATAAGGTATTTTCTCTTTAATTTCAATTTCTTTCACCAAATTCCAATTTTCATCAAATAATTTCAACGCACCACCATTTTCTAGCTTTAGGTACGGAACTTTATGATTAATTTCAACAGGTATTTCAATTTTATGATAATTGTTAACTTCCATGATGATTTTGCTCGTGCTTACTTCATTGTTGTTCTTATCTTCAGATGAAAAAGAAATTATAAAAATTATCGGTTGCTTTTCATAAGGATTATCAAAATCAAATGAATTAAAAAGCGGCTCTCCCGGCTGTTTTATTTTTTGTTCATATACAAACCTATCAATATTATACGGAAAAAGCTCCCATTTACCTGAATCGACTTCTTCCAAATGAAATTCATTCTTTATATTTTGCATCCGATGTTTCTGTTCATCTGAAAAAGCACTACACATTCTTGCTGTTTCCCATGTTTTAATGACATTAAATATCTCGTTACTCTGTCCGTTTGCTTCAACAGTCTTCAGACTCACATTAAAAGCAAAACCGGCATCAAAACCCGCAGCACGTGCCAATAACCATTCTATATCCTCTATACTTGTCTTGCTTGTCATGTTAAACCATCCTAACATAGGTGGGATAAAATTACGACGAAAAAAATCCTGATTCATTAAACGATAATTAGTTTGACTTTCTCGAAAACCGGCATACCAAGGTTCACCCCAATTATAACGCGTATTAACATGCCAATTAAAATGGCTCGGGTTGCTTGCATCATTAATTACCATTCCTTGCAGTTCTGATGATAAATGATCATACCAAGTTTTTGTAAAAAGACCCCGCGCATATTGACCCATACCTGTTGCCCAAAGTCCTTCCAAACCATCAAAAGAAATTTGTCTCAATCCGGTTTTATTAAAAAACTCCGCAATTCTTTTTGCGATTTCCAAAGAAAGTTCTATATCACCTAAAAATACTTTATATGGGTGATCCATCAATTTTTTAATGGTGTCTCCCTTTTTATGAAAAGCAGTAACAGTATTAAATGCACCCCTTACACATCCCTCCAACTTCCAGGGTTCATCTTCAGAAACCTTGTCATAACGAATAATTTCATTGCCCACCAAAACTGCATGCAATGAATTATTTTCCATTTGATTAAAAAACATGGGAGATTCAATAAAGATTTCATCTGTTTCAGCATCTACATCTCTTGTTAAAACGCTCCCCCCAACTTTCGCCAATCTTTGATCAGGAACAGGGGTAACATAAGGATCATTGGTTGTGATAAAATTAGATAAAGTATGTACTCCTAATTTTACACCTTCTTTCTTTGCCTTATCGACGCATCTTTTCATGCTTTCCCAATTATCAGGAAAATCAACCTCCTTCAATTTAAAATGTCCCCATGTTTCAAAAGGATCACCATGATAAAGATATTCCAGTCCGGCTTTTTTTGTTAGTTGAATTGCTTTATCAAGATTCTTTTCATTAAAATCCATAATCAGATAAGATGCGGTTGATGCAGAATTGGTTTTAAACCATTGTCTGTCTAATGTTGGATGAGGCAAACCTTCGTTTATTTCGATATCTTCAATAATTTTCAGTACTTTCTCACTAGGACAACCAAAAAGCGCAATCTTTGATCCAATAACACCCCCATCATCAAAGGGAGGAACTTCATAATTAATATGTCCCCAATTCGAAATAATTCTTGTTTTATTCCGATTTCGGGTATAAGCTTGAAGAACACTGCCAAAAGAAGTATGTTTTGCTGTTTGCCCACGATAAAGAAATTTTATTGAATCACCTACATCAACAAAATTACTCGAACAAAAAATATCATAAGCAGGTTCGACATCATTCTCATTTGTGGGATATCCCCCTAAGGTTTTTACATTTAACGCTTGAATGCCAAAAGCAAAATCTTTATTTCGAACAACTCCTACACATTCACCAACTATTTCGTTTATAATTGTAGGATAAGGCCCCCAGATAATAAGCTCTACTTTTTCGCAAGGCCTAATTTCTGACACTTCAAAAGTAATATAGTCTGCCGTTTGTTTTACCAAAATCTTGGCTTCTATCTTACTGTCATCAAACAAAAGAATTATATTATTCCCATCTTGTTTTAAACTTGTGGGAAATTCCACATTACCATTGCAACGAATACTCAAAAGCGAAGCATTTTGGCCTTGAAACAGATATTCTTTATTTTTACCTTTATCCAAAATGCTAGACAAACCTCCCTTATGATTAAAGGAAATTTTGAAGTAAGACGTTTGTAGATCGATATTTTTTGCTAAACCTGCAAAAATAAAAAACAAATTAAATATAAATATTATTAAACATTTTCTCATAATTATTAACTCAATCTGATACAACTATGTATTCTAATATTAAAAATCAAATAATAATGATTATCCTTCCATGAAATTGGAAAGAAAGCTTGTCTTGACAAACAAGCTTTCTCCAAATTTTGAAAATTTTTATTTCAATTCAGGATCAAAATCTCCTCCCCATCCGATATTTTGTTTTAAATTAGGATTTCGATCAATGTGATCTAACTGAATAGGGAAAAAATAATACTTTTCGGGCATTGACATTTGTTTTGGCCCACTAGTAATCAATTCTACTACCTCATAATCAAAATCTTCGGGTAAAAGTTGATAATTTCGAGCCTTAATTACATCTTCCGGAGTCACTTCATCATAAGCTCTCCCATTAACCCTCATCGCCATAATACCATATTTTCGAATGCCATCTAATTTCCATAACATACGATGACGACGCAAATCCCAAAAACGAAATCCCTCAAAAACCATTTCAATATATTTTTCGTGAAGAATTGCTTCACGCAATTCTTCTCTGGACATGTTTGGTTTCAAACCATACATCTGATCGATGCCTGGTTCAATTCCTGCACGTTTTCTAATGGCTTTTAACACATCAACAGCATCTTCCGATTTCCCTGTTTCGTTTGCAGTCTCAGCAAAGTTGAAAAGTACTTCGGTATAACGAATTTCCGGCCAATCGTAATCATTTGAAGTAACGAGTTCCGGGAGAAGAGATTCATTAACACCTTTACGAGTATACAAACCTGTTCGATAATGACTTTCACCCTGAACAACGTAACCGAATGCATCAACTGATTCACTAATATTAGCCATTGTATATTGTCTTCGACCTGCTTTTCTGCTTAATTCGTAAATAGCGCCGTTCCATACTAAATTTGCTTCGAAACGAGGATCACGATCTTTCCAAAAAGTTTGTATATTGTATGTATATTTTGAAGTAGGGTCGCCGGGCATTTTCCCATCTTTCATAGGATATGCCTCAGCCAATGCCCATATAGGCTGATCTCCACCTGTCGCATTTTTTGATTCAGATAAAGGACGCACTGCATCTTCTCTTCGTCCATTTGTTTTTACCGGGTCCATATAAATGACAGACAGAATATTTTCCTTATGCCCTTTAGTCTCGAAAACATCAACATAATTTTCAAGTAAACCATATCCATTCGCATCAAGGAATTCTTTGGCTGTCTTGTTAGCATCGTATGCCTCAAGCCAATATTGATTATTATAAGGATTTAAAGAATTAAACTGTGGTGAAGCCTTATATAATAATACTCTTCCCTTAAATGCCAAAGCCGAAGCTTTATCTATTTTTCCTCGATTGTTACCCGAATATTTGTTCGGCAACGCCGCAATTGCTTCATCTAAATCTTCGATAATAAAATCGAAACATTCTTTCGTCGAATTACGAGAAACATACAAATCATCAGTTAAATTCTGGGGTACTTTAATAATAGGAACTCCCCCATGGTAACAGACCATTTTGAAATAATGATAAGCCCTTAGAAATTTAGCTTGAGCTATTATTTCCGTTTTTTTATTTTCAGGCAATGAACCCCTTGGAAGTTCGTTAAGTAAAATATTGATTCTACGAATCACGCCATAAGGCCAATATTTCATAGCATCATTATTAATGGTAATCCATTCTGGTCCCATAATTCCCCCACTCTCATCAGCCCAATTACCATAATTTAGCGGCCAGCCATTGAATGTATTGGCATATAAAGCTGTGAGATACGCATTAGCAAGTTGCTCATTATCAAAAGTTCCCTTTCCTGGATAGTTGCTCAAATCTTTCACATTATCCAATATAGAATCCCCACAACTTGCTAGTAAAAATAATAAAAGATAAAAAATTATAGTTTTATTCAGATAGTGAATAATAATATTAAATATTGATGCTTTCATTTTCGTATTATTTAAAAATTTATTGTTAAACCACCAGTGAATGTTTTCATCAAGGGGTATGAATCCAAGGTTGCTTGTTCCGGATCATGTTCTTTTAATCCTGAAATATAAAACAAGTTTGTCCCGTTTACAAATAGTTGAATTTTAGTCACCCCTATATGTTGATACCATTGCTGAGGGAGTGTGTAAGCAATATTTAAGTTCTTTAAACGGAGGAACGAACCATTACGAAGCCAAAAAGTGGAAGGCCCGCCTCCAATATCGGTTTCCATCCACTCTCCCGTTACACGTGGATATTTTGCATTTGGGTTTTCCGGGGTCCAATAATTCCGAGCCCATATTTCAAAATATGGTCTATCTACTTGAAATACACCACCTCCATTACGAGTTTCTATCATTCGATCATAAGAGCCAACACCCTGAAAATGTGCATTTAACACAAAACCCTTTATATCAAGATTGAATCCAAATCCATAATTGATTCGAGGCGCCCCATTATTGCTAAGATAGGTCCAGTCATTAGAATCGATTTTTCCATCAGGACCTTCCGAATAATTATCACCCCGAATATCTTCGAACAAAAGATAACCCAACATAGGTTTACGACCAAATTGAGTAAAATCCTCAGGAAGTGCATCTAATTCTTCTTGGGTACGAATAATTCCTTTTGAAATATATCCTCCAATCCTATTTGCTGGTTTTCCGATAGAACTTCGCCAGTTATCCTTATATGTCCCATCATGATATGATTCCGGCTCGTCCAAGATATCCCATTGATCTATCGCATAACCCATATTAGCATAAATTTCATAATTTAAATTACCTTTGCTGCTATTCCAACTAGCACTGATTTCAAATCCATCCCAAGATCTTTGAGCATAATTTACAGAAGGCAACGATGCTCCCAAAGTTGTGGGAGTAGACCCTATCCTCGTTCCTAAAATATCACTTTCAGTTTTTGACCACAAATCAAGCTCCCCTCTTATTTTATTATCAATTATCCCGAACTCTAAGCCAACATCCCACAAACTAACAGTAGACCACGTAATATCAGGATTAGGCATTGCTCCTGGGGCAAGTCCATCTTGAAGCGAACTGCCAAAAACATACCCTGTCGTTTTATTATATACATTTGTCCATCTCCATGCATCTATACCACTGTCACTTCCAGTGGTTCCATAAGAACTACGTAATTTAAGATTACTTAACCAATATAGATTTTTCAAAAAACTTTCTTCTGAAATACGCCAGCCTGCCGAAAAAGATGGGAAAAAACCCCACCGTTTTTCAGGGGCAAATTTATAATTACCATCATACCTAAATGAAAATTCGGCAATATATTTTTGAGCATAATTATAGTTTATACGACCAATCCATGAAGCTCTTGCATATTCATTTTCGTTACCATCAAACCATCTCCTTTGCGTATCACTCGATGTATTATAAATCTGATCAATTGAAGAAGAAAGCAATTGCTCTGCCCTGCCATTTATACTCTTACCATTTGAACCTGCTTGTTCATAAACAGCCAAAGCGGATACGCCATGTTTATTAAATTGTCTTTCGTAATTCAAAAACCAATTAATCTGATAAGAATTTGATAAATTAACGTTTTCTTGAATATTTTCATACGGAGCGCTTAAGTTATGTATCCCAATTTGAGTAAAATCAATAGGTCCTGGAATAAATGGATTAGTCGCGCTTCCTGGTTGAAAAATATACCATCTATTATGCAAAACAAATGATTTCATGTTTTTGTCGAAAGCAGACAATTGACCTTGAAAGCTAGTACTTAATCCCTCAACGTATTCACCTAAATCTAGATCAAATCTCAGTACTCCATCAAAGTTACGGTATTTAGTATCTCGATAACCTCCATGCAACATGATTTCTGGAGGATGATAACCACCAGGCGTTTTTACTGGATAATCATTAGGGTTATTTGTGGGATTTCCTTGAACATCAACATAAAAGGGATATAAACGCGTCCAATTAAATGTTGCTCTAAACCAATCACTTACAGTGAAATCATCCGCTCCGTCATAGGGCCAATACCAACGATCATAATTCCGTTGATTTCCACTAAGATTTACATTTACTTTAAAATGATCCGAAATATTCCCTGTTATATTTGATCGAAAATTATATCTTTTATAATCTGTATTATGATAAGAGCCTTTTTCATCATAATAGCCAACTGCTAAATAATATAGGATTCTCTCTGATCCACCATTTACACTTAAATTATGCCATTGAACAGAAGGATTTCGCCAAATTAAATCATTAATATTGTAACTTTTATCTTTAAAGTAATCAAATATTTCTTGACCATATGGTTTTGGTTGCCCTTTCGAAACCATCATATTATTAACATATTCAAGTTCTTCAGTCGCTGTATAATTCTGAATTGGATTGGTCGTTCTCGAAGTAGAAAATGAACCTTTATATTCAAATATGGGTTTTTGTATCTCACCTTTTTTCGTCGTTACGATCACAACACCATTTCCGGCACTCGAACCATATATTGAAGCACTTGCCGCATCTTTTAGGAAATTAATGCTTTCCACTTCATTTACATCCAATGCATCAAAAGTTGCCTTATCTTTAATAATCCCATCAATTACATACAATGGATCATTAAAACTACCTCTCATACGAATAGTTGCAGATGCTCCGGCTAATCCGGAATTACCAATAACCTGAACACCTGGAGCTCTTCCTGCCAGAGCATTAGAAAGATTAGATACAGGAATATTTACGAGTTCCTCTGTTTTAACTGAAGTTATAGCTCCTGTTAAATTTATTTTTCTCTGTACACCGTACCCTACAGCCACCACTTCTTCTAATGCTACGGCTTCTTCCTGCATCGTTACATCGATTCTCGTTCGATTACCGACGTTAATCTCTTGGGTTTCCATCCCGACAAATGAAAAAACCAATGTCGCGTTGTCGGGAACATCACTCAACGAATAATTGCCATCAGCATCGGTTACAGTACCCTGCGAGGTTCCTTTAATTACTATGGTTGCACCGGGTAGTGGCTGACCACTTTGATCGGTTACCTTTCCTGTGACGGTTCGCTGCTGTTGAACACCGACAACATCCGATACTTTTTGTGACGGCTGCTTTTCGCCCCGGAATAGCAGGATGTGTTTGCCTACAATACGATAACTAACCTCGCTACCCAATAATCGAACAAGGATGCTTTCAATGCTCTCGTCCTTGGCCTCAAAATCAACTTTAGAATTCACATCGATCACATTGCTTTCGTACATAAACGAAAAACCCGTACTTTTCTCGATGCGGTTCAACACACTTTTTACAGTGGCATTTTTCACGGAAAAAGTCAACCTTGTGTTTTGAGCATGGTTGCCATCTGCCTTACCGCTTATAGTCCCCACCCCGGTGATGAGAATAAAAGCCAGCAAAACTTTACACACGGGAGAAAAAAAGTGTTCCCCCTCTCTTTTCTCTTTTTTTTTCATATCTTTGTTTCGTTAATTTTTGCAGCATTTCTTCCGTTAAGCACAAACGATAATCTGTTTTACAAAGGAATTGCTGCGGTTAAACATACTAATTACATCTGTACAGACTTTCCCTGCAGGAAGGTCTGTATTTTTTTGTTTTTCAAAATTTGTCTTTTTCATTAGCAAATCATTTTAATGGATATATTTAATTTTTACATCTTTGCCATTGATTTCGTAGGTAATGGGAGTAATGACTTTCATCTTTTCGAGCATCTCTGTAAGCGATTCTGTCTTTATCCGGAAAGTATAATGATGCTTTTCCAAAACAGATGACGGCTCAACCTCAATATTCACCCCATACCATCGCTCCAAATATTTCACAACTTCACTTAGCGGCGTATTATCAAATTCCAGCTCACTGTTTTTCCACGAACTTACCGCCTCCGGGTCGCTTTGGGTAAAAAAGAGAAGGTTGCTTTTTTTGTCCAACACGGCTTGTTCTCCGCGTGTTAGCAATTTCAATTCCTTATGGGCATCCACTATCGCTACTTTTCCTTCGCTAACGGTAATTTCCTCAACACTATCGTCTTTGTAGTTTTTTACATTGAAAGCCGTACCGTGAACATCCACATAAAGATGATCCGTTTTTACCCGAAATCGCTTGGATTTGTTCTTTGCGACATCGAAAAATGCCTCGCCTTCAGCCAAAAGAACTTCACGATCCTTTACATTAAAAGTGCCATTATATTTGAGGATAGAACCGGAGTTGAGCCAAACGGTAGAACCGTCGGGCAATACAACCTTCGTTTTCTGACCAAAAGGTGCAATAATTTCGGTATATTGCCGGCTTAGCCGATTAACATGGGAAGCATAAAACCAAAAAAAGACAGAACTTAACAATACGATCGCAAAAACGGCTGCAGCATAGTTGAACTTCGATGCAAAATAACTGAAACGGTTTCTACGTCTTATCCGTTTATTGATGGTTTCCCACGCTTTCTTTTTATCGGGTTCGAAATAAGGAGGAAGGAAAGAGGTCGACTCATACACACGAAAAATCTCGTCATACACGTTCCTATTGGTTTCATCTTCATCCAACCATGCATTCAGTTCATCGAGCTCTTCGCGGTTTGCATCCCCCTTTAAGCTCTTCAGTATAGTATCCCAAGGAATGTTATGTTCCATTTATTTAACCACCTTTTAATATAAGGCACACAACCGGTCGTATACCCCTAAATAAATTCTAATTTTTTTTCGTTTTTAACTCAATTATCAAAATTTTGATACGAATAATGAGGGAAGGACTAAGCATGCTAGCAAAAAACAGCTATCAAGAAAAGAATAAAAAGGTCTTCATAGTAGGGTTTCAAAAATTCCCTGAGTTTCTTTAAGGCAATCCCCATTTGATTCTCTACCGTCTTCACCGAGATGCCCAATTCTTCGGAAATTTCATTGTAGGTAAGTTTTTTTTCTTTGTGAAGGATATAGATTTCACGGCATTTTTCGGGCAGACTTGCCACTGCTTTCCCTATGATTTCCTGCATTCGGCGATCATCGTCCGCATCCGCAACTGTTTCATAAGATGCGCAGGACTCTTCCGATAGTTTTTCTTGGATATTCAGTCGGATTTTCTCATTACGCAAATAATTCAGACTTTTATTTTTCGATGCTTTCAGCAAGTAGGATTTTATCGATGTCTCAATGTGAATATCTTCTTTTCTATCCCAGAAATATACATAAATATCCTGAACAATATCTTCAGCCGTTATCGGATCGTTCAGATAGATATTGACGAAGTTGCACAAATCGGTATAGTATTTTTCGAAAAAGAAGCGAAAAGCCTCTTTGTCTCCATCCACCATCCGTCTAAAAATGAACTGTTCCTCGTCGTTGATGTTTTTCATTTCAGCCCGTTTTATAACGTCTAATGATACTTGTTTATTTTTTTTATAAAAATGAAAATGCTGTGCGAACAAATATCACAATTTTTTTTGAATATTACTACTTATTCGGAATATACCCTCTCAAAACAACATATTTTTAACACAAACCTTACGCATGGAACAACAAAACTTTACACTTGTGATGTGAATTGGTTACACGTATTCTTTTTAGAAATGAACCGATTTTTCAGTAAAAGACAGACAACCGTGAAGGGTTCAACACAACCAACATACAAGCTACAACATATTTGCGATCAACGAAATAATAATATACGCCAAAATGCCGGCTGCAATACCAAGAATACCCCACAAAGCAATAAAAGCAATCATGAAGAAAACAAGCAAAATCTGTTTTTCGTTTCCTTTAAATTTAAATGCAGTGATTTTGAAAGAAAACATAGAGATATGGGAAATCATCAACAACGACAAAACAAGGATAAATCCTAAAGTTAAATAAAGCAAAGCCCCGTTCACAGGTGCGATGTGTTGGACACCATAACAATAACTAATCCAAAACAGGGCATTGGCAGGAGTAGGCAACCCAAGAAAAGAAGAAGTCTGTTTTTCATCCAAGTTAAAATTTCCAAGGCGCAATGCCGAGAAAACCGGTATTAAATAAGCCATGAAAGGGATATACGGAGAAATATCCGTTAAACATGGAGGGTAAACAGAGAAATTGCGCAACAAAATAAACACAGCCGAAGCAGGAGCCACGCCGAAACTCACCACGTCTGCCAACGAATCGAGTTCTTTGCCGAGAGGGGAAGTCACACCTAAAAGGCGTGCAGCAAATCCGTCAAAAAAATCGAATGCAGCCGCAATTAACACCCAAATCACAACACCCGAGAAATTTTCGGAAAAAGCCATCACAAGGGCAATACATCCCGAAAAAAGATTCATCATGGTAAACGCATTGGGAATATGTCTTTTCATTCTAAAATAAATTTACATGATAATTTTCAATTTGCACACCGGAAAAAATAATTCCTTTCCCGCAAATTTAGCCCGATTTATTGCAAATTGCAGAAAATAATAGGATAAATTTACTTTAATATGGAAATCCCGACAAAAATACCACTTTTTAGTTGTAAAAGAATAAAACATCCATTAAAAGAAAAAATTCAAAAAGCTAGCTTGAAACACGTACTTTTGAACTGCAAAAACCATAAATCCGCAAGAAATCATTACCTTTGCACTTCAAAATCAAAAAGGTAATGTTTAAAGAAATTTTCCTTACCATTATTCATCTGATTGCTTCGCCTCAAAGTGCATGGAAGGTCATTAAAATGGAAGATGAGGATCAACAGGATTTTTTAAGCAAATTCCTTCATCCTGTTTTTGGTATTATTGCACTGACGTCATTTATCGGAGGGCTCTGGTTCACACGCGACGGAAATGTTGAACTGGCATTAAAAACCACAATTGTCAATATTATCACGCTATATGGAGGATATCTTGTTACTGCATATATAGTGAATGAAATTTCATCGCGATACGACCTTCAAAAACAACTATTCACCTACCGGCGTTTTATAGGATATTCATCGGTTGTGATATACAGCTTATACATCATTATGCCGTTCTTTTCGGATTTTTTCATCCTCTGGATTTTTTCAGTCTATACGGCATATATTGTATATATTGGAGCAGACGTTTTCTTCGAAATAGCAGAAAACAAAAAGAAAAAATTTACGATTGCTGCTACCGCGCTGATATTGTTCATTCCATTGATTATCAATGCAATAATGAATTTTCTTATTAAGTAACGACAATGAAACAGGCAACTGTCAATATAAAAAACAAACGTGCCACCTTCGATTACGAGCTGGTAGAAACATATACTGCCGGAATTGTCCTGACCGGAACGGAAATCAAATCGATTCGCCAAGGCAAAGCCAGTCTGGCAGATACCTATTGCATATTCGAAAAAGGAGAACTTTGGGTACGCAACATGTATATTGCCGAATATTTTTATGGCACATATAATAACCATAATGTACGACGCGACCGTAAACTGTTGCTCAACAAAAACGAACTGCGTAAACTGATGCGGTACACAAAAGAACCCGGATTCACCATCATTCCTACCCGATTATTCATCAACGAAAAAGGGCTGGCAAAGCTCAATATTGCCGTTGCAAGAGGTAAAAAGCAGTACGATAAACGTCAGTCTATTAAAGAAAAAGAAGACAAGCGTTCAATGGAGCGCGCATTTAAAAAATACTGATTGTTTTGCTTTTGAAACGTGTAATCAAACAACGTTCTAATTAAACCGGTAAGTAAGCATAAAAATATGAATTTCTATAAAGAGGCAGTTCTCCCAAGTTTAAAAAAATCGGGACATACTTCCATTTGGCTGCTTAAAATTATCCTTCCCATATCGCTGGTCGTCAGATTCTTGGATTACTACGGAATCCTTGCTTATATTGCCGATTTTCTCAATCCAGCATTTCTTTACCTGGGATTACCGGGAAGTACAGCCATTATTTTCATCACCAGCATTTTTCTTCCCCTCTATGCTCCGTTAGCGATCATTACCTCCATGTCACTCACTCTTCGCGAATTAACCATTCTTGCCCTGATGTGTCAGATTTCGCACAACCTGCCCGTAGAGTGTGCCATTCAGGCTAAAACCGGCACATCATTTTGGTCGATGGTTACCTTGCGGATTTTCATGAGTATTATGGTCGCCGTCATCCTCAATCTCATTTTACCCCAAGACATGGGTATGCCCATATTTGCCCAAACCAATGCTGCAGCGATGAATTCCATTGGCGATGTGCTTATTCTCTGGTTGAAAAGTTCGTTACAAATCGCCTTGCTCATCCTTGTTATTGTCACCACGCTGAATATAGTGTACAAAGTGCTCGATGAATATCATCTGATTGAAAAACTGACAAAAATAATCGCACCCGTATTAAAATTTTTCGGTTTGCCGACTAACACCGGTTTCCTCTGGCTCATCGGGTATATTGTAGGACTGTCTTACGGGGGAGCACTGATGATGGAACAAATGAATGAAGGAAAAGTAACAAAATCCGACGCCGGATTGTTAAATTATCACCTGGCCATTTCGCATTCCATTATCGAAGATAATTTACTATTCGTAGCATTGGGTGTATCCATCTGGTGGATTTTGGGTGTACGCTTCACCGCTGCCGCAATCGTGGTATGGCTGCGAAGATTGTATCTCCGGTTAAAAATAAAATGGCTATACCCGACTGTAAACCTGAAAATTGAAAAACAAAGATAATAAGATGAATTTCAACGAAATATTGCAATCGCGCATCCTTATTCTCGATGGAGCAATGGGAACAATGATTCAGCGTTACAAGCTGACCGAAGCCGATTTTCGGGGCGAACGCTTCGAGAATTTCCCCGTGTTGCTCAAAGGGAACAACGATCTGCTCTCGCTCACCAAACCCGAAGTGATCGAGGAGATCCATCGAGCCTACCTCAAAGCAGGAGCCGACATTATCGAAACCAATACGTTTAATGCCAATGCCGTTTCCATGCAGGATTACAAAATGGAAGATGTGGTAAGGGAAATGAACCTCGCGTCGGCACGACTGGCTCGCAAAATTGCCGACGAGTTTTCAAAGAAAACACCCGACAAACCCCGCTTTGTTGCCGGTTCCGTGGGACCTACCAACAAAACTTCCTCCATGAGTCCCGATGTAGAAAACCCAATGTATCGGAGCGTAACTTTCGACCAAATGAAAGCAGCCTACCAAGAGCAGATGGAAGCTTTAATAGAAGGCGGCGTGGATATGCTTTTCATCGAAACCATCTTCGATACACTCAATGCTAAGGCTGCAATTTTTGCAGCAAAAGAAATAGCCGAAAAAACGGGAAAGGAAACTCCATTGGTCATTTCGGTTTCCCTGTCCGACAAAGCCGGTCGTACCTTATCGGGGCAAACTCTCGAGGCTTTCATTACGTCGGTAAGTCATGCTGATCCGTTGGCCCTCGGACTGAATTGCTCTTTCGGTCCGGAAGAAATGTTTCCATACCTGAAAGAAGTAGCCCGCATCTCTCCCTTTTTTGTTGTTGCTTTTCCTAATGCAGGATTGCCCAACCAACTAGGCGAGTACGAGGAAACCCCCGAAAGAATGGCTGCATCCATCAAAAAGTTTATCGACGAAGGTCTGGTAAATATCGTAGGAGGATGTTGCGGAACCACGCCCGACCACATTGCTCAATACGTCGATCTCACAAAAAACAAAACACCCCATCGACCGTCACCACGACCACATCACCTTTATCTTTCGGGACTCGAAGAATGGGTAGTTTCACCCGAAACAAATTTTGTAGTTATCGGCGAACGGTGCAATGTGGCCGGTTCGCGCAAATTCCTTCGCTTGATTCGCGAAAAAAAATACGACGAAGCCCTAAATATCGCTCGTAAGCAAGTGGATGACGGCGCCCGGATACTCGATATCAACATGGACGATGCATTGCTGGACGGTCAACAGGAAATGACAAATTTTCTCAACCTACTGGCCTCAGATCCCGATGTGGCAAAGGTTCCACTCATGATCGACTCATCGAAATGGGAGGTATTGGAGGCCGGTTTGAAATGTACGCAAGGCAAATCCACCGTGAATTCCATTTCTTTAAAAAACGGAGAAGCAGAATTTCTGAAGACGGCAAAAAAAATACAAGCCTATGGAGCGGCAGCTGTAGTAATGGCTTTTGACGAAAAAGGCCAAGCCGACAGTTTTGAACGTCGCATTGAAATTTGTGAGCGGGCATATCGCCTGCTTACCCGTAACGGTTTTAAACCGGAAGATATCATCTTCGACCCTAACGTACTGGCTATTGCCACCGGAATGGAAGAACATCGCAACTATGCAGTAGATTTCATCGAAGCCGTAAAATGGATCAAAGCCAACCTGCCTTATGCCAAAGTCAGCGGTGGAGTGAGCAATCTCTCGTTTGCTTTCCGAGGAAACGACTATATCCGCGAAGTCATGCATTCGGTTTTCCTCTATCATGCCATTAAAGCGGGCTTGGATATGGGAATCGTAAATCCGGCACAATCGGTTATCTATGAAGAAATACCGGAAGAGGTGAAAACGCTGGTAGAAGATGTAGTGCTCAATCGCCGCGATGATGCAGTGGAACGACTGATGGAATTTGCCGAAAAATTAAAAAACGAGAAAACAGCCGAAACCGAAACCATTAAAACCGAGGAATGGCGCAATCTCCCGGTGGAAGAGCGGCTGGTTCATGCCTTGATAAAGGGAATCGACACTTACCTGGAAGAAGACCTTGCCGAAGTTCTTACCCTTTATCCCCGCGCCGTTGATATCATCGACAAACCGCTGATGAAAGGGATGAATAAAGTGGGTGATCTGTTCGGCGAAGGGAAAATGTTTCTTCCCCAGGTTGTAAAAGCGGCACGCACAATGAAAAAAGCGGTTTCCATATTACAACCCACCCTCGAAGCCGAAAAAACATCCGACGGAGGATCTCGTAAAGCCGGAAAAATACTGCTGGCAACCGTTAAAGGCGATGTTCACGATATTGGCAAGAATATTGTTTCCATCATCCTTTCGTGCAACAATTACGAAATAATCGACCTCGGCGTAATGGTCCCACCCGAAAAAATCATCGAAGCCGTTCGTCACGAGCAACCCGACATTGTAGGGCTGAGCGGTCTTATCACACCATCGCTCGAAGAGATGAGCATCGTAGCCGAAGAAATGGAAAAAGCCGGTTTTCATATCCCCCTACTTATTGGCGGAGCTACCACCTCAAAACTGCATACTGCTCTCAAAATTGCTCCGAAGTACGAAAACGGAGTTGTCATCTATGTCAAAGATGCATCGCAAAGTCCGTCAACGGTGGCCGGTTTATTAAGCCCCATCACTAAAAACGACTATATCGAAAAAATTCGCAACGAATACTCGGCGCTTCGAAAAGATTACTCCGATAGAAAGACAGAGCTAGTTCCCCTGAAAGAAGCCCGTAAAAATGCATTCCGCATCGATTGGGATAATTTTACGCCTCCTGTTCCTAAAATAGTAGGGAGAATGGTATTACCGGTAATAAAAATAGAAGATATTGTTCCCTATATCGATTGGAAATTTTTCTTCCACAGTTGGAAGTTGTCGGCAAAATTTGCAAGCATCACCAACATCGGTATGTGTGGTCACTGCCGTGCTCAATGGTTGGCAACATTTAAAAACGAAGATATCCAAAAAGCCCAAGAAGCTTCCCGGCTCTATGATGATGCAATGGATTTGCTCCATAAATTCATCGATCTGGATGCCGAATATAGTAAAGCCGTATTCGGTTTATACGAAGCCTTCAGCGAAAACGATACGGTTTTTATTGGCGGAAAAGCTTTTCCTTTCTTGCGCCAACAAAGAAAAAACGATAAAAATGAGTATCTTTGTCTTAGCGATTTTATTGCGCCGCGATCCTCGGGCAAGAAGGATTATGCCGGTATTTTCGCTGTCACGGCAGGAGCGGGGGCTGAATATCTGCTGCAAAAATATCAAAAGGAAGGAGATGAATACACGGTATTGCTCATGAAATCGGTACTCGACCGCCTTGCAGAAGCCGCTACAGAATGGTTGCACGAAAAAGTAAGAAAAGAATATTGGGGCTATGCACCCAATGAAAAACTCACCATTCCCGAATTGTTTTCGGTTAAATATCAGGGCATTCGTCCGGCTGTGGGTTATCCATCCATTCCCGACCAATCGATAAATTTCTTGCTGCACGATATGCTCTGCTCCGACGAAATAGGCATCACGCTGACGGAAAACGGCGTCATGTATCCCAACGCCTCGGTTAGTGGATTTTTCTTCGCCCATCCGCAATCCCGGTATTTTGCCGTAGGTCCTGTGTCGGATGAACAGCTCGAAGATTATGCCGGACGCAGAGGGATGACTAAGAATGAAATCCGTAAATTTTTATTGGCAAATTTAGAATAGAAAAAAATGAGAAGTTTTGGAAGCGACAACAATTCGGGTATACATCCGCGCATTTTGCAAGCCATAAAAGAAGCTAATGTCGATCATGCCATAGGGTATGGTGATGACGAGTGGACACGCAAAGCCGAAGAAGAAATAAAAAAACTGCTGAGAAAAGAAGACGTACAACCCTTGTTTGTTTTTAACGGAACCGGCGCCAATGTGGTTGCACTACAGGCTTGTACCTTACCTTTTCATAGCATCCTTTGTCCCACCACCGCTCATATTGCGGTGGATGAGTGTGGCGCGCCTGTAAAATCTACCGGGGCTTCGCTGAAAGAAATAGCCACACCCGACGGCAAACTTACCCCCGAATTAGTTCAACCCCGGCTGCAGGGTTTTGGATTCGAACACCATTCTCAACCTAAAGTGATCGCTATTTCACAAACCACCGAACTGGGAACGGTTTATACGCCGAAAGAAATAAAAGCATTGGCTGATTTGGCTCATCAATACGGAATGTATCTTTTTATGGACGGCACACGCTTGGCAAATGCCTGTGCCTACCTTAACCTTTCGTTGAAAGAAATGACCATCGATTGCGGCGTTGATATTTTCACCATTGGCGGTACAAAAAACGGCTTAATGATGGGTGAAGTTGTTGTTCCTCTGCGAAAAGAACTCGCCGAAAATCTCCACTATTATCGCAAGCAAACTACCCAGCTTTATTCCAAAATGCGGTTTATTTCCGCTCAGTTTATTTCCTATTTCAATGAAAATATCTGGCTGGAAAATGCACGGAAGTCAAATGCTGCTGCCCAACGGTTAGCCAACGAAATGAGCAAAATCGAAGGAATACAACTCACACAGCAAGTGCAATCGAACAGCGTTTTCTTTATTCTTCCCAAACCCATCACCGATAAATTGCGCGAACGCTACTTTTTCTACGATTGGGATGAAACCCGCAACGAGATGCGGTTGGTTTGCTCTTGGGATACCACCGAAAACGATATTTCGAGCTTTATCGATTATTTGAAACAACTAACAGAACAAAACGATTCGTGTGTGCCTCATGCCTGAATTAAATGGGTAATACATGAACCAATCGATAGTCAAGACCTGTAATTAAACAACCGATAACCAATAACTATATAATTAAAAAAACCTCAAAATTATGTTTGACTTTTTAGACCTATATCCGTGGCTGCTACCCCTGATGATTTTCTTTGGCCGCATCATCGATGTAACCCTGGGAACAATGCGCATCATCTTCGTTTCGAAAGGTGCAAAATTAAAAGCACCCTTTATTGGATTTTTCGAAGTATTTATCTGGGTTGTCGTCATTTCGCAAATCTTGGTTCGTGCCAACGATTTGGTATCCTATTTATCGTATGCAGCCGGTTATGCAACCGGTAATTACGTTGGAATCTTATTGGAACAGCGAATAGCATATGGTGTCATCCTATGTCGGATTTACACGCGAAAAAACGGAGCCAATTTAATCAACCTTCTGAAAGAGATGGGATACGGAGCAACTATGATACCTGCTAAAGGATCAATCGATGAAGTGGATATTGTAGAAACTGTGGTAGATCGAAAAGATATGAAGAACCTCGAAAAAGCCTTAGGCGAATTCGACCCCAATCTGTTCTACATAGTAGAAGATTTGCGCACAAAACAGAATGGTATTTTCAATAAACGGGAAAATATTCTCCGTCGGTGGCGGCAGGGAAAATAAAGTTAACTAAAAATGGTAATTACCAGTCTGCGGCTGCCACCATAATTACGAAATTCGCAAAAATAGATACCCTGCCACGTTCCAAGATTAAGCCGATGATTGGTAATGGGAATGGTAATTTCTGCACCAATCAGGGATGATTTTAAGTGAGCGGGAATGTCGTCACTCCCTTCATAAGTATGGATATAAAGCGGATCGTTTTCGGGAACCAGTTTATTCATAAATGTTTCGAAATCGGTACGCACCGAAGGATCTGCGTTTTCGTTTAACGTAATGCCGGCAGAAGTGTGTTTTACCAAAATATGAAGCAACCCCTTCTGAGGAAGAGGAGGCAAATGTTGTTCAATTAAAGAGGTTATCAAATGGCAACCTCTTCGAAAAGACGGTAAAGTAACTTCGAACTGCTCAATCATCCGTCACGATTCATTAAAAAAACCGGTGATGTTTTCTTTCTCATTGCGCTGTTTCGCCGAAGCTACACGTTGCAATGAGAAAGACATCAAAACACCAACTGATTTATTCATCAACTTCTGAAGCGCCGGAAACTTGTTCTTTATCTCCGGAAGAAGAGTAATCGACCTCAGCCATACGTTTGTAGGTACGATAACGCCACATGGCATTCTCTTTTGCTGCCTCAAAAAGTTTCTTGGCTTCCGCAGGGAAAGTCTTTTCCAACGAAGTATAACGAACTTCACGGTGAAGGAAATCATCAAACTTGCTCCAGTCCGGTTCTTTACTGTCAAGTATAAACGGATTCTTTCCCTCTGCCTCAAGCTGAGGATTATACCGCCACAAATGCCAATATCCGCATTCTACCGCAGCTTTTTCTTCGGCTTGTGAAAATCCCATTCCACCTTTCAAACCATGACTGATACAAGGCGAATAAGCAATAATAAGCGATGGTCCGTTATACGCTTCTGCTTCTTTCAATACCTTAAGAAAATGACTCTTATTGGCTCCCATAGCTACCTGCGCAACGTACACATAACCATAAGTGGCCGCAATCATGCCTAAATCTTTCTTACGTACGCGTTTGCCCGCCGCAGCAAATTTTGCCACTGCAGCAATGGGAGTCGATTTGGAGGATTGCCCCCCGGTATTGGAATATACTTCGGTATCCAACACCAGGATATTGATATCCTGCCCCATAGCCAATACATGATCAAGCCCGCCGAAACCGATGTCGTATGCCCAACCGTCACCTCCGAAAGCCCAAATAGAGCGTTTGATGAGATAACGTTCCAGCGAAAGAATTTCAGCCGCAACAGGACTTGCATTCTTTTTTAACAACGGGATCAATTGGGCTGTGATCTCTTTCGATTTGTCGCCGTCGTTCTTGTTTTCTATCCATTCCCGAAACAACGCTTTTTCTTCATCGGAAAAATCGTTGGTTTCGAGGCCTTTTTTCATCAGCTGTTCGATACGGTTACGCATGACTGAATTTGCCAACACAAAACCAAATCCGAACTCTGCATTGTCTTCAAACAACGAGTTGGCCCATGTAGGTCCTCTACCCTCATCATTAACGGTATAAGGGGTCGATGGAGCAGATGCTCCATAAATGGAAGAACAACCCGTTGCATTGGCTATCATCATCCGATCGCCATACAACTGGGTAATTAACTTAATATAAGGAGTCTCGCCACAACCTGCACACGCACCCGAAAATTCAAACAAAGGCTGAGCAAATTGCGAATTCTTCACGTTGAGCTTCACATCAACCAAATGTGCCTTGTTGGTCACATTTTTCATCATATAATCCCAATTCTTCTGATTTTCGTATTGGGTGGTGATGGGTTCCATCGTAAGCGCTTTCTGCCCTTTTTTACCCGGACAAATATCGGCACAATTGCCGCAACCCAAACAGTCGAGCACATCTACCTGAATGCGGAAACCCATTCCGGCAAATTGTCTGCCTTGCGCTTTCAATATTTCCACATTCTCGCCCAATCCTTTTTGTTCGTTTTCATCGAGCACAAAAGGACGGATGGTTGCATGAGGACACACATAAGCACATTCGTTACACTGGATACAGTTTTCGGGGTTCCATTGCGGAACAAAAACAGCCACACCCCGTTTTTCGTAAGCAGCCGTACCCGGTTCCCAACTTCCATCTTCACGACCTTTGAATACCGATACCGGTAAATCATAGCCGCGTTGGGCATTCATGGGTCGAACAATTTTCCGAATAAATTCGGGGGCATCATCAGGCATCTCCTCAACAACTTCAATTGTAGCCCATTCGGCAGGAATTTCCACTTTTTCCACTTCCCCGCCTCTATCTACCGCGGCAAAGTTCATTTTCACAACATCCTCTCCCTTTCTCCCGTAGGTCTTCACGATGAATTTTTTCATCTGTTCTACAGCCAGATCATAAGGAATGACATTGGATATCTTGAAAAATGCCGATTGAAGAATGGTATTGGTGCGATTGCCCAAACCAATTTCATCGGCAATCTTGGTAGCATTGATGATGTAAAAGTTAATGTGCTTTTGAGCAAAATACTTTTTGATATGATCAGGAAGATGGTTACCAACCTCCTCCTTGCTCCACAACGAATTCAACAAGAACGTTCCGCCCTCTTTCAATCCGCGGGTTACATCATAAAGAGTAAGGTAAGCGGGAACATGACACGCCACAAAATTGGGCGTATTTACCAGATAAGTAGAGCGGATGGGTTTATCCCCAAATCGCAGGTGAGAACTGGTAAACCCTCCCGATTTTTTGGAATCGTAAGCAAAATAGGCTTGAACATATTTATCGGTATTCTCACCGATAATTTTAATGGTATTCTTATTTGCTCCTACGGTTCCATCAGATCCGATTCCGTAAAATTTAGCCTCGTAAATGGTTTCATCCATCGAAACTTCTTCTCTCACAGGAAGCGATTTAAATGTCACATCATCCACAATTCCGATGGTGAAATCGTTTTTCGGCATTTTCATCGCTAAATTTTCGAATACCGAAAGAATCTGTCCCGGCGTGGTATCTTTTGACGAAAGTCCATAAATACCTCCCACAATTTCCGGAGCATCTTCTTTTCCGTAAAAACAATCCTTTACATCCATATAGAGCGGCTGACCCAGCGCTCCCGGTTCCTTAGTGCGATCGAGCACGGCAATGCGTTTTGCAGTCTTAGGCACAACCGAAAGGAAGGCTTCAGCTTTGAAAGGACGATACAGATGAACAGCAACAACACCCACTTTTTCGCCTTTGGCACAGAGGTGATCCACTACTTCACGAATGGTTTCCGTAACCGAACCCATAGCAATGATCACCCTATCGGCTTCGGGATCTCCGTAATAATCGAATAATCCGTATTTGCGACCGGTTACTTCAGCCAATTTACCCAAATATTTCTCTACAATATCGGGTACAGCCTCATAAAACGGATTGGCTGCCTCGCGCGTCTGAAAATAAATATCGTCATTTTGAGCCGTACCGCGGATAACCGGAGCATCAGGCCCCATTGCCCGCTTGCGGAAAGCATCCAAGGCTTCGTAATTGATCAACGGTGCCAAATCATCGTTGGTTAAGGCTTCGATTTTCTGTATCTCATGAGATGTTCGGAAACCATCGAAAAAATGAACGAAGGGAATGCGGCTTTCAATGGCAGCCAAATGAGCCACGGCTGCCAAATCCATCACTTCCTGCACCGACCCGGTAGCAAAAAGAGCAAAACCGGTAGATCTTGCAGCCATCACATCCTGATGATCGCCAAAAATGGACAAAGCCTGAGCAGCAATGGCACGTGCCGATACATGGAATACGCCGGGCAACAATTCCCCGGCTATTTTATACATGTTGGGTATCATCAACAACAGTCCCTGAGATGCAGTAAATGTGGTTGTCAACACGCCTGACTGCAATGACCCGTGAACTGCTCCGGCAGCACCTGCTTCCGATTGCATTTCCTGCACCAAAACAGGTTGTCCGAAGATGTTCTTCCGTCCTGCAGCAGCCCATTCATCCACATACTCAGCCATTGTTGACGAAGGCGTGATAGGATATATCGCAGCCACTTCGCTAAACATGTATGCGATGTGCGCTGCCGCCTGATTTCCATCACAAGTCAAATAGTTTTTTTCTTTAGCCATAATAGGATAATCGTATTTTTAAATGTTAATTTGAATGCTCCCTATTTTAATCAAAATAGAATAGCTACCAAAAAGCCATACGAAAGTATTACAAAAATATGAAAGTACAAACAAATCTTTCAATTTTATATTTTGAATACACGCTCTCACAGTTTTCAACATGCGGATAACTAAAGAATTGGGTATTACACCAAAAGATGCACATAAAAATTTTCAATTTGTTAAATTATAATAAATAATAATCATTTTATTTTTACGCGTTGTTATAAAGTAACATCTCCGAAGACAAAGGAGACAAATACCATCAATAGAAGATGAAAATAATAATTATTGCAAACAGACTACCTGTAAAAATCGAAAAAAAGAACAATAGGCTTTGCATAAGCCGAAGCGAGGGCGGATTGTCAACCGGGATGGGATCGTTGGAACTGCCTGTGGAAAAACATTGGATCGGATGGCCCGGAATATATACCGATAATAACGAAGAAAAAGAAAAAATCACCAAAAAACTGAAAAAATTCAACTATCACCCCGTTTTTCTGTCGGCCGAACAAATCGAAAATTATTATGAAGGATACAGCAATAGTATTATCTGGCCGCTATGTCACTATTTTTATTCTTTTGTTCAATACAAAACCAAATTTTGGGAGACGTATCAAGAGGTAAATATGCAGTTTTGTGAAACAGCGCTTCCTTTTATCGAAGATGACGACCTCGTCTGGATACACGATTATCATCTGATGCTGCTGCCCAAAATGATTCGGAATATCCGGCCGACAGTCAACATCGGCTACTTCCATCATATCCCGTTTCCTCCGTACGAACTTTTTCGCGTGCTCCCCGAAAGAGAAGAGCTACTCAACGGCTTGTTGGGTGCCGACCTTATCGGGTTTCATATCCACGATTACATGCGACACTTCCTCAGTGCCATTTACCGGGTACTCGACCTGAATTGCCAACTCGACGAAATTTATCTCGAAGACCGTATTGTTCACGTCGATGCTTTCCCGATGGGGATCAACTATGAACAATACCACCATGCTTCGTCACTCCCTGCTGTACAAAAGAAAATAAATAAACTAAAACAAAAACTCGGCAGACAATCCATCATCCTTTCCGTTGACCGCCTCGATTACAGCAAGGGTATCTTACACCGCTTAAATGGCTTTGCTTTATTTCTAAAGAATCATCCGGAATATCACGAGAAAGTGTCGCTTATGATGATTGTGGTGCCCTCACGCAGTACAGTAAACAAATATGCCGATCTAAAAACCGAGATCGATCAGTTGATCGGAAAAATCAACGGCCTCTACTCCAAACCGGGCTGGACACCTATTCACTATTTTTATCGGAGTTTTGAGTTTAATGAACTCATAGCCATGTATAACCTTGCCAAAATCGCCTTGGTGACGCCGCTGCGTGACGGCATGAATTTGGTAGCAAAAGAATATCTCGCTACAAAAAGCGAAGAAAATCCGGGCGTACTTATTCTCAGCGAAATGGCAGGAGCCGCCGCTGAACTCTCGGAGGCCATTATTATTAATCCGAATAATATAAAAGACATAGAAAAAGCTATTTTACAAGCCCTTTCCATGAAGGAGGAAGAAAAAAAAGAACGGTTGGGAAAAATGCAAAAACGCATTTCAAAGCAAAACGTAAAAAAATGGGCAAACGATTTTATCGATGAAATGCAATTCATTAAACGACAAAACCGTGAAATATTGACCAAAATAATCGAAAAAGAACAGTTCGACCAAATTAAAAACAGGTACGACCACGCTTCATCGCGCTTGTTATTGCTCGATTACGACGGTACGTTGGCCCCTTTTACAAAAAATCCCGAAGATGCCGCTCCTTCGGCACAATTGCGCGATTTGTTGAACCGGATCAAAGAAGATAAAAGGAATACGGTTGTTATCAACAGCGGTCGAAATTATCAAATTCTTGATCAATGGTTTAAAGACTTAGATATCGATCTTACCGCAGAACATGGGGCTTTTTATAGAGAAAACGGCGTATGGCACGAAAATTATAAAAAAATAGAAAAATGGGACGATGAAATCATGAATATTCTCCTTCATGCCATAGAAAAAACCCCGCGTTCTTCACTCGAAATCAAAAATACATCCCTAGTATGGCACTATCGTAAAGTGGATGCTTGGTTGGCGGAACTTCGAGAAAAACAACTCATGAACGCCTTAATTGAGCCATGCTCGAGACTGAATTTACAAATTGTTCCCGGGAACAAAATCCTGGAAATAAAACCGGCAACATTCAATAAAGGAACAGAAGTAAAACGCCGTCTTGCCCAAAAAAATTACGATTTTGTTATGGCTATCGGCGATGATACTACCGACGAAGATATGTTTCGCGCACTTCCGCAACATGGCATCAGCATTAAAGTGGGCAATTTTTCCCCCACCGCCAAATACAGAATTCCCTTACAATCAAAAGTCATTCCTTTTTTGGAAAAACTCATTTCGTAAACTATAAAAACATCATAAACATGATCGAATTTATTAATGAAAAATTCCCCGGTTCTTTTGCAAAACTAAATATCGAACCATCCCTCTTTGGCAAAAGCGATTAAGGACGGATAAACTTCGACAAAACCTGTTCTTCGGAAAAGAGTGTGGCAGCATTTATAAAGGCAAGATGGGAATAGGCCTGTGGAAAATTTCCCAACAAACGTTTGGTTTCGAAATCAAAATCTTCGCTATATAGACCAACATGATTGGCATAAGTAACGATCGATTCAAACATCCGTTTGGCTTCTTCTTTTTCCCCAATTGCATACAAGGCTTGAATCAGCCAAAAATTGCATACCGTAAATGAAGAAGTTGGCACACCAAAATCGTCTGCCGTTTTGTATCTATACATTAATCCTTCGTGTAAAAGATTTTCTTTGATTGCTTTTACGGTTTTCACGTATCGATCATCATCAGCAGCAATAAAACCATAAAATTCCATCAGTAAAAGAGAAGAATCGAAATCCGTATTTTCATACGTAAATTGTTTAT
>DBPW01000045.1 GCA_002305015.1 Bacteroidales bacterium UBA1410
TGATGCAGGAGATTTCGATATTCAAACGGGATCGCATTGCAATGCGGTACTGAGCCTTGTCGATACCTGGGAGAAATTTAAACCCGAGAGAGATCAGACTTATATCGATTACGAAACCCGTTATGTCGATATTCATCGCCCTGACGGCAAACCCGATATTTTACAGCAAATAGAACACGGTACCCTTAACATGGTGGCCCAAGTAAAGAATATTGGACACCCGGTAAGAGGCATCGTTGTTCCCAACCTCCATCAATACCATCACCTTGGCGATGCCTCAACCGAAACGGACAATCTTCCATATAATCCTTCTCTTGCACCTTACCAAACGGATGGAAAATCAAGTGGTACAATGGATGACCGTTGGGCGTTCACAACCCGAAATCCATCGCTTGATTATTATACCGCTGCNNTATAACGATACGTTGTCGAATCAGTGTTTGTTTTATGCCGAAAAACTTTGGAACGAAAACGAACATTATGCCAAAAAGGATACTTCCCGCTTTTTGGAGAAATTCAGAAATAACATGAAAATACTTGCTGCTCTTCAACTCTTTATTACCACCGATAATGATTCCTATGCACAACGATTCAACGAAACCATTTGGTCAGAACTCGACCGGATGGGCATGCCCGGTTTACTGATGGCTTTACAGGGATACCCTTATATGGATCAAGATTATCGAAACCAATTAAGAAATTATGTTGTGAGATATAAAAAGGGTTGTGATGATTTAGACAAGCAAAATCCTTATGGAGTGCCCATTGTGGCAAGAGGTTGGGGTGGAAACAGTGAGGTTATAAGGTGGGCAACGACGAACTATTATGCTCACAAATTCTTTCCGGATATCGTGGATTCCGAATATGTCTATAAAGGACTTAATTACATTTTTGGATGTCATCCTTATTCGAATGTTTCTTTTGTTTCGGCTGTAGGGACTCATTCTAAAAGAATTACATACGGAAACAATCGGGCAGATTTTAGCTTTATTGCCGGTGGTGTTGTTCCAGGTTTATTGATTTTAAAACCTGATTTTCCGGAAAATAAAGAAAATTGGCCGTTTCTTTGGGGAGAAAATGAAGTTACTGTAGGAATTTGTGCCGACTATATTTTTCTGTCAGCTGCCGTTCAGTACTTATTGAAAGAAAAATAAATTGATAATGGGGAAGATGAAAAAACCAATTTTATTTGTTATGTTCAGTTTGATATTGACAACTACGGTTGCTATAGGTCAAGAATCGTTTTTAAAACTTTGGTACGATCATCCGGCTACACAATGGGTCGAAGCTCTACCCATTGGTAACGGGCGATTGGGAGCTATGGTATTTGGTGACCCATGCAAAGAAATTATCCAGCTTAACGAAAATACGGTTTGGGCCGGACAACCAAACCGTAATGATAACCCGGAGGCAAAGGATGCTTTACCGGAAGTCAGAAAATTAATATTCGAGGGTAAATACA
This sequence comes from Bacteroidales bacterium UBA1410, assembly GCA_002305015.1. GTDB lineage: Bacteria > Bacteroidota > Bacteroidia > Bacteroidales > Dysgonomonadaceae > Anaerorudis. The sequence continues at coordinate 1,463 of DBPW01000045.1, forward strand.
AAGAAGCCCAGAATTTAGTAGATGAGAAATTTATCAGTAAAACTTCTCATGGTATGCCTTATCAAACAGTTGGTAACCTCGAATTATTCTTTCCCGGACATGAAAATTATTCGGATTATTACAGGGAACTTGACCTTGAAAAAGCTTTGACGACATCTCGTTATCGGGTAAACGGAATAAATTACACTACAGAAGTTTTTGCTTCTTATCCCGATCAAGTAATTATTGTCCGTATTTTTGGTGACAAAACCGGAGTTGTCAATTTTTCTGCCACGATGACAAGACCTTCAAAGTCGAATATTACTACAAAAGGAAATGACGAACTTATTTTATCGGGTATTACCAGCGATCACGAAACTGTGAAGGGCGCTGTACAATTTGCGACCCACATAAAAATTTTAACTCATGGAGGCATCGCCTCTGCCAGTGAATCATCTTTGCATGTGTTCGATGCTGATACTGCTACCATTTATATTTCAATTGCATCGAATTTTGTAAATTACAGTGATATCAGTGGAAACGCTTTTGAAAGAGCTAGTGCCTATCTTCAGCACGCTTTGAAAAAGGATTATAAGCAAATTATAGACGATCATATCAAAGACTACAGACAATACTTTAAACGAGTGAATCTAAATCTTGGCACAACAGATGCTGAGAAAAACCCTATTGATGTGCGTCTTCAACAGTTTTCTGGAGGTAATGATCCTCAATTGGTTACTTTGTATTTTCAATTTGGGCGTTATCTTCTCATTTCTTCGTCGAGACCAGGGGGCCAACCGGCCAATCTACAAGGAATATGGAACGACAAATTATTTCCACCCTGGGATAGTAAATATACAGTTAATATAAATACCGAAATGAATTATTGGCCATCTGAAGTTACCAATCTTTCAGAAATGAATGAACCATTGGTGACAATGGTAAAGGAGCTTTCACAAAGCGGGCAGAAAACTGCCAAGGATATGTATGGAATGCGAGGATGGGTGCTTCATCACAATACAGATATCTGGCGAATTAACGGTCCAGTAGATGGTGCATTTTGGGGAATGTGGCCAATGGGTGGAGCATGGCTTTGTCAGCATCTGTTTGATAAATATGAATACAACGGAAATAAAGATTACCTTGAATCGGTATATTCGGCGATGAAAGAGGCTTCTTTGTTTTTTCTCGATTTTTTGACAGAAGAACCCGAACATAAATGGCTTGTGGTATGTCCTTCTGTTTCCCCGGAAAATTCTCCAACCGTTCACCCCGAATTTTCCATATCCGCCGGCACAACGATGGATAATCAATTGGTTTTCGATCTGTTTACAAAAACAATTAAAGCTGCTGAGATTCTTAGGAAAGATAAAGGATTGGTCAAGAAGATGAAGAATGCTTTAAAACGTTTGCCACCCATGCAAATTGGACAATGGGGACAATTGCAGGAATGGATGCATGACTGGGACAATCCAAACGATCACCACAGGCATGTTTCACATCTCTATGGGTTATATCCCAGCAATCAAATTTCACTTTATCGAACACCGGAATTATTTTCGGCTGCCAAAACGTCCTTAATTGCTCGAGGTGATGAATCTACCGGATGGTCAATGGCATGGAAGGTGTGTTTATGGGCACGTTTGTTAGATGGTAATCATGCCTATAAGCTTATCACAGATCAATTAACTCCTGCTTTTCAAGAAGACGGGGAAGAAAGAGGGGGAACCTATCCCAACCTTTTTGATGCGCATCCACCTTTTCAAATCGACGGTAATTTCGGTTGCACAGCAGGCATCGCAGAAATGCTTCTTCAAAGTCATGATGGAGCGATTCATTTTTTGCCCGCCTTACCGGATGATTGGGATAAAGGTGAAGTTTCGGGATTGAGAACGCGAGGAGGTTTCGAAGTAAGTTTTAATTGGGAAAATGGAATGATTCAGAAAATTGAGATTAAATCGAAGCTGGGAGGAAATTGTCGCATCCGGGTTCATAATGAACTTATGATGAGTGATGGTAAAGATTTAAAATCTGCATCAAACAATAATCCAAACACTTTTTTTGAAACTCCACAAATAAAAGAGCCATTAATTTCAAATTCATCGAATCTGAGTCTTATGACTACAAAAACTTCTTATCTGTATGATTTCCCAACCAAAGCAGGTAAGACTTATATTTTTGTCTTAAAACAATAATTTTAAAGTAAAAAGGTCAATTCAAAAAATTGAAGAAAAATATTAGAAGAAATTATGTCGATTATTAGAAGAGTAAAGAAATCTATTAACGGAATATTTTGGCATCATTTTTTTAAACTTACTTTTCAAATAGTGAGTGGGTGTTTTATTTGCTTGATTTCTTTTGCATTTGGGTTCAAACCCGACTCAGATATTCAAACCAAAGGCCAAGAAAGGGAACGCCTATGTCTTAACAAAGGATGGCGATTTTTTAAGTATGAGTCGGGCTCGATTGTCGATAGTTTGATATATGATGCTCGTCCTACAGTATTAGACAATAGGGACGATAAACCTGCCGATGCCCGTCCGACGGAAGCCGTAAAAATAGAAGCTACGCGTCAAGTACTCAAACCATGGATTTTACCTACAGGAAATGCCTTCATTAAGAATCCACAAAAAAGATATATTCGTCCTCAAGGTGATCCGGGTATTGATTTTGCTTTTGTAAGACCGAATTTTGATGACAGTTCGTGGGAATGCGTGAATTTACCTCACGATTGGGCAATCAAAGGTCCTTTTTACGAGGGATGGGATGCAGAAGTGGGTGGCGGTATGGGGCGGCTGCCAAGTCCCGGAGTGGCATGGTATCGGAAAAAACTGGATATTCCACTTTCCGATGCAGGTAAATCAGTGTTTTTGGATGTGGAAGGGGCAATGTCTTATGCCATGGTCTGGTTGAACGGCCATTTGGTTGGCGGATGGCCATACGGGTATGCTTCCTGGCGTGTCGATTTAACTCCTTACGTCATACCCGGAGAAGAAAATCAATTGGCAATCCGTTTGGACAATCCACCGAATTCTTCCCGCTGGTATCCCGGTGGAGGAATTTATCGCAATGTTTGGTTAGTTAAAACGCATCCGGTTCATATAGAACAATGGGGAACCGTTGTAAAAGCTCGGGATGTGTCGAATTCATCGGCAATCATCGATTTGGAAGTCGATATCGATAACGATTCAAAAGAGGATGCCAATATTAACGTAATTACGCATATTTTCCTTTTGAATGCAGATGGAAGCAGGGTAAATAAACCTGTTGCTACCTTTGTACCTTCGGAGATAACGATCAAACCAGGAGAAAGGATAAAAACGCATCATAGTATCGAGCTGAAAGATCCGCTTTTGTGGGGACCACCGCCAACACAAAACCCCAACATGTATGTTGCCTCAACAGCGTTATTGCAGAATGATCAGGTTATCGATAAATACGATACCCCTTTTGGGATTCGTTCGATAACATTTGATTCCGAAAAAGGGGTTTTCGTTAATGGAGAACACATCTTTATAAAAGGTGTAAATCTTCATCATGATCTTGGAGCATTGGGAGCAGCATTTAACGTTATAGCAGCCGAGCGTCAACTGGAAATATTGCGCGAAATGGGATGCAATGCAATTCGTACAGCCCATAATCCGCCTGCGCCTGAGTTGCTGGAATTAACCGATCGGATGGGATTTCTTGTCATGGACGAGATTTTCGATTGCTGGGAATTAGGGAAAACACCATTGGATTTTCATCTGATTTTCCCGGAGTGGCATGAACAGGATTTGCGTGCCATGATCCGGCGCGACCGAAACCATCCTTCGGTATTCATGTGGAGTTTTGGAAATGAGGTTGGCGAACAATATACCGGTGAAGAAGGGGCTAAAGTGGCAAAAAGACTTTACGATATTGTAAAAGACGAAGATCCTACACGTCCGGCAACAGCTTCCATGAATTTTGCCAAACCTGACATGCCATTTCCACGCTGTGTGGATGTGATAAGTTTGAATTATCAGGGTGAAGGCATTCGTAATGATTCGGCCTATGCCGGACTTAAAGGAATTAGCACACCGCCACAGTTTTCTGCTTTCCACAAAGCATTTCCCGATAAAGTTATTCTCAGCAGTGAAAATGCGGCTACAGTAAGCAGTAGAGGAATCTATTCATTCCCTGTATTTGAGGGAATCAGTGCACCGGTAAAAGATGGTCAGGGAGGAGATCCCGTCATCAGACAAGTAAGTGCATACGAGCTTTACACGATGGAATTCGGCTCTTCGCCCGACAAAGTGTTTGCCTCAGAAGATCGTCATCTTTATGTCGCAGGCGGATTCGTGTGGAGCGGATGGGATTATCTGGGAGAACCGACACCCTACTATTTGTCCCGAAGTTCCTATTGCGGCATCATCGATCTTGCGGGTTTCAAAAAAGATCGTTTTTTTCTTTATCAATCGCGTTGGCGACCTGACCTGCCAATGGCGCACATTCTTCCGCACTGGACATGGCCTGAACGTGTGGGTATGGTTACACCGGTACATGTGTTTACTTCGGGAGACGAAGCCGAGTTGTTTTTGAACGGAAAATCTCTTGGAAGAAAGAAGAAAGGAAAATATGAATATCGTTTACGGTGGAATGATGTAAGTTATTCTCCCGGTGTGTTGAAGGTAATAGCCTACAGGAATGGGAAGAGATGGGCAGAGGACAGTGTAAAAACTGCGGGTGATGCCTATCGACTTGAAAGGGAAGCAGATCGATCAGAAATCAAAGCGGACGGTAACGATTTGTCTTTTGTGACGGTTCGTATAACGGACGAAGAAGGACTACTTGTACCCGGAGCGAATAATCTTATTCGATTTGCCATTGAAGGTCCCGGTGATATTATCGCCACCGATAATGGCGATGCAACCGATATGACGCCTTTCCCCGCTATAGAAAGGAAAGCTTTTAACGGCTTATGTCTTGTGATTGTACGATCGCAAGAAAATAAACCCGGAACAATCAAAATTACGGCAGAGTCCGAGGGTTTGGAATCGGCAGAGATCTATATTTATTCAAAAGAAGAGAAATGAAAACAAATTTATTTTTTAGCGGATGTTTTTTCTATGCGTTGTTGTTCAAATTTTTGCACAAGATCCTTATCCGGATTTTCCTCCGGCAAATGTTACTGCTGAGCAGGATAGAGATCAAATGTTGTGGCAATTGGGGCTTTCTTTCCCTACACTTCCCGATAAGGTAACCCACTACAACGCGACGATATTGCCTAAACTTCGTATTGAGGGAAGTGATGTTTCTTTTAAACCGAAAGAAGAATCCAATCCCGATGGAATATGGACATGGGCAACCGATACTAGCTCAACTTCACAAGATGACTTTTGTGATGTAATAACGGTAGCGCGAGCTGAGGATGGTCTGTGGAATAATTATATTCAATCATGGGAACCGGGAGGAGAATATTTTACAGGTTCTCAATTTTATCAGCCTTTAGCATTACATGATTTGAATGACATTACAGCTGAAAATTGGCATATTCGCAGGAACCAAATTTTTGAAGAAGTAAAGAAAATATGGGGTACTGTACCTCCTGCTGCCAACAATTTGAAAATTACCTGGGAGGTAGGTGATACTCTAATGGATACGGCCGATAACGGTATTCCTTATAAACAATATACCCTTACAGGCATCATCGATACTTCTCTTTATCCGGCTGTTCGAGACATACCGAAACTGGTCGGAATTTTACGCATTCCTGCTCATTCAAAAGGCAAGGTACCTATTATCATAACTTTTGCTTGGAATTTTGGAGCACGACATCCGGCTTCAATAGAAGAAGAGGTTTGGAATAATTTTTCACCTTCGGGGATCGGAACATTGGCTTTTGATTATACGCAACTTCAACCCGACAACGGTAAGTATTTAACCAGTTATCTGATTGGTTTGGTTAATCGCGGAAATTGGCGTAAACCCTATGATTGGGGAACTTTAGTAGCTTGGTCGTGGGGTGTGATTCGTTTTATCGATTATTTCGAATCCGATGCCAATAAAGATGTGAATGCTTCCAAAATAGGATTGACAGGGCATTCGCGATTGGGAAAGGCGACATTGGTAACAATGGCATACGAACCCCGTATATCTATTTCGTTTCCGAGTTCTTCCGGCAGTTTGGGTGTGGTTCAAAGCAGGAGACATTGGGGACAGGATTTGTCAAACAGTTTGTGGGCTCAAGAATATCATTGGATGGCCGGCAATTTTATGTCCTATATGGGTGTTGATTCAAGTAGTTTGGATGGGTACATGCCCAGAAAAGTTGTAAGAATGAAAGTTGATGGGGAATCTTTATTGGCTCTTTGTGCTCCACGTCCTATTTTCATTGGCTCAGGCGATTTCGTGGGTGATTCATGGGTAGATCCTTATGGACAGTATCTGAGCTGTGTTGCAGCTTCTTCTATTTATGAATTACTGGGAAAAAAAGGAATTGTAATGAAGGATTCGATGGTATGGGACGATAAAAAAATACCCATGCCGTTAACCGATAAAGCCTATTTGGATGGAGATATCGGATATCGTCGTCATCGAGGAGGACATGTGGCAAGTCCAAATTACCCGGCTTTTGCGGTTTTTGTCAATAAACATTGGCACAGTATTGTTGAACATTAAGCCGGATTTAACGATTCTTCGTTTTTTATCTTTTAAAATTATTGCTTACAATGAGGATGGATCCATTCCTTTACAAACTCCGGGATTAATTTTCTTTAATAATTTAACTATTAAGTGAGTATAAATAGAGATTGTTTTTGTTTTAATCCCCTGTGTATTTAATTTTAAATTATTGGTAACATTATTTTCTCTTGATGTAACCTTCAGCAAAAAGAAGGTAACATTTGAGCAAATAATGCCGGTTACATTCGTTTATATTTGCCAAAAATATTTTGTTTACTAATTGTTAAAATAAAAATGTAAGAAGATGTACTATAAAATGAATGAGCGTGAATGATAGGTTTTCTCTTTATTAAAATGGAGAGCAAAATTTATTTGAGTTTGAATTTTTAAATTAAAAACATGAATTATTAATTTTTTAAATGAAGAAAACGAATGAAAAACAAAAAGAAATTCATCGAAATGAAAGGATGGCTATTCGCAATACTGTGGATAATATCCTTAAGTGTGTTTGCTCAAAACATCACAGTAAGTGGAACGGTAACCGATACAAACAACGAACCTGTTATCGGAGCAACCGTAATTGTATCGGGTGACCCTACACATGGAACTGTCACAGACATAGACGGGAAATACATTCTACTGAATGTCCCTGCCGACGGATCGCTTGAATTCAGATTTGTAGGAATGAAAAACCTTGTAGTTCCTGTCAATGGTAAAACCACCTTGAATGTTGTCATGGAATCGGATGTGCAGGCATTAGAAGAATTAGTGGTAATAGGCTATGGAACACAGCGAAAAGAAGCTGTAACCGGTTCGGTTTCGTCCGTAACGGGTAATACGCTTAGGGAAGTTCCTTCTGCAAATATTACTCAGGCCTTGCAAGGAAGAATTGCTGGTGTTCAAATGTCACAAACATCTAGTAAACCAGGAGCAGAAATGCAAATACGTATTCGCGGCACTCGCTCTTTGAATGCGAGCAACGATCCATTAGTCGTGCTCGATGGAATACCTTTTGCAGGGACATTAGGAGACATAGATCCAAATTCTATTAAAAGTATAGATATCCTTAAGGATGCTTCTGCAACTGCTATATATGGATCTCGCGGTGCAAACGGAGTAATTTTGATTTCTACAATAAAAGGTATTAAAGGAGATAGGGCTAAAATGTCGTATAATAGTTATTATGGTTTGAAAAACATTTTTGCCAAATATCCCATGATGGATGGTCCGGAATTTATCAAACTAAGAGCTGCGGCAGGAAAATTTACCCAATACGGAGAAGATGAATCCGATGATGTCAATATTGACTGGCAAGATTTGCTATATCGTACAGGAATTACAACAAGCCATGATATAGGCATAACTGGGGGTACCCAAAAAGGAAATTACTCGTTTGGAATCGGCTATTATAAAGATGAGGCTATTATTCCCGGACAAGATTACACAAGACTATCTATCAGAAGCATGTTAGATCAAGAGATAGGAAAACATTTCAAAATTGGATTTTCTACTAATAGCAATTATTCAATTAATAATGGTAACAACTTTAGTTTATACACGACACTCAGCACAACGCCAATAGCAAATCCATATAATGCCGATGGATCACTAAAAAGAGTAGTTAAAATGGCTAATGACAATCATTATGTAGTCACCAAATCAGTAATTGAAAACCTTGGTGATAGTTGGATTGACCAAAATAAGGCATTTGGCTCATTTAATAGCGCTTATGCGGAAATAAAAATTCCCTCGATTGAAGGGCTGAAATATCGTGTAAATCTTGGTTTAAATTTTAGGACTACTAATAACGGAAGTTATACTGGGGAAGGAGTGTTCAGCGAGAATGCATCAACTGTTTCAACGGCTAGTATAAGCAATTCGTTGATGACCAATTGGGCTATTGAGAACTTGTTTTCTTTCGATAAAACATTCAATGATAAACATCAACTAAATGCACTTGCTATGTATTCAGCAGAACAAACTTACTATAACCGATCACATGCATCTGCGAAAGACATTCCATCCGATTCCTTCCAATTCTATAATTTAGGAAGAGCGAATGGAGAAGTCGTCATAGACCCAAGTAACCAATCATATTTTAACAGTGGATTGATTTCATACATGGGAAGAGTAATGTACTCTTATGATGATCGATATATGATAAGCGCTACAATTCGTTCTGATGCTTCATCGAGACTCGCTAAAGGACGTCAATGGCATACATATCCTGCAATCTCTGCAGGGTGGAACATAAAAAACGAATCATTCATGAAAGAACTATCTTATATCAATCAATTAAAGGTAAGAATAGGTTACGGAGAAACATCAAATCAATCAGTTGATCCTTATAAAACTCTAGGATTATTAAGCACACGTCCATATAATTTTGGATCATATAATACAGTAGGATATTATGTTTCTGAATTGCCTAACACTCAATTAGGGTGGGAGTATTCAAGCACATGGAACTATGGCCTTGATTTTTCATTTTTCAACAACCGATTGACGGGAACTTTGGAGTATTACGTTCAAAATACTAAAGATGTATTACTCCGTGTAGGATTACCTTCCACATCAGGAGTTGGGAGTTATATGGCCAATATTGGTGAAACGCAAAATAAAGGGATAGAAATATCGCTTAATGGCTTGATATTAAACAATTATAATGGATGGACATGGGAAGCTGGAATAAATCTGTATTCGAATAAGAATAAATTATTGGCACTCGCCTCTGGTCAAAATGAAGATAAAAACAATTGGTGGTTTGTTGGTCATCCGATAGATGTTATCTATGATTACGAAAAAATAGGTCTTTGGAATGAAACCGATCCTGACTATAAATATCTTCAGATACTTGAGCCTGGAGGAAATGCCGGAATGATTAAGGTAAAATACACAGGAGAGTATAATTCCGACGGATCTCCAACAAGAAAAATTAATGATGACGACCGCCAGATCATTGATATCAATCCCGATTTTGAAGGCGGATTCAATACAAGAGTAGCATTTAAAGATTTTGATTTGAGTTTAGTTGGAACATTTAAAAGAGGAGGCATATTGATGAGTTCTTTGTATTCATCTTCAGGGTATCTGAATATGTTAACTGGTCGTAGAAACAATGTAAAAGTAGATTATTGGACACCCGAAAACACCGATGCTAAGTACCCCAAACCCGGTGGAATGGAAAGTAGTAATAATCCTAAATATGGAAGCACTCTTGGTTATTTCGATGCTTCATATATGAAGATTCGAACAATAACCTTAGGTTACAATTTCAAAAAACAGTTGATTTCAAATCTTGGAATTGATAATCTAAGGATATATTGCACAATCCAAAATCCGTTTGTATTGTTTTCACCCTACTATAATGAATCAGGCATGGATCCAGAAACAAATTCATATGGCGATGAAAATGCGGCAGTACCAATGTCTTCTAACTTAAGGCGATTATTAACAATAGGAACCAATACTCCAACAACTCGAAACTATTTAATAGGTATCAATTTAACATTTTAACAATATGATTATGAAACAATTAAATATAAATAAATATTTACTGACAGCATTTTTAGTTATTGGGATTATTAGCTGTTCAGATATATTGGAAGAAAAACCTCGTAGCATTTTTACTCCTGAGTATTTCAAAACAGAAAAAGGTGTAATGGGAGGTATTACCTCATTATATGCACATCTACGATACATTTATGGAAATGGATATTGGTCACTTATTGGAGAAATGGGGACAGATGAGGCCACTTATGGACATGGGGGTGATGGTAATGTCTTACCTCTTGATTATACAGGTAAAGCTGCACTGACACCTTCAAGCTCTAGAGCAGATGTTTTGTGGAATCAAGCCTTTTCAAATATCAATACTGCGAACGGGATTATCGAAAATGCATTAGAAGTAGGGACTATTTCAAATGCATTGATTGCCGAAGCGAGATTCTTCCGTGCCTTTGACTATTTTATGTTGGTCCAAACATTTGGAGGAGTACCATTGGATTTAGGGGGTGGAGAATTAAAATTTAATACGTCTACTTCTAGATTTTCCATTCGAAATACTGTTCCAGAAGTTTACACAAGAGCAATATTCCCCGATTTGATTTCAGCAGTAAATGACTTGCCGGAACAGCCTCGTTTAACCGGAACAGCGACGAAAACGCTAGCTCGACTTTATTTGGCAAAAGCTTATTTAACCTATGGATGGTGGCTGGAAAATCCTAATGATATTCCTACATATCCAGAGTGTAATCGAACCGACCCCGATGGTCATGATGCACAATGGTATTTTCAACAAGCCTATGAAGTAGCGGTTACGGCTATTGATAATCCGGGTCCATTTAAACTTCAGCCCACCTATTATGATGTCAATTTAGCTCAAAACGATCGCCATAATGAAATGCTACTTTATGCTGACCATACAGAGTCTAGCGAATATTATGATGGATCGAGCCATTCATATAATACGGGTTCATCTCCCGGCAATTTTGCAGATTGGTTTTTTAAATGGGACTATACTTTTTTACAGAGTTTTACAGATCCAGCACAAACGACTGCAGTTAGGTCAGTGCAACGAGAAGCAGCACAAGCTTATGGACGCCCATGGAAAATGATGTGTCCACCTATTGGGTTAATTACAAATACTTTTTCAGACAAAATCAATGATTCTCGCTACGATGGAAGTTTTGTTACAACATTCCGTGGAAACTGGCCAAAAGGTGGAATCCCTAATTCAGTATTATATAATGCAAATGGAATGCCGGTATCACCAGGAGATCCAATTTTAACTTTTTTAAACGAAGAACCAACTACACCTATCGTCTATCCAGTAGGACCTGGAAAAAGTAATGTTGGCGCAGGTGAATTACCAGGACGAGCAGACTGGGTAATTGGACCACGAGAGATCAGTAGATACTCCTGGCCTAATTTATGGAAGCTTGGGCCATACCGTACAGATAATGGAACCGGGCTTGGACAACCTAATGGTGGAATTACAAGACCTTTTCCTATTGCAAAATTTTCCGAACTGTATTTTATTGCTGCCGAAGCCGCCGTAAAAGGAGCAACCCCCAACCCAGGTAAAAGTGCCAGAGACTTGATCAATGTGATTCGCGCTCGTGCAGGTAAATGGCGCTGGGACAACAATGGAAATGTGGCAAAAGTTCAGGATAATAGTGCCGCTATGATAGCTGCAACCCCGGCCACCATTGATATTAATTATATTTTAGAAGAACGTTCCCGTGAATATTATGGCGAAGGTTATCGTTGGTTCGATTTAACTCGTACTCAGAAATGGGAAGAATTTTCATCTAAATATGAGATTTGCGGACTTGCATATGGAGTAGGTGATCGAAATCCTATAATTTATACGCGCACAATTGAAAAGTATCATTATTTGCGACCAATTCCTACAGGACAAATTGATGGATTAGAAATGACAGTTGAAGAAAAAGCAGCTTATCAGAATCCGGGTTATTAAATTAAGAGAACCAAATTGATTGGAAGGTCGAACTGACTTTCCAATCAATTTATTATGAGTAAATACCATTCTGTTGATTGAAAATCATATCAAAACTTATTACATTCCAACTATTTTAAATTAATATCTGTATGATTCGTTACAAAAACTCTTTCACATTTTTCATTTTATTGACTTTATCCATTCATGTTTTTCCTCAACACTATCAAACACCCTCCCTCGAAAGAAGGAATACCGACGTTCAATTGATGGTAAAAGGTAAGCCTTTTTTAATATTGGGTGGAGAATTAAGCAACTCTGCTACCAGCGATGAGGAGAAAATGAAAGGAATTTGGGGCAAGTTAAAGGAAATGAATCTGAATACGGTTTTAGCTCCCGTTTATTGGGAATTGATAGAGCCTGTGGAGGGCAAGTTCGACTTTACATTGGTCGACGCCATGATAAATCAAGCTCGTGAAAAAGATTTACACCTTGTTTTGCTTTGGTTTGGAACGTGGAAAAACAGCATGTCCTGTTACATCCCGCAATGGATAAAGGAAGATTATAAACGTTTCCCTCGCACGTTGGATGCCAACGGGAAGCCATCGGAAATTGTTAGTCCTTTTAGTCAAAATACTTTAAAGGCAGATATAAAAGCATTTAGCGAATTGATGAAACACATAAAATCTGTTGACGAAATAGAACAAACTGTCATTATGGTGCAAGTGGAAAATGAAATGGGTCAGCTACCTGATGCACGCGATTATTCCACTATGGCAAATAAGGCATTTCAAGCAGATGTGCCCAAAGAATTGATGGATTATTTATTTCAAAATAAAAAAAATTTACTCCCCTCGATTGAAAATTTATGGGCTACAAACGGATACAAACGAAAAGGAAATTGGGAATCCGTTTTCGGGAAAAGCTTGGCAACAGATGAATTGTTTATGGCTTGGAATTATGCCCTTTATGCCGATAAAGTGGCAGAAGCCGGGAAGTCGGTTTATCCCTTGCCCATGTACGTAAACTGTGCTTTGAACAGACCCAATTACCAACCCGGACAATATCCGAGTGGCGGCCCACTGCCTCATTTAATGAATATCTGGCAGGCAGCTGCACCTCATATCGATATGTTATCGCCGGACATCTATCATGGCGACTTTCGGGATTGGCTTGCAATGTACGACCAATTAAACAATCCGATTTTTGTACCTGAAATTCGCATGGAACCCGATAATGCCGCTCAGGTATTTTATGTAATTGGACGACATAAGTCGCTCGGGTTTTGCCCATTCTCCATCGAATCGGCAAACGAACCGGAAGCGACTGCTATCAGCAAAAGTTACAAGGTATTGGATGATCTAAAAGATTTAATACTTTCATACAGGAATAAAACTGACGGTATTTATCTGAATCGGCAGAATCAATCGGACACTTTGACTATGGGAAATTACGAAATAGTTTTTTCTCACGTTTACACGCTTCCGTGGAACGACGGAGCGAAAGCCGAAAAATGGACTCCGGCCGGTTGCCTTATCATTCAAACTGGGCCGAGTGAGTTTTGGATTGGAGGAACCAGCGTTACTTGTACGTTCAAAAATATAAGAGATTCGTCGTTTACCACAGGAATTTTATCGACAGACGTTGCCATCAAACAGGGAAGCGATTGGAAATATGTTCGCATCAATGGCGATCAAACCCATCAGGGACGCCATATTCGAATAGGTTCAGACGAATGGCAAATTCAGAGAATTCGATTATACAACTATAAATAAATGAAATACAGATATTTGTTTTTAATAGGGGCTTTTTTCGGTTTTTTGAGTGCAAATTCTCAAAATGCTCCCGATTTCGTAGCTACGGATGCAAATGAAGATTCATTTGCTTTGACGACTAAAAACGAGGCAACATTTTCTATTTTGTCGGATTCTGCCGATTTTGTGGCAATGCAACTTGCCTTAGCGAATTTGCAGAACGATTTTTTGGCAGTTGCCGGTAAAAAGCCGGCCTTAACGTACAATACAAAAACAAAATCTGTTAAACTCATCGTGGGTACGATTGGTAAGAGCAAATTCATCGACCAACTTGCCAACAAACGTATTATAAATAAAACCGATTTATTGGGCAAACATGAAAAATTCATCATTCAAACCGTAAAGCATCCCTTTGAAGGAATAGACGAAGCATTGGTTATTGCCGGCAGCGACAAACGAGGAACGGTTTATGGAATTTACGAACTTTCCCGACAAATAGGCGTTTCGCCTTGGTATTACTGGGCAGATGTACCTGTTCGGAAATCCGAAAATATTTATATCAAACGTGGGGTTTATACTGCCGGCGAACCGGCGGTTGCCTATCGCGGTATTTTTCTTAATGACGAAGAACCTGCTTTGGGTGGTTGGACAAGAGCTACGTTTGGTGGTTTTAATCACAATTTTTATGAAAAGGTTTTTGAACTCATTCTTCGTTTGAAAGGAAATTTTCTTTGGCCTGCCATGTGGGGGAAAGCTTTTTATGACGATGATCCTCAAAATGCGGTGCTTGCCGACGAGATGGGGGTTGTGATCGGCACTTCTCACCACGAACCGATGGCGCGTGCTCATGTGGAATGGAGTAGATACGGAAAAGGAGAATGGAATTATCAGACGAATAAAAAAGTTCTGAAACAATTCTGGACAGAAGGTTTTAAACGAGCCTACGGAACAGAATGCCTGATTACTGTCGGTATGCGTGGTGATGGCGATGAACCGATGAGCGAAGAAAGTAATATAAAATTGCTCGAAAAAATCATTTCCGATCAACGCAGCATTATTTCCAAAATATCCGGGAAGGATGCTGCCAAAACGCCCCAAGTTTGGGCACTATACAAGGAAGTTCAGGACTATTACGACAAGGGGATGCGCGTTCCGGATGATGTAACCTTGCTGCTCTGCGACGACAATTGGGGAAATGTAAGAAAGCTGCCGTTACCGGATGCTCCGAAGCGAAAAGGCGGTTATGGAATGTATTATCATTTCGATTATGTAGGCGGGCCGAGAAATTATAAATGGATCAATGTCAGTCAAGTACAACGTATTTGGGAACAAATGAGTCTCACCTATCAGCATGGAGTCGATAAACTCTGGATAGTTAACGTCGGCGATTTGAAACCGATGGAATATCCGATTTCGTTCTTTCTGGATATGGCATGGAATCCCAACCAATTTACTGCCGATAATTTGCGGGAACATACCGAAAAATGGTGTGCTGAGCAGTTTGGAGAAAAATATGCCAAAGAATCGGCTCGGCTGATTGATACTTACACAAAATACAATCACCGCATTACGCCGGAGTTGTTGAACGATACGATTTACAGTCTGGAAAATTACAATGAGTTTCAGCAGGTAACTTCGGAGTATGTGAAATTGGCTTTGGATGCATTCAGACTTTACCAACAAATTCCTGACGAAACAAAAGATGCTTTTGACGAACTGGTTTTGTTTCCCATCAATGCTTGCAGCAATTTATACGAAATGTATTTTGCCGTTGCCAAAAACAAACAATTAGCCAAACAAAATAATCCCGAAGCGAATATTTGGGCTGATGAAGTAAAGAAATGTTTCGAACGCGATTCGCTGCTTACCCTGCATTACAACACTGAAGTTGCAGGTGGAAAATGGAAGCACATGATGGACCAAATTCGTATCGGATATACCTATTGGCAGGAGCCAAAGCAGCGTGTAATGCCTGAAGTAAAATATGTAACACCTTCAGCCGACGAAAAAAACAAAAAATTTGTTGAAAGTGACGGTTATATTTCCATTGAAGCCGAACATTTCAATCGTGCGAAAGGAAACGAGCGAATAGAATGGAAAGTGATTCCAAATTTGGGAAAAACATTATCGGGTGTAACTACTTTTCCGCAAAACGAATATCCAACACCGGAAGACAGCATTTATCTGGAATATGACGTCATTACCCGGTCAACAGGAAATTTTCCGATACACGTATTGGTTTCGCCAACGCTTAATTTCAACAACAACAAAGGATTAAGATATGGCATTTCGGTTGATAATCAGGAAGAAAAGATTGTAAACATGAATGGAAAATACGATACAAAACTCCTGGAAAAATGGCAGGCACAACGCATCAATGAAACTATTACGACGCACATGTTTCAGTCAGCCGGAAAGCATACCATCCGATTTAGAGTATTGGAACCGGGAATCGTATTGCAAAAAATAATCATTGATACGGGTAACTTGAAAAAGAGTTATCTCGGAGCTCCTGAAAGCAAACGAATGGTGGATTGAAATATTTTTATGGTAAAATTTCAAATTAAAACAAATGAGTAGAAAAATCATAACTATTTTTTCATTTTTTGTTCTGTTATCTTTTAACCTTCAGGCAGAAGACGGGCACGATTTGTGGTTGCGGGGAAAAGGAACGAATTCCGTGAATGTGATTTGCTCCAAAAAATCACCAACGCTCAGCATTGCAATGCAGGAATTGCGGCAAGGATGGCAAGGAAAAGCAAATGAAAAAATAGAACTTGTCGTTAAATCCGATAAGGCAATTAAGGGTGATGGCTTTAGAATCGGCAAAAACAGAATTCAAGCCAATACAGACATTGG
>DBPW01000019.1 GCA_002305015.1 Bacteroidales bacterium UBA1410
ATAAACAATTTACGTATGAAAATATGAATATGAAGAATTTTAAACTAACCGTATTCCTGTTGCTCGTTTTTATGGGGAATGCATTCGCTCAGAAGACTATTGAAGTGACAGGGATCGTAACGGATGAAAACAAAGAACCGTTGATTGGAGTAAATATTACCGTGAGTGATGTTCCCGGTTTGGGTACGGTTACTGATATTAACGGTGCCTATAAAATCAAAGTGAAAGAATATAGTAAACTTATTTTTTCATACGTTGGATTTGAACCAGTAGAAGTATTGGTTAAAGAAGATCAGCATGTAATAAATGTAACTATGAAAGAAGCGGTTACTTCTGTGCTTGATGAAGTAGTTGTTACTGCTACAAGGGCTCAGAAGAAGTTAACCGTAACAGGTGCGGTTACTTCTGTAAACGTGAATGAATTGAAAACGGCTGCACCCTCATCAAGCATTGTGAATTCGTTGGCTGGTAGAGTACCGGGCATTATGGCCATGCAGACATCAGGACAACCGGGTAAGAATTTTTCCGAATTTTGGATTCGCGGCATTTCTACTTTTGGTGCAAATGCGAGTGCTTATGTGTTGGTTGATGGATTTGAACGTGATCTCAACGAAATTAACATCGAAGATATTGAATCCTTTTCTGTATTGAAAGATGCTTCAGCTACGGCTATTTATGGGTCAAAAGGTGCCAATGGTGTAATTTTGATTACAACCAAACACGGAAAACCCGGTAAAATCAATATCGATGCAAAAATAGAGACCTCCTATAATACGCGAACTTTTACGCCTGAATTTGTTGATGGGATTACTTATGCCAATTTGATAAATGAAGCCCGCATTACACGCAACAATGAACCGATTTATCAGCCCGAAGAATTGGAAATCTTGCGACTTGGACTCGATCCTGACCTTTATCCTAATGTAAATTGGATGGATAAACTTTTAAAAGACGGCGCCATGAGTTATCGGGCCAATTTGAACATGAGCGGCGGAAGCGCTACAGCTCGCTATTTTGTATCTGGTAGTTATATTGAGGAACAAGGAATGTATTATACCGATGAAACACTGCGCAACGATTACAGTACCAATGCCAATTATAAAAGGTACAACTATCGTTTGAATACCGATATCAATATTACGGAAACAACACTACTGAAGTTAGGTGTTTCCGGTTCTTTGCAAAAACGCAACAGTCCGGGTTTAGGTGACGCTTGGGTCTGGGATGCCCTTTTTGGCTATACGCCTGTTCGCACTCCAATCTTGTATTCAAACGGTTATGTTCCGGCTATTGGTTCCGGTAATCAAACCAATCCGTGGGTGGTGGCTACTCAAACAGGATTTAATGAAAATTGGGAAAATAACATTCAAACCAATGTCTCTTTGGAGCAAGATTTCAGATTTATATTGCCGGGATTGCGTTTTATAGGTAATTTTGGGTACGACACAAACAATTCAAGCGATATTTTACGAAGGAAATGGCCGGAACAATGGAGAGCAGAACGTGCGCGCAATGCCAATGGAGAAATCATATTTATAAAGATATCTGATCCCCAAGAAATGTTTCAAGAAAGCAGTTCGGGTGGTAACAGGCGGGAGTTTCTCGATTTAATGCTTAGTTATGACCATACTGTTGCAAATGATCATCACATAGGCGCTGATATTAAATATACGCAGGATGCATTCATCAATACGGTGAACATAGGGAATGATATCAAAAATGGCGTAGCTAAGCGAAACCAGTCATTGGCCGGGCGTGCAACATACAATTGGAAATACCGTTATTTTATCGATTTCAATTTTGGATATACCGGTTCGGAAAATTTTGCCAAAGGACATAGATTCGGTTTTTTCCCGGCCTATTCTTTAGCTTGGAACGTAGCAGAAGAAAAATTTATTAGGGATAACGCTCCCTGGATGAATATGTTTAAAATTCGTTTTTCTCACGGTCAGGTAGGTAACGATAATTTGGGTAGTGAACGATTCCCTTTTCTCTACACAATTTCCGGCGGTGCATCTGGATATCAATGGGCTGAATATGGAAATAGTAAATATTATGAAGGGATGTATTTTTCTCAGGTTGCATCGCCTTATGTAACGTGGGAAATTGCAACGAAAAGTGACCTTGGAACAGATATTTCTCTTTTTCATGATAGTTTTCAGTTAACGATTGACTACTTCGACGAAAAACGTGAAGGAATCTATATGTCTCGTAATTTCCTTCCTTTGATTGTTGGACTTGAAAGTACTCCCAGAGCCAATGTGGGATCAGTCCGGTCAAGAGGTTTCGACGGACACTTTTCGTACAATTATCGAATCGGAGAAGTGAATTTTACCGCACGAGGCAATATGACTTATAGTAAGAACGAAGTATTGGAGAAGGACGAAGAAAATAACGTTTATCCGTATCAGATGGAGAAAGGTTACCGTGTAGGTCAAACCAAGGGATTGATTGCACTGGGATTATTCAAAGATTACGATGATATTCGAAATAGTCCGACTCAGCAATTTGGAATCTACCAACCGGGTGACATCAAATATAAGGATGTCAACGGTGATGGTGTAATTAATGATGGAGACCGTGTGGCCGTAGGCTCAACACGAACGCCGAACTTGATTTATGGGGTAGGATTATCGGCTCAATATAAAGGTTTCGATATGAATGTACTTTTCCAAGGAGCCGGAAAATCAAACTTCTTCATATATGGTAAAACTGTATATGCTTTCAGCGAGGGCGAATGGGGAAATGTATTGAAGGGTTTGGTAAATGAGAATCGATGGATATCTGCCGATATTTCAGGAGATCCAGCTACGGAGAATCCAAATGCTTCCTATCCCCGGTTGAGTTACGGCGGAAATGCAAATAATTACAGAGAATCTACTTATTGGCTACGGGATGGCTCATATGTGCGTTTGAAAAACGTGGATTTAGGATATACACTTCCTAAAAAATTTGCCAATCAGCTTCGGTTAAATAATGTTAGAGTATTTATGGTAGGGAACAATTTGTTGACGTGGGCACCGTTCAAATTATGGGATCCTGAAATGGCAGATTCTCGTGGAGAAAGTTATCCTCCAACAAAATCAATTACATTGGGTCTGACTGTTAATTTATAAAAACACACAAATCTTATGAGAAAAATATATCTTATATTACTCACAATACTTGGAGTAGGAATGATCTCTTCATGTAGCGATTATCTTGAATCCGATCAATATTTTAAAGATCGCTTGACATTGGATAAGGTATTTACCAGCGAAGAGTATACTGAACAATGGCTTGCACATACTTATTCTTTTCTACAGGGAATGAATCAGGATGTGGCCAGCAAAGGAATTACGCCACACTGTTTTGCAGACGATATGTATTATGGAGACAGAGATGTGGAATATGATATCAAAGAATCCGGACAATTATCGTATAAAAGATTCAAATTGGGTGAATATAGCGAAAACGAAAAGCAAGAGGGATGGGGCAATAGTTATAAGGGCATTCGTAATGCTACCATCTTTATTCAAAATATCGATAAGAATGAGATATTTAGTGAGAAAAAAAGAGCCGACTACAAAGCTCAAGCACGTTTCGTGAGAGCTTACTATTATTGGTTGTTGCTTCGTAAATATGGACCTATTCCGATCATTCCCGAGGAAGGAATTGATTATACCAAGGATTACGATGAGATTGCTACGCCTCGCAGTAGTTACGAAGAATGTGCGAAATATATCAGTAATGAAATGTTATTGGCAGCCAAAGATCTTCCGCTTCATCGCGATGAACAAGCGGTTGCTCGTCCAACTCGTGGTGCCGCGTTGGCGGCACGGGCAAAAGTGTTGCTATATGCTGCTAGCCCTTTAGCAAACGGTAATAATGATGAGGTAGCTCAAGAATTAGTAGACGATGAGGGAAGGAGATTGTTGTCTTCCGAATATGATGAAAAAAAATGGGCTAAAGCAGCGGCTGCAGCAAGGGATGTTATAGAGCTTGGCGTGTATGATTTATATACTGCTAATTTTCGAACTACGGGAGACGCTTCTTATCCGCCAACAATTGTTCCGCCGTATAATAGTGAATTTTCAGATCAGAATTGGCCGAATGGTTGGGCAAATATCGATCCTTTTGAATCTTATCGGGCAGTATTTAATGGTACATTAAGAGCTTCTGAGAATCCGGAATTAATATTTACCAGGGGACAGAATCAAAGTGAAAGTGTTCAGGCAATGGTGGCTCATCAATTGCCACGTATTGCTGCCGGCTGGAATACCCATGGAATGACACAAAAACAATGCGATGCGTATTATATGAATGATGGTATTGATGCTCCGGGTAAAGATAAAGAGATTGGAAGGGGAGATGGAAGCGAACGTCTTTCGGGTTATGTTACGAGAGAAGATGTAGAGGCTGGCCGTTATAAACCTTTGGCAGAAGGTGTTTCCCTGCAGTATGCAAATCGTGAACCGCGCTTTTATGCATCAGTTGCTTATAATGGTAGTGTCTGGCATTTACTAAATGAAGACGAAGAGAAAAATCGCCACAAACAAGTATTCTATTATCGTGGTAGTGGTGACGGATATACCAATACGATGTTCTGGTTACGTTCGGGTATTGGTATTATGAAGTTTGTACATCCAAGAGATACTTATCTGAGAGGTGAAATTGGCAGAATTGTTCCCAAAGAAGAACCTGCGATACGCTATGCCGATATCTTACTGATGTACGCAGAAGCAATAAATGAGTTGGATGGAACTTATGAAATTCCTTCATGGGATGGTTCTCAAATCTATACCGTCACCCGCGATATCGATGAAATGAAAAGAGGAATACGCCCTGTTCGTATACGTGGTGGAGTGCCCGATTATCCGACTGAAGTGTATAGCAATAAAGAAGAATTCCGTAAAAAATTGAAACGCGAGCGTCAGATTGAATTGATGGGCGAAGGTCAACGCTATTACGATTTGCGCCGTTGGAAAGATGCTCCTGTGGAAGAATCGCTACCTATTTATGGTTGTAATGTCTTAATGAATGCCGCACAGAGGGATTTGTTTCATAAACCTGTGCCTGTTTGGTCGTTTCCGACAACATTTTCGAAGAAAATGTGGTTTTGGCCAATTCAACATAGTGAATTGAAGAGAAATAAACGTCTTACACAGAATCCAGGATGGACTTCTTATGATTAATAAAATAATGAATGAATGATATGAAAAAAATATATTTTCTTTTCTTTATAATGGCTTCACTCTTTTTATTTAGTTCATGTAATGATGAATGGAAGGATGAACAATATAGTCATTATGTTTCTTTCAAAGCTCCTTTGGATGATAAGGGTGTGACTCAAATTAATGTACGTTACAAAGCTGCAGGGAAAGTAACGTATCAACTTCCGTTGATCGTAAGTGGGTCAACTATCAATAATAGTAATTTAACGGTTCATATTGCTGTAGATCCGGATACGTTACAGAAGTTGAATTATGAGCGGTTTCAGAATCGTACCGATTTTTATTACAAAGAATTGGAATCCCGATTTTATTCTATACCCGAAACAGCAACTATCCCCGCTGGAGAAAACACGTCAGTAATAAATATTGACCTTACACTAGAGGATATAGATTTGTCGGATAAGTGGATTTTGCCATTAACTATAGTAGATAATCCTTCATATGGTTATGTGGCGAATCCACGTAAAAATTATCGGAAAGCGCTGTTACGTATTATGCCTTTTAACGACTATTCGGGTATTTATAGCGGAACCGCATTGAAAATTTTCTTGAAAGGTTATGAAAACGAAGCACCGATCGTGAGAAGTGAAATTCCAACGTTTGTGGCAGATGACAGTACTATATTTTTCTATGCGGGAATGATCGATGAAGAAAATATTGATCGTAAGAAGTATAAGATTTTTGCACATTTTGATGAAGAAACCAAGATTGTGTCTTTTTCGGCAGAAGATCCCAATATCAAATTTGAAGCATTTGGTACAGCTATCTTCAAAGTAGATGAAATCATGGATGATGTACGACCTTATCTGTTGCATCGTTATATAACGATTAACAATGTTGATTATACATTTACCGATTATTCAACTGTTTCAGATAAAACTATTTCATATACTGTGCGGGGAACATTGATTATGGAGCGTAAGATTAATACGCAAATACCGGATGAGGATCAAGCCATTGAGTGGTAAGTGATTTCTAATATGGAGGAAGCCATACATTGTGGTGTCCTCCATATTTTTGTAAATCCTATATAATCGCAATAAATTTGCTGTATACCGGGCTATTGTGATTATCGATAATACCCTCTGCTTATAAGTCACTATCGTTAAGGTTTTCCACGTGAATTAGGCTCTTTAAAAAGAATGGTTTATGTGGAGCAACTAAATTATTGTGAAGTAGGAATGATAAGAGAGCGCAAAGATCAAAGATGAAGTCTTTGAAATAAATATTAATCACTAATTAAATACAAGATCTATTAATCTAATTAAAAAGTATGAGCAGAAATTATTTATCACTATTCTTATTTTCTTTTTTGGTTTTGTGTGCATGCCAAGGAAGAGCATCACTCAACAAAATAATTTGTACCGACTTAACTTCTGATCTGCGGGCGCCGGCTTATCCGTTGGTGACTGTGGATACATATTTTAGTGCGTGGTCATATACAAACAATTTATATGATGACCAGGTGAGGCATTGGACGGGCAAGGAGTTTCCGTTGTTGGGGGCGTTGAGGGTTGATGGTAAAACATACCGATTCCTCGGTAAAGAAAACCTGCCGCTCAAGCCAATCCTTCCGTCTGTTCGAGACGAAAAATGGGTAGGTAAATATACATTCGATAAACCAAAGAGCGAAACGTGGAACTTGGTCGATTTTGATGACCGTTCATGGAAAAATGGGACATCGGCTTTTGGAACACCCAACGAACCCTATTTATCCACACCTTGGGAAACGAAAGATATTTGGGTGCGGCGCGTTTTCGATTTGAATGAAGACCTTGCCAATAAAACCGTCTATTTACACTATTCCCATGACGACGATTTTGAGTTGTTCATCAATGGGATAAAGGTGATTGAAACCGGATATTCGTGGAAGTACAACGTTTTGGAAGAACTTCCACCCGAAGTGAAAGCTACGCTCAAAAAAGGGAGAAATATCATTGCCGTTCATGGTCATAACCGAACCGGCGGTGCATA
Organism: Bacteroidales bacterium UBA1410; assembly: GCA_002305015.1. Lineage (GTDB taxonomy): Bacteria > Bacteroidota > Bacteroidia > Bacteroidales > Dysgonomonadaceae > Anaerorudis. Next base: position 7,188 of record DBPW01000019.1, read on the forward strand.
CGTCGATTTTGGTTTGTATGAAAAAGAACCCGACAAAGAATCGTTTGTTACAACGGCCGTTCAAAAGTCGGCAAGTGTATTGCCAACACAAACTATCTATACCTTTGAATGTGGTCCGGTAGATTTGGATGTGATTTTTACAACCCCGTTGCTTTTGGATGATCTGACCCTCGTTTCACGTCCGGTAAGTTATCTTACTTATCAAGTAAAATCGCACGATAAATCTTCGCACGATGTGCAAATCTATTTCGAAGCTACACCGCAATGGGCTGTTAATGATGACAGTCAAGCGGTTGATTTCGAGAAAATCGAGAGAAACGGACTTTCTTTTTTAAAAACAGGAACAGTTGAACAACCTATTCTTCAAAAGAAAGGTGACGATTTGCGTATCGATTGGGGATATTTCTATATGACAGGAAAAACGGATAAATCGACGAACATGGCTTTTGGTGATTATTGGAATACGAAGAAGTCTTTCCAAAGGACAGGGAGAATTCCGGCTTCGCAACCTGAATCTCTTTCACAAAACATGGCCAAGCAAATGACTGTTTTGGCTTACAGCAAAGATTTGGGAAAAATTTCCTCGAATAAAATTGCCGATTTCGTCATGCTGGGCTACGATGATATTTATTCGATTCAATATTTTCAGAAAAATCTGAAAGGGTACTGGACAAATAATGGTAAAACCGATATTTATCAAGCCTTTAAAAGTGCTGAAAACGATTATGTGTCTATCATGAAACGTTGTGGTCGTTTTAACAAAGAGATGATGGATGAGGCACACAAAGCGGGAGGCAAGAAGTATGCCGAACTTTGTGCATTGGCATATCGGCAGGCAATATCGGCTCATAAATTGGTGAAAGACGATGATGGAACCCTTTTGTTCTTCTCGAAGGAAAACAACAGCAACGGTTCTATCGGTACCGTAGACATCACTTATCCTTCCTCTCCGCTTTTTCTGATTTACAACCCCGAATTGCTCAAGGGAATGATGAATCCGATATTTTATTACAGCGAGAGTGGAAAATGGACAAAACCCTTTGCAGCTCATGATGTAGGAACGTATCCCCTTGCCAACGGACAAACCTACGGTGGTGATATGCCCGTGGAAGAAACGGGAAACATGCTTATTCTTACTGCTGCCATTGCCGAGAGGGAGCAAAATGCCGATTATGCCGGCAAACATTGGGAAATGTTGACTACTTGGGCCGATTATCTGGTAAAGGAAGGATTGGACCCTTCCAATCAGCTTTGTACGGACGATTTTGCAGGTCATTTGGCACACAATGCAAATCTTTCCATAAAAGCGATTATGGGAATTGCCGGATACGGAAAATTGGCCCGAATGCTCGGGAAAGAGGAGGTAGCAGAAAAATATTTGCAAATTGCCAAGGAGATGGGCGTTAAGTGGAAAGAAATGGCTGACGACGGCGATCATTACAGACTGACATTTGATCGGCCGGGGACATGGAGTCAGAAATATAATCTGATTTGGGACAGGCTTTTGGGGTTCAATATTTTTGATCCCGACATAGCACGCAAGGAGATTGCGTATTATCTTACCAAACAAAATCCATATGGTTTGCCGTTGGATAATCGTGCCACCTATACGAAATCCGACTGGATTATGTGGACAGCAACCCTTGCCGAGAATGCGGGCGATTTCAATGCGCTTGTTGATCCGGTTTACAAGTATGCCAATGAAACGCCGTCACGTGTTCCTCTCAGCGATTGGCACGATACTGTTGATGGTACACGGGTGGGATTTAAGGCTCGCTCGGTTGTGGGCGGTTACTTTATGAAGATGTTGGCAGAGAAATTTAAATCGAATTCGAGACATTGATTTATCGGTATATTTCGGATTCAACTATTTCCCAACCGCCGGATTTCTCCTCATACTCTTGTTTTGGACGATGAGGTATTAGGCTAAACGAAGTTTTTGTTTGATAAAATGGGTTTTGCCGACCTTTTATTGCTTCTCCTTCGCTCCTTCTTCGCTCTTCCTTTGCTTCAAAGCAGGGACAACATCACCGGAATCGGTGAAAATAGTGTAGCACAAACCTACCTCTTTACTGCATGTAGAGAGGGATACAGGAGAGGAGACAGAGCGAACTTTATGCAAAATTGGTGCAAGCCTGATGAAAGTGTCATGCAAGGATGGTGCAGCCTTGGTACGGCCTTGGTGCGAGGAAGGTGGGGATGAGCATGTCTTGTCTTGTGTCTTGTCCTGAAATACATTTACTGTAAATGTAAACAAAACGCAGGACGATACAATTTTTATCCGAATCTTTATAAAATCTTGTTTTTTATCTAAATTTGTTTTGAAGAAACGGGGCGGATTTGAGAAAAGGGTTGATTTTTTTAATAATTAGATAACATGAAAAAAATAAATAGGATTTTCCTGCAATTTGTCGTTATGTTCGGTGTATTTTTCTGCTTGGATGTGCATGCTCAAAAGGATATGAAAATAAGCGTAGTGGACAGGCCGGATGTTCAAACTGTCAATACAAATTATGTGCAGAACCGGGCGCCATTGCTCCCGCTGAATTGCATAAAATTGCCGGTTGGAGAAGTGAAACCGCAGGGTTGGCTTTTGGAGATGCTTCACCGCCAAAAAAATGGGCTAAACGGTCATTTGGGTGAAATAAGTGCTTGGCTCGATAAAGATAATAATGCCTGGTTGGGGACGGGAACCGATTACGGTTGGGAAGAAGTGCCGTATTGGCTGAAGGGTTATGGCGATATGGCGTATATTTTGGGTGACGAAAAAATGATCAAGGAAGCAAAAACATGGATTGAAGCCGCTTTTAAAAGTCAACGAAAAGATGGTTATTTTGGGCCGTATATCGAGAAAAACGGGAAACCGGATTTGTGGGGAAACATGATTATGCTTTGGTGTTTGCAGTCGTATTACGAATATTCAAACGATCAGCGCGTAATCGACTTGATGACCGATTATTTTAAGTGGGAACTGGCTTTGCCCGATGACATCTTTTTGAAAGATTATTGGGAAAACAGTCGAGGTGGGGATAATTTGTTGAGTGTTTATTGGTTATATAACATCACGGGCGAAAAGTTTTTATTGGAATTAGCCGAAAAAATTCACCGTAATACGGCAAACTGGCGGCAGCGTTCAACTTTACCCAACTGGCATAATGTGAATATTGCACAGAGCTTTCGTGAACCGGCGACCTATTATATGTTGTCGAAAGATTCGGCAGACCTTCTTGCCGGTTACAATGTTCATCATCTGATTCGAAATACGTTTGGTCAGGTTCCTGGCGGAATGTTCGGAGCTGACGAAAATGCACGGATGGGTTATATCGATCCGCGACAGGCAACCGAAACGTGTGGTTTTGTGGAACAAATGGCTTCCGATGAATGGTTATTGAGGATGACCGGCGATCTTTTTTGGGCTGAACATTGCGAAAAGGTCGCATTCAATTCTTTTCCTGCAGCAATGATGCCCGACCTGAAAGCGTTGCGTTATCTTACTGCACCCAATCATGTGATCAGCGACTCAAAGAATCATAGTCCCGGAATTCAGAACAGTGGCCCTTTTTTGGCCATGAATCCGTTCAGCAGCCGGTGTTGCCAGCACAACCACGGGCAAGGATGGCCTTATTTTATCGAGCATCTGATGATGGCATCTCCCGATAACGGTATTATTGCAGCTATTTATGGAGCATGTAACGCAAGAGTTAAGGTTGCAGACGGTAAAACGGTCGAAATTGTGGAAACAACGAATTATCCTTTCGAGGAGCAGATAAAATTTACCATTCGGACGTCTCAAAAAGTGAGATTTCCTCTGTATTTGAGAATTCCTTCGTGGGCAAATAAACCGACAATCCTTCTGAACGGAAAATCGTTGAACACCACTTTAGTAAACGGAAAATATATCTGCATCGAGAGAGAATGGGAAAAAGATGACGAAATTGTATTGAATGTTCCGATGAAATTGACGCAATCGGTTTGGCAGGTTAATCAGCAAAGCCGCAGTATCGATTACGGTCCGTTGACTTTCTCATTAAAAATTGCTGAGGATTATAAGATGGTAAGCAGTACGGAAACTGCAATTGGCGATTCCAAATGGCAAAAAAATGCCGATCCCGCTAAATGGCCGACCTTCGAGATTTATCCGGCAAGTCCCTGGAATTACGCCTTGGTAATTGACGATAACCTGCCATTGGAAGATAATTTTGTTGTTGTAAAGAAAGAATGGCCGGCTGATAATTTTCCTTTCACGCCTCAACAGGTTCCAATCGAAATCAAAGCGAAAGGGAAGAAACTGGTCACTTGGAAAATAGACCAATATGGGTTGTGCAGCGAATTGCCGATCATGGAAAATCGCAAATTCGAAGCGAAAACAGAAGATATTACGTTGATACCTATGGGAGCAGCTCGTTTGAGAATTTCGGCTTTCCCGGTTTATAATAAATGAAACAAATCAGATTATCAGATACCGAAATTAGAGGAAATTAAATAATGTTGATTGGGTTTATTTTTAATTTGTTGAATGAATAAAATCGAGGAAAATGAGGATGAGAAATCATAAGGTTAAGGTTGTTTTGTTGCTTTTTGTGGAATTAAATGTTTTATCTCTTTATTCGCAGAAAGTAGATTTGGTCAAGTATGTCAACACATTGCAGGGGACCAATTCCCGTTTCGAATTGACGAGGGGAAATACTTATCCCACAACGGCTCTACCTTTTGCCATGCATACCTGGACACCCCAAACGGGTGTAAACGGCGATGGTTGGAAATATCAATACGAAAAAGATTCGATTCGTGGCTTCCAGCAAGCACATCAGTGTAGTTCATGGACGAACGATTATGCAGTTTTTTCTTTGATGCCGGTTACCGGAAAACTTGTTGTTGATCAATTTGGCAGAGCAGCCAAATTCAGCCATCGGAATGAAATTGCAAAGCCGCATTATTATAAAGTTCTTTTGGATAATGGGATAACGACAGAATTTTCTCCTGTGGAACGGGGAGCGCATTTGCGTTTTTCTTTCCCCAAAGGGAAAAATGCATATGTAATCTTGGATGGCTATACGGGAATAAGCCGGGTAAAGATTTATCCCCAAGAGGGTAAAATAACGGGTTATGTGCATAACGGACGCGGGTTGAAAGAAAACTTTAAAAATTTTTTCATCATTCAGTTCGACAAGCCGATTCGTAATTACGGGACGTGGGAAAATACAACCCATAGCAGTTGGGAAGGTGAAAGCGAGCACGAAGGAAAAGGTGTTGGAGCATGGGTACGGTTCGATAGCGGGGTGAAAGTTCAGGCTAAAGTGGCGTCATCATATATCAGTCCGGAGCAGGCCGAACTGAATTTGAGAAACGAATTGGGCAATTTCTCCACCTTGGAAGAAACAAAACAGGCTGCATGGAAAATCTGGAACGATCAGCTGCATCAGATTTTTGTTGAAGGTGGAACCGAAGAAGAGAAAGCCACCTTTTATTCGTGCTATTTCAGGGCTAACCTGTTTTCTCGGAAATTTTATGAATGGGATAAAGAGGGTAACCCCTATTATTTTAGTCCTTACGACGGAAAAATTCATTATGGCTACATGTACACCGATACCGGATTCTGGGATACCTTTCGAGCACAGTTTCCCTTGAATGCTCTTATGCATCCGGATATGCACGGCAAATATGTGGCAGCATTGCTCGATGCCTATGACCAGTGTGGATGGTTACCCTCATGGTCGTTTCCCGGTGAAGGAGGGAGCATGATCGGCAATCATGCCATATCTCTTTTGGCAGATGCGTGGAGCAAAGGCATACGAACCTTCGATCCCTTAAAAGCGCTTCAGGCTTATTATCATGAAGCCACCAACAAGGGTCCTTGGGGGCCTGCGAACGGACGCGATGGCTGGAAAGAGTATTTTACGCTGGGGTTTGTTCCGTATCCTAAGTACAGAGAATCTACTGCCAAAACGCTGGAATACGCATATGATGATTTTTGTGGTTTTAAATTGGCAGAAATGATCGGTAATTCTTTTTATGAAAATGTATTTGCCCGTCAAATGTATAATTATAAAAACGTTTTTGATTCCGAAGTAAAATTTATGCGTGGACGGGGTGAAGACGGAACATGGACACCTAATTTCGATCCTTATGAATGGGGTGGGCCTTTCACCGAAGGAAATGCATGGCATTATTTGTGGTCGGTATTTCATGATGTCAACGGATTGATCGACCTGATGGGAGGTAACGAAAATTTTGTTGCGAAGATGGATTCCGTCTTTACGGTTCCTAATACGGTAAAGGTAGGAACATACGGGGGTAAAATTCATGAAATGACTGAGATGCAGATGGCAAATATGGGTCAGTATGCTCACGGGAATCAACCTATTCAACACATGATTTATCTGTATGATTATGCAGGAGCACCCTGGAAAGCGCAACAGAAAGCGAGGGAAGTAATGCGAAAGTTGTATAATTCTACCGAAAACGGTTATCCCGGAGACGAAGATCAGGGACAGACTTCTTCGTGGTATGTGTTGAGTGCGTTGGGTATCTATAGTGTATGTCCGGGAACCGATCAGTACGTGATAGGAAGTCCTGTTTTTAGGAAAGCGACGATCACGCTAGAAAACGGGAAACAATTTGTTATTGAAGCAAATAACAATAATCGGGATAACGTGTATATTCAATCCGCAAAACTAAACGGACGCGATTATGCCAAGAACTATATACGTTATCAGGATATTGTTGATGGCGGAATTTTACAGTTTGAAATGGGCAATCAACCCAACAAAAACAGGGGAGTATCTCCCGATGATGTCCCTTATTCGGTATCGCTATATCATTCATGCGATGAATACCATTAAGTTGAAATATTATGCTGCAGGAATTAATCATTGATTTTAGTTAAAATGTTTTCTTATAGACTCAGGCATTATTTTTTCGTTTTATCGGTTTTTTTAATTACTTCGGTTGGTACCAAGGCCACCACTTATCAATTTAAACATTACGATATCAATAACGGATTATCCCAAAATACTGTGCGATCGATTTTTCAGGATAATCAAGGATTTATGTGGTTTGGCACAAAGGATGGATTGAACCGTTTTGACGGGATTTCATTCAAAATTTTTAAATTTTCGCCCAATGGTGATTTGAGAGATAATGTTTTTTTACGCATTCTTCAGGATAAGCATAACAATATTTGGGTTTCTACGGAAAGTGGAGTATATGTTTATGATCCTTATAAAGAAAAGTTTCGTCGTTTTGATCGGATTACACCGGAAAATAAAAAGGTTGAAGGTGTTGTTAGTGATATGATTGCGGATGACGATGGAGATATTTGGATGGCAGTTGAAGAAAGAGGCGTTTTTCAATATGACATTGCAAAGGATGAGTTGATTTTCTACGCTATTCCTATTGTAGAGGATGGGATGAAGATGATGAGTCTGTGTCAGGATAATAACCATAGAATTTGGGTGTGTCCCTATTCCTGTCCGTTTTTTCTAATCGATAAGAGAACAAAAAAAGTATCCGAATTTAATCTGAAAGATGATGTTCATTTTCTTTATGAGATTGGTGAAGTTTCGGATGTTTTGGCTGACCAATATAATCAGCTCCTTTTGGCAACCTCGCAAAAAGGGCTGGTAAGCGTTAATACCATCAATCAAACTCATCGTGTTTTGTTGGATAAGGATCCAAATGGTGATCCATTATTTGTGAGATGCCTTGAACGAATTAATAATACTACGCTTTGGGTTGGAACAGAATCGGGGGTATATATATATGATACAGATACCGAAAGGACAATTAACCTGCGCAGCAATGGTTTGGTGTCGTATTCGTTGTCGGATAACGCTATCTATTCCATTTATAAGGACAATAACGGCGGGATATGGGTAGGATCATATTTTGGAGGAGTAGATTATTATTCCGATCGGTATAACAATTTTGAGTTGTTTTATCCGATGGCATGCGATAATAGTTTGACAGGTAAAAGAGTAAGAGAGTTTTGTAGCGCACCTAATGGGAAAATATGGATTGGAACAGAAGATAAAGGGTTAAATCTATTCGATCCGGTAAGCCGTACGTTTCTGCCGCTCCCAAAAGCTTTGAGTTCGCTTTATACAAATATTCATGCCTTATATGAAGACGGGGATATATTGTGGATAAGTACTTTTTCGAAAGGATTGAACAAGTACAATGTGAAAACAGGAAAATTGGTAACCTATACTCATTCGGACGATCCGAAGTCGATTAGCCAAAACAGCACATTCGCTTTATGTAAGGATCGACAAAACATGTTGTGGATAGGCACATTGTCAGGAGTAAATATCTATAATTATGAGGACGACAGTTTCACAAAAGTAGAGAAACTTAAAGGGATCTCCATCCAGGACATCTTTGAAGATACGGAGGGTAAAATTTGGATATCCACTTTCGTTAGTGGACTATATCGGTTTGATCAGGGCACAAATAAATGGAGAATCTTCTTACACGATGCTGCAAACTCGAGCAGTTTGCCCTATAATAAAGTGACAAGCGTTTTTGAAGATAGCAAAAAAAGATTGTGGGTGACGACTCAAGGAGGGGGATTCAGCCTTTTTGATAGAAAAACCGAGACTTTTTTTACCTATAATAGTTCGAACGGTTTGCCGAATGATGTGGTTTATCAAATAAAGGAAGATAATTTTGGTAATTTGTGGTTATCTACCAATGCCGGGCTTGTTTGGTTCGATCCCGATAAAAAATTGTTCAAGAATTATACCATAGAAGATGGATTGAAAACCAATCAGTTCAACTACAAATCGAGTTATAAAGCACCCGACGGGACTCTTTATTTCGGTTCAATAGATGGTTTTGTGCGATTTAATCCTGCTTCTTTTAAAGAAGATAGCTCTATACCGCCTATCGTGTTGACGGATTTTTATTTAAATAATTCGCCTGCTAATGTTTCCGATAAAAATTCTCCGTTAAAAGAGAGCATTTTGTATGCTCAATGTATTCGACTTCCTTATAATAAAAATTCTTTCAGCATTAAATATGCCCTATTGAGCTATTCCGGATTTCATCCTAAAAATGTGGTTTACAAATTGGAAGGTTTCGATAAGGAATGGATCCCTGCTAATGGCACTCAATCTATTGTCTATTCAAATTTAAATCCGGGGAAATACAAGTTGATTATTTCTTTTGAAACCGAGTCTTCGAGCGGAATAAATCAGGCGATGAAGACGTTAGATATAATCGTGAGCCCCCCTTTCTGGAAAACTTGGTGGGCGTATGTATTTTATGTTATATGTTTGATTTCCTTTACATTTCTTATTATATACTATTTTCATCAGCGTACGAAAAAACTTCAACAGCAAAAAATGCGCTTCTTTGAGCGTGAAAAAGAAAAAGAATTATACGAATCAAAGATTGAATTTTTCACTAATGTGGCTCACGAAATTAGAACTCCTTTATCATTGATTAAAGCACCTCTCGAACAGATTTTGAAAAATGATAGGCTGTCAGCCGATGTAAAGGATAATCTGGGGGTAATGAGTAAAAACACCGATAGATTATTGGATTTGACTAACCAATTGCTGGATTTTAGAAAAACGGAAGCTGAGCTTTATACGTTAAATGAGAAAGTGACCAATGTGTCAGACGTGGTAAGAGAGACTTTTGGACGATTCATGCCGTTAGCTAAACAGAAAAATATCGATTTAAAACTCAAACTTCCGGAGAAAGATATTATAGCAAAAATAGATATTGAAGCCTTTACTAAAGTCATTAGTAATTTGATAAATAATGCTATAAAATATTGTGACAGTTTTGTGCAAGTTACGCTCGATTGTTCAACCGACGATAAGGAAAATTCCTCTCTTAATTTTGTGACCGAGAATGATGGGTTGTTAATACCGGATCGGTTTAAAAATGAAATATTTAAGCCCTTTACCCGTTTGAATAATGAAAGGGATAAGATGATTATGGGAACAGGTATTGGTTTGGCTTTAACCAAATCGTTGACCGAATTGTTAAAAGGATCAATAACATATCGTGTGGAGAATAATTTGAACGTATTTCATGTTATTTTTCCGATAGGGATACCGAACGATAAAGAGCTTGGGGGTGATGGGCTGCAAAAAGAACGGATCACGGTGAAAAACGGAGAAGAAATAAAAGAGAAGTCGAAAAAGCAACCTCTGCTTCTTTTGGTTGAAGATGATTTGGAAATGAGGAATTTTCTCGTGAAATGTTTGAATGGTGTCTATAATACAGTAGTGGCCTCAAACGGTGAGGAGGCATTGAGCGTATTGAAAAATAACAACGTAGATCTTGTTGTCAGCGATATCATGATGCCTAAAATGGACGGTTTTAAGTTGACCGAGCATATAAAATCAAACATCGAGTTTAGCCATATTCCGGTTATTCTTCTTACGGCAAAAGTGAATGTACAGTCAAAAGTACAGGGTTTTGAAGTGGGTGCAGACGCTTATATCGAAAAGCCGTTTTCGGTTGAAGTCCTTCTTGCCCAAATTGCCAGTCTTCTTCAAAATAGAGAAAAATTTCGTGAAGCATTCTTGAAATATCCTTTTATTGGGATGAATAATGTTGATCTTAATAAATCGGATGGAGAGTTTTTGGAGAAATTGGAAGAGGTTATACAAGAAAATATTACAAATCCGGATTTCAATATTGAAGATTTGGCCGATCAGTTTTGTATGAGCAGAGCTAGTTTTTACCGAAAAATCAAGGGTGTTCTCGATGTAACACCTAACGAATACCTAAGGATAGCACGATTAAAAAAAGCGGCTCAATTGTTGAAAGAAGGCAACTATAGGGTAACCGAAATATGTTACATGGTGGGATTTAATTCTCCTTCGTATTTTGCTAAGTGTTTCCAACAGCAATTTGGGGTTTTGCCTAAAGATTTTTCGTAGGATACCGATTTTTGAGATGATAGTTATATTTTTCGATTCATTTTTTTCTTTGCGCTGCTAAAATTTGAGCTATGTTTGCTTTGTATTTTTACGGTGAAATCCATCAGTAATAACTTTAGAATAAATTCAAAATGAAAATGAAAGCAAAACTTCTGGTATTTATTGGCTGTTTGATGAGCTTTTCGACTTTTGCACAGTGGCAGCCGGCTGGCGATAAGATTAAGACCCGATGGGCATCGGAAATCGATGTAAACAATGTATTGCCGGAATATCCTCGCCCGATTATGGAGCGTGCGGAATGGCAAAACTTGAATGGATTGTGGGATTATGCCATACTCCCTGTCGGAAGACAAACACCTTCGACATTTGACGGGAAAATCCTCGTACCGTTTGCGATAGAATCGAGTTTATCCGGCGTGCAGAAGAAAGTAGGAAAGGAAAACGAATTGTGGTATCAGCGAGAATTTACGGTTCCCTCGAAATGGAAAAACAATCGGATATTGTTGCATTTCGGTGCAGTAGATTGGAAAGCTGATATATGGGTAAACGACATTAAAGTAGGACACCATACAGGAGGATACACACCATTTTCGTTCGATATCACATCGGCATTAAAAAGCGGCAGTAATAAACTCGTAGTAAAGGTTTGGGATCCTACTAACGACAGTTATCAACCTCGAGGGAAGCAGGTGAATCGGCCTGAGGGTATTTGGTACACGTCGGTTACAGGCATTTGGCAGACCGTTTGGTTGGAACCTGTTTCCGAGAAATATTTTACGAATGTAAAGATAACCCCGGATATCGATAACAAGAAGTTGACTATTGTAGCGGAAACAAATGAGTCTTCGGCATCGGATAAAGTAGAAGTAAAAGTTATGGATGGTTCAAAGGTGGTTGCTTCAGGCCGCTCTATCAATCATCTTCCGGTAGAAATCACGATGCCCGATGAGGTAAAACTGTGGTCTCCCGATAGTCCGTTTCTTTATGATTTGGAAATTACGTTGTGGAGCGACAATAAACCACAGGACAAGGTGAAGAGTTATGCAGCCATGCGTAAATATTCGATAAAACGCGATGATAAGGGAATTGTGCGCCTGCAATTGAACAACAAAGATATGTTCCAATTTGGGCCTCTCGATCAAGGTTGGTGGCCTGACGGATTATATACCGCTCCAACTGACGATGCGTTAAAATTCGATATTCAGAAAACTAAGGATTTTGGATTTAATATGATTCGTAAACACGTGAAAGTTGAACCGGCGCGTTGGTATATGCATTGTGATCGTTTGGGGATGATCGTTTGGCAGGATATGCCGAGTGGCGATCGTGGACCGCAGTGGCAACCCCGTCAATATTTTAACGGTGTCGAATGGCTTCGTTCACCCGAATCTGAAGCAAACTATCGTAAGGAATGGAAAGAGATTATCGATTTTCTGTATTCGTATCCTTGTGTGGGTGTTTGGGTTCCTTTTAATGAAGCATGGGGTCAATTTAAAACGAAAGAAATTGCAGAATGGACAAAACAATACGATCCTTCCCGCTTGGTTAATCCGGCAAGTGGAGGCAATCATTATCCGGTGGGCGATATATTGGATTTGCATAATTATCCCCAACCCGACCTGTATTTATATGATGGTCAACGAGCAACTGTTTTAGGTGAATATGGTGGAATCGGCTGGGCCGTAAAAGGTCATTTGTGGGAACCTGATCGCAACTGGGGATACGTTCAGTTTAACAGTTCAAAAGAGGTTACGGACGAGTATGTGAAATATGCCGGTCAGCTTAAGGAGCTTATCAAACATGGGTTCTCGGCAGCGGTTTATACGCAGACAACCGATGTGGAGGTTGAAGTGAATGGCTTGATGACTTACGATCGTGAAGTGATTAAAATGGATGAACAACGGATTAAGCAGGTAAATAGTGAGATATGCAATATATTAAACTATTGATTTATACATTGTTATTTTTGTCGTGCAAGGGGAGTGAGGCAATCACTCCTCAGCCGACAGATAAAGATAGATATCAAAATCCGGTGATTCATCGCAGTTTGCCGGATCCTACCGTAATAAAGGCAAATGATGGTTATTTCTATCTTTATGCGACAGAGGATATTCGTAATATTCCGATCTATCGCTCTCCCAATCTTATTGATTGGGAGTTTATGGGAACCGCTTTTACCGATCAAACGCGTCCTACTTTTGTATCGAGAGGCGGATTGTGGGCACCCGATATCAACTACATAAACGGCAAATATGTGCTGTATTATTCCATGTCGGTTTGGGGTGGAGAATGGGCGTGCGGAATCGGGGTGGCTACGGCCGATAAACCCGAAGGACCGTTCACCGATCACGGGAAACTTTTTCGCAGCGACGAGATCAATGTTCAAAACTCCATCGATCCGTGTTATTACGAGGAGAATGGAGAAAAATATTTGTTTTGGGGGAGTTTTCACGGGATATATGCCATTGAATTGTCAGATGATGGGTTGGCTTTGAAATCCGGTGCGGAAAAAGTACAAGTGGCAGGTACGGCATACGAAGGAACCTACATTCATAAACGCAATGGCTATTATTATTTATTCGCTTCCACGGGTACCTGTTGTGAAAGATTGAACAGTACGTATACTACAGTAGTTGGGCGGTCTGAATATCTTTTCGGCCCCTATGTCGATAAATCAGGTCAATCAATGATGGATAACCATCATGAGATTCTTATTCGTAAGAATACCGAATTTGTCGGTACCGGACATAATTCGGAAATCGTAGCGGATGATAAAGGTCAAACTTGGATGTTTTACCACGCCTATTGGACAGCGCATCCCGATAAGGGAAGGGTATTGATGCTCGACAAAATACAATGGATAAACGATTGGCCTTCTGTTGCGAATGGGACGCCGTCGTTAAAATCCGAAAGACCTGTTTTTGACGAATAAGCCGGCTACGAATTTCAGAAGAGCGGCATTTATTTTTTTCGGCTCAATCGAAAAATGGAAATGATCAGTCCAAGTCCCAAAACGCCGGCAAGAATATAGCCAATAATTCCAATGATGGAAACATTGGAAATTGTAGGTCCGATCCCTTGTTGCAAAATTAAAGAAGATCCCACGATGAGTGCTGCGATAATCAAGCTTGCCGAAATTCGGTTGCTCGATCCCTTAATTTCCTGGGTAATTTCTTCCAGCTTGTGATGTTCAAGTTTTACCTCAAACTGCCCTTCTCTTAATTTTCGGAGCAAATCGGATAAGTGGTGGGGCAAGTGTTCGACGAGCTCTACACTTTCATCCATTACGTTTACACCTCGTTCTTTCCATCGTCTTGGAGAATAAAGTTTAAAATATATTTTTCTGACAAAAGGTTGTACGAGGCTGAACATATCGAAATCGGGTTCCAATTGTTTCCCTACCGATTCGGCAATGGAAATGGAACGTAGCATCATTACCAGATTTGAGGGGATGGCCATTTTGTGACGCATCATGATTTCCAAAATTTGCTGATTCATTTTGGCCATGCTGATGGTTTTGAAAGGGCGATCGGAATAGAGTTCTATCAATTCGTCTAAATCTTGCCGCAGGGAAAACTTGTCTATTTTTTGAACGACCAATCCCAGATCCTGCAGTCCGCGAATGATGTGGCTATAGTCTTTTTCGTTGGCTGCACGCAAGGTCTTGGCAATGATGATGATGGTCCTTTCGTCGAGATGCCCCGTCATTCCCACGTCGAGCATCACGATGGTGTCGGGAGGCTGCACGAAAAGATTTCCGGGATGCGGGTCGGCATGAAAGAACCCGTCGAGGAGGATTTGTTTAAGAAGCGCTTCCGCAGCCCGATCGGCAATTTTCTTCAGGTCAAACTGTTGTCTGTATTTTTCTTGGGTGATTTCTGAAATTTTTACCCCTTCGATAAATTCCATGGTCAACAGTTTCTCGGTAGTCAAATCCCAATAAACTTTGGGAACTTTAATATAATCAATCCCCTTAAAATTATTTCTGAATTTATCGAAATTATGGGCTTCGTTCAAGAAGTCCAGTTCTTTTCTGAGGGCTTTTTTTATTTCTGCCACCACAGCTTTGGGACTGTGAAAAGGACCGTTTCGCAGTCGTTTCTCCAACACATCTGCAAAGCTTTCCAAAATGGAAAGATCCAGTTCAATGGTATTCCGAATGCCGGGTTTTTGAATTTTTAGGGCTACAATTTCTCCATTGTATAAAACGGCTTTATGAACCTGGCTTAAAGAAGCAGAAGCAACAGGTTTTTCATCGAACTCCTTAAACACTTGGTTTAATGGTTTATTGAGTTCTTTTTCAATACATTCCCGAATCCGTAAGGTTTCTACCGGTAAAACTTTATCTTGAAGTTTTTCCAATTCGGAGATATAGTCTGAAGGAAGGAAATCGGGGCGAGTACTCAGAATTTGACCGAATTTGATAAAAGTAGGACCTAATTCTTCAAAAGCCAAACGAAGCCTTTCGGCACTCGATAATTTTTCATATCCTTTTCGACGGCTTCGTATTTTGGTAATAAAGTTTACGCGAGAAACATCCAAAAGGTAATCCAGACCAAATTTGATAAAAACAGAAATGATCTGGCGACTTCGTTTGACTTTATCCAGATTACTACGAAAACTCAACCCTGACTGTGGGTAAAATTCCGGCATTAAATCGAGGTTTTTAAAAGATTGCTATGCTGTTTTGTTCACCTGTCGGGATAATTCTTCCACTTTATTCTTTAATTCTTCAAATTCCTTTCGTGAAGGAATATTTATTCTGGATAAAATGGTTTCGACCGTTTTCTCGATTTTCTGTTCGATTTCTGTTTTGGTTTTTTCCGATTGATCCAAAACATCTTTTACGAATTTAGCTTTCTCGTTTTCGGTTAATTCACCTCGTTTAATAAGTTCTTTTGCAAATTCTTCGGCTTTTTCGCTAGTTAGCGAAATAAGACCCAATCCTGCCAAAACTGCATTTTTAATGAAGTCTGCCATAGCTATATCCTCCTTCTTTAAATGATTTATATTTTAAGGTACTGAGAACTTTTCTTTCATTTCTTTGTAAAGTTACACTATTTATTGAATATTTCACTTCCGGCATTCACTTTTTCTTAAGCTTTGAAAAAATAATTTTCATGCAGGGACCCATGCATCGGAATGGGTACAAACCAAAGCCGACCTGTCAATCACCGGTCGATGGGTTTCTCGTTCGTTTTTTAGATTTTTTGTCGATTGATTTTATTGCTTTAGCAATAAAAAACATGAGGATAAGAACAAAAATGATGAAAGCTCCTGAAGGTACATTCAGGTAGTAAGACAAGAATAAGCCGACGATGCACCCTACAAAACTAAAGGCGGAAGAAAGGTAGATGATGTGAGAATATTTTACGGTGAATACGTTTGCCGTCATCTGTGGAACGGTGATCAGCGACATGAGCAGGACGATTCCAACCAAGCGGATACTCAGCACGATGGTGACAGCAATAAAAAACATCATTGTATATTCGATGAAACGAGTGGATATTCTTCGTGTTTTTGCAAACTCGATGTCGAAAGAAACGGAAACGATGGCTTGGTAATGGGTCAAAAAAAACATGGCAAGCAAAACACTAAGGGTCAACAATGCCCAAATATCGGTTTTAGTAATGGTGAGGATGTTGCCGAAAAGATATTCGGACAAATTGGGTGCGTATCCCGGCGAGAGAAAAGTAAGAATAATTCCTATAGCCATACCGAGCGACCAGAAGACAGCTATCGCAGAATCTTCGCGTACACCTTGTTTTGTTGATAGCCATTCGATGCCGAATGCCGAAAGGACCGAAAAACCCATTGCTGAGAGAATGGGATTTAAGCCGAAATAAAATCCGATTCCTAATCCCCCGAACGATGCATGTGTGATTCCGCCGCTGATAAACACCAGTCGGCGTGAAACTACATATGTTCCGATCATTCCACAGGCTATGCCGGCAAAAAGGCTACCCCATAGTGCATTACGAAAAAAAGCATAATCGAATAGTTCCAATAAATTCATGTTCAATAAACATCATGCATGTGCTTTTCGGGTACGCAAATCAGTAATAACCATCATTACCTCATCATTCATTTGCTCGGGAATAGAAATTTTGCGTATCTGCAAACTGTGTATCCATCGGGGTTTTTCTTCATCGAGAAGTGAATAGAAAACTTCTCGAAACTTCTCAACTTGTTCTTCGCTATAGTCGGAAGAGTCTTTACCTTTATATTCGTCAAGTTCCTCGTCGTCGAAATATTCCGGTTTTTGACCGAAGGCAGCTTTTAGATTGTTGCGTTCGCAAACTTCATGCATGCCACAGCATCCCCCCTCAATGAGGGGTGGAGCCGGCTTGTTTTCCTCTATATTTCCTTTTTTGCGCTGGATCGAATTCCAGATATGAAGTGCAATTACGAAAAAAATGATAATTCCTATAAATAGAAACAGACTAAGCATGTTAATTTTTTTTTTCTTCAATAGTGAAACCTGCTTTTTTGAGGTCATCCCAAAATTTTGGATATGATTTTGCGACGACTCCCGGGTTATCGATAATTACAGATTCGAAGGGTATGCATGCAGGAGCAAATGACATTGCCATTCGATGATCGTTATAGGTTTCGATAACAGCATTTTTTTGTGGGAAACATCGTTCCTTATCCCATTCCAGCATTCTATATTCGTTATCGTCTTTCAACACATATCCGAGTTTTAATAATTCCGTTTTCAATGCATTAATGCGATCGGTTTCTTTTATTTTGAGACTTTGTACTCCCGAGAACAGAAACGGTACATTCAATAAACAACAAGCAACCACAAAAGTTTGTGCGAGATCGGGTTCGTTGACAAAATCGTGAAAGAATTTTTTTGCCGATTTTTTTGTCTTTCGAATAATCACGCCATCGGGAATGAATTCTGTGGACACGCCAAGATCGGGAAAGAGATTTACAAGGTTAGAATCTCCCTGCAAACTGTTCCTGTTTAATCCTAAGAGCGTTACTTCTGCTTCCGGAATCAATGAGGCTATCGAATACCAATAGGAAGCCGCAGACCAATCGGCTTCAACCTTGATAGGGGTGGGGACATATTCCTGGTGTTTTACAGTGATGTCTTTTCCTTCCCATTTTGCTTTCACTCCATATTTCTCCATGAGTCCGAGTGTCAGATGAATGTAGGGTTTCGAGATCACTTCGTTTTCCAAATGGATGATGAGACCGTTGTCCATTTTGGGTGCAATCATCAGTAATGCCGATACAAATTGCGAACTCATGTTGCCCGAAAGATACACTTCGCCTCCTCCTAGGTGTTTGCCTTTGATTTTCAACGGAGGATAACCTTCTTTTTCTAAATATTCAATTTCGGCTCCTAAAGCAATAAGGGTGTTAACCAGTGGATAGATAGGACGTTCGTGCATGCGGTTGTTTCCCCTAATAATCCATTCTCCCTCCATTTCGGCCAGAAAGGCCGTTAAAAAACGCATGGCTGTACCTGCTCCTTTGACGTCGAAAACATTGGAGTCGGAGTTAAAAGCATCGATAAGTACTTGGGTGTCTTCACAGTCAGATAAGTTTTCAATGGGGTAGGGGCTGCAACTCAGGGCATTTAGAATCAGCACACGGTTGCTGATGCTTTTTGAAGGGGGGAGGGTAATGGTGGTTTGTAATTTTTCAGGTGGAAATATTTTATACTGCATGGATTTCCTTCTTTATTTTACACAAAAGTAATACATTTTGGAGGAAGAGCAAAACACTTGAATAGAACTTTTCTGCAATTCGCCGATTTATGAAAGGACTTTAGCGGATGATTATTATTCAACCTGCTTCCCGATACGATTTTTCTGAAAATGGTGTGGCGATAAGGCTCAATAAGAACGATATATGTTGCAGTTTTGATTTTTTGCGAAAATGTTAGGATAACAAGCCGTAGAGAAATATGGCTAAGATTGCAATGGGGGCTACATAGCGAAGAATAAAAATATATCCTTTAAGAAATGCTCTACCATATTTGATAGTTCCTTTATTGGTAATATGAGCCATGATCATTCGTTTATCCAGATACCAACCAACAAAAAGCGAAATAAAAAATCCACCGATAGGGAGCATAAGTTTAGCAGAAGCATAATCGAGTAAATTAAAGAATTCAGGAGAGAAAGAAGAGATGGTTCCTGTAATGAATACACCGATACACACAAAGAATGTCGCTTTTTTTCGCGAAATTCGATATTCTTCCTGGAGATAAATAGTGGTTACTTCCATTAACGATATGGTTGAGGTGATGGCGGCCAGTGCCAGAAGAACAAAAAAGAACGTTGACCACAATGCCGATAGCGACATTTGGCCAAACAATTGGGGTATAGTGATGAATAATAAACCGGGACCACCGGCTACCAGATCGGAAATAATGGTATCGGGGTTTGCCGTTAGTGCAAAAGCAGAGGGAAAGATAACCACTCCTGCCAGAATAGCTACCAAGGTATCGAGAACGGAGACTTGAACGGCTGTTTTTGTTAGGTTCACATCATTTCTAAAATAGGAGGCATAAGTTGTCATGCATCCCATTCCAATGGAAAGCGAGAAGAAGGCTTGCCCCATCGCATCGAGGAAGACGGTAGATTTTACGTTTTTCATTTCGGGCTTAAATAAAAAAGCCAATCCTTCCGATGATCCGGGAAGAGTAACTGCACGAATTCCCAAAATAATGAGAAGCAGAAAAAGTATCGGCATAAAAATTTTGGACGATTTTTCTACTCCCCTTTTCACGCCGGACAACGTAAATAAAGCGGTCAAAATAATGAAAATAGTTGTTAACAGGGTTTGTTTCAAATGATTTTCCTGAAGTTGGACAAAGTTAGCGGCATAATCTTTAACGGAAAATAATTGCCCGGTAAGCGATTGAAAAATATAGTCGAGCGTCCAACCGCAAACTACCATGTAAAAACCCATGATTACAAATCCGGTAAGTACCCCCAAACGTCCTACCCATATCCAAGGTGTACCCGGCGCCAATTTGCGAAAAGCCCCTGCTGTATTTGCCCGAGATGAACGACCAATGATAAATTCGGCTGTCATCAGAGGTATGCCGAAAAACAATACACAACCAATATAAACCAAAATAAAGATGGCACCTCCTCCGCCGGCCGTTTGGCTTGGAAAACGCCAGATGTTGCCCAATCCTATGGCAGATCCTGCAGCAGCAGCTACCATTCCTATTTTCGATACAAACGTTACTCTGTTTTCGTCCATATTAGTAGGGATTGTCTTTTTATTTCAATCTCCATTCGAAACCATCTTTGGTATCTTTTATTTCGAATCCCAACGCAGTCAGTTCATTGCGTATCCTGTCTGCCAGTGCCCAATCTTTTCGTTGTTTGGCTTCCTGACGAATGGTCAAAAGTAAATCGACAGCTTTAACAAAAGCTTCATGACCGGCAACGTTGCTTTCAACTTCGTTTTTAATACCAAGAATAGTAAACAAAAAGTCGTTAAAGAGGTTTTTTAACTCGGTCTTGTCTTCTGTTGTTATCTTTTCTACTTCGCTTTTAGTGGCATTGATGAGGTGTGCAGCCTCAAACAGGTGTGAAATAAGAATAGGAGAATTCAGGTCGTCGTTGAGCGCCTCGAAGCATTTTTGGCGCAGAGCCTTGACGTCTATCGTTGAAGCATTGCTGACGGGAATTTTATCGATCATGTCATATGCTTCCAATAATCGTTTCAAACCCTTTTCAGAGGCTTGAAGAGCTTCATTACTGAAATCTACGGTACTTCGGTAGTGAGATTGCAGAATGAAAAAACGGATGGTCATGGGCGTATAAGGCTGTTCTAGCAACGGATGTTTTCCGGTAAAAAACTCTTCGAGTGTGATAAAATTACCGAGCGACTTACCCATTTTCTGCCCATTGATGGTGATCATGTTATTGTGCATCCAATATTTGACAGCAGGAGTCCCTTCGGCAGCCGTATTTTGAGCGATTTCACATTCGTGATGAGGAAACATCAGATCCATTCCGCCTCCGTGGATATCGAATTCCTTGCCAAGATACTTAATACTCATGGCAGAACATTCGAGATGCCAACCGGGAAACCCCTTGCTCCATGGCGATGGCCATTTCATGATGTGTTCAGGAGCTGCTTTTTTCCATAAGGCAAAATCGTAGCTTTTGCGTTTTTCCTCTTGTCCTTCCAATTGTCGGGTATTTTCGAGCAGTTCCTCGATGTTTCGTCCCGAAAGTTTACCGTAGTGATAGAGTTTGTTATATTTTTCTACATCGAAATATACGGATCCGTCGCTTTCGTAAGCAAAACCGTTATCCAGAATGGTTTTGGCCATTTCTATCTGCTCGATGATGTGACCGGAGGCGCGTGGTTCTATCGAAGGAGGGAGCACATTGAGCGCTTCCATTGCTTTGTGATAGCGAAGGGTATAGTATTGGGCTACCTCCATGGGTTCGAGTTGCTCGAGGCGGGCTTTCTTTTCGATTTTGTCTTCTCCCTCATCCGCATCGTTTTCCAGATGTCCGACATCGGTAATGTTGCGTACATAGCGTACCTTGTAGCCGATAAATTTGAGATATCGGAACAACAGGTCGAAAGTGATTGCCGGCCTTGCATGCCCAAGATGCGGATCACCATATACCGTGGGGCCGCAAACATAAAGCCCTACATGAGGCGGATTCAATGGTTCAAAAACTTCTTTCTTTCGGGTAAGCGTGTTGTAGATAACCGGTTTTTGTGCTATTGTATCGGACATATTTAAACTATTGGAAATTTTGTTTTGGGAACACAAAAATACAAATTTATATCTTATGTTGTATAAATCAGAGCAAAAAGTGGGAAATGCATTTTTTAATGATCCTGTTTCTACTCGAGTTAGGTTTCGGGACAGAATAAAGCGATATAATGGTGAATTGATATTGAAGTTAATTCACTACTTTTGCACAAAAAGCAGAATTCTTAATTGGCGTTTATTATTAAATAATTGAAAGTAAGCTAAAAAGAACGATAGAATGTTGGAGAAACTTTTTAACTTAAAGCAAAACCGGACGAATGTCAGAACAGAGATTGTGGCGGGAATCATCACGTTTCTCACAATGTCCTATATTTTAGTGGTCAATCCCAATACATTGGGAGCGACCGGCATGGATAAATCGGCGTTGTTTACGGCGACCGCTTTGGCAAGTATTTTGGGCACGCTTTTCATGGCCTTTATCCCCAATTTGCCGGTTGCTCAAGCTCCGGGAATGGGGTTGAACAGTTTTTTCGCTTTTTCGGTAGTCATCGGCTTGGGCTATTCTTGGCAAATGGCTCTTACAGCCGTGTTCATCGAAGGAATCGTTTTTATTATTCTTACGTTTTTTAACGTGCGAGAACTCATTGTCAAAAGCATTCCGAGAACCATTAAAGAAGCCATTCCGGTGGGGATAGGTTTGTTTATTGCCTTTATCGGATTACAGAATGCCGGATTGATTGTTAAAAATGAAAATACCATGCTTTCGTTGGGCGATATGTCCAATCCACATGTGTGGGTGGCTTCGTTAGGGTTAATTGCGACCAGTGTATTATATTATCGCAATGTGCCGGGTTCTATTCTCATCGGGATCATCCTATCTACGATATTTTCCGTTATTCTCGGATTGGTTGAAATGCCAAAAGAAGGTATCGTTTCGCTTCCGCCGGATATTTCGCCCGTTTTTATGAAATTTGAGTGGGGAAATATTTTTACACTCGACATGTTGATCGTGGTGTTTACCTTTTTGTTTGTAAATCTTTTCGATACGATTGGAACATTGTTGGGAGTGGCCTCCAAAGCGGGGTTTATTGATAAAGACGGTAATTTTCCGCAAATAAAAAAGGCGCTTTTTGCCGATGCTCTCGGTACCACTTTCGGTTCAATGTTGGGAACGAGTACGGTGACTTCCTATGTGGAAAGTGTATCGGGTGTTGCTGCCGGGGGAAGAACCGGGCTTACTTCCGTATCAACGGCATTGATGTTTACCCTTTCTTTATTTCTCGCCCCTTTATTTCTGATGGTTCCTCCATCGGCAACGGCTCCCGCCTTGATTTTGGTAGGTTTGTTTATGATTACTTCTATTGTCAATATCAATTTTGCCAATATAACGGAATCTTTACCTGCCTTTCTGACCATCATTATGATGCCTTTTGCTTTCAGTATTGCTCAAGGGATTGTGTTCGGCATGCTTTCGTATGTATTTTTAAAAGCGTTGACCGGCAAGTTTCGCCACATTTCCGTTACCATGTGGGTTATTTTTTTGTTGTTCATTGTTAAACTGGCGTTGGAAGGGATGCATGTCATTTAGTAAAGGTGTTGATTTGGTTTTTTGAGGGGGAATAATTACTTTTGCTTGCAAAATACAGAATACAATATTAACTATAACCATAATTTATGGCAACAACTGCTGATTTCAGAAACGGAATGTGCATTGAGGTCGACGGCCAATATTATTTCATTGTGGAATTTCTCCATGTGAAACCCGGTAAAGGACCTGCTTTTGTGCGGACGAAATTAAAAAATGTAACAACAGGGCGTGTAATCGATAAAACGTTTTCTTCGGGCGTAAAAGTAGATGAGGTTCGCATTGAGCGTCGTCCATTTCAGTTTCTTTACAAAGATGAAATGGGGTATAATTTCATGAATACCGAAACCTTTGAGCAAGTTTCTCTCCCTGCCGAACAGATCGAAGGAGTAGACTTCCTTAAGGAAGGCGATATGGTGGATGTACAGGTGCATGCCGATACCGATACTATTTTGACGGTTGAACTCCCTTCTCATGTTGTTTTGGAAGTTACTTATACAGAACCGGGTTTGAAGGGCGATACGGCAACCAATGCATTAAAGCCTGCAACGTTGGAAACGGGGGCTGAAATTCGTGTTCCGCTCTTTATTGAGGCGGGCGATAAAGTAAAGGTAGATACCCGAAGTGGTAGCTATGTGGAACGAGTGAAGGAATAAATGACCCCTTTCGATTCCACGAAAATTTCCATTAAGCAATGGGCTGAAGAAGATCGACCGCGCGAAAAACTATTAATGAAAGGCGCTTCCGCTCTTTCCAATTCCGAATTATTGGCCATTCTGATTGGTTCGGGAAATGATAAGGAAAGCGCTGTCGAATTGAGCAAACGAATTTTGCAAAAGGCCGATAACGACCTGGGTAAACTGGCAAAATTTGCGGTGAGTGATTTGGTTAATAATTTTCGAGGGATAGGTATAGCTAAAGCTGTTACTATAGTAGCCGCCATGGAACTGGGAAAACGAAGAAAAGAGGCAGGCGCTGCGGAACGAAAAAAGATTCTTTCGTCAAAAGATGCTTATGAAATTTTTTCTTCTGTCTTTATCGATCTCAATCATGAAGAAACCTGGGCTTTGCTGTTGGATCGTGCCAATCAGATTGTAGATCACATGCAGGTTAGTCGTGGCGGTATAGCCGGAACGGTGGTCGATATTCGTCTTATCCTGCGTGAAGCACTCAATAACTATGCATCGGGGATTATTTTGGCTCACAATCATCCCTCCGGCAATTGTGTCCCCAGCGGGAACGATGTTCAGCTTACAAAAAAACTGAAGGAAGCCGCTCGTTACATGGATATTGTGTTGCTTGACCATCTTATCGTGACCGACCATACCTATTATAGTTTTGCGGATGAAGGGGCAATCTGATTGTTGAGCAGTCGATTTTTTTGAGGGGTCGGCATAAACAATACGTGAAAAAATTCGTTTAGTTAGAAGCGATTATTTTGTAATGTATAAATAAAAGACAATGAACGAAGAACTTCAGAAGATACAGGATCAGATAGTTACCTTGCTTCGTACAGTGTACGATCCCGAAATTCCCGTAAACATCTATGATTTGGGAATGATTTATGATATAGATGTGGATGAAAATAATAATGTAACCATTGAAATGACATTCACTTCGCCCGCTTGCCCTGCTTCCGATTTTATCCTTTCGGATGTGCAAATGAAAATTGAATCTATTCCCGAAGTCAATCATGTAGATATCAACCTTACTTTTGATCCGCCCTGGGATCAGTCGATGATGAATGATGAAGCCAGGTTGGAATTAGGGATGATGTGAAAGGGACAATGCCTCTTTTTTCTGTTGCTATAATTTGAATACAACGGATGATCTCGAAGAAAAGGATATATTTTCTGGCAGATGCACATTTGGGGTCGAAATGGCATGCCGATTCTGTTGAAACCGAGCGGAAATTATGCCGATGGCTCGATCAAGTAAAGCAGGATGCCCGTGCGATTTTTCTTTTAGGTGATATTTTCGACTATTGGTTTGAGTACAAATATGTCGTGCCGAAAGGCTACACGCGCGTGCTTGGAAAATTGGCCGAAGTAAGCGATTTGGGAATAGAGGTCCATTTCTTTATCGGCAATCACGATATTTGGCTTACGGATTATCTCTCAAAAGAGTGCGGCATGATTCTTCATTTTGAGCCCTTTATTGCCGAGTGGAATGGCAAGAAATTTTTTCTTGCCCATGGCGACGGGTTGGGTGATGATTCACCGGGTTTTTTGTTCCTCCGTAAGTTGTTTCACAGTAAGTTTTTGCGTTTTCTTTTTTCTGCTATTCACCCCCGATTAACGGTTCCTCTGGCGCATGCCTGGTCGAACCACAGTCGTGAAAACGGTGGGATGGTCGAATATTTGGGCGAGGACAAAGAGTACCTTGTGCTTTTTGCAAAACAAAAACTCAAAGAAATGCCCGATATAAATTATTTTATTTTCGGTCATCGGCATATTATGCTTGATCTGCCGATTGGCGAGTGTTCTCGCGTCATTATTCTTGGCGATTGGATTCGTTATTTTTCGTATGCCGTTTTCGATGGAGAAGAATTAACCTTAAAAACATTCGAAAAATAACTGCTTATAAAAGCAACTATCAAAATTTCCAGCGCAAATAGGTGTAAATGTCTGCGCGCAGGTTCCCATCGATTTGCTCCGTTCCCGAGCCAAGGGTATCTCTGTCTGAATAGCGGGTAACTCCTCCTTTCACCGATAAAATTACGTTCCGAAGGATAGCGTATCGTGCCGAAAGCGTTATTCGGATTCCTTTTCCGTAAAATGACGGCATATAAAAAGTGTTCAAGATATTACGTTCGTAAGAATATACGCGTGTGTTATAGGTGTCGGTGTGGAAGTAACCTACAAAAAAGTCACCCGAAATCTTGTTATCCCCACTATATCCAATATTCTGAGCGAGGATATATCCATATTCCTTGGGGAAGTATTTTGTCTGATACCTATTTACGTCGACCGTTGTGCGCATGTTCCATCCATTTTTGAAGGTGCCTGTGTAACGTAAACGGATTTTATGCGTCATATAAGGAAGAACCGAGGTTGTTGTGTTGTTGGGGTAAGTCGTGTTTTTTTCTTTCCGTTTTATTTTATAACGAATATCGAATAGGGAATTTTTCGAAAAAGAATAGGAAGTCATTGCATAAAAATCAACGGCTGATGAAGGTTTATTGATATTATATCGGAGCCATGGAAATCGGGCGATATCGATAAACATGGTTAATGAAGTACGGGGAAAAGGATAAAGGGTTGAACCGATATACAGGCCTTCTTCGTTTTGGATATGGCTGCTTTCCGAAAATGCGTTTGCATAGCTTGCTTGATATGCTTTCGAATAGTTTCTGTAGAGCAACGAAACGGCCTCAATATGAGGCGTTGCCGGCTTCCATTCTATTGCATGTATTGTAGCCGCTGCTCCGTTTTGCGATATGGCCGTTTCGCCCGCTAAAACAAGACGGTAAAAACGATACGAATAATCTATACTCCCATTTGTGTTCATGCTGTCGCGCAGATAATAGGTATTGTAATCATGCAATACAGGGTTGTACATGCGGTTGTAACGATAGTATAAACCATTGATTCCGATCTGAAATCGGTTGTTGCTATAATGTATGTTCATGCCTGTCACTTCCTCGCGGGTATTGTTTTTCTTTTCCATATCCAGGGGTACACGATGATAGCCATCGGTTTTGAATGAGGTGATGTTCCCTTCTTCGGAGATAGTGGCATCGATGTACTTATTGGAATAAAAGGCAGTAATCATGATATTTTTTATTCCTATCGCTGCTGCAGCCCCTCTGAAAAAGCCGTTTTCAGCAGTAGAAAAATGGCGCTTAGGTTTTATGGTATTGCGAATCACGGTGTTGGATGTTCCTGATTTTGAGATCATGAAATCGTTGTTAAGCACCAATCCCTGACCGAATGATAATCGATAATCGCCTAAGGCCAACGTTTTCAGTATTCCCCTATCGCGTACGATCAGATGAAAGCCGTAATGGTCGTATCCTTTAGGATAACCGGTTTTTAGGAATGGTTCACCGGCGTCTTTTTCGCCGACAATGCCGAACTGGATTTTGTCCTTATAAGCAAACGAATATTTTAACGACGTGTAAAAATCTTCTCCAAGGTATTTTCTGTTGGGATAACGTGCGAGAATACTATCGGAGAAACATCCGTAACCGGCACGCTGCGTCAGGGTTTTATCGAAACGGTTTTGAATCTCGTTTTTGCCATTTTTTATTATTTCACCCAGTGTTTCTTGTTTTCGATCGCCTACTTCTCCTACGTAAAAGAAAGGGAGTATACGTTCTATTGTTGCATAATCCAATGCAAGTACATTCCTTAATTCATAAACAGTATAAACCGGTCTGTTTTTCTCCAGAAAATCGGCTATCGCCCATGCCTGGTCAATCGAAAGAAGCGGAAATCGTTGCAATTCATCTCGGGTCACGGCATTCAGGTTTATCGGATTATTTTCGAGGGAAGTAAGCTCTTCGTACATGTTTTCGATAGTTGTTCCGTCCGTTCCCTCTTCGGCCAACTGTTCAAGATATTCACGCCACGTTTGATTTTGCCCTTTCACTTGAATCTCTATACCTTCAAAAAGAATTATGAATAGCAAGGTAAGTATACGATATTTCGTAGGTATTGATGCTAGCGTCTTTCTTCTTTCCATTGTGCAAAAGTAAAGATTTTTTGTGAGTTTATGTGAATATCTGTTGTTTTATTCCGCTTTCAGCCGTAACGTTAGTTAAAGCAAATTGACTAACAGGTACTTGGCGAAAGAGATTTTTTGTACCTTTGTGGTCGGTTTTTTTAGATCATATAAGGATGAAGAAGAAACAGATATCTATTTTTTTGAAGTATTCCGTGCCGGTACTGCTTGCAGCAATGTCGATTTCTTGTATGAGAGACACGAAGAAAACTTCAACGTCTGATTTTCCTCAGATTATGCAGCGAGATACGCTGAGGGTGCTGACACTGAATACTTCCATCTCTTATTTTATCTATCGTGATCAACCGATGGGGTATCATTACGAAATGATCAGCGATTTTTGCAATAAACATGGATTAATTCCGGAAATAGTTCTTGCTCATAATTCGGAGGCATTGATAAGTATGTTGAATGACAATCGAGGCGATGTTATTGCTTATAATGTCCCGGTGGATAATACCTTAAAAGATTCTCTCCTGTATTGCGGATTGTCGGAGATATCGCATCAGGTACTGGTGCAAAGAGCCGAAAAAGGAGATACTTTATTGAAAGACGTCACGCAATTGATCGGTAAGGAGGTATATGTAAAGTCCGGCACTAAATATTTCGACCGGCTGGTAAATTTAAACGAAGAGTTAGGCGGAGGGATCATTATAAGAGATGTAGATAAAGACACCATTGTGGAAGAAGATCTTATTCGGATGGTGGCTAATAGAGAAATCGATTATACAATTGCCGATGAGCATGTAGCGCGTCTCAACAAAACCTATTTTCGGAATATCGATGTGAGTCTTGCTGTGAGTTTCGATCAACGTTCGTCGTGGGCAGTGCGAAAAAACTCACCTATCCTGGCAGATTCGCTCAATAGTTGGTTTGCCCGTGTAAATACAGAGCCTACTTATCAGCGCATTACTAAACGGTATTTCGAAGAAGCAAAACGATTTGAAAGGGGTGGAATCTCGTCGTTTGTGACTTTTTTAAAACCCGGACAAATTTCGTCTTTCGATCCTTATTTTAAACAGTACGGGAAAAAAATTGGCGTCGATTGGCGGTTGTTGGCTTCAATTGCCTATTACGAATCTTCGTTTGATCCTCAAAGTCGCGCATGGACAGGAGCCGGAGGGATCATGGGACTAATGCCCGTGACGGCTGCGAACTTTGGCGTCAGGGGTAACTTGCTTTACGATCCCGAAGAAAATATAAAAGCCGGGACTGAGTATCTGAAAACATTATTGGCTTCTTTTTCTTCGGTGAAAGACCGCATGGAGCAAGTGAAAATGGCGTTAGCAGCCTACAATGGCGGCATCGGGCATGTGTTAGATGCTAGGGCACTTGCCGAGAAGTATGGAGCCGATAAAGATAGATGGGATGGGAATGTGGAGAAATATTTACAACTGAAACGGCTGGAACAATATTACGAAGATCCCGTATGCAAAATGGGGTATTTCCGTGGAGACGAAACAATTGCATATGTACGTAATGTAATGGATCTATGGGAAGTATATAAAACGAAAATAAAGGATTAAAAGATCGATTGATTGCCGACATACCAAGCGTATATTTTTTCCACGCCTTCTTCAATTTCTATGTTGTGGCGCCATCCTAATGCATGCAATTTGGAAACATCCGTCAATTTTCGCATTGTGCCATCGGGTTTTGAAGGATCGAAAACGATGCTTCCTTCGTAACCGATGGTTTTTTTAATAAGTTGAGAGAGATTGTAGATACTAATTTCTTTGCCTGTACCGATATTGATATGACAATTTCGGATTTCTGTTTTGCCTTTTGCCAAATCGGGAAAATCCACATTTTCCATAATAAAGACACACGCATCGGCCATTTCTTCGCTCCATAGAAATTCCCGCATGGGTTTACCGGTACCCCATAACATCACTTTATCGATGAAAATGCCGTATTTTTCTAAAATACCGAGGATTTCTTTTTTCGGGCTTTTTCCGGAAATGTTCTCAATGGGTCGTCTATCCAGATCTCTTCTAAGACCATCCCAATTATTGGTCATGAGGCATTTGCCCAAATGGATTTTTCTGATCATGGCAGGTAAGACATGACTTTTTTCCAGGTCGAAGTTATCGTTTGGTCCGTAAAGATTCGTCGGCATCACGGCGATGTAATTTGTGCCGTACTGAATATTGAAACTTTCGCACATTTTTAATCCCGCGATTTTTGCAATGGCATAGGGTTCGTTGGTATATTCGAGAGGAGAGGTCAGCAAAGTCTCTTCACTCATGGGTTGAGGTGCTTCTTTGGGATAAATGCAGGTGCTTCCCAAAAAAAGGAGTTTCTTCACGTTATGACGAAAACTTTCGCCAATCACGTGGTTTTGTATTTCCAGATTCCGATAAATGAAATCGGCACGATAGGTATTGTTGGCAACGATACCGCCCACATAAGCAGCGGCAAGGAATACATATTCGGGTTGCACTTCGTCGAAAAAATGTTTTACCGCATCGCCATCCAATAAATCCAACTCGTGGTGGGTGCGCCCGACAAGATGGGTGTATCCTTTTTCTTCTAATTTTTTCCAAATTGCCGATCCTACCAAACCGCGATGACCGGCAACGTAGATTTTTGATTGTTTTTCCATTAAACTGCTTATTATCGGTGTTTTTTTACAAATTCCATATCATGCTTTACCATGAGTTTTACCAAATCTTCTAACGAAGTTTTTTTCGGATTCCAACCTAATACGTTTTTTGCTTTACTTGGATCACCTAGGAGCAGCTCTACTTCAGCCGGGCGAAAATATTTCGGATCGACTTCTACCAATACTTGTCCGGTAGCCTCATCGATTCCTTTCTCTTCAATACCTTTTCCCTCCCATTTGAGCTTAATCCCGATTTCGGCAAAAGCCAACGTACAAAATTCCCTGACACTGTGCATCTTACCGGTGGCAATGACAAAGTCTTCGGGTTTGTCGTGTTGGAGCATCAACCACATGCACTCTACGTAGTCTTTGGCATATCCCCAGTCACGCTTTGCATCTAGATTTCCGAGGTATAACTTCTCCTGCAAGCCTTGAGCAATGCGGGCTACTGCAAGGGTGATTTTTCGACTTACGAAAGTTTCCCCCCGGCGTTCGCTTTCATGGTTAAACAGAATGCCGTTTACAGCAAACATACCGTATGATTCGCGGTAGTTTTTGGTAATCCAAAAACCGTACAATTTGGCCACACCATAGGGACTACGCGGATAAAACGGTGTGGTTTCTCGTTGGGGTATTTCCTGCACCAATCCGAAGAGTTCGGAAGTAGAAGCCTGGTAAATCCGGGTTTTGTTTTCTAGTCCCAAAATGCGCACAGCTTCCAGCAAACGGAGGGTACCTACTGCATCGGTTTCGGCGGTGTATTCCGGCACATCGAAACTAACCTTTACATGGCTTTGTGCTGCCAAATTGTAGATTTCATCGGGCTGAATGTTCTGAATAATACGTATCAGCGAACTCGAATCGGTCATGTCGGCATAATGCAGGTTAACAAGACGTTGTTGGCGCATGTCGCGCACCCATTCTTCAAAATACAGATGTTCGATACGGCCGGTATTGAAAGAGGAAGAACGACGCAGTGTTCCGTGGACTTCATAACCTTTTTCGATCAATAGTTCGGCAAGATATGATCCGTCTTGTCCTGTGATTCCGGTGATTAAAGCTGTTTTTTTCATTGAATTTTGTTTAGTTGTTAGCGATCATATTGGAAAGTCTTCTCCATCGTTTTTTGACTTTATTGTTGCAAATTTACTAAAATCTCCTTTTTAACTATTAATTTGGTATAAAATTATCGGAAGAAGAGACAATTTTCAGTCAATGTCGATTAAGAGATAATGTGAATTTATCTTTTTAGTCTAAACATTTTATTTTAATCTTTTAAAAAAGTCCCATACCACAATGCCGGTTGCCACCGATATGTTGAGCGAATGTTTTGTCCCATACTGGGGGATTTCGATGCTTCCATCAGAAATATCGATTACTTCTTGCTGTACACCATGCACTTCGTGACCAAGAACGAGGGCATACTTCCCGGTTTTGTCAATCTGTATTTTTTCGAGCGATAGGCTGTTTTGGGTCTGTTCAACCGAAAAAACCGTGTATCCGTTTGCTTTGAGTTCATGAACTGCTTGCAAAGTCTCTTGATAATACCTCCATTTCACTGAATCTTCTGCACCCAGTGCCGTTTTATGGATTTCGGCATTTGGGGGGGTAGCCGTGATTCCGCAAAGCAGAATCTCTTCCACTCTGAAAGCGTCGCACGTACGAAAAACGGAACCAATGTTGTTTTGGCTGCGCACATTGTCGAGTACGATAACTAAAGGGATTTTTTTTGCTGCCTGAAATTCTTCAATACTGATGCGGTTAAGTTCTTCTACTTTTAGTTTTCTTCGTTGACTTGGCATAATTTTCTTTATTTCTCCGGTTTAATAATGGCCCTAATAACGAACCAGATATGATATAGAAAGGTGGAAGCCGTTCCGTAATGTTTTTTCATGATGTGGTAACGTTCTCTTAGGGAGGCTTTTCGGTTGGCGGTGGTCATGCCTGCATTGAGGTAATTGACCAGGATCATGCCGGTGTTGCGAATAGTTTTTGCTTTTTTCATCATGCGGATGCACCAGTCGAAATCGGCCGAAAACCGATACGATAGCTCATAGGGTTCGAAGAGTTCGCGTTTTACAATAAATGCCTGATGACATACCACCATGCCGTGTTTGAAGCTCTTCCATGTAAGGTTTTTTGGTGCACGCAAACGGCGTAGATGCAAAAAACAGCCGTTATCGTCAACGATTGCCGTTTCCCCATAAAGAATGTCAGGGAAGTCATCTTCATCCATAGTCGTGAACATTTTTTGCACTGTATCCTCATGATAAAAGCTGTCTCCTGCATTTAAAAAACAAAGATAATCGCCCGTTGCCATCCGGGCTCCTTTGTTCATGGCATCATAGAGGCCATTGTCGGGTTCACTCATCCATTTTAATCGTTCGTTTTCATACCGGCGAATCAGAGCTACGGTGCCATCGTTTGAATTTCCGTCCACAAGGATATGCTCAATGGCAGGATAAGTTTGCTCCCGCACACTTTTTAATGTCCGTTCCAACGTATGTTCTGCGTTATAAGTGACCGTTATTACCGATAGTTTTTTCATTTTTCGGCATATATGGCAATAAATGGCGAGAGAAATCGTCCTTTAATCGGGAATAATTTTATTGCATAACTCAGCATCTTGATAAGTTTTTGTTTATCCTTGTTTTCAGGTTTCGGCTCAAGCCATAACATGGGTTTACCGATATATTCAATACGAACATCATTCAATCCGAATGTTTGCATAATTTCATTCAAATAATGGATTTCCATAGAACGAAGATTATGAGCGTTCAGATTATCTTTATCAAAACCTCGTTGGATCCATCCATTCAGTCCCCGAAAATTTGGAATGAGAATCAGTAGTTGTCCATTTTCGGAAAGCAAATCAACATGGCGGCTGATGACATCATGAGTATTATGAAAATGCTCCACAAAACCGGATGAAAATACGATATCGTATTTCTTATCGGACGAAAACTTGAAAAAATCGGCGTTAATGCACTGTATCGTATTTTCAGGTATGTGATTTAATTTTTCAAGTTTGCGAACTATTTTGCTATCCATGTAAAAATCAAGGATTGTCACATCAGTGATGCCTTGTTTATAAAAATAGGCTGCATGTATCCCCGGAAATCCTCCAATTTCGATAAAACTTTTGCCTTGTTTCAGGAGTGGCATATATTTTTCGAAAACCACGTTGTCGGGAATTTTATCGAAGCGGTAGTTTCTCCAATAGTCTTGCCAGTCTGATTGTGTGGTGATATTGTTATTGTTATTGGTCATATACTTTTTTATATTGTTCGGCAATGATTTCCTGAGCGTATGTTTTTACCGTTTTTTCCCGTGCATTGGCCGAGAGGGTTTCGGTGTCGGCTTCAAATAATGTCCAAAACAAGCCGTTGGCCAGATCGTCTGCATTTTTGTATTCGGCTATGTATCCCGTTTTCAAATGGTCGATCATTTCAGGAATTCCGCCGATACGAAATCCTACGCAGGGTGTACCACATGCCATAGCTTCCATGATAGTGTTGGGCAGATTTTCCTGTAACGATGGGGTGACAAACACGTCGGCAGCATTATAGATATCGGGCATGTTTTCGGGAGCAACATATCCCATGCTTTGAGCAGGCAAAGCAAAGCGGGTTTCGATTTCTTTTCCGTTGTTGCCGGCGATAAGGAATAGAACATTATCGGTATGTTGTTTCATTAGCCGGCTTGCCTCACTGAGGTAATCCGTGCCTTTGCGTTTATCGGATGTTTTTACGGCAGCAAACAATATGATTTTTTTATCGAGAGGCAATTGCAATTTTTTGCGTGCACTCATCTTGTCTTTTGGGCGGTAGTGTCGGGTGTCGATGGGGTTGGGTATCGAAAGCACCCTGTGAGCTGTAGTGAGCGGACTTTTTTCGGCTAGGTTTTTCAGCCAGTTACTGCAGGCCACAAAGGTGATGTTTCTTGAAGAATAAACTGCTTGTTTTCGTTTGAAAACCTTGTGGGAAAGATCATGGGGTGAGGTACCGACAAGATAGGGGCATCGGCCGCATGCCTTTTGATAGTGGGTACAATCGCCGGCATGATGGCAGATGCCGGTAAAAGGCCACATGTCGTGCATGGTCCATACTACTTTTTTCCCGGATGCAAAAATATTATCCAGCTCTTTTAATGATAACATACCTTGATTGATCCAGTGCAAATGAATGATATCGGCATGCTGAAATTGGGGAAGTTCGGTAACAGAAATACCGGTATTGGCAAGGGAAATGTCAAAAAGATTTTTTCGGGAAAAACGATTTGCCATAAATATTTTTCCCCGTTCCCAAAGAAAATTCCACTCATTTATGGTTTTACTGCCGACTTCAATCACATTATTATTGGAAGAACGTTTATCCCGCACAAGCATGTTGACGTTCATTCCCTCGGCTTGCAAGGCATTCATTAGTCGGAAAGCCGCAATGGCAGCCCCGCCATGTAAATCGGATGTGCTGATGAAAAGGGTATTCATTTTACGAGTCTTCTTTTGACTTTAGCCCAAAAAGAATTGGTCTTTCTATAGTAACTTTCAAATGCTTTTCGGGCATTTTCGTTTTCTTTGATTTCCGACACTTCCGTTGAGAGTTTCCCGTTATATAAATCGGTGACATACATGTTTTTGTTGCCACTGTGTGTACCTGTTCCGTCGAAGCCGATGTTTTGCACCAGCGATTTGCCGGCGTTGGCAGAAAGGATATCGGCCAAAAAAAGAGAAGCATTCCATCGGATAGCCCACGAATCGTTTTCACCTTTCACCTGTCGGCGTAGCATACGTGTGTAAGGATAACTTCCGTTGAAATCGAAAGTGTTGGTCAGTTTTCTTCTTTCCAGTTCGTAAAGAAGGTATTCGCCGTCGGGATTAAAATATTTCCAGGCCCTTTTCCATGTCCCCCATCCCCAGCTGCCCGTCCATTTAATCAAAAAAAGATCCGGCAGTCCCATGTTGGGATAGCAGTAGGCGTGTACATGTCCCACTTTTTCTTCCTTTTCAAATTTATTCAGGACATCGTTCATAAAGGTCAGAAAAAAAGGGGAAGTGATCAGGTCATCTTCCAAAACAATCACTTTTCCATATTCATTGACTAGTTGGGTTACACCTTCTATAATGTTGGCAGCTAATCCTTTATTTTCCGCGTTTTCTTGAATCCGGATATCTTTAAATCCGTCAACTGAGCGAATGACATTTCGCACCTCTTCAACCTGTTGCCGGTCTGTCTCATTTTTGTAGCCGTCCGAAAAAACAAAAAGCGTACTCTCTCTGCTCAGCGGGTTTTTCTGTAACGCCTCCAGCATTTGTTGGGTATGTGCAGGACGGTTGTAGGTAAACAAGAGAACAGGAGCAAGCATCATAATGAAACAGGTTTAGAATTCGGTTTTTAAAGACAAGGTATTTCTTTTTAGCACTTGCAGCGATACTTCTATTCCCACTTTGATGCCTTTCTGAACAAGTTGTTTTTCCACCGTTTGGTAAGCAAGGTCGGGATGGTTGTTATTACTGCTGAGATGGCAAAGCCAAATATTGCGAAGTTTCGATGAATAGTTGGCTGCCAGAAATTCGGCAGTTTGTCGATTGCTCAGATGGCCTGAGTCGGAGCTGATGCGCTGTTTCAAAGGATAGGGATAACGGCCGTTTTTGAGCATATCCTCATCATAGTTGCTTTCAATGATCAGATGGTTGGCTTTGCAAATGTAGTGTGCCACTTCTTCGGTAATAGTGCCTGCATCGGTCACCAAGGTAAGGTTATGCCCTTCGAACTCAAAAAAATATCCTGCATTGTCGATGCTGTCATGAGGTACATTAAAAGCAGTGATTGTGAAATCTTCGATTTGGAAAGGAACCCCTTTTTCGATGTATCGTGCAGAACCGTTCAGTCGGGTTTTTGTAAGAGGGGAATTGGCAATACCGTGATGTACTTGTCGAGTAGCATACACAGGGATATGGAGTTTTTCCCCCAGATAACCTATCGATTTGATATGGTCGTAATGATCGTGAGTGATCAGCACGGCATATATGGAAGAAAAATCGATGCCGTATTCGGCAAGCCGTTTTTTGGTTATTCGGGGTCCGATACCCGCATCAATCAGCATTCCGTAACGGCTGTTGCCCAGATAATAACAATTTCCCGAGCTACCACTACCCAAGCTGAAAAAAATAAATTGTTCCGAAGGAAAGAGTTCTCGTTGCATAATTACCGCAAAGATAATTATAATTGCCAAGTGTCGAAATTTTCTTATTTCAAAAAATCATCGAAACAGCACGCAATATGTTCGTGCAAATGGAGACGGTCGTAGCCCATGACATTGTGTTCATGTCCGGGATGTACAAATCGTTTTTTAATTTTAAAATTGTTGTTGATACAAAGAGCGAATGGTTTTATTATAATGGGCAATGATTTCATCAATCACTTGTTTTGCAGGAATAATTTCAGTAATCAATGAAGCAACCTGTCCGATTTCGAGTTCACCCTCTTCAAGATCTCCTTCAAAAATGCCTTTTTTTGCACGGCCGTGTCCCAAGAGTTGGCGCAGTTCATCGGGGGAAGCTCCCCGATCTTCCAGTTCCTGTACTTGTTGATAAAATCGATTTTTAATGAGACGGGTCGGGGATAATTTTTTTAAAGATAAGACGGTTTCGCCCTCGTTTAGTGAGAGACATCTTCTTTTGAATGCTTCGTTGGCCGAGCTTTCTGTGGTGAGGGCAAAGCGTGTTCCTATTTGCACTCCCTCTGCTCCGAGTGCAAATGCTGCAGCCATACCTTCACCTGTGGCAATGCCACCGGCTGCAATCAAGGGCAGATCAACGGCTTTACGTACCAATGGAACGAGAACAAAGGTGGTGGTTTCTTCTCGTCCGTTATGCCCTCCCGCTTCGAAACCCTCGGCAACTATGGCATCCACCCCGGCTTCAACGCACTTTCTTGCATATTTCGTTCCCGCAACTACATGAGCAACAATGATATCGTGAGATTTGAGTTTTGATGTCCATGTCATCGGATTCCCGGCTGATGTAAACACAATCGGCACTTTTTCTTCTATCACGATTTGCATAATTTCTTCCACCCGGGGATACATCAACGGGATGTTTACCCCAAAAGGCTTATGGGTTGCAATCTTACACTTTTGAATATGTTCTTTTACTAATTCGGGGTGCATTGACCCGGCACCGATTAATCCCAATCCTCCGGCATTGCTCACGGCCGAAGCCAATCGCCATCCACTGCACCATGCCATCCCTCCCTGGATGATAGGGTATCGGATGCGGAAGAGAGAAGTAATTCTGTTTTGCGTCATGTTCTTTTGATTTTGCGTATTGCAAATGTAGTTTTTTTTGTCGAATGACTCTCTATAATAAAAACTTCTCTTTAAATTTCGTAATTTTTTATTAGCTTTGTGACATCAATCTATGGCAACAATTTTGTAATTATCAATACGTATATGAATGTTTTACTGTTGGGATCGGGTGGAAGAGAACATGCATTTGCATGGAAAATGAGGCAAAGTAAGGAACTGAATAAACTGTTTATAGCCCCGGGTAATGCCGGTACTGCGGCTATTGGAACAAATATTCCTTTAGGTGTGACCGATTTTGGGAGTATAAAAAAATTTTCGCTTGAAAACGATATCGATATGCTTGTAGTGGGTCCCGAAGATCCGTTAGTGCAAGGGATTTACGATTATTTTCAAAAAGACGAGGATCTTTGTCATATTGCCGTTATCGGCCCTTCTAAACGCGGAGCACAATTGGAGGGAAGCAAAGATTTTGCGAAGGAATTTATGATGCGTCACAATATTCCCACAGCTCAACATACCACGGTTACTCTTGAAACTGTGGAAGAAGGCTATCGTTTTCTCGAATCGTTGCAAGCGCCTTACGTTTTGAAGGCCGACGGTTTGGCTGCAGGGAAAGGAGTGCTCATTCTCAAGGATTTGAATGAAGCTAAGCAAAAACTTTGGGAAATGCTGAACGGTATGT
Source organism: Bacteroidales bacterium UBA1410 (assembly GCA_002305015.1). Lineage (GTDB taxonomy): Bacteria > Bacteroidota > Bacteroidia > Bacteroidales > Dysgonomonadaceae > Anaerorudis. Next base: position 45,711 of record DBPW01000019.1, read on the forward strand.
TCGGGGCATCGAGTCGTAAAGTGGTGATCGAGGAATTTTTGTCGGGAATCGAATGTTCTTTTTTTGTACTTACAGATGGTAAATCATACAAAATATTGCCTGAGGCAAAAGATTATAAACGTGTAGGAGAAGGGGATACCGGTTTAAATACGGGGGGGATGGGAGCCGTTTCGCCTGTTCCGTTTGTGGATGAAGCGTTCAGGGATAAAGTAGAGAAACGAATCATTATTCCAACAATCGACGGATTAAGGGAAGAATCGATCGATTACAAAGGTTTTATTTTTTTCGGATTAATTAATGTCGATGGCGATCCTTATGTTATTGAGTATAATGTTCGAATGGGTGATCCCGAAACCGAAGTGGTCTTACCGCGAATTAAATCGGATTTGCTGACACTTTTCTCCGGTGTGGCAACGGAAACATTGCACAAACAATCCCTTGAAATTGACAACCGTTTTGCGGTTACGGTGATGATTGTTTCGGGAGGATATCCGGGTACTTATGAAAAAGGGAAACCGATTCAGGGGCTGGACGAAGTGAGCGACAGTATTCTTTTTCATGCCGGCACCACCCTTACAGAAAAAGGGGTATGTACATCAGGCGGGCGAGTTATTGCTGTCACCTCATTTGGCAATACATTGCAGGAGGCATTGACCAAATCTTACGAAAATGTGAAAAAGATCTCTTTTGAAAATATGTATTTTCGCAGCGATATCGGGTTTGATCTTCTGCAGTTTGTATAGATACGCTTTCTTTATAACGATTACCAAAAATACCAATGGACAGAGCGGTAAGGAGTTTTAAACATAACGTCGTTGAGGGACGTTTTGTGGGGTTTGTTGTGGCAATCGTAGTTATTGCCCTGCGTGTATTGATGTTTTTGAATGGAGAACTCCGTCAAAACGAATTTTCCGATGCGGGTTATGTATGGAAATTTCTTGCTCCTTTCTTTTCCGATCAGCGAATATCTTTTGCAGCATCCACGTTGTCGGTTTTCATCATTGCGGGAATCGTTTCGCAACTCAATCGCCGTTTCAACCTCATAAGAACGCATACGAGTTTGCCGTTTATTGTTCCGCTTGTCCTTTTTAGCCTGCATCCTTATTTTCTGCAAATGATACCCGATTTTGTAGCTGTTTTTTTTATGTTGTGGGCTTTGTTTCCTCTATTAAATTCGTATCATCAATCCGAACCTCAGTTATTTGCTTTTCAGGCTGCGGTATTGATCGGTATAGCCGGTGTTTTTCAAATTTATGCTCTTCTTCTCTTGCCGTTGTGGTGGCGGGGCGAAATGATGATGAGGGGATTTAAGTTTAAATCGTTCGTGGCTTCACTGATAGGCGTAGGATTGGTTTATTGGCTGGTATTTGCGTTGCTTGTTTTTTTGGGAAGTGTCGATACGTTTGTTGTTCCTTTCGATTTTATTACCCGGCTATCCATAGTGCAATTTTCCCGATTCTCTGTTTCACAATGGATAATTACAGGAATGATTTTCGTCCTTCTTCTGACCTTTATTATTCTGGTACATCGAAAATCTTCCCGCGACAAGGTGTTAACGCAAATTTTCTTGGGGTTTCTGAACTTCGTGATCATTTGCACCCTTGTTTTACAAATGCTGTATGGGTCGAGTACTCTTTTTTGGCTTACTATTGCGCTCGCTTTGCTCTCTTTTCTCATTGCCTATTATTATTCGTCGGTTGAAAGTAAATGGCAGGTTTATTCGTTTTACCTTATCTTCGGTGCATTTATTTTGATTTATTGTGTCCATTATTTTTCAATTATGCCGACTTTTTTATAACAAAACAAGGAAGTTGAGCGTTTATAAGAGAGGGAGTTGAATAGAAAAAGGAGGCATTCTCATGAAAAAACAATTTTTTTATGCCGCTTTTATCTTTTTTTTCGGTTTGATTTTTCAGACGGGATGCGGAACTGCTCAATCTGCGGCCGAAAAGAAAGCTAAAGCTGCCGAAATCGGTCAAAAAATAAACGATTTTGAATTCACGTTTAAAGCAACGTATGCGTATCCGACCGGATATCGCTCTATTTATCTGAGTCCGTATTATTATTTGAAAGTATCCAAAGATGCTGTTGTGGCTTATTTACCTTACTATGGACGTGCCTATACGGCACCTATGGATCCCACGGAAGGAGGTATTAAATTTACGAGTACCGATTTCGAATACGAAGTAAACAAGGGAAAACGTGAGGGGAATTGGCAGGTACGCATAAAGACACACGATACGGATCGTGAAATCATTTTATATCTTGATATTTGGGGAAATGGGTCAGCCCGACTCGATGTAACTGATCCCAATCGGCAAGCCATCTCCTTCCAGGGAGACATCGAAATGAAAAAGGGATAAAAAAGATACTATATCAAAATAAGCCGCCGAGAGTTGAATAGTTAAAATCGTTTTCCGATTCCCGATTAAGGAGTACAAATACAAAGAGAGTGAAATCACAGCATGATGCACCCTCTTTTTGTGCGGCTGAAGGGACTCGAACCCCCACGCCTTTCGGCACCAGATCCTAAGTCTGGCGCGGCTACCAATTACGCCACAACCGCAAATTGAAAGCAAAGATAATACATTTTCCCTGCTGCTGCAATTATTGTTGGTCGTTTTTTTTATCGATTCCTTTGCAGGCCTGTTTTGCTATTTTTTCGATTATCTGTGGATAATATTCGTATTCTAGTTTATGTATTCGTTGAGCCAATTCTTCGGGTGTGTCGGAAGGCAGAACCGGACATCGAGCCTGAAAAATGATGTCGCCTTCATCGTATCGCTCGTTCACATAATGGATAGAAATTCCCGACTCTTTTTCTCCCGCCTGAAGCACGGCCTTATGTACATGATCGCCATACATGCCTTTTCCGCCATATTTGGGCAACAATGCCGGATGTATATTGATAATGCGTTGCGGATAAGCTTTCAGAATAGGGTCGGATATTTTCAGTAAAAAACCGGCTAATACAATGAAATCGATTTGATATTCACGTAATTTCTCAAGGATGGGATCCCCTTTTTCAAATTCGTCTTTGGAAAAAGTATACGATGGGACTCCCCAATTTTTTGCTCGTGTATGGGCATAAGCGTTTGCCTTGTTCGATATGATGAGGGCAACCCTTATTTCTTCATTATCTTTAAAATACCGAATGATATTCTCGGCATTCGAACCATTACCCGACGCAAAAACAGCTATCTTTATCATACTAATGCGTAAATTTGTGCACAAAAAATGCAAAAATGTGCAGTTTTTGTGAATTTATTGCCTAAAATGTTATGCGATTCCGGAAAAAATACTTTACTTTGCATCGCAAATTTAGAAATAAAAATTTTTTATTTATTAATTAATATCGAAAATTATGTCTGAAGTAGCACAAAGAGTAAAATCGATTATCGTCGATAAATTGGGTGTTGAAGAATCTGAAGTAACAGAAACTGCTAGTTTTACCAATGATCTGGGAGCAGACTCTCTTGATACGGTTGAATTGATCATGGAGTTTGAAAAAGAATTCAATATTTCCATTCCCGACGATCAAGCAGAAAAGATTTCTACTGTTGGCGATGCTATCGCTTACATAGAACAACACGCAAAATAATTCGTTTTCAATTCATTTATGGAAATTAAAAGAGTAGTAGTAACAGGTCTGGGAGCCGTTACGCCTCTTGGCAATGACGTTGTAACGACGTGGGAAAATGCCATTGCAGGTAAGAGCGGTGCCGGACCTATTACTCAGTTTGATGCATCGTTATTCAAGACTCAATTTGCATGCGAAGTAAAAAACTTCGATCCTAGCGAACTCTTTGACCGAAAAGAAGCAAGGAAATATGATCGTTATGCACAATTGGCTATAAAAGCAGCCAAAGAAGCGGTAGAAAATTCGGGGTTGGAATTCGAAAAAGAGAACACCGATCGTATTGGCGTAATTTTTTCGGCAGGTATTGGTGGAATAAAAACATTTGAAGAAGAGGTGGGAGGCTATTATCTCGAAAAAGATAAAGGTCCTCGTTTCAATCCTTTTTTCATTCCGAAAATGATAGCAGATATAGCCGCAGGTCACATCTCTATGATTTACGGACTGAGAGGTCCCAACTATGCCACAGTTTCGGCTTGTGCTTCTTCTACCCATGCTATTGCCGATGCATGCAATCTTATTCGGTTAGGAAAAGCCACTGTCATTGTAAGTGGTGGTGCAGAAGCTACTATAAGTGCTTCAGCAGTAGGTGGATTCAATGCGATGCACGCCTTGTCCACGCGTAACGATTCACCGGAAACTGCTTCACGTCCGTTCAGTGCAAGTCGCGATGGATTTGTAATCGGTGAAGGTGCAGGGTGTGTCGTTCTCGAAGAGATGGAACATGCCATTGCTCGTGGAGCAACCATTTATGCTGAAGTTGCAGGAGAAGGCATGTCGGCTGATGCGTATCACATTACTGCTTCTCATCCCGAAGGTCTGGGGGCCAAACTGGTTATGCGTAATGCTTTAGACGATGCAGGAATGCGTCCTGAAGATATCGATTATATCAATGTGCATGGAACATCGACTCCTGTCGGTGATATTTCTGAGGTGAAAGCTATCCTGGATGTTTTTGGAGATTACAGCTATAAACTCAATATCAGTTCCACCAAATCGATGACGGGACATCTGCTTGGTGCTGCCGGTGCCGTTGAAGCAGTGCTTACGATATTGGCAATGCAGCATTCTATCGTTCCGCCGACCATCAATCACGCCGAAGGAGATGATGATCCCGAAATTGACTATAATCTTAATTTTACGTTTAACAAAGCTCAAAAAAGAGAAATTAGAGCTGCGTTATCCAACACATTTGGTTTTGGAGGACACAACGCGTCTGTAATTTTTAAACGATTTAAAAAATAGCGTGTTCAGAAAATTAGGCCGACAGATACGGGCTATCCCTCATAGAGGGAAAGAGCCTTATCTGTCATTTTACAAAATTCTCGGATTTTATCCCGATCGTATCGATTTATACAACGAAGCTGTTACCCATAGATCTTCACCTATACGTACAAGTAACGGAAAATGGGTAAACAATGAACGCCTTGAATTCTTGGGAGATGCCATTCTTGATGCGATTGTTGCCGATATTCTTTACAAGGAGTTTCGAAACAAAAAGGAAGGTTTTCTCACCAGCATGCGTTCTCGTATCGTTCAGCGTGATACGCTGAATAAATTGGCAGTCGAGTTGGGATTGGATAAATTGATTGTGTCTTCAACACGAAATTTGGCCCATAATACCAATATTTACGGCGATGCACTCGAAGCGCTTATCGGAGCCATTTATCTGGATCAGGGCTACCGTGTAGCAAAGAAATTTGTATTCGAAACGCTCATCAAGCAACATTTAAGCATAGAGGAAGTCGTGAAATTGGAGGTAGATTTCAAATCCCGATTGATCGAGTGGGGTCAGAAAAACAAAATTGATGTCAATTTCAATGTTATCGAATCTTCATACGATGAACAAAACAATCCTGTTTTTGTATCGGGTGTTTCTGTTGGCAATATGGAGATAGGTACCGGTGTCGGATATTCCAAAAAAGAATCTCATCAGATGGCTGCAAAACAAGCCATTCAACGCATTCGCGAAGATAAGGCTCTTCAGCAAACCATACTCGATAATGCCAAAAAAACCTCTGTTGAAAAACCGGCTGAGCCGGAAGAAACGAATTTTGATGAGTTGAGCGAAGAATTTTTATCCGAACCGTAAGGATTCTGTTCGCATTATCGAACGCCGAAAGATATACCCATTTTTTTACCTTGAACCACGAGTGGAGTATCGGGCGTTACCAACCGAAGTTTTCCTGCCACCTCTTTCAGTGGAACGTCTGTAATTTCGTTTCTGATTTTTGCAACCATACGTCCAAATTTCTTTTCGTGGATGAGCTGCACTGCATGTCCTCCATACAACGTTCCCAGATTGCGGTCGTAAGGAGACGGTGATCCTCCCCGTTGTATATATCCGAGTACCGTTTCCCGGGTTTCGAAACCGGTTTGTTTTTCAATTTCCCGAGCAAAATAAATGGCAGGACGTTCTTTACTCTTCGGAATTTTCATGCCTTCGGCAACAGCTACAATGGAATATGCTTTCCCGACTTCCATGCGTTTTTTTATTTTTTCGAGAATTACCCCCATATCATAGCCCAATTCGGGAAGCAAAATGATATCGGCACCTCCTGCCATACCGGCGTAAAGGGTTATCCAACCGGCATGATGCCCCATCAGCTCGATAACCATGACACGGCGATGGGCACTTGCCGTGGAATGTAATCGGTCGATAGCTTCCGTCGCAATGTTTACGGCCGAATCGAATCCAAAGGTAATGTCGGTACCATACACGTCGTTATCAATGGTTTTTGGTATCCCCACCACGTTTAAACCCAATTGCGAAAGCATCCATGTGGTAAGTTGCGTACCGTTTCCTCCGATGCAAACCAGTCCATCCAGATTCAGCTCGTGATAGCATTTTTTTATTTGTTCCCGGTCTTTTTCGTCGGGAGAAGTAATCATTTTTCTGAAAACCTTTTCGCGCGTTGTCCCCAAAATGGTTCCTCCTAAATTAAGGATTCCCGACAGGGATGGATCGGTAAGTTCAATCACATCCTTGTAAAGCAAACCCGAGAAACCGTTGAGAATCCCAATGACCTCCATTCCATAATGATTGATGGCAGTTTTCCCGACCCCTCTGATTGTTGCGTTTATTCCCGGACAATCGCCCCCTGAACTAAGAATGCCTATTTTCATGTGTGTGCTGTTATTTTTGGATTAATCTCGCACAAAGGAAATAAAAAAGATCAAATAACGATTCATAAAACCATTTTTCCTGATATCTTTTTCTATTTTCGAGTTGAAAACGGCGGATTATGCAGGGATTATTTTTTGGTATCGGTTTCTTCGGGCAACAGCAGTTGTGCCTCTTTATTGAAAAAGACTTTATACGCCCTGTGCACAAAGATCAATACCGTGAATGCAACACTACCCAGAATACCCAGCATAATGGCAATTTGGTATTTGATGGCAATGAGAGGAGAAGTGCCCGAAAGGATTTGTCCGGTCATCATACCGGGAAGGAAAACAATGCCCATCCCCAACATCGAGTTGATGGTGGGCAGGATGGAAGCATCGAAAGCCTTGTTGACACTATCTTTCGATGCCATTTTGGGAGTGGCTCCCAGCATAAGCGCCCCTTCAATCCGATCGCGTTCCGTTCGCATGCTGTCGATCAGCCGGTTGATTCCCAAGGATATTCCTGTCATGGAATTACCGATGAGCATACCTGCTATGGGAATGAAGTAACGAGGATCGCTCCACGTATTGCCGCCAATCACAACCAGCAGAAAATACATCAAACTGATGGTTGTTCCTCCACAAAGCGAATAGGCTATTATTTTTTTCAACTCGCGGTTCAGCGGCACTTTCACCCTTGTAAAGGTGTTATTTATGGCGAATCCTTCCATCAACAGGAAGAGAAGAAGCAAGAACCCGAAGGAAGGATGATTAAAAAGATAAATGAGTACATAGCCGGCGATAATCAGTTGCAGTGTCATGCGGATGGAAGACACCACAATGATTTTTTCGCGTTTTATTCCCATTATGCGCACGATGACAAGGAGCACAATCACATACGCATAGGCAGCGATAAGTTGCCAGAGTTCAATATCGACGATTCCGCTTTTATTCATGTTGATTTTGCTTTATGGAAACGATTTCTCCATTTTCTATTTCGATTATTTCTTCGGCATATTTTTCTGCCATCGGGGTGGAATGGGTTACAAAAATAATTGTTGACCCGTTTCTTTTCCCGAAATCCATTATCTTTTTCATCACTTCGTCTTCCGTTTCTTTGTCGAGTGCCGACGATGGTTCGTCGAGTAACCAAACGCGAGGTACCATCAGCATAAGCCGTGCAAGAGCCAGACGTTGTTTTTCTCCTCCCGACAATAGATGTGCCGGTTCGTCGAGTTTTTTGTCGAGACCCACCGCCTGCAACACACTCATGAGACGGCCATCGGGGGGAAGTTTCTTTTCCGAGAATTTAAGGCCGATCAGCAGATTTTCCCGAATATTTCCCTCGAAAATTACCGGCGTTTGGGGCATCATAACCACTTCGCGACGAAGGGCTACCGAATCGATGGTCTCCAACGGTGTGTCTCGATAATAAATCGTGCCGCTATCCGGTGAAATCAATTTGTTCAAAAGTTTCAGCAGGGTGGTTTTTCCGCTGCCACTTTTGCCGACCATGGCTGTGGTTTTCTTTTCTGCGATTGTCAGTTCCTTTATGTAAAGGATATCGTTGAATTTTACCTCCTTGAGCGTGAAAACTGGTTTTTCGTTATCCGGTGATTCCATATGCTTTTTTATTGCGGTTGGATGATCGTTCCCTTTTTGATCTTTTCGAAGATGATTTGTGCAGCTCTGTCCGAAGCGCCGGGACCCCCCAGTATTTCGCGCATTTCCCGATAATTTTCCAGCATGGTTTGGCGGTACCGCTTAACAAATAAAAGGCGGTACAATTCTTCCCGGATATTTTCGACGGTAAAAAACTTGGCAAACAGTTCTTTTACCACCTCTTTGCCGCAAATCAAATTGACCAGCGAAATATAAGGGGTGTGCAAGATATGGCGAAAAGCCCAATAAGCGAGATGTGGCAGCGGGGTTTTGTAGCATACAGCTTGAGGAACGTCAAGCAGTGCCGTTTCCAGCGTTGCCGTTCCCGAAGTCACCAGCGCAGCATCGGCTTGTGCCAATATCCGGTAGGTTTGTCCAAAAAGCAAGGTTGCCGGTTGCCCCTCCATAAAACGATTATAGAATTCCTCATCGATTCCCGGCGCACCGGCGATGATGAGTTGATATCCATCGAAGCTTTTTGCAGCCTGTAACATCGTGGGCAAATTAGCCGAAATTTCCTGTTTTCGACTGCCGGCAAGTAACGCAATCACGGGTTTGCTTTCCAATTGGTTTGCCTTAACGAATTCTTCGAATGTTTCGTTCCGATAGGCTCTTTCGTTTATGCTGTCCACCGTCGGATTGCCCACATAGTGTACCTTGTAGTGATGTTTTTCGAAATAATCCACTTCAAAGGGGAGGATACAAAGCATCTCATCGACATACTTTTTGAATGATTTTACCCGATATTCCTTCCAAGCCCACACTTTAGGCGAAATGTAATAATGTACCTGAATATGGAGTTTCGTTTTCACGAATTTGGCTATTCGAAGATTGAAACCCGGATAATCGATGAGAATAACCACATCGGGACGATAGTCGGCAATATCTTTTTTGCATTGACGGATAGCCGCTGTAATCGTGCCCAGATGGGTGATGACGGGAAGAAATCCCATGTATGCCATTTCGCGGTAATGTTTGACAAGCGTACCCCCTTGGGCCTGCATCAAATCGCCGCCAAAGTAACGAAAATCGGCATCGTTGTCCACTTTTTTGAGCGACTCCATCAGATTCGACGCATGCAGGTCGCCCGATGCTTCTCCGGCAATCAGGTAGTATTTCATTGTTTTACTGTGAACATGTTTGTTGGAATTCCCATTGTTGAAGATGAGGGATAAAATCGTATGCCGTCATGTCGATTTTCACGGGCACGATGGCTGCATATCCGTTTGCCAACGCCCATTCGTCGGAGTTGTGATTGTCGCCTTCCCAATTTTCGAAGTTGCCCGTCATCCGAAAAATATCGCGGCCCATTTCATCCTGCATCTTGAAATATTCGTTCACCCATTTTCCTTGCGTTTGGGAAGCGATTCTTATTCCTTTTACTTCTCCCTCGGGGATGTTTACGTTCAGGCAAACACCCCGGGGTAAACCTTCTTCCAGTACCTTCACGGCTACTTTGCGTGCTATCCGGCATGCCGTGGAGAAGTCGGGATCGCTTTGGTGGTTACATAAGGAAACTGCCACTGAAGGAACATTAAATATGCAGCCTTCGATAGCGGCACCCACCGTGCCCGAATATAATACGCTGATTCCCGCATTCGATCCGTGGTTGATTCCGGACATCACCAAATCGGGTTTGCGGTACATAAACTCGTTCAACGCCAGTTTTACGCAATCCACCGGTGTCCCGTTACAAGCATACCATTTGACATTATCCTTTTCTTTCACTAATTCGCTATACAATGGAGTATTCGATGTAATGGCACACGACATGCCCGAGCGAGGCCTGTCCGGCGCAAAAACAACAATATCTCCCAAGTCTTTTAACGTTTCAACCAACGATGAAATGCCTTGAGCTTCATATCCATCGTCGTTTGTTACCAATATGAGTGGTCTTTTTTCGGCCATAGTATCTCTAATTTTAGATGAAAGACAAAATTAACAAAATTCGGGCATTATTCCTTCTTTTCATTGGTTACAAAATTGTTAAATCCGCAATTTTCATTCCAAACCAACAATTACCGCCTCGTTTTTTCCCTTATAAAATATTATCGTTATTTTTGTACCCTTGAATAAGTCGGCTTCTACAGCTCATCTCTTCAGCTTTTTAATGTAAATCAACGAAAATATGAAAAAAACGGTATTGTTATTTTATGTGTTGGTCTTTTCGGTGTTTGCTTTTGCGCAGCAAGTAAGGCCGGTTAAGAATGTTATCGTGATGATCTCCGACGGAACGTCCGTTGGCGTATATTCTGCTGCACGTTGGTATAAAATGTACAATCGACTTGGCGAGTCGTTGCATGTCGATCCTTACATGACGGGCACGGTTACTACCTTTTCGTCCAATGCCCCCATTGGCGACTCGGCCCCTACCGGCTCGGCTTACGCAACCGGTGTTCTTCAGCAATCGGGCAATGTGGCCATTCATCCCGAGGCCGATCCCGGAAAAGATATTTATCCCGTCGATACGTCGCGAACCTATCAACCCGCGGCCACCATTCTCGAAGCATCGCGCATAGAAAAAGCAAAGGCGACGGGATTGGTGGTTACCTGTGAATTTCCCCATGCTACACCCGCCGATTTTTCGGCCCATTATTACAATCGGGGAAACTATAAAGCCCTTGCGCCGCAAATAGCCTATCAAAATCTCGATGTGATGTTCGGCGGGGGGACAAGCATATTGACCGACGATATCCGGCAGCACTTCAACCATAACGGCATAACGTTGATCGAAGACGATAAGCAGGCACTGATGAACTATTCGGGAAAAGGAAAGGTTTGGGCGCTTTTCGGCGAAAAAGCACTTCCTTACGATTTGGACAGAAATCCCGATGAAGTGCCGTCGCTTGCCGAGATGACGGAAAAAGCATTGGAAATCTTGTCGAAACAGGAGAATGGTTTTTTTCTGATGGTGGAAGGCAGCCAGGTCGATTGGGCAGCCCATGCCAACGATCCGGTGGGTATCATTACCGAATTTCTTGCTTTTGATGAAGCAGTGGGGAAAGTGATGGATTTTGCCCGCAGCAACGGCGAAACGGCGGTAATCGTTCTTGCCGATCACGGCAACAGCGGCTTCACTATTGGTTCTTCCCGTTGTAAAGGGTACGACAGGTTATCGCTTGCCGAACTGTTTTCGACCGTTTCGCAATGCAAGCTCACCGCCTCGGGGATCGAGGCCGTATTGGTAAATACACGACCTGAAAACGTGAAAGGCGAATTCAAGAAATACACCGGTATCGATTTGACGGACGAGGAGGTTGAGATGCTGCTCTCGTCAAAAAACTATAAGGCGGACGATTACACGCAGGTAAAAAACAGCAACAACATGTTGAACAACATTGTGAATATCCTGAATGCGCACATGTGTTTCGGTTTCACTACGGGCGGACATACGGGCGAAGAGGTGTTGCTCTCGGCTTACCATCCTTTTGGCGACGTTCCCCGCGGTCATCTCCGCAATCTTGACGTGAATGCCTATCTGGTTGAGGTTTCGGGATTGACCACCCCGTTGCACGAACTCTCCGACCGCATTTTTGCCAAGCATACTGCTGTTTTTTCGGGAATGAACTATACGATCGATAGTCGCGATCCCGATTTCCCTGTCCTGAAAGTGAAGAAAGGGAAAAACACGCTGGAGATAAAAGCTTTTTCGTCGGTAGCCCGGTTAAACGGCAAGCCTTTCGATATAGGGTCGGTTGTGGTGTATATCGATAAAAATCGCACTTTCTATCTTCCGCAAGACCTTGCCAAGAAGCTGTAAATTCGGAGGAGAATTATCGTAATGATTATTATGCAGGGAAAAACGCACTTTACATAGAAAAATCAGGGAGAGGATTAAATCTTGCCTTTGGTACGTTTTCATGTATTTTTTTGGCAATTTATCGGCAGTTTGTATCGATCAAAAAACTTGCTTTTGTGTTGAAATATGAAAAATAAAAACGTATCTTTGCATCTTCAAAAAAGAAGAGCGACTCCGTAGCTCAGTTGGTAGAGCAATTGACTCTTAATCAATGGGTCGAGGGTTCGAGCCCCTCCGGGGTCACCTGAAAAAGCGCTTAAATAGAGATATTTAGGCGTTTATTTTTATAATAAAATACATTAGTGTCCGGAGAAAAAATCTCCGATAGTGTTCAATAATTTAAAATATAGGGAGTTACAACGCAAAAAATATTTTTCGATTAGAACTCGTAAGTTTGCAGAGTGGCATTAGAGCCCATTCTTGCAGGCTATGAATAAAGGCAAAACAATTTTCGCGCAACTTTATGTCTCTCTTTACCGAATATGAATTTAGCAAGTGTGTCAAGCGTTACCATGGTGACCGACATGAAATAAAGTTTAATTGCCGAGATCACTTCTTGGTAATGAGCTTTGCACAATTCACAAACAGGAGTGGTTTGAGAGATATTGAGACTACTCTTGATCTCTGTTCGCAGGATTTGTATAGGTCCGGGTTGAAGATAATGCCTAAATCTACACTTGCCGAACTTTATCGGGAAAGATGGCAGATTGAAATTTTCTTCAAATGGATCAAGCAGTACTTGCATATTAAAAACCTTCTACGGTACATCCCAAAATGCTGTCTATACGCAGATATGGATAGCCGTTTGCGACTATCTGCTGCTTATCATCGCGAAGAAGAAATATGAACAGAAACCAACTCTTCATACAATCTCTAATTCTATCGGACAAATCCTCTTCAAAAGAGGAGATATCCGGGACTTTTATAACAAACCTGACGAGTCGCTTAATGTTTCGGATGAAGACTCTTGCAAGCAACTTACTTTATGGTAAAATTTCTCCGGACAGCAATGTTTGGAAATAATAACGTAAATTTGATGCGAAAAATTCAAAATCATTTTTCAACCCAAAGTAATTCAACAATGAATTATGATTAATATTTTTGATAAACCTTCGCTTTTGGACAAAGCATTTGGCAATAATGTAGAACTTTTGCCCGGAGTCAATGAGCTTTTTGAGTTAGAATTGGCATTTATGGAATACAGCAGTTTGCCAAGTGAACAGTTATTAGAAAGAACAGCTTTCATAAAATCCATTGACAACAATTTTTCAAAACATTATTTGTTATACTCAAATCATTCCGATAAAATTAATGCCAACAGGACTTCAGCAACCCAAGCCTATTTTGAGGGAGGTAAATTTTCAACCGGTTATGCTACTCATGGCCTTTTTCCTTATCGGGGAAAATTTCATCCGCAGTTGATTAAAGGATTGATGAACATTCTCAATATTCAAAAAGGTGAAACTGTTTTAGATCCAATGGCAGGCAGTGGCACTACCAGTATCGAATCGGCCTTGATGGGAATAAATTCACTGGCAATTGATGTCAGCCCATTTTGTCAATTTATGATAAAAACAAAATATGAAGCATTAACTATAGATTTAAAGTCATTAGAAAACACTATATTTGACAGTAGAAAAATATTTAATTTTTTTATAAGTGGAAATGTTTTGGAAAGAATTAATAAGATAGAAGATACCAATAAAAGAAAAATATACGACCTCGCTTTTTTAGCCTTTTTAGACGCTTTGGGATACTCTAAAAGGGTCATAAAATCAAATCACCAACAATTGTTCGACAAAGTATTGCCCCGATATATCGAAACAGCAAAATCATTTTTATCTAACCCGTATTTTGAACAAGATAAAATTGGCAATTTGGAAATCTTATTCGATTCAGATGCCTTAAATATGAAGATAGAGAAAGATTCAATAGATTGCATAATTACTTCTCCACCCTATTCTTTCGCAATTGATTATGCCGAAAATGACAGAGACCAATTGGAATTTTTAGGTTATGATGCGGATGAACTAAAAAACAAATTGATTGGGTTGAAAGGAAAAACTAAAAGCCAAAAACTTCAAAACTATTTTTCCGATATGGATACGTTTTGTTCACAAGTTTCTCATGTATTAAAGCAAGGGAAATATTTTGTAATGATAATCGGGTCAAACACAAATCAAACCGGTGGAGTAAGACTTGAGGAGACGGTTATAAATTCAGCCATGAAATATGATATGCCATTAGTAAAAAGCATATTAAAACCTATAAAAGGGATGAGAAACACCATGAAAGACGAATATATACTAATTTTTGAAAAAAATTAATGATGGCTAAAAGTATTGAGGAAAAAATTCAAACGGTGATTCGAAAAAATACTTTTTATTTTTTTGATCCCAAATTTGAAGAAAGTTACGAGGGCTATATCAATTCATTGAAGGAAACACTTTTAATCGTTAAAAACAAAGTTGAAACCGAAGGATTGAAGAAAGAAATTTTCGAGTGGCTTTTATTCGAAAAGGAAAATGGATTGAGAGCTTTATTGGCTTTAACCGGATTTTCGAACGAATACTTAAAACGAATTACGACCATTATTCGAATTGTAGATGATCCGGAATTAAACAAACTCGTTTACAAAGATAAATGGTATAATGAAAAAAATCCTGACAATATTCAAGAATGGTCTGACAGTACCATTCAGAAGCTCATAAGGGGAAATGAATATTTTAGAAAAGGAATTGTAAACATATTCTTCGAAGGTGGCTCTATCCCTTTTTTAGCAGAAACAATTCCTCTTTTCGAATTGAAAAAATTGAGTATTTCTAAACTGAAATTTGAAATTCCCGAATTAATTGACACTTTAATCCGTTATAAGGAAAAAGGAAGTTATTCCGGTAAGAAGGGAAATAATCCGGAAACATTAATTGCAAATATCCTCGACAAATTGGGAATTACTTACGAAACCGGCGATTTGACAGAGTTAATCGATAATGCGCCGAACAACAAAAGAACGATGGATTTTATTATCCCGAACAAAAAGAATCCGGCAATCATTATCGAAAGTTCATTTTTGGCCACCACTTCGTCCGGTCAAGGTGATAAATCCAAAACAGAAATTTCTATTGACACATTAATTAAGTCTCATTATCCAAAAGCAATTTTTGTCGGTTTTGTGGATGGTATTGGATGGTACGTCAGAAAAGGTGATTTACGAAGAATGGTCACGGCTTATGAGGATGTTTTTACGTTTCACAAGGATGAATTGGAAAGATTTGAAAAACTATTAATTGATAGAATTAGCAATGTTAGATAAATACTTAAATAAGATTTCACAAGGTGATTGTCTCGAGTTATTCAAAGATATTCCGAATAATTCCGTAGATGTAACTTTTGCCGATCCTCCGTTCAATTTGAAAAAAAACTATTCGAGTTATAAAGACAGTCTCGAATTTCAAGAGTATTTGGATTGGTGCAAGAAATGGATTTCAGAAATGGTCAGAGTAACGAAGCCCACAGGTTCAATTTTTGTACATAATATTCCCAAGTGGTTGACATACTATGCAACATTTCTCAATAAACATGCCCATTTCAAGCACTGGATTGCATGGGATGCACCTACTGCGCCTATGGGAAAATCGCTTCAACCGGCGCATTATGGGATACTTTTTTATACGAAAGAACAAAAAGATTCTAAAATTTATGAACTAAGATATCCTCATAAACGAGACAGAAAACAAGGTTACTTGTTGAAAGACTATGGAGGGAAAAAAGATTTACTCCATCCATTCGGTCCATTAGTTTCTGATGTATGGACAGATATTCACCGAATTAAACACAATTCTAAAAGAGACCCACATCCCTGTCAATTACCCCTTCATCTGATGGATAGATTAATTCTTTTGACTACCGATGAGGGTGATATAGTATTGGATCCGTTCTCTGGGACAGGAACAACGGCTATCTCCGCAAAACGTCTGGGACGGCAATTTATCGGTTTTGAATTGGATAAAAAATATGTAGAAATTTCAGAGCAAAAGCTTGAGCATACGCTCCCAAATTTCCGAATTGGCAATAATTGGGTTAGTTTCTATCTGAATGATATCGTTACAATAAAAGACAAAGATTGGCCTGATCTTTCTCAATATTTTTCCGTTCCAAATCCTATAAGAAATATTGATTTCGAGAAAGTTAAATTAATAGATAAAAGCTGGATCCCTGAAGATGCTTACTTTCTTGAATCCAAAGAAAAGTCAATAAAAAATGTTAGCCATACGGTAACGGCCATAAAAGAATCGACAAAATATAAAGATAATTCGGGAAATAAATCTACACATATCGATATATTATCCAAACCGGCCATAGCAAAATAAGAATGATTCGTAACCATTCGGTGATGCCCGTATAGGAATTCATATTCAGACAGTTTTTGAAGATTTTATTTCAAAAACGTTGAAAACATTCGGAGTTGATATAAAGTTTTTGGGAGTTTCTTTGATCCCGGTTGTGTGGGAGCAGTTCAGCCAAGTCTTTCGAATAGTCGTTGTCTGTATCGTCCTGTATCGTCCTGATTTTTGTTTACAGTTTTATTAATTATTTGATTTAGAGGGTGTCTCAAAAGGGCACTTTCTTTTTTTAGATCAAGCAGCTAAATCAAGGGTTAAATTTTGATTTGAGATTATTCTGTTTTTAATTTTTTGGAATGAGCGAAACATGACGATAAATATAAAGGTATTTATCAACCATTTTATGTCGATTTGTTGATTTTCCTGCTCTTTTCCTTTTCGTTTGCTCATTTTACGCCATAATTTTTCTATGTTGAATGCTGTGGCAAAGAGAGCGAAGTCGGCTTCTACTTTTTCCTGTCCAAAATGGCGGAATCGATTATAGGCTTTATCATATTTGGTTTGTCCGAACACCGCTTCAGGTTCTATTGGTCGTTGGCTCCGGTGAAAAAGACCCTCGAGTGAGGTAAGTAGTTCCCTGACTTTCTGTTTATGTCTGTTCAAGTTATGATTTACTTCGATCCTGCGATTGGTTTTGGACTTGTGGCATAAACACCGAAGGGGACAACCATTACAGTTTTCGGCTTCGTAAATACTTATTTTTGAAACATATCCGCTTTCAGTTTTCCGTGTAGTGTCTCCTGCTTTCTTCATATGCTGCCCCATGGGACAAACGAAATAATCTTCCTTTTCGTTGTAATATAAATTTTGAGCAAGAAAAGCATTGTTTTTGAAGGCTCTCTTCTCTTCCTTGTGAAAATAGTTGTACTTGACAAAAGGTTCAATCCGGTTTTCTTCCATGAATTCGTAATTTTCTTCGCTCCCGTAGCCTGAATCGGCTACTCCTTTATTGGGATAAAAACCGTAACGGCTACAGAATCCTTCCATAAACGGAATAAAAGTCAGCGTATCGGTACGATTGGAAAAGAAATCGTAGTGTGTGAAAAATTGATTCTCGGTTCCTATTTGAACATTATATGCCGGCTTGAGCTGTCCGTTCATCATGTGATCTTCTTTCATACGCATGAAGGTAGCATACGGATCGCTCTTGGAATAACTGTTCCTCTCTCCCAATATAGCCAGATGATTTTCATACTCTTCGAGCTTCGGCAAATGTTTTTCTTCGAGGGTCTTTATGGCTTTTTGTTCCGCCTTTGTGCGGTTCTCCCGATTAAGGGATTCTATCCTGCGGCGTAATTCTTCACTGTTGATAGGCAGGGTAGGCTGATCTTCCATTTGATTGTCCTGTGCAATCCCTTCTTCTACCTGTTCAAGAACCTTGCGGATTTTTTCTTCCAGTTTTCCCTTGTTCTTTTCTACCGTCTTCTTCCAGACAAAAGTATAACGATTGGCTCGGGATTCTATCTTGGTCCCGTCCACATAAATTACCTCCAATGTCAGATATCCCATATCTACGAGCATAAGAACAACTTGGGTAAATATCCGGTGAATATGTTCCTTTAGATGGGAAGAACGAAAACGGTTGATGGTGTTGTGATCCGGCTGTTGACCACCCGAAAGCCACATGAAACTCATTCTGTCCGCAAGTGCCTGTTCAATTTTACGGCTCGAATAAATATTGTTCAAATAACTGTACAAAACTACTTTCAGCATCATGCGCGGATGATAGGCACTTGTTCCGCCTCCTTTGTAGGTGTCAATGATTTCTGCAATATCCAGGTTATCGACTATTTGATTGACAAGGCGAGCCGGGGAATCTTGCGGTACCTTTTCATCCAAACTGGAAGGGAACAAAACAACTTGTCCTTGTTCATTCGATTTAAAAACTGCTCTCGACATAATTCATGCTATTGATTGACAGCTATAAAGATACAAAATAATAGGCAATTACACGAATCTTTTATCCTGTTTTTCCCCATATTTTTTTGATATTTTCCAACTAAAAAAAAGAGGCTATCCCTACTTTTGAGACAGCCTCTTTTTAGTATGTCGGGCATGGTATTAAGCCGGCAGGATGAAAGTTCCTGTATGTGCCGAGTTGATAGGAAACATTAGCGAATGGCAAGGGTGTTGCGGGTGACCGCAAATCTGAAAGAAGCCATCAGCAAATCTGACGTTTTGACGCACAGAAATCTGATAGAAGGCTCTAATGAGAGGGCAACCGAGCTATGGATTGGGAACGCCCGAAATTCAACCGTAACTCAAAGGAGTAAATCAGGCAGGACGCAGAGAAAGTTTAGTATCTTATCCCGAGAGGTCTTGTAGGGTGCACCAACAGTGCAAGAAATGCAACGATGTATTTTACGCCTTACAAGAAGTCAGCAGAAGACATAGTATTCCGTAGCAGGAACAGCACGGAAGAAGGTCTGAATCTTTTAATATAAGGAGCAGTCAGTTCAAAATTTGTTTTATGGCGCAACCGCAAGCGATAACGTACCCATATGACCTGTTCAATGAATCAGGACAGGATGTTATCCGCCCTTTCCCCGATAGTGAAACCGTACGTGGAGCTTTGGGGACAAAGGCGTTGCAAGTAAAAGAAG
Source organism: Bacteroidales bacterium UBA1410 (assembly GCA_002305015.1). Lineage (GTDB taxonomy): Bacteria > Bacteroidota > Bacteroidia > Bacteroidales > Dysgonomonadaceae > Anaerorudis. Next base: position 64,923 of record DBPW01000019.1, read on the forward strand.
CAGGCGAACAGGGACGAGCCTTAACGCACGATTTGATGGGAGCGATATTGAGTCAGAGTAATATCAAGCAAGCCTATAAACAGGTAAAGCAGAACAAAGGGGTAGCAGGAATCGACCAAATGCCGGTAGGCGAATTTGCGGTATGGTTTGCAGGAAATGGAGAAACACTATTGAGCAAATTATACAATGGCACATATGAACCACAAGGGGTAAAACAGGTTGAAATTCCCAAGCCGAATGGAGGCAAACGCAAGTTAGGAATCCCCACGGTAACGGACAGGATAATCCAACAAGCCATAGCACAAGTGCTTAGTCCCATTTACGAGCGAAAATTTTCCGACCACAGTTATGGATTTCGCCCCAATCGGAGTGCACACCAAGCACTCAAGGAAGGTAGCGAGTACGTAGCACAGGGAAGATGTATCGTTGTAGATATGGACTTGAAAACATTCTTCGATGTAGTCAATCACGACCGCTTAATGTACCGGCTGTCAGAGACCATAGGCGATAAAACGTTATTGGGATTGATACGCAAATACCTTCAAAGCGGTATCATGGTTGACGGGGTTGTAAGTCAACGCACGGAAGGCACACCCCAAGGCAGCCCCCTTTCTCCATTACTGTCGAATATAGTTCTGGATGAACTGGATAAAGAGCTGGAGGAGAGGGGACACAAATTTGTTCGATATGCCGACGATTGCAATATCTACGTACGCAGCCAAGCGGCAGGCGAGAGAGTAATGGAATCGGTAAGCAAGTTTATCGAAAGCGAACTGAAACTAATCGTCAACAAAGAGAAAAGTCAGGTTTGCGAAGTGCATCAAACCAACTTCTTGGGTTATACCATACAAAAGGATGGGAACCTAAGCATAGCAAAGCAAAGTATAGAGCGATTTAAAGGGAAAGTACGCAGTATAACCAAACGAAACAGAGGAATAAAGTTCGAGCGGGTCATTGCCGAACTCACTCCCGTTATGCGAGGTTGGCTGAACTACTTCCACCATGCACGGTGTAAAAGTCTATTGAAAAATCTTGATTCTTGGATTCGGAGGAAACTGCGATGTTTCAGGATAAAGCAATGTAAACGGACGATAACACTACAACAATTTCTCAAAAGCAGAGGTGTTGAAACATGGCAAAGCTGGATATTGGCTTTATCGGGCAAGGGCTATTGGCGCAAATCGGGTTGCCCGCAAATGCACCAAGCCCTTAGCAATAAATGGTTTGATGAGATAGGTTTGTACAATCTTACATTAAATTACGAGAGGTTAAACAATTAAAAGAAACCGCCGTGTGCGAGAGCATGCACGGTGGTGTGAGAGGGCGGGGGAGTAATCCCCCTACCTACTCGATTTCAACCGGGAAACTTACTTCTCTTTTTTATAATAAGTTTTCCGGTGTTTTTTAAATTCCCCTGTATATTTAGCCGCCTCTCTTGGCGTTTTCATACCCAGGCTGCTATGAGGTCTGTGGCAATTGTAAATCATAATTATGCGTTTGAGTTGCCTTTTTGCATCCTCCGGCGACATCAAAAGCATCATATTCATCCACTCATCTTTTAGAATCCCGTTTATACGCTCTGCAATGGCATTTTCCCGAGGATCTCCATTTTCTGTCATACTGATACTCACATTATGTTTTGAGAGCTTTTTTACATAATCTGAGCAACAATATTGAATTCCTCTGTCTGAATGATGAATTAGCCCTTCCGAGTTGCTTGGCAGTCGTTTTAGAGCCATCTCCAACGCTCTGACAGTGTACATTGCCTCAAGGGTCTCACCAATAGTCCAGCCAATGATCTCACGTGAATAGGCGTCGCTGATTAAATTCAAATACAGGAACCCTTGTGCAGTTGCTATATAAGTGATGTCACTTACCCAGAGCTGATTTATGCGGGTAGCTGTAAAATCATTTATCAGGTTGGGGTACTTATGCATCCAATGATTGCTGTAGGTGGTTCTAACACGCTTGCGCTTTTTACCAACCAATAACTGGTGTTCTCTTAAAAAATCAAAGAACTTATCTCTCCCCGGTAGAAGATCTTCCGGAAGTCGAGGCTCCAATCTGACCAGAAGCTTACGTGCACCTATTTTAGGCATCAGTTTACGCTCTTTCAAAACCAGTTGAAGGAGTATTTCATCTTTCAGTTGTTCCTTGTAATGATACTTCTCCCGCCGGTAGTACGCTTGCCTTGTTTTGCCAAACAACTCACAAAAATCACCCAGACTGAATCTCGGGTAATATGGGCGCAGCGTGTTTATTGTTTGGCTCCACGTTTTTTTTTATGTCAATCTTCAAATCCCGCTCTGCGATATCAATCAATGTACTTAGAGCTGCTGTTTTAAGCTTTTCTTTATTAAGCTCATCCTCTAATAGGCGGATTTTATGCTCTAACTCAAGCTCTTTGAGGCTCTTTGAACTATCTGATGTCATAACTCTATCCTCCTTTATTTGTTCAAAATCCTGCTTTGAAATACCTAAATATTTCATCCACCTGTATATGGTGTTCGGCCCTCCAAAGTTATACTTTTTCATTAACTCCGGTTGAGAAATTTCGGTAGTTAAGTACTCTTGGACTATTTGAGATATCAATTCGTCCGGAAATTTGTTGAATTTTGTTTTCATTGTCCTGCTTTTAATTTACATTGAGTGTAAACCTATTTCAGGACGAGACATCCTTTTTCCGCACCTTCCTCGCACCAAGGCCGTACCATCCTCGCTCCATGCTTGCATCACGCTTGCGCCATCTTCGCAAAAAGTCTGTACCGGCTTGGTCTCTGTATCCCGCTCTACATGCAGCAAATACGCAGGTTTGCTCTACACCGATATCACCGAATCCGGTGGTGTTGTTCCTGCTTAGAAGCGAAGGAAGAGCGAAGAAGGAGCGAAGAACAAGCGATAAAAAGTCGGCAAAACCCATCTATCGAACAAAAACTTTGTTGAGTCAAATACTCTAATACCCGAAAACGAAACTATGAGAAAAAAATCCGGCACTTAAAACCCGGTTAAATCGAAAGTTGAAGACGAAATCGAAAGGTAATTTGCCAAAAAATGAAGTTCGGGTATATCTCCCTTGTTGCTCAATACTGCAAATTAACGCAAGAATTATGGAAAAATAGTGTTTTATATGGTTTTGTTTTTAAAAACCTATGTAAAACTTATCGGGAAATTCGCACTTCTAAGTTGAACTTAGCATTCTGTATTTATTGCCGCAGTACCCCGTCATCGCTTTTCTCTATAGTTTGTCCACTTTTTGCAAGTAAATTAGCTGTCCTAAATAGTCTTCAGATAGGGGGCGCTGTCGAGAATGTTACACTTTTTTTACGTTAACAGATGATTTTTAACTCTCAGTTATATTTTTTCAATTAGTTCACTTTTTATAGTTTCCCACGCATTGTTGTCATACTTTACTTCAGGTTTTAAAATGCTTTGTATGTCCAGAAGAAATTCCTTGTCTTTCATTTTTTCCTCTATATTTTTCAAAAATTGTTTCTTAGTTGGAGGTGTTTCAACGGAAAATTCCATATAGGTTTTATAGCATTCAATAACTTTGTTTGTGTCTATTTGCCTATGCGTCAACGCCCAATATAAGTCGAACAAATCGCGGCCTTTTCTTCGTTGATACAAGGCTCGCAATTTTGTGCCAAGCAATTCTTCCAATTCATAACTTGTTATCATACATTTACCATTGAACCATCCGTTTTGAACATTATAAGGGATTTCTTTAAACCCTAATACATTGAAGTGTTCTCGGGTGTTGATTTCAATTTTTAACCGCATACTCATAACGGAAGGGTCTTCGGGTTCAAAACGGTATAGGATTGTATTGTTGTGGATATGTTGGTTTACCGTACGTTTTGTTCCCATAAACGAGAGTCGTTCGCGAATGCGTTTCAATATCGGATTTATCGGTTCTGAATGTATTTGTACCAAATCAATATCTTCCGAATAACGAATTTGTGGGGTGAGGTATAATTTGTGTAATGCAGTTCCTCCTCTAAATGCCAATGATTTTTTCAATAAATCGTCAGAAAATATCTCCACCAATGCCCGTGCGATAATTAAATCCTGTTCCACCTGCGCATCGATAGGCCAAGGTGCTTGTGACTTCCATTCGTTTATGTATCGTTGAGGTATCATAAATCACTTTCAATTTGGACGTTTTTAATCACTTTCCACCTATTGTCTGCTTCTCCTTTCTTCTCTTTTTTTGTGGAGAGCGGAATCGGGAAATAATTTCGTTGTGCCAATATCTTCCATAAACTATCTGCCAATTTCTGCTGCTTAAGTTCGGTCTCTAAAATGTACCCCAACCGTTGAATGGAAGCTGTGTTACTATATTGTCCGGCTATTTTGGTAAGATTTACGACTTTCATTTTTTCAACCAACTCTTGCAGAATCGTAACGATTTGGTTTGTTGTGAATCTATGGCTATATGAAAATAGATCCAACGCTGTTAATTCCGGTAGAGAAACGTTTATGTATCCCGCGTTAGTTTTTTGTTTTGCTATCCCGTCCTGTATCCAGTCGCTTTTAGACAAGAAAGTGATCTTGAGCTTTTTATTGGTAATGCTCCTCGGTGCCGGTGTTTCCGTTATGACAGTGTATTCCATCGGTTGCTGGTGTGCTGCGCCGAACATTGCAGCTGCCGAAAGTAGTGAAACATAATAGGGCTTGTTTAACGAGTTCATTAAATCGTCAATGAATAGCGAAGGAGGCAACATTCCCTGTTGAGAATATTCGGGCGGAATAATAACATAAAACCCTTGGCGAACTTGGGCGATTTTGTTTTTTGATTTTAACCTGTATAGGCTTTGCTTTAATGCCCGATAGGATATGTCAAATTCTTTCTGCAATTCCCCCAACGTGAAAGAATAACGTCCTTTTGAACGGATATTGTCTAAATATCGTTCTATATAATTGTAATATGCTTGTTTTTGAGTATTCATATTTTATTTGCAAAAGGATACGAAAAATATATCCATTTGCAAATGTAATCTATTTTCATGAAATAACATTTAGTTCATGACTAAAATTTTAATCTGTCAAGTTTCATCATGCTGTTAATGTTTTTCTCGTTGTGAAGTGAAGCGTAACCAAACGAAACTATGAGAAAAAAATCCGGCACTTAAAACCCGGTTAAATCGAAAGTTGAAGACGAAATCGAAAGGTAATTTGCCAAAAAATGAAGTTCGGGTATATCTCTCTTGTTGCTCAATGCTGCAAATTAACGCAAGAATTATGGAAAAATAGTGTTTTATATAAAAAATAATACCTTTGTTGAGTGAAGTTCATAAAAAACATATTTTTGTGTATATTTGATTCTTTAAAAGAAAAAGAGGAACAACAAAAGATGAAAAAATATACCCTGATCCTTTCAATAGGTACCCTTTTGGTAGGAATGGCTGCTGTTATAGGCTGGCTGACGTCGGGGAATGATGTCGAGAAAACAGCGGTCGAGAAACCCCAAGTGCTTTCCATGACGGCTTCGGTGGATATTCCGGATGAGATGACTTTTGCCGGGGAAAAAATCGTTTTCGATCGGTACGATTTGCGCGAACGTATGGACAGGGAGCTGAACAGTTTTACCTACTTTCATTCCACTACGCTCTTGCTTTTCAAACGGGCAAACCGCATATTCCCGGTCATCGAACCTATTCTTAAGCGCGAGGGCGTCCCCGACGATATGAAATATCTGGCGGTGATAGAGAGCAGCCTCGATCATCGGACAGTCTCTCCCGCTCGTGCGGTGGGTTTGTGGCAATTTATATCGGATACGGCAAAGCTCAACGGGTTGGAAGTTACTTCCGAAGTGGACGAGCGGTATCATATCGAAAAATCGACCGAAGCTGCGTGTCGTTATCT
>DBPW01000017.1 GCA_002305015.1 Bacteroidales bacterium UBA1410
TTTGCTGGTTATCGAAGAATAAACGAACTCTTTTCTAATTGATTATTGTATAACAAAATTATTAATGTAAAAAACTGTATTATGAACACAACAACAATCCAAACAAGTGAATTTGAAGAAAGAATCAGAAAGTTTCAGGCAAACATCAAAAAAGAAGGTCTAGACGCCTGTTTAGTACATGGCACAGAATCAGATATGGCATTCGTCAGGTATTTGAGTGAGTTTTGGCCCGTGTTTGAAACAGCTGCGGTATTTGTACCGGCACAGGGAGAAGCAATATTGTTAGTTGGCCCCGAAAGTGATTTATACGCGTCACGGAGAAGTTTTTTAAAAAATATTGAAAAGATGATAGAATACCGTGAATCAGCTGAGCCGGACGCGCCCGGGATGTCTTTTATTACATACAAAGATTTGTTGGAGAAATACGATTTGCAACACATTCGTAAATTAGGCATCGTGGGATGGGCTATTACTCCCCTACCCGTATATACCTCCCTAAAAGAGCAGCTTCCTAACGTAGAAATCGTAAAAGCAGATATGACCCTTTGGCCCCTTCGGTTCGTAAAAAGTGAAAATGAACTCGCATGCATGAGGAAGGCGTACCAGATATCGGAACTTGCTGTGGAAGCTATATTGAACGAGATAAAACCGGGTATGACGGAACTCCAGGTCATTGGAATTGCCCAACGTGAGATATATAAACACGGTGGAGAATATGAAGGGCATGCACTTTATTGCTTTTGCGGAGAGTCTACCAACAATGCTATCTCGAGACCGGGACATAACAGAATCGTAGAAAATGAAGTAATACAACTTAATATAGGCGCAAGAGTCAGCGGCTATTCATCCAGTGTTGGTTTGCCATTCTCCATCGGGCCGTTACCCGAGCGGAAAAGACGTTTAATAGAATTTGGGTTAGAAGCTCACAAAAGAACCATAGGTATGATTGCTTCGGGAAAGCCCGCCGGACAAATTGTCAATGACTACGAAAATTGGGTAAAGGATCAAGGTTTTGGACAATATCTTCTTTACGGCCCTTGTCATTCTATCGGCATGATGGAAGTTGAGCGTCCTTGGATGGAATCGTCTTCCGAATATTTATTGCAGGAAAACATGACTTTTCAAGTCGATACTTTTTTCTACGATAAAGATTTCGGTTTAAGGTGGGAAAACGGAGTCATTGTTAAAGATGGCGGTGCAGAAATGATGTCCTCTAAATTTATGGAATACATTGAACTTTAAAAAATAAAAAATATGCGTTACGAATATATGTTTCCGGATCAAATCCGAAAGTCTATCGATGAGAATACTCCGGTAGTTATGGCATTAGGTGTTATAGAATATCATGCTGAACACCTTTGCACAGGCGTAGACACATTAGTTGTGCAAAGTGCGTTGGAAATGTTGGAAAAAGAAATGGAAGTGATTATTTTACCGCCTTTTTGGTTTGGTGCAGGGTCTTACGCCGTATCCGGGCCTGAACGCAAAGGAGGTATGCACATTGACTCTGGGGTGCTCAATACCTTTGCGCGGCAATTATTTTACAACCTGTTGAGAATTGGTTTCCGCAATATCAATCTGTTTTATCACCACCAAAGTGAAAACTTCGCAAGCGGTATGCCAAACGATTTAGCGTTCAGGCTGGCCGCTAAGCAGGAAATTTTCGCTTTCCTCGAACGGGAGAAAGGTGAGGGCTGGTGGGGAGAAGACAAGGTTTCTGCCAATTACTATGCAGAACACGATGCGGGAACAGACCCGTTCAGTTGGATTCGGGTAGAACCATTTATGAGTGCCGAGGCACAGGAACAGTGGCCGATTGATCATGCCGGTGAACAAGAAACTTCACTTATGATGGCTTTTGCCCCCGAAGGAGTTGATATGAAGCGTTTCGACGATAAATATTGGTATGTACAACATGCACCCAAAGCCAGCATGGAATATGGAAACAAGGCAAAAGCTTTTATCCTGGCAGATTTAAAGAAGAGATTAAGCAAATAAAATGACCGGAATTGAGTTAATAGAGCTATTGAACAGGTCTTTTCGACGTTGGCACCTTATTGGTGATATGGAAAACGGAGTGATAGCTGCATTGGATCTGGAAGGACGGGTGTTCACGATTATAAACGGACAAGTTGTAAACAGGGTTCTGCCGTCGGCCATTGAGAAACGTTCCAATAAAAATGCATATCAAAACCCTGGGGGCGACGCGCTTTGGCCCGCCCCCGAAGGAACATCGTTAGGTTATGAATATCCAACAGGAAACTGGCGGGTTCCGCCATCTGTTACTGGAGCGGTGTGGGAAGTTATTTTATCAGAAGAAGACAAAACGGTCATAAGGGCTGAGATTGATTTGATAAATAACCAACAAACAGGCCTTCCATGTGAATTTGAAAGACACGTAAAGATTGAAACAGATCAGCATGCTTTTAGACAAAATGTTACCGAACTTATTCGATACGTGGGAAAAAAGACGATCGACAACGGAGAATTTATGTTAGCGCCCTGGTCGTTGTGTCAGTTCGATTCAGGTGAAAGAGGCAAAGTCGTAATACCTGTTTCTGATGAAGAAAATGTTTGGGACTTGTACAACTCCAGTGAACAACAGCGTTTTATTGAAGATGGTCGACTGATTGTCAACACAAAAACCGATCAAAGGTTTCAGTTGGGGTTAAGTGAAAAAGTAGATTGGATAGAATACCTTCCCGGTGAAAAGTTCAGGGTAAAGCGCAGTGTGTTGAACGTTGCATCGAAGCATCAATATATTGATATTGCGGATATTTCTCCCGATAAAACTCCTTCAACCAAAGGTGTCAAATTGAGTGTTTATTGCGACCCCTCGGGATTTGTGGAGCTAGAAGGTTGCGGTAGATGTCCCGATATACTAACACCCGGTATAGAAATGAGTGTCGATATTTTAACAGAATATATAGTTACAGATTATTAATCTAAAGAATTCCTCGAGGCTTGCCTCGGGGTCAATCCCGTTAAATTCCGTAGGTACACTGATAAACATACAAAAGTTCAATTAATGACATATAAAAATGGAAGTAGATAAAAAAAACATCATTGTACCGTTGCTCCTGGTGGGTTCGATGAATGCTATATTGGGTTTTGCACTGGGAGTTAATGCTTTCTTTATTCCTTTTGTGAAAGAGGCATTTCATGTTACTACTGCAATGTCATACTTGATTATGCTGGCTACATTTTCTGCTTACCTGGTTTTTGGCGGCGTAGCAGGCAATATTTTAAAAAAAGCAGGTTATAAAGGCGGAATGGTCATCGCACTCATACTGATGGCGGCAGGTTTTCTGATCATTATACCTTCAGCTAAAACGGTAAACTTTTCCTTGTTTTTATTGGCCCTCTTCATCAACGGTTTAGGACAAGCATTGCTGACAGCTGCTTACAGCACCTATGTCTCCATTATAGGACCACCGGAAAGTGCAGCATCAAGAATTTCGTTTATGGGAATCTGCGCAAAAATATTTTATGCAATGGCTTCCTTTATATTGGCCGTATTTATTGATTTAGCCAACATAGAGATTACCGACATTATTGTCCCGTTTTATATCATTGCACTAGTATTATTTGTGATGGGCATCATTTATTACTTTTCACCTCTCCCCGAAGTGAAAGCAATAGGGGAAATATCTGACGAAGCAGAAGAAACTCAATATACAGGATCTGCCCACATAAAAAAGAGCATTTGGCAATTTCCTCATTTACTTTTGGGTGTGGTAGCCATATTTTTCACTGTCGGAGTGGAATACCTGGCATTAGGCACCATAAACGACTATGCTTATATCTTAGGGTTGCCCTCTCCACACAATTATGTCTGGTATGTCTCTCTTGCAATGATTGCAGGGTATTTAGTGGGTATATTACTCATCCCCAAATACATTAGCCAAACTCAGGCTTTGTTTTTATCTACAATAGTAGGAATATTTGTTAGTTTATTAATTCTATTGCTACCCGATAGCATATCCATCTTTATGATTCCCTTGTTAGGTTTAGCCAATGCTTTACTTTGGCCTGCCGTTTGGCCGTTAGCGATTGCTGACTTAGGAAAGTTCACCAAATCGGGTTCTGCGTTATTGGTAACCGGGATTGTGGGGGCGGGCATTATCCCGTTGATCTTTGGGTATTTTGCACAACACTTTTCCTATCAAATGGCTTATGCCATAGGATTACCGGCTTACCTGTTTATTATGTATTATGCACTGTGGGGAAGTAAAATACGGACAAAATAAGCCTGATTATATGGATTGGATTACTGAGTTCACTTTAAAAAGTCGGTGACTTTAATTTATTGAGTCCCCTCTGATAACCCCATTTTTCAAAAATGCGAAAAATTGAGATATTTCAGACGAGAGTTGTTTAAAAAATTATTTATTAGAGAGTTTACATTATTTTTAAAACATATCCATTTTTTAATGGAAAAACAGCGTCTTTTTTGACTCGAAAGCGATCTTTTACTTGCTTGCATCTCGTATTTTAGTATTCTTCTGAAGTTTATCCAAGTAGCCCGGGAGTAAGCCCATAGGCGGTTGGCAGCAAGCCCGCGGTAGCGTGTCTTGCCGTTTGTAAGGTTATATCCAAGTTGAAAAATTGTAGCTTCCACATTGTTTCGCTTCCATTTCTCCCTGATAGGGACGTCCCGCAACTTTTGTCTTAGCATGGATGTACGGACATCCTCTATCGTGAAGTAACGGTATTTGCCATCATCTGTTTTGATGCGCCATTTCTTTACAGGTTTTCCTGTCTGTGAGTCTATTTTTGTTGTTGCTGCCAAACATGCTGTAATAATTTGTGTCTGTTTTTTTTTTTGTTTATCCTTTAAAGTCATGTCCCACCCTGCCAACCCTGTTCCATAACTCCCGATTCTTTTGAAAGCTCCCTTTAAAATAAATTGTATTCTCCAAAACCGGGGTCCGTCATTTTTTCCCCTTCAATTCTTTCCTTAATTTGATCGTTTGCGCGAAATTTATGAAAAATACCCATCGATCACAATTCCATGCCGATGCCCTTGGCTTTCTCTTCCCGGAGGATCTCCTTCATGAAACGCACAACCAACGGATTGCCGGCGGCAACATTGTCGTACTCGCCCCGGTCGTGCACCATGTCGTAAAGCTGATCCTGCGGATCGTTTCCCAACTCGGTGTTGGTGAAGGGATTGTAAGGGGACCCATCGTTGGGTTCTATGTATTTCCGGTGCCGGGTGAGCACGGTCAACGTACTTGCCGCACCGATAACGTAATCGCGTCCCTTTTCGTCATGCCCCAACCAGGAATCGATCCGGTCCCGGCTGTCCGCAACTTCCTTTTCGGAAATATCCGCGCCAACCAAACGTGCCAATGTCGCCAGCATATCGATCTGCGAAACAAGTGCGGCCGATTCCTTCGCTTGTGTCTTCCCCTGCCAATTCACGATGAACGGGACTCGCGTACCGGCCTCGTAAGCACTGTATTTCCCTCCGCGAAACGGTCCCCACGGCTTGTGATTCTTCAGCTTTTCTACCGCCTGATCGGCATAACCGTCGTCAACAACCGGACCGTTGTCGCTCGTGACGATGATCAGCGTGTTTTCGCGAATCCCCGCCTTTTCCAAGGCTTTCACGATTTCGCCGACCGACCAGTCGAACTGCACGATGGCATCGCCGCGAAGTCCCATATCGGTCTGCCCCCAAAAACGCGGATGGGGATAACGCGGAACATGAACATCGTTCGTCCCGAAATAAAGAAAAAACGGCCTGTCTTTGTTTTCTTCGATGAACCGCACGGCATGCACCGTGATGCTGTCGGCTATGTTTTCATCTTCCCACAAGGCCGATTTGCCGCCCTTCATGTAACCGATGCGCGAAATCCCGTTCACGATGCTCATGTCGTGCCCGTGACTAGGCCTTAATTTTGTCAGCAATTCGGGATTATCCCTGCCCGTCGGCTCGCCCGGAAAGTTTTCCGTATAACTGACCTGTATCGGATCACCCGGATCGAGACCGACAACCCGCTGGTTCTCCACAAAAACGCACGGTACGCGGTCGGCTGTGGCTGCCATGATATAGGAATAGTCGAAACCGATCTCGCGAGGACCCGGGGTTATCAGACCGTTCCAGTCCTGCTTCCCCGTTTCCTCTCCCAATCCCAGATGCCATTTCCCTACCGCTCCCGTCCTGTAACCGGCTTCTTTCAGCATCTTTGGCACCGTGTACCGATCCGGTCTGATGATCAGTGCCGCATCGCCGGCAGCTATACCCGTACCTTTCCTGCGCCAGGGGTATTCTCCCGTAAACAGACCGTAACGCGACGGCGTGCTGGTGGCCGCAGCCGAATGGGCATTTACGAAACGGATACCGTCTTGCGCCAAAGCGTCCACATGAGGCGTATGCACTCGCGTTGCTCCGTAACACGACAAATCGCCGAAACCCAAATCGTCTGCGTAAATGAGCACGATGTTGGGCTTTTGCTGCGCTTCAACATGCAGCATAGAAAGAGTGCTCAACCCTAAACCTGCAAATAAAAATTTGAATTTACACATAAAACTTACATGAATATGAATTATATTAATATGAATTATATTTCCTATGTTCCTCTCTTCGCGGATTTGTCACGTCAGACGGCAGCAAAGGTAACCATCATCCCTGTTGCTGATTGAAATCGGTTCCTTATGCTTCGCATTGCGTTCACCCGCCTGTTGCATGTTGCAAACGTGTATCGTTCCGTTTTTTTGTTTACATTTACTCTGAATTTGTTTCGGGACAATACACTTTCTCCGTACCAAGACTGCACCTTCCTCGCTCCATGCTTGCATCAGCCTTGCACCAAGTCCGCACGACAATCGTGCGGTTTATGCAGTAAGCATGCGGGTTTCACGCATCATCAACCTGCGGAATCCGGAGTTGCTCTTCCTGCCTTGGAGCGAACAAAGAGCGAAGGAAGAGCGAACAAGGAGCGGAGAAATGCCTCCGAACCTGTCCCGGGCGATCCCGAATCCGGATGTCGACAATTATCCGAAAATCCAGGTTCGTGCCATAAAACAAAAGGTTTACGTAATAAAAATACACATTCCCCTGCAGTTACGAAACTGTTTTCGATTTATTTTGCTGCCATTCAGCATTTATTATTCAAGCTGCAAGTTCCGAATATATCTTCTTTTTTATTTGAATACGTGTTTCATCGGACGTCCGATCCACACCTGAGGAGTTTTCAGATCGAAAATGTAGGCAATGGTTGCGGCTATATCGAATTGCATCATGCTCTCCTTAACCCAACTTTCCAGTACCCTCTTTCATTGCGTTAAATTTTAGTTAAAGTCACAGCTATTTTCGGGGGTTAAAACGTTAAAACAGTCAGGTAAAAAACATAAGTAATTGAAATTCAACAAGCGTTTTTTTTAAAACCATTTTGTACTCCTCCCGCGGATTTGGCAAAACGCCATAGAATACAGACCTTTGCCATCATGTATTTCGATTTGTCCGTCCGCCACAGTCCGGTAACGAAAATGCCCGAATCGTATTTTCGCATCAAGGAAAGCTACCGCGATTTTGCAGGAATAAACCGCACTCGTATCCTGCTTACTCCCGGCTTTATCCCTGAACTGGACAGTGAGCAGCGCAAACAGGTAGCCACGCTGCTTACTTATTGGAAAGACAACCGCCGTCAAGCCTCTGTTTTTGCCATAGAAGAAGATTACGAACCCGTTGTGGTTGAATTTGCCCGCAAGTATTGGTTACAGATACAGGAGAAAGGTACCCTCGATATACAGGTCGAGCGGGACAAAAAACGGATAGAACAGGAACGTCGGCTGATTTATGAGAGCAGCATTGAAAATAAACAGGCTCGTGATTTGGGCACGGAATGGCTTTGTTACCAGGCGATAAAGCAGTTGTGTATGGAAGAGTTCCTCTATCGCCTGGGTTGGAGGCAAGAGGAGGTAAAATTGACGGTCGCCCATTTGATAACCCGAACGGTATATCATGGTTCGGAATGGAAATCATACCGCATCATGCAGGAAAACAGTGCCGTTTGTGAGCTCGTGGGGCTTTCGCCGGACACACTGAAAAAACACAATCTCTACGATGTTCCGCTCAGGTTGTTCGGGATCAAGGACGCATTAGAGGCGCATTTGAGCTGTACGACGACCCATTTGTTTAATCTGACCAACAAAATAGTATTGTTCGATTTGACCAACACCTATTTTGAAGGTCAGAAGAGAAATAGCCTGAAAGCGAGGCGTGGCCGCAGCAAGGAAAAGCGCAGCGATGCCAAGCTGCTGGTACTCGCCCTGGGCATTAATCCCGGTGGTTTTATCAAATACTCCACAATTTTGGAAGGCAATGCTTCCGATCCTGCCTCCCTTCCCGATATGGTAGAAAAATTGGCCAAACAGACCGTGACAGGGCCGGAGAAAGTCCTGGTTGTCCTGGATGCAGGTATTGCCACCAAAGAAAACCTCTCGCTCATACTCGGGAAAGGATACGACTATCTTTGCGTATCGCGTACCAGGCCTGAAGTGGTAGTGGTTGATGCAGAGGGCAAATCGGTGACGATAATGGATACGAATAATCATCCCATCACGCTGAAAGCGATCACCTGTAAAACGGATGACGGCTCCTACTGGTTGAAAATAAAAAGTCCGCAAAAGGAACTTAAAGAACGTTCGATGAATCAACTCTTCAGCAATCGTTTTGAGGAATCGTTACAAAAGATAGAGGCATCACTGCATAAAAAAGGTGGCATAAAGAGGTACGACCGTGTATTGATGCGCATCGGACGGGCGCAGGAGAGTTATCCCTCCGTTCACCGGTTCTACCGGATTGACATTGAAAAAGATGAAAAAGAGGTGGTAACAGCCATGCAATGGGTCAAAAAACAGGAGTGCGACATGGATGCCGATTCGGGTACCTATTTTCTGCGTACATCGGTTGAACGATTGGACGAAAAAACTACCTGGGATTATTACAATCTTATTCGCGAAATTGAAGCGACTTTTCGCTGCCTGAAAACGGATCTCGACCTTCGTCCCATCTATCATCAAAAAGATGAATCTTGCGAGGCTCACCTGTTTTTTGGATTGCTCTCTTATTGGGTGGTGAACACCATCCGACATCAACTCAAACAAAAGGAAATCAGACATCATTGGACGGAACTGACACGGATCATGTCCACGCAAAAAGCAGTGACAACTACGGCGGTGAATAAGCTGGGGGAGAGGGTTGCATTTCGCAACTGCACATTACCGGAGAGCAAGGTCGCCGAAATATACGATGCCATGAATTATCAACATCAGCCATTCAAACGACGAAAAATTTGTACTCCCCAAACTTACCCGCCCGAATATTCATCCTGCTGTACGGCAATAAATTCGGCCTGATGCGTGGAAAGTTGGGCTAAAGAGTACTACTGGAAACAGAAATGGAGAGATTTTGAACAACAACCGGCATGCAAGATTGCCGTTTAGAGTAAAACGCACTCCGAAAATCATGTTTCTTGCTACACGATATCATTGTAGCAGGTAACGGGTATGGACACGATTGTAAAACTGATGAAAAATGAATGATAGTAAACCGTTTTAGCGGAAGAAAGTACTCCTGAAGATCAGAAATGGTTCTCGGGAGCTGAAAAAAGTGGCATGTCAACCAAAAAAATAATGAAATGCCTCTCACAAAAGACATTTTTTTGGCGTCAAATTTCAAATTAGATTTTTAAGTAATAATAGTAAAAATGTGTGTTGGTTAAAAACTTCTTCTTTAAAGCAGGTTGTTGGCAATAAAAAAGCGAACAGTGTCGAGAATATTGAATTTGGGGCATTATGAAGAAAAATTTTTATGATAAAAAATTAATTGTTACTTTATTTCGTGCGGCTATAGGTTGGCATTTCTTATACGAAGGTCTAGTAAAACTGTGGGACAAAAACTGGTCGGCTGAGAGTTATCTTCTTAATGCAACAGGCCCCTTCGCGGCATTTTATCATTGGATGTCCGGTTCCGATTTCTTGATGCGGATAATCGATCCTTTGAACATTGCCGCTTTACTGTTGATTGGATTGGCCTTATTCTTGGGAGTTTTTGTGCGGACGGCATCGGTGTGTGCTATTCTCCTATTGGCCTTATATTATTTTGCTTACCCACCTTTCGGTATTTCCTCGTTGTTTCAGTCGGGAGGGAATTTCTATATCGTTAATCCTAATTTCATTGAGGCGATGGCTCTTCTGCTGCTTCTTTTTCTGAAGGATAAGGGATATGGACTATATGGCTTGAAAGGGTTTTTCAAGCGTAGAAAAATCAAACAAGAGCCTTTTCCTGCTGAAAGTAACGAAATACTTCATTCTCGACGTGAGGTACTGAAGAATTTGGCAACTCTGCCTGCGTTGGGCATCGTTGGCTGGGGAGCCTTCGATAACCGGAAATATGGAGTTGATACTCTCACGGGAGCAACTATTCAGATTGAAGCCTCTGAACTCAAGGAATTGAAAGGCGAACTTCCTATGGGGATAATCGGCAACCATGCTATCAGTAGGTTGGTATTGGGAGGGAACCTTATCGGTGGTTGGGCGCACGCTCGTGACCTTATTTATGTGTCTTCGCTTTTTCGGGCTTACAATACAGAAAAGAAGATATTTGAAACACTGATGTTGGCCGAGAAAGCGGGGATAAATACTATCAATATCGGTTTCCCTACTATTGAAACGATGATAAAATACCGAAAAGCAACGAGGAGTAAGATCAAAATCATTTGCCAGGTACATCCTGATATGGAAAAAAATGATTATTTTGCAAATATTGACAAAGCCATCGATTCAGGAATGGATATCATCCAGATTCAAGGCAATTGGTGCGACTGGCTAGTACGCGACAAACGGTTGGATGTAATTGTCAAAATGATGGAACGGATACGTTCACAAGGATATGTTGCGGGATTGGCAGCGCATACCATCGATTCGTTGGTTATTTGTGAAAAAGAAGGAATTATTCCGGATTATTATATGATAACCATGCACCATGATCGTTATTGGTCGGCTCATCCACGTGAGAACCGTATGCCGTTTGAGGTTGATGGCGAACAATACCTCGACCATAATAAATTTCATGACAATTGTTTTTGTACTTTTCCTGAACGAACGGTGGAATTCGTGGAACGTGTCAAGATTCCAGTAATGGGCTTTAAAGTTTTGGCTGCGGGAGCTATCACTCCTGAAGATGGCTTTAAATGGGCATTCCAAAGTGGTGCAGATTTTATTTGTGTAGGGATGTTTGATTTTCAAATTGTCAATGATGTAAATATTGCTCTTGATGTGTTAAACAAATTGGGAGATAGAAAAAGGGAATGGTACGGTTAGTTGATTTTATAAATACACCTACCTTTGAGTATGGATAAATTTCAAGCGAATACTGAGATACGTGAGATAACTGAATCAAAGTACGCTTGGTTTTCTGAATTGATTTGATATGAAAAATTTGATGTTATTTTTTGGTTGTCTGATGGTGGGAACGGCAGTAGTGTCCTGCACACTTCATTCCACAAATGGATCGATATCCGAGAAAAAGAAAATTATTTTCGATACCGATATGGGACCCGATTATGATGATGTAGGCGCCATTGCCATTCTTCATGCTTTAGCCGACAGCGCGGAATGCGAAATTTTGGCAACCCTTTCCTGCAACGGACATCCAAGCGTTGCACCTACCATCGAAACTTTCAACAGGTATTTTAACAGAAGCGACATCCCAATTGGCATACCCGAAAATCCGATTGTTAATACTATTCCTTCCAATCATTGGAATGATTCGGTCATTGCAAAATTTCAACCCGATTTGAAAGGGAAACTCGATTATCCCGTAGCTGCGAAGGTTTATAGAAAAGTACTTTCTTCGCAACCCGATAACAGCGTAACTATTGTCACCGTCGGATTTGCCACCAATCTTTACGAATTGCTTCGGACAGAGGGAGACGAATATTCTCCACTTTCAGGAAAAGAACTGGTGGATAAGAAAGTAAAAAAATGGGTAGCCATGGCGGGTGCTTTTCCGGAAGGAAAGGAATTTAATGTGATGATGGATCCGAAAGCTTCGGTTTACACGTTTTCTCACTGGCCGACACCCATTTTGTTCAGCGGATTTGAAATCGGGAATTCCATTCTTACGGGAAAGCGAGTGGCCGAAATGGATTCGTCCCATAATCCGGTGGCATGGGCCTACAAATATAATCTGGCAACATATGCCGAAACGCCTGCCGAAAACCGAATGTCGTGGGATTTAACGGCGGTACTTTGTGCCGTTCGTGATCCCGAAAGATATTTTTACGTGTGCGGGCCGGGTAAATTTATCGTTGACGACGATGGTTATAACCATTGGGACGCTGACACCAATGCAGGTCATTATTTTTTGGTTCATAAATATCCTTACGGGAAAATTGCAGATATTTTGGAGGAATTGATGATGCACGAACCGATTAAGCGTTTCACAAGGTGAAGATCTGGTTGTTTTTGTCGGGAAAACCAACGGCTATCCACTCAGTATCAAAGTACAGGATTTGAATAAGCCCAACGAGGACGGTTATGGCAATGCTTCGTTTTATCCACTTTCGGAAGGGATGAACAAACTCAAGATGAAAAACAAAGGGTTGGTGTATGTTTTTTATCATACGCCCGACTATAAAGTTGCGCCACCCGTCAAGATCCATTTTGCGACGGGTCAGGTCAATGGATATTACGATTCTCAAAAACATTAGCCTTCTGACTGGGCGCGTTTGCTCAATGCGGCGAATGATCCTTACTTTGATGTATTGGGGGAATATGCCCACCTGACGTTTCTGATTCAAGAGAACGGTATGCGATGTGGTGAAGGACAAAATCGTTGCCGACATCAAATCGAAAAATTATCCACGGGTAACGGATAAAATTGAGTATATTTGCGATTCGAACAAACAGTACTTCAAGAACCGATCTTCCGTGCAGAAAGGCACGGCTACGAAAAACGGCACATCCGTTTCCATGTCCGGATGGAAAAATGTGGTATAGTCCCGTCACCTCTTCGTCAAAGGTGTATGCGATTGCCTATAATGGAGACAAGACGGAAGTTTCGTTTTGAATAAACTTCACGCAAAATGCGTGATATATAAAATAAACCAAATAATTAATAATCAGTTATGCAAAGAGGGATTAAATTTCATTCACGGGTAGTTTTACTTGCCGGTTTGTTATTGGTGGGCTGCACCGGCAAAGCTTCTTTTTCGGGGAGCGGGGAAAAGGCAGGAACCGGTATTCAACCTATACGGACGGAAGTACCCGAACGTGCGGCGGGTCAGACGCATGTTTTGGGTTTGACTGCGCCGAAGCTGGACACGGTTCGTGTGGGCTTCATCGGGTTGGGCATGCGCGGTCCGGGTGCTGTGGAACGTTTCACCCACATTCCGGGCGTAAAGATCGTAGCCCTGTGCGACAAACATGCCGATCGGGTCGAAAGGTCCCAAAAGATATTGGAGAAGGCGGGATTACCGGCTGCGGCCTCCTACGGCGGGAGCGAAGAGGCATGGAAGGAATTGTGCCAAAGGGACGACATCGACCTGGTATACATCGTGACGGACTGGCAGCACCATGCCGGGATGATGCTTTATGCGATGGAACAGGGCAAACACGTTGCTTGTGAAGTACCTGCAGCTATGACGTTGGAAGAGATATGGGAGGTGGTGGACACAGCCGAGCGGACGCGGAAACACTGCATGATGCTGGAGAACTGCGTTTACGACTTTTTCGAGCTGACGACGCTGAATATGGCCCGGCAGGGACTTTTCGGAGAGATACTTCATGTGGAAGGCGGTTATCTTCACAACCTGGAAGACTTTTGGGACTATTACGAAGGGGACTGGCGGATGCGTTACAACAAGACGCACCGCGGGGATGTTTATCCCACGCACGGATTCGGTCCCGCCTGCCAGCTGCTGGACATTCACCGCGGCGACCGGTTGGATTACCTGGTATCGATGGACACCAAGCCGGTGAATATTCCGGAATACCTGATCGAGAAAAGAGGGATGGAGGCGGACAGTGCCTACGATTTCCGCAACGGGGAACACACGATGACGATGGTTCGCACGGAAAAGGAGAAGACCATACTGATCCGTCACGACGTATCTTCGCCGCGTCCCTATTCGCGATGTTATGAGGTGACGGGGACGAAGGGATTTGCCCGGAAATACCCGAGGGAAGGTTATGCTTTTCGGAGCGATTCTCCGCTGGACGCTGCTGCGGTACCCGATCACGAAAACCTGAGCGGTCACGGTTTTGTTTCCGAGGAGACGAAGCGGGCGTTAACGGATACCTACAAGCATCCGATACACAAAGAGTTGGAAGAGCAGGCCAGGCAGGTAGGCGGTCACGGCGGCATGGACTTCATCATGGATTACCGGTTGGTATACTGTCTGCGCAACGGATTGCCGTTGGATATGGACGTTTACGATCTGGCCGAGTGGTGCTGCCTTGTACCGTTGAGCGAAATCTCGCTGGATAACGGCTCGGCTCCTGTAGCCATCCCCGATTTCACGCGGGGACATTGGAACGATGTGCGGGGATACCGTCACGCATTCGTCGAATAAAAAGCCTTGGAAAAATGAAGCGATTGAGGATATTTGCCGTTGCCTTTTGCCTGCCGGTGTTGTTGTTTTCCCAAAACATCACGATCACGCACGGCCCCTATCTCCAGAAAGTAGGAGAAGAGGAAGTCACGGTAATTTGGACCACGGATAAAGATGCCGTATCGTGGGTGGAATTGGCACCGGCAGGCAACGACAGTTTCTATTCGCAAGAAAGGCCCCGTTATTACGATACCGCCTGTGGCAACAAAGTCGTCGGCAAGCTTCATCGCGTAACGATTACCGGTCTGACACCCGGCACCGAATACCGCTACCGTATATTTTCGAAGGAAGTGTCGGGGTACGAAGGACACAGGATCTTGTACGGGAATATTGCCGCCAGCGACGTTTACTCGCGGCGGCCTTATGCCTTCAGGACATCGGATTCGCGGAAAGAGAAAGTTTCGTTCCGTGTGGTGAACGACATTCACGGCAACACCGACCATCTTCGCGCGCTGCTTTCGGATGTCAAAAGGGAGAATACCGATCTGGTGATTTTCAACGGCGACATGGTTTCTACGGTAAACGAAGAAGAAGGGATCTTCCGCGGATTCATGGATACGGCAATAGCGCTTTTTGCAAGCGAAGTGCCGATGTATTACGTGAGAGGGAATCACGAAACCCGGGGCAGGGCGAGTTCTTCGGTGTACGATTATTTTCCCACCCCGACCGGAGCATTTTACTATGCGTTTCGGGAAGGTCCGGTTTTCTTTCTTGTGCTCGACAGTGGCGAAGACAAGCCCGATTCCGACATCGAATATTCGGAATTGGCCTGTTTCGACGACTACCGGAGCGAAGAAAGCAAATGGTTGGAAGCGATGGTAATGACCCCCGAATTTCGATCGGCCGAATACCGTATCGTGTTGATGCACATGCCTCCGGTGGGTTCAACTTGGCACGGCACGCGTGAAGTAGCCCGAAAGTTTGTGCCGTTGCTTAACGATGCCGGCATCGATTTGATGATTTGCGGACATACGCACGAATACGGGTTTGTCGACAAAGGAGAAAAAAGCGGGATAAACTTCCCCGTTCTCATCAACGACGACGAAACCTGCCTGCAAGTGGAGGTGTCGGATAAGATAACGGTGAAAACAAAAGACTTGACCGGCAAGATACTGCACACACATACGTTTTATCCTCAAAAATAGCAATTTACAATTTTGAAATGAAATTCAACTACTTAGTACTCACTGTTTTTTTGGCTTTAATGCCATTTTTCGTTTACTCGACAAACGGGAATCAGAATAATCAGAATAATACAAAACCGTATTGGCAGGATGTTCAGACTGTTGCCGTAAATAAGGAATATCCTCGTACTTCTTTTATGACATTTGATAGTCGCAATGAAGCGCTTTCTCAAAAATTCGAGGAGAGCAAATTTTATCGATCACTCAACGGTGTTTGGAAGTTTTATTTTGTCGAAGGTTACAACGATTTGCCTGCCGATATTACCGATCCGGCTGTTTCGACAGCAAATTGGGACGATATTACTGTCCCCGGCAATTGGGAAATGCAAGGTTTTGGCGTACCGATATATACCAATCACGGTTACGAATTTAAGCCGCGAGATCCTCAGCCTCCTACGTTGCCCGAAATGAATCCCGTTGGTGTTTATCGAAGGGATATCGACATTCCTTCCGAATGGATGAATCGGGATATTTTTCTCCATGTTGGTGGGGCAAAATCGGGAATGTATGTATATATCAATGGGAAGGAAGTGGGTTATAGCGAAGATTCCAAAAATCCTGCGGAGTTTCTTATCAACGATTATGTAAAACCCGGGAAAAACACGTTGGTTCTAAAAATATTCCGCTGGTCAACAGGCTCCTACCTCGAATGTCAGGATTTTTGGCGTATAAGTGGTATAGAACGTGATGTGTATCTTTGGGCACAACCAAAAATTCGCGTTTGCGATTTTGCCGTGACATCCAATTTGGATGATGCTTACAAAGACGGTATTTTCGGGTTGAAGACCCAAATCAAAAATAATACAGAAGGAAAGTCCGATATCGAAATCCGATACGAATTGCTAGATACTAAAAATCGTGTAATTGCATCCGATGTGCAAACGATATCGTTGAGCAGCGGGAAAGAAATAACCGTCTCGTTTTCGAAACAAATCGATAATCCCCTGAAATGGACATCCGAAACCCCAAATCTTTATAAATTATTGATAACGACCCTGCAAAATGGGAAGACGTTGGAAGTGATCCCTTTCTCCGTCGGATTTCGCCGTATCGAAATTCTGCCCGTCCAAAGTATAAACGGCAGGACGGATTATTTATTGTTGGTCAACGGACAACCCATCAAATTGAAGGGAGTAAATATTCATGAAACCAATCCTGCAACCGGTCATTACGTGCCCGAAGAATTGATGCGGAAAGATTTTTCGCTGATGAAACAAAACAACATTAATACCGTCAGGTTGAGTCATTATCCTCAGAGCAGGCGTTTTTACGAACTTTGCGATGAATACGGATTATACGTATATGATGAGGCAAATATCGAATCGCACGGCATGTATTATGACCTTCGAAAAGGGGGCACATTGGGTAATAATCCCGAATGGTTAATACCGCATTTGGACAGAATCAAGAACATGTTTGAAAGGAACAAAAACCATCCGTCGGTAACCTTTTGGTCTTTAGGGAATGAGGCAGGCAACGGGTATAATTTTTATAAAGCATACCTGTGGATTAAGGAGCACGATAAAGACATGATGAATCGGCCGGTAAATTATGAACGAGCATTGTGGGAATGGAATACCGATATGTATGTTCCTCAATATCCCAGTGCGGCTTGGTTGGAAGAAATCGGGAGAAACGGAAGCGATCGCCCTGTTGTTCCTTCGGAATATTCGCATGCAATGGGTAATTCCAACGGCAATCTCGATTTGCAATGGCAGGCTATGTATAAATGGCCGAATTTGCAAGGCGGATATATTTGGGACTGGGTTGACCAAGGAATGGATGCCGTTGACTCCACAGGAACTCATTATTGGAAATATGGAGGTGATTACGGGAAAAATATGCCGAGCGATGGCAATTTTCTTTGCAACGGTATCGTGAACCCCGATCGCATGCCACATCCGGCTATGGCGGAGGTGAAATATGTTCATCAGGATTTTGCTTTTGATGCCGTAGATGTGCGAAAGGGCTTATTCCGAGTGAAAAACCGGCTGTTTTTTACCAATACGGACGATTACGACATCTATTACAACGTGACCGAAAACGGAAAAGCGATAGCGAAGGGGATGGTGGACATTGAACTCGAACCGCAGGAAACGAAAGAAATTGCCCTCCGTTTGCCCGATGTGAAGGCAAAACCCGGCAGGGAGTATTTTGTGAATTTCAATGTGGTGTTGAAAAAAGAAAAACCGGGAGTGCCTGTAGGGCACGTGGTTGCTTGCGAACAGTTTAAGTTGCCTTTCGGCATAGAAAAGAAAACGTACAAGGCACCTTCGGCACCCAAATTGTCGTTTACTACCTCGGGAGACCGCGTAATCGTGAGCTCCGGAAAAGTGAATTTTGTTTTCGATAAAAAAATTGGTCGGGTAACCTCTTATCGGGTTGACGGGAAAGAGTTTTTCGATAAAGCTTTCGGTATTCAGCCTAATTTTTGGCGAGGACCCACGGATAACGACTATGGCAATGCTATGCCCAGTCGCCTGCATATCTGGAAAGAGTCGAGCAAAAATTTTCATGTGACCGATGCTACAGCCGGTTATCAAGGAGAAAATGTGGTATTGGAAACCACATATCTGCTTGCTGCAGGCAACCTGTACATCGTAAAATATACTGTTTTTCCTACGGGAATTGTGAAAGTTGACGTGGAATTTACTTCTACCGATATGCAAAAGGAAGAAAAAGCGGCGGTTTCGGAAGCTACAAAAATGGCTACTTTTTCTCCTGAAGTAACCGCTGCACGAAAGGCTTCGTCGGAATTGACGGTGCCTCGGATTGGTATTCGATTCAGGCTTCCTGTGGAAATGCACAAGGTTACCTATTTTGGACGAGGGCCGGGCGAAAACTACATCGACAGGGCTTCCGGTTCTAAAGTTGGGTTGTATGAAACCACCGCCGAAGACATGTACTTCCCGTATGTGCGCCCTCAAGAAAACGGGCATCGCACCGATACCCGATGGATGGCTTTGACAAACGGGAAAAGCGGATTGTTGGTTGTTGCGGATTCTACCGTCGGATTCAATTCCTTACGTAATAGTGTGGAAGATTTCGATTCGGAGGAAAATAAAAATCGACCGTATCAATGGAACAATTTTTATCCCGATGAAGCAGACGACAAATCGAAGGAATTGAAACGAAAAGGATGGGATAGTCCCGAGAACAAAATGCCTCGTCAGACCCATATCAACGATATTAAACCGCGTGATTTTGTGGAAGTATGTATCGATATGAAACAACAGGGTGTTGCCGGATACAACAGTTGGGGTGCCCGCCCGCTTCCGGAATACAGTATTCCTGCAAACAAAAATTATACCTGGGGATTTACGTTGATCCCCGTAAAAAATGCTGCCGATAGAGAAGAAAAATCGGTGTTGAAGTATTGAGAACATTAGAAAAAAGAAGAATTCAACGTTAAAGATCACTAGCAGTAAAGACAAACGTGTAAAAATTGGAAATTTTCGTGTAAATTTGTATCAAATACAAACAGAATGGCACGAAAAAAGTTATCTCAATCGCAAATAGCGTGTATTATCCTTCTTTGGGTTGTTTTGGTCGTTTATATATTGACCATAGAAATTTCAATCCAAACGCTTATTGCTGTTATTTTCTCCGGGGCATTTATCTTTGTTCCTATTTACAAAAGTCTGAAAAAGTAGGATATTTTATGTCACCGCAGATCGCAGTAAATTCATTTTCGTAAATTTTTTTTATTGCAGTATTTGCGCTATTTTTGCAAATCGATATACTATAAGGATGGTCCGGTAGCTCAGTTGGATAGAGCAACAGCCTTCTAAGCTGTGGGTCTTGGGTTCGAATCCCAACCGGATCACTCTCAAAATAAGGCACTTATCGGTTCCATCCCGGTAGGTGTTTTTTTGGGGGGAAGACATAGGGAAAACATTTTTCCAAAACATCCATAATTATCTCTTATAATCAATAAGTATATTTCCAAATAACTAGCATCCAATGCAACCCCTTTTTCTTTGATTTCCGTTTTTGTATCTCTGCAATAGACCTGATTTGATTACCGATTATTCATCTCTTCATTCATTGGTAACATTTCAGAGTGTAACT
>DBPW01000047.1 GCA_002305015.1 Bacteroidales bacterium UBA1410
TCAATAACTTTTTAAAGTGGACTCTAATATCAATATCATTATCATTATCGGTATTTTTCGTATTACGATTTTTACGACCGTATACGACCGTATTCGTTTGTTTCTCTTTTTTCCATCGCTTATTGATGTTTTCCCTATTCTTTGCGCAAATAGTTTCGTATTTTGCTAAATCACGTTTTAGCTGCAATCTTATGGGTTCGAATATAATTTTCAGAAATCTATCATTGTCATCAAATATGGGATTTCGGTCATTAACATAGGCAAATAAGTGCTTAACAACTTTCCCTGCTTCCTCATCGGTAAGCAAATCGAAAATCTCTCCCCAATCGCAATATGCAATAAAAGATTTTTTATTTTCTGCCATAGCCTTGCGGTTTTTCGGGTGTTATCCAATAACGTTTAAATCGCACGTCTTCATAAGTTATCCACTCGTCCTCTACATTGAGGTCTTTGTTCTGAAGTTCTCGGATATAACTTCGTGGATCGCTGAAATGAAGCACAATTGAAATATCTGCTGCGGAATATTTCCCTGTGGAGAGTAATTTTGCAACTTTCCTTTGTCGGTTAGAAAGATTTTCAGTATCTTTGTTCTGCATTACTAAAGATACTTCGCCTCGTATTTGCTCCGGCATCGCGGGGCGTTCTTTTTTTGTCTCCATCATTTATTCCCTCCCATTCCTGCTAAATAGTTGTCTGCAGCTTCCTCAAGCTCATCAATTGAGGTAACCTTATTTTGTTTCATCCAATCTTCGATTTCTTTTCGATCGAAGTAAATTTGCTTTCCGTTTGGTTTATAATGCGGAATTTTTTTGTAACAAGTCAATTTGTATAAGTGCGACTTACTTAGTCCGGTGAGGACGGCAACGTCTTCAAGTGTTAAGACGTTTTTAGCTGCTAATTGTGTGTTTCGCTCTATTCGGTCTAACTGGTTTAAAATATTTTTGTTCATTTTTTGTAATGTTTTTTTGTTCAACATTAGGCTTGTACTTCGCCTATTGTGTGAATTCACATTGCAAAGATGGACAAGTTTAGAAATGAAAAATAGAGTGATTTAATGTACATTATAATGCACATTAAATCACATTAAAAAAGCACCCTTATTAATTTGAGTGCTTTCTTATATTAATAGTCCGGTAAATTTTTTCTTAATATCCATTTAATCAGATGATTATATTCTATATTTTGAAAAGCGAATTCAGTACTAATAATCAAATAGTTATAAGTAACCTTTCTGAAAAAATACCGGACTGTTGTTATATATTATTCCGCAAAAAACTCTTTAAGTTCCCTTTCCCATTTTGGAGGCTTCTTGGCATTGTATATTTGATATAATGCGCTACCTAACCGAGTGATATTAAATAATTTGTTGAGCGAAGTTTCTGGAAGTTTTTCTATATTGTTCGGGCAAAATACATTATTACAAAAATATGCAAGGCTAACTTTCGATCCATTATCATACAACCACCTGTACCCATTCTCAGTTTTTTCCATATATTTGCATTCAATCGCCTTAGTAAAATATTTTCTTGCTCTTTCGGTGTTTAATTCTTCTGGGAGCAACATTGTTTCTTCATTACTTTCTTTAACCGGTTTGGGCAATTCCCGAATGTATTCTTTTTTCCGTTCGATATCGGCAATATAATCATTTATCCATTCATCAAACCTGATTTTTAGCTCTTTATCTTCTACTCCACTATCAATATCCGTTTTCCACTGTATCAAACGAAGGATCTTTTCGTCTAAGTCGTCTATTTCGTCGACTTCTTTTTGAATTTCCTGCAATGTTATACTACATAATTTTTCATTAAAGATGGTTTTAAGCTCTCCTTCATATTTTGTGTTTTTACTATTTTTCCCCCACTTTATCAAGCATCTGCACTTTTCGGTTGAGTCGTTTATTGCTTCTATTTCTTTTCGGACTTCATCGATATCAAACTTAATTGCATACTTAATCTTCTCATCGTTAGGAACGCAGGGTAGGACAACACATTTAGCTTCCCTGTTTACCTCGCTTGCCAGGAAATAGTACAGATATCCAAAGCTGTGCTTGTCGTCCATGATAACCTCTAAAAGTGCCTTTCTGAATGCTCTTGCTTCGTTAGGTGCAATCGCTCCAAGCGGCAATTTGAAGTCTGGAAATCTTCTATAATGCGTGTGTAGATCCCAGTCCCGCTTGCTTGCACGCCACTCTTCATATGTCCAATCGTTTTCCAGATGCTTATTGAAATAAGCATCTGTTTTGCTTCTGTTGTCCCTTAAAGGGACTAAATCGTCGATCACCTCCTTTAATTTGCTTCTGAACTTCTCATCAGCACGTTCAATGTTTTCGTATACTTTCATGTCGTTATATTTTAATTGTTAATAATGCTCAGAACAAAATTTTTTGCTTTCTGTTTTTCCCTGTTTACAATACCCTCTATATTAAAGTTTTAAATATCTATTTATCAATTGCTGAATTCAAACTATTCAAATATTCCGTTCTGTTTGTCTACTGCCTGACGTTGGGCTTCATCGACGATTTGGGCGTAAATCTGTGTAGTGGCTATCTTGGAATGTCCCAATAGTTTGGAAACAACAGCTATCGGCGTTCCTAAACTTAAATTAAGGGTAGCTGCTGTGTGTCGTGCGCAATGAAATGTGATATTCTTGGTTATTCCTGCACTCTTTACCCACTCGGATAGAATAGGATTGACAATTTCATTTTTAGACAGCTTAAATATCCTGTCAGTAGGTTGTTCATCATCCGGTCTTGGTGCAAATTTCATTGCTTCATCGCTAACCTGTACTACTATTTCTTTACCTCCCTTTTTCATTTTAAATCTCAATTCATTTCCACCCGAATTGTTTTTATTGAAGTTTTCCCAAGTTATTCGGGAAACATCAGAAAATCTCAACCCCGTTAAGCAGCAAAACAAAAATGCGTTTTTCACATCAATATTTTTACAGTCGGTTTTGATTAATTGTTTGACTTCCTCAATCGTCAAATATTCACGTGTTCCTGCTTTTGCTTTTGGCTTATCGTCATTATCGATGTAGTCCATCGGGTTTTCCGGTATGATTTTTTCTCTCACTGCCTGTTTTAATGCAGTGTTTAACTTTTTGTATAGCTTGTTTTTAGTGTTTTGAGATAAATAAGGATTTTTTTTGGTCTTATGCAGGTTTTGATTCTTGGCTGTTTCCAAGTATTCTATAAAACCCTTTGCAAAATCTTCATCGACTTTTGAGAAAGGTATCTTTTCGCCTTTGTAAATTGTAAGATGTAGGGCTAAACTTTTGAAGTTGTAATATTCGCCGTGCTTGTTTCCTGTCTTGGCTAAATGTTTGTCGGCAATTTTATTGACGTAATCGATTAGATTGGCCTTCGATAGTTTGTTTTTCGATTTAAACCCGTGCTCTTCATTCTGTAAATCTACGATCCGTTTGGCTTGAACGGCTTTTGCCAATTGCAAGGTAGTTTCATTTTTTGCCCTGTCCTCTTTGGTTTTTTCAGGGATTAAATACAATTTTAGAAACTCGTACTTGCGTTTTCCATTTAGGTAGTAATCTAAATAAATAGATTTATTGCCGTCGGAAAGGTCTTTAAATCTTATCTTAATCGGCTCTTTTACATGAAGTTGTTTTGTTGTTTTCATTTTGCTACAGTTTAATTGTTACCCTCTACAAAGATATAAAATAAATCGGATACGAGTAACAAACCAGTAACAAAAATGAATAAAAAAAGAGGAAAACAAGGGAAAATAACCCTTCGCTTTCCTCACTTATGAAATAGCCTTAAATTGGCTCTGTAATTGCTTTTGATTTACTTTTTATTGTGTTTTGTTTTCCTTTGATTTTTGGCGTTATTAGTCAAAACCGGTCAACCCCATATTTCAATGATCTCTTTTTCCGTGAACTATGACACAAAAATACGAATTTGGTTTAATTAAAGCAAAAGATATGCCAAAAAATTTAAGGTAAATACTTTTGCAATCGCCGAACAATAATCTCAGGATCAATAGAATTTAAACACGCATAATCGCCACGCAGACAAGGTTTGTTACCAAAAACAGAACAGGGCCTACAATCCAAGTCGATCTGTACCGCGTCATCGACCGACTGCTTAAAACCATAAAAGCCCAAATAGGGATGAGTGCCTCCCCAAATGGAAATCACAGGAACACCTACTAACGAAGCTAAATGCATATTGGCCGAATCCATGGAAAGCATTACCCGAAGTTGAGACATCAGAAATAACTCCTGAACAAGATCGAGCTTTCCGGCAACAGAAACCACATGGGGATATGTCTCCTGCCATTTTTTCATTATTTCGGCTTCCTTTTGACTGCCGAAAAGATAAATAATGACATCGGGATGAGTACACAGTGTTTTTATTACCTCCTCCATTTTCTCCAACGGATACATTTTTGCTTTGTGTTTGGCAAAAGGAGCTATTCCTATATTTTTTTTCGAGGGATCAAAGAAAATATTCTCCGGTAACGAAACTACACTTGATTTGTTGGAAAAATAATGCGAAAACGTCATTTCCGCAGGATACCCAATGGCTTCAAAAACGTCTCTATATCTATCGATGGTATGTTTTAAGGGTTGTAAAGGAGCTTTATGGGAAACAACGGCTCTCTTTTCTTTCCTGCCTTTATCGATATGGCGTGTTTTTTTTCCTAAAAGGGAAAAATAAGCCCTCAAAAACTTACTTCGTAATACATCATGTACATCGGCAACTTTATCGATAGGGTATTTCCTGAGAAAATTTCCCAGACGAAACAATCCTTTGATGCCTTTATAATCTGCGAGATCAACGCCAATCGGATAAATATTAGACAACCCGAGATCGAAAAGCAAAACGTAAATTTTATTTGTCAAAACGTAAAAGGTGTCGTTCGGATAGGCCTTTGCCACCGAATATAAGGGTGGAACCAGCATGGCTACATCGCCAAATGCCGACAAGCGAATGACCAAAACATGAGCCATTATTTTGTTGTTTTACTATATAGCACCGGATTAAGAGAGGGATCGTTATACATTTTCATTTGTCTGTAAACCTTCATGTATTTTTTCCCTTCTCCGATTTCTTGAAGCAACGTATCGATAGCATTGGTGAGATCTTCGCGTTGTTCCATAAGTACATTTAATTTTTTACGGCAATTCATCACATGTTGTTCATCGACATCCGTGCGATTAACCTCGTCCCGCATATGATAAATTTTTACGGCAAGAATCGATAATCGATCGATTGCCCATGCCGGACTTTCCGTATTGATAGTAGCATCGGGAAGCGGTTTGACGTCTCTAAAAAAATCAAGAAAATAATCATCGATTTTTTCCACCAAATCCGTTCTTCCCTGATTCGAGCGATCGATACGACGCTTGATTTCCAATGCTTTGACAGGATCAATTTCAGGGTCGCGAATGATATCTTCCAGATGCCATTGAACGACATCGATCCAATTTTTTTTATAAAGGAGATGATCAATCGTCCCCGGTTGAAAGGGATTTTTCATAACGGCATCGACATGATTTACGAGATGATAATCTTCTGTGGCACGGTCAAAAATTGCATTAGCTTTTACACTGAAATCTTTCATAATTTGTTTTTGTGAATGATAATGCAAAGATAATCATCCTAACGATATTTCATACCATACGGTAAAATTACGGCATAGCTGTTAAAACTGCATTTTTTTGAATTTATCTTATTTTGAATTCTGTTTTTCATTCAGATGAAAAAAGTGTATTTTTGCAAAATAAAATTAAGCCCAATCTATTCGAGGAAACGAATATCAATATCCGTATTTGTCATGAATAAAATCGTAGGAAAGGAATATTTATCCGATAAGGTCGTAAAATTCGAGATTGAAGCCCCGTTAATAGCCAAAAGCCGTAAAGCAGGTCATTTTGTGATTGTCCGCATCGGTAAAAAAGGAGAACGTGTACCTTATACCATTGCATCGGCCGATCCACAAAAAGGGACGATTACGTTGGTAGTGCAAAATGTGGGAAAATCGTCGGGAAAATTTTGCGAACTTAATGTCGGCGATTATATAACCGATTTGGTGGGACCGTTGGGGAAAGCCACACACATCGAAAACTTCGGCACCGTAGTTTGTGCGGGTGGCGGCGTGGGAATTGCCCCCATGTTGCCCATCATCGAGGCAATGAAAAAGGCAGGCAATAAGGTAATTGCCGTATTGGCGGCCCGCACCAAAGAACTCGTTATTCTTGAAAACGAAGTACGTCAATTTGCCGATGAAGTCATCATCATGACCGACGACGGTTCATACGGCAAAAAAGGATTGGTCACCCATGGTGTGGAAGAGGTTATCCAACGCGAGAAAGTTGATTTGTGCGTTACCATCGGGCCTGCCATTATGATGAAATTCGTCTCCGAACTCACCAAAAAATACAACATCCCGACCATCGCATCCCTCAACACCATCATGGTTGACGGCACAGGCATGTGTGGAGCCTGCAGGGTTACGGTAGGGGGTAAAACCAAATTCGTATGTGTCGACGGCCCCGAATTCGACGCATACCAAGTCGATTTTGATGAGATGCTTATGCGGCTAAAAGCTTATAACTAAAGCCAATTGCCGCAATTGATCATCGATCATAATCGAATATTCATAGCATAGCCAACAATAAAACAACTCGAAATGCCTTCAAAAGAATATTTGCAAGCTGAACGCAATCAGCCGTGGCGCGAAGCGCTACGTAAAACAATGAAAAATAAAGAACGTACGGATCTGCCCCGGGTAAAAATGCCCGAACAACAACCCGATGTTCGCATTCACAATTTCAAGGAAGTAAATCTCGGCCTCACGCTGCAACAAGCTCTTGCCGAATCGCATCGCTGTTTGGATTGCGTAGATCCGACGTGCATTACGGGATGTCCGGTTGAAGTAAACATTCCCAAATTTATCAAAAACATTGAGCGTGGCGAAATTCTCGAAGCCGCCAAAACGCTGAAAGATACCAACACCCTGCCTGCGGTATGCGGACGCGTTTGTCCACAAGAACGCCAATGCGAGAGCCAATGTTTCTACGTCAAGAAACTGAAAAAAGAAGCCGTAGCCATCGGGTATCTCGAACGCTTTGCCGCCGACTACGAAAGGGAAAGCGGACACATCTCGATCCCTGCAACTGCACCCGCAAACGGCATTAAAATTGCCGTTGCAGGCTCAGGTCCTGCCGGTTTGGCTTTTGCGGGAGATATGGCCAAAATGGGATACGATGTCACGGTATTTGAAGCCCTGCACGAATTGGGTGGCGTACTTCGCTACGGCATTCCCGAGTTTCGACTTCCCAACACAATCGTGGAAGTAGAAATTGAAGGGCTCAAAAAAATGGGCGTACAATTTGTAACCAACTGCATCATAGGAAAAACCATTTCTCAAGAAGATCTGAAAGAAATGGGATATCGCGGACTTTTCATCGGCAGCGGAGCCGGATTGCCCAACTTTATGCACATTCCGGGTGAAAATCTTATCGGCGTAATGTCGTGCAACGAATACCTCACCCGGGTAAATTTAATGCAGGCTGCCGATCCTGAAAGCGATACCCCCATTCATCGCGGCAAAAAAGTAGCCGTAATCGGCGGCGGCAATACGGCGATGGATGCCGTTCGCACTGCACGTCGTCTGGGCGCCGAAAAAGCAATGATTGTGTATCGGCGTTCAGAAGAAGAGATGCCGGCACGAATCGAAGAGGTGAAACACGCAAAAGAAGAAGGCATCGAATTTTTCACCCTGCATAATCCCTTACGATACGAAGGCGATGAAAATGGGCACGTGCAACGCATGTTGTTACAACGCATGAAACTCGGCGAACCCGATGCATCCGGTCGTCGCCGACCCATCCCTATTGAAGGCGAGACCATATGGGTAGATGTCGACGAAGTTATTGTAAGCGTTGGTGTTTCTCCCAACCCGTTGATTCCGTCGTCTTTCGCCGGTTTGGAAGTTACCCCCCATGGAACAATTGTAGTGGATGACGAAACCATGCAAACCGGTGTAGAATATATATTTGCCGGAGGCGACATCGTGCGTGGCGGTGCTACCGTTATCCTGGCGATGGGTGACGGACGCAAAGCAGCAAAAGGAATGGATGCGTGGTTAAAAAAGACGTTATAAATCAATTTGAACAATGAAAATTTTAGCAGACGCCCATATCCCCTATCTCAAAGGTGCCATCGAGCATTTCGGCGAAGTTGAATACCTGCCCGGAAATCAGTTCACCAAAGAGACGGTAAAAGACAAAGATGTGTTGATTGTGCGAACAGTAACGCATTTTGGTGAAGAAATATTGGCAGGCTCGTCCGTAAAGCTCATTTGTTCGGCCACGATAGGTTACGACCATATCGATACCCATTATTGCGATACTCACGGTATTGCCTGGCGCACTGCCCCGGGATGCAATGCCGGATCGGTAGAACAATACGTAACGGCATCCTTGCTGCTGCTGGCAGAAAAAAAAGGATTCGACCTAAACGAGAAGACCATCGGCATTGTTGGCGTAGGAAACGTGGGGAGTAAAGTGGAAGCTGCCTGCAAAAAAATGGGTATGCATGTTTTGCTAAACGACCCGCCGCGAGAAGAACGAGAAGGAAATGTTAACGGGATGTTTACCGATCTCGAAACCCTTAAACACGAGGCCGACATCGTCACCCTGCATACCCCCCTTACCAAAACAGGAAAATACAAAACGTGGCACCTGGCCGACGAACGTTTTTTCAACGAATTGAAAAAAGCTCCCATCCTGATCAATTCCTGCCGGGGCAGTGTAACCGATACCCGGGCATGGAAAAAAGCGATGAAAGAAGGCCTCGTGTCGGGATCGGTAATCGATTGCTGGGAAAACGAGCCCGACATCGACCGTGAACTGCTGGAAATGGCCGACATTGCCACACCGCATGTTGCCGGATATTCTGCCGACGGAAAGTGGACGGCTACCAAAATGACCCTCGAGAACCTATGCGATTTTTTCCATCTCGACATCGATCCGGTAAAACTCATGCCGCCTATCCCCGCTCCTGCCGATCCCGTCATAAACGTAAAAGATATCGACCCGAAAAGACAAATAGCTCATGCCGTTCTTCATACCTATAATCCGTTGAAAGAAACAGAAGCATTAAAAAAATCGCCCGAAAAATTCTCCTATTTCCGTTCCCATTATCCCCTTCGACGCGAATACAAAGCCTATACCGTGATAAATGCCGATCCCTCGTCGGCAAATGTGTTGCAACAATTGGGATTTCATGTGGAATTTCTAAAAAATGACTAAATATGCAAGAGATATCAACCCCTCAGTTTTCTTATTCAAAGAAAAATCGATAGTTTTGCATGAAGAATCCGAAAATGATAAAAAATGAACTAATTAACTCATAAAATTTTTCCCTATGAATAAAAAAACGTTTAATGTATCTTTAGCATTAGCAGCGGCAATTGTTCTGTTTGCTACGTCATGCAGCAGCCTTAAGCCGCTATCGCAATCCAATTTTAAAGTAACCCCTTCTCCCCTCGAAACCGTGGGAACAGAAGTGCCTGTTTCCGTTAACGGGACTTTCCCCGAAAAATGGTTTCATCCTAAAGCAACAGTAACCATTACCCCTGTAATCAAATACGCAGGCAACAAAGAGTTGAAAGCAATACCCTATACCTATCAGGGAGAAAAAGTGGCAGGAAACGGAATAACGATTCCTAAAAACAAAGGGGGAAATTTCATTATGAATTTTAAATTCCCCTATCAGGAAGGGATGGAAGTTTCCGAACTTTTCATGCGTTTTAACGCACAAATAAAAAACAAAAAAGCCAATCTCCCCGATATAAAAGTTGCCGACGGTGTTATCGCCACTTCAATGTTGGCCAATGCTTTAACCACCGATCCTTCGCTGGCAGACGACAACTTCCAAAGAATCATTAAAGACAAACAGGATGCAGCCATCTTGTTTCTTATTCAAAATGCCGCATTGCGTCAAAGCGAATTAAGTAAAGAAGGTTTGCTTGCTTGGAAGAAACGCGTGGAAGAAGCTTTTAACGATCCTAAACAGCAAATTGCTATTGAAGTAGCGGCATATGCTTCACCTGACGGCCCTCTACCTCTTAACGAAACACTGGCCGAACAACGACAAAAAAATACAACGGAATACCTGCAGAAGGAATTAAAAAAGAAGAATATTTCTACCGATATCAATACCCATTTTACAGCCGAAGACTGGGAAGGTTTCCGTCAATTGGTGGAAGCATCCGACTTGCAAGACAAAGAACTTATTCTCAGAGTACTATCCATGTATTCTGATCCCGAAGAGCGCGAACAACAAATAAAAAATATATCCAATATATACAAAGAATTGACAGAAACCGTTCTTCCACAATTGCGCCGTGCACGTTTGATTGCCAACATCGAAATTATAGGAAAGACCGACGATGAAATCATGTCCTTCTGGAGAAGCAATCCGAAACAGCTGAATGTAAACGAATTGCTTTACGCTTCTACACTCACGGATAATGACGCTGAAAAAGAACGTATTTTCCAATACATAACGGTAAATTATCCACAAGATTTCAGAGGTTGGAACAATTTGGGTGTTCTTTTCTATAAACGGGGAGATATAAACAAAGCCACCCAATCGTTTAATCGTGCCGCACAAATATCGCCAAATGCACCGGAAGTGAATATGAATTTGGCTTTAATTGCCATGATCAACAACGATCTCGACAAAGCCGAAGAATTGCTTGGCAAAGCAGGTGGTGCTAAAGGTCTTAATGGAGCTCTCGGACTGCTTTATCTGAAAAAAGGAGAATACAACAAAGCGGTCGAAGCTTTTGGCGATCTGAAATCGAACAATGCAGCATTGGCTCAATTGCTGGTAAAAGATTACAACAAGGCATCTCAAACACTTGCAGCTATTCCTAACCCCGATGCAACCACAGCCTATCTGGCCGCCATTGTTGCTGCAAGAACAAACAACGTCAACGATGTCATAACCCATCTTCAAACAGCCATATTGCGCGACAAAGCCATGGCAAAAAAAGCAGCAAACGATTTGGAATTCGCTAAATACAGATCGAATAACGATTTTGTTTCGTTAGTACGATAACGCCAATCGTTTAATCTCTATAAAAGTGGAATGCATGACGGAAAGCCAACATGTATTCCACTTTTTTTATCGTTAAAAAGTTTTCTCTCGATTTTGGCAAAATACCTTAAAAACAAGTACCTTTGCACCGTTTATTATGAGAACGTATCAATAAAAACAATATTCATTCGATGAAAATAACCAACTCGTTGAAAACAAAAATATTGGCAGGTTTTCTGTTGCTGATTTTCATGCTGGCAATAGCCGGAGTAATGTTAGTTATGGAATTCGAGAAAGTTGAAACTTCGGCCGAAACCATCATTAATAACAATTGCACATCCATTGAGCAGGCCCGGTACATGCTTAATGCCATGGATCAACAAAACAAAGGACTGTTGTTGTTTCTACAAGGAAACCACGAAGAAGGAACAAAAATAATTATAGCCGCAGATTCAATCATGAACCAAGCTATAAAAACGGCGTCGCAACATGTTTCCGAAATCGATGAGGAAAAATACATCGATAAAATAAAGGAAGAATACAATAAATACTACACCTTCATTACAACACTTCTTGAAAAAGATGATGGCGTAACGTTTACCGAAAACGATCCTATTTTCTCTACCTATCAACAACTGGATTTTGCAGCAAAAGATGCGATCAACTCCTTGTTGCAACTCAACGAGAAAGGCATCGAAAAACAAACCCTATCGATGAGGGATAATGCCAAACGGGCTATTATGCCGGCCATTGTATCGCTCATCACGGCAGCGATTTTTGCTTTACTGCTCCATTTTTTCATTTCGGAATATGTAATCAATCCTATACGCAACATTACCGATGCCGTGTCTTCATTTTATCCGGAACAATACAATCTGAAAGTTACCGCATACACAAAAGACGAGATAAAAAACCTTGAGAATGAAATCAACAATCTGATTCATCGTTTTTTGCATGTAAAAAACATGATGGACGGAAAGAATGAAAAAGATTAAGGATTCCCTATGATACGGACAAAAGCCATATTAAAATATTTAGGATTCATTTCGCTTTTCAATGCGCTGTTTTTGTGTATCTCGGCATCCATCTCTCTTTTCCTTCACGAAGATTCGCTTATTCCGCTTCTGTATGGAGCATTGGTGTGCGCAGTATTGGGAATATTTCCCCAACTGTTTGTGGAAAGAATAGACGATATCACCGTTCATGAAGGAATGGCCATCAGTGTGCTCGGCTGGATATTCACCTGCCTGGTAGGTATGATTCCGTATTTTATGTGGGGAGGAGAATTCACGTTGGCCAATTCGCTGTTCGAAAGTGTTTCGGGATTTACCACGACGGGAGCAACCATCTTAAACAATGTCGAGATCCTGCCCAAAGGATTGTTGTTTTGGAGAGCAGCTACCCATTTTATCGGCGGAGTCGGCATCATTCTTTTTGTTTTGATTATCCTTCCCGAAAAAAAAGGGATTCGTTCCAGCATTTATCATTCTGAAGTTTCCGGATTATCCATGCTGAATTTTCGGATGAAGGCAAGAGAAATTGCCAATATCATCGTCGCTATTTATTTAAGCCTTATTGCCATAGAAATTATTTTGTTGAAAATCTTCGGCATGAACTGGTTCGATGCCGTTTGCCATTCGTTTGCCACTGTGGCTACCGGAGGATTTTCGACCAAAAACCTGAGCATAGCCTATTACAACAATGTAGGAATCGAAATCGTCATCATGTTTTTCATGTTGATAAGCAGCATGCATTTTGGGTTGATTTACAATACCGTTCGCGGACGAAAATTGAATATTTTCACTTCAAACGTGGTTCGGTCTTATGTAACAGTAATATTTATAGGGATTTTTCTTGTCGCCGCCCAACTTACCGTTGAAAAAGTTTATGGTTTTGGAGAGTCGTTGCGATATGCTGCTTTTCAGGTGATTTCATTAGGAACAACTACGGGATTTGCCATTGTCGACACGCCAAACTGGCCTATTTTCGCTATCCTGATCCAAATGTATTTCACCATTCAATGCGGAATGGTGGGATCTACCTCAGGAGGGCTGAAATTCGACCGAATTTATCTTTTCTTCAAATCGCTGATAAAACAAATCCGACTCGCCAAACATCCTCAAGGAATATATGCCATAAAAGTGGATGGAACACTCATCGACAACGATATGGAATTGCAGACCGCCGTTTTTATTCTCCTTTATATTATCACCTTTTTTGTAACTACTTTATTACTGACTGCAATGAATATAGACGGTATAACCGCTTTTTCTGCAGCTATAACAACACTTGGAAATGCCGGACCGGGATTTGGAAGAGTAAGTTCGTTGGGAAATTATAGCGGTTTGCCCGATGCCGCAAAATACATCCTTTCCGGCAACATGCTGCTCGGTCGTCTCGAAATTATGAACATCATCGTTTTTCTGACTATGCTGTCCCGAAAACATTGAAAGGAAAGAAACAAGGTTCAATTGTTGTTTCTGTTTAGTTTTCCGAAAATAAAGTCGTACCTTTGCAATCGTTTTAACAAATCAAACCAATTAACATCTTATGAATTTTGTGGAAGAACTTCGTTGGAGAGGCATGATCCAAGATATTATGCCCGGAACGGAAGAATACTTGTTAAAAGAAAAGACAGCCGGATACCTCGGCATCGATCCCACGGCCGATTCCCTTCACATCGGTCATTTGGTAGGGGTCATGATGTTGAAACATTTCCAACGAGCCGGACACACACCAATAGCCCTCATAGGGGGCGCTACCGGCATGATAGGAGACCCGTCGATGAAATCGGCCGAACGAAAATTGCTGGATGAAGAAACCCTTCGGCATAATCAGGAAGCAATTAAAGAACAGCTGTCGAAATTCCTCGATTTTGGCGGCAATATTTCCAATAAAGCCGTGATGGTGAACAACTATGACTGGATGAAGGATTATACCTTTCTGAATTTTATCCGCGACATCGGCAAACATATTACCGTTAATTACATGATGGCAAAAGATTCTGTAAAGAAAAGGCTCAGTGCCGATTCAACAGAAGGAATGTCTTTTACCGAATTTTCATATCAATTGATTCAAGGATACGACTTTCTGCATTTATACAGGGAAAAAGGCTGCCGTTTGCAAATGGGAGGTTCAGATCAATGGGGCAACATAACCACCGGCGCCGAACTTATCCGTCGAATTGACGGTGGAGAAGTGTATGCGCTTACTTGTCCTCTCATAACCAAAGCCGATGGCGGCAAATTCGGGAAAACGGAAAGCGGAAATGTGTGGCTCGACCGTCGCTACACCTCACCCTACAAATTTTACCAATTCTGGCTGAATGTAAGTGATGAAGATGCTGCCAAATATATCAAAATATTTACCACTCTCTCGCGAGAAGAAATCGATTCACTGATTTCCGAACAGCAAAAAGCACCTCATCTTCGCCCTTTACAAAAAAGACTGGCCGAAGAGATTACCGTCATGGTGCACTCGCGCAGCGATTACGAAATGGCTGTCAATGCTTCACAAATATTATTCGGAAAAGCAACTTCAGAGACCTTGCGTTCCATCGACGAAGAAACATTCCTTCAGGTTTTTGATGGTGTTCCCCAATTTAATATCTCGAAAGAAGCGCTTTCCCGTGGCATAAAAGCTGTCGATTTATTGACAGAAAACGCTGCCGTTTTTCCTTCCAAAAGCGAAATGCGCAAAACTACACAATCGGGAGGTGTGACCATTAATAAAGAACGATTGGAAAATTCCGATACGGTGATCGATTCTTCCTATCTCATTGGCAACAAATACATTATTGCTCAACGAGGCAAGAAGAATTATTTTCTGCTCATTGCAGAATAAAGAATAACGGTGGGCAATTAAAAAATTATCCTTATCTTTGCCTCCGAAATGTGGGTGTTGTTCCTTTCACAAAGGCTACGAAAGGAACAATGAAAAGGGAATCAGGTGCAAATCCTGAACAGACCCGCTGCTGTAAGCTCCGCTTATGTGCTGAACACATACCTTATGCCACTGTCCGCCGGGCGGACGGGAAGGCGTTCAGACACGGGAGCAAGTCAGAAGACCTGCCGACATTTCGCAACAGTTAATGGCTTTCGGGGAATAAAGCTTGAAAACGACACGACAATTCTTTTCGTTTTTCGATTTTTGCGTGCCTTCTTTTCGTTTAAGCTTTACCGAAATTTAAACGGATTCGGTAGAAGATGAATGTATTCAAAAAACAACGGTGGTTCATCGTTATATGCGTTGCGGCAATAACGTCGTGCATGCGGCTGTCGGCCCAAACGGGCGAAGATACGTTGCTGCATTTGCCCGAAGTGGTGATTACCGAAAACTACCGCAACCGGGCAATTCGTTCTGCGCTGCCCACGCAAATCCTTACGGAAAAGGCAATACAAAACCTCAATGCGCTGCAGATTTCCGACGTGGTGAAGCATTTCTCGGGCGTTACCGTGAAAGATTACGGCGGCATCGGGGGACTGAAAACGGTTTCGGTGAGAGGATTGGGGGCAACCCACACGGCCGTGGGCTACAACGGCGTCCTGCTTTCGGATGTGCAAACCGGCCAAATCGATATCGGCCGTTTTTCGACGGATAATGTGAACTCGATTACGCTGAATCAGGCGCAAAGCGATCAAATTTTTCAACCGGCGCGTTTTTTTTCTGCCGCCTCGGTGCTCCATATCCATAGCCGCATCCCTTCTTTTGAACAAGGCCGCAATACCCACGGCAAAGGATCGCTGAAAAGCGGTTCGTTCGGCTTGGTTAACCCTACGTTTTACCTGGAACAGAAAATCAACGACCGCCTGGCTGCATCGTTCAGCGGCGAGTGGCTGTCGGCCGACGGAAAATATCCCTATATGTTGCATTACGGGCCGTCGAAAAATGACAGCTCATCGGTGGAGAAACGACAAAATACCGACGTGCAAAACTTGCGATTGGAAGGGGCGGTGTTCGGGAAAATTTCGCAGAGTTCGCGTGCCGACGCGCGAGTGTACTACTACCGCTCGGAACGCGGCCTGCCCGGTGCGACCATCTTCTATAATACCGACAATTTTTCGAAACAGCGCCTGTGGGATGAAACGTTTTTTGCGCAGGCGCATTACCGGAACGATTTTTCGGACAAATGGGCGCTTCAGGCCAATGCCAAATACAATTACGGATATCAGCATTACCTCGATCCCGCTTACCTCAATTCTGCAGGCAAACTCGAGAACACGTACCGGCAACACGAGGGTTACGGCTCTGTGGCAGTGCTCTACAGTCCCTACCCTGCCCTGCACTTTTCGGCGGCAACCGATCTCACCTCGGCTACACTCGATGCCGATCTCACCGGTTTTGCCTATCCCCGCCGGATCACCCTGCAATCGGTAATGGCAGCCAAATTTACAGCCGAAAAATTTACGGCCACGGCCAACGTGCTTTATACCCAAACCGACGAGAAGGTAAAAACCGGCAACCCGGCCGAAAACCACCACAAGGTGTCGCCCTGCATTGCCGTATCGACTCGTCCGTTCGACAATATCGACCTTCATTTCAGGGCTTTCTATAAAAACATTTTCCGACTTCCCACTTTCAACGATTTGTATTACTCGCTCGTGGGAAAGCGCGACCTCAAACCCGAAGATGCCCAACAGTTTAACCTGGGACTCACCTACGGCATTTCCGGCAGCGATCGTCTGCCCTTCCTCACGTTTTCGGCAGACGCATATCGCAACACGATAAAAAACAAAATCGTTGCCGTTCCAGTAAAAAACATGTTCGAATGGAGCATGGTCAACTACGGAAAAGTGCGCATCGACGGCATCGATCTTTCGCTGGAAAGCATCTTCAAGCTGCCGCACGAAATGAGCTTGTCGGCAGGAGGCACATTTTCTTATCAACAGGCCTTGAATATGACTCAGCCGAATTCGTCCACCTACAAAAATCAGATTCCCTATACTCCCCGCCTGTCGGGTGCAGCACACGCCACAGTGGAAATGCCGTGGTTCACTTTGTCGTACACCTTGCTGTGGTCGGGCATACGGTATGCACTGGCGGAAAATATTCCGCAAAATCGACTGCCGGCCTATACCGATCACAGCTTCTCGCTTTCGAAAGTCATCAACGCCAAACGGCACACCTGGCATGTTTCGGTTGAGGCATTGAACGTAGGCGACAAAAATTACGAGATTGTGCGCAACTTTCCCATGCCCGGCCGTTCCTACAGAGGAACCCTGTCGATCGATTTTTAATTCACCATTTAAATAACAACGCATATGAAAAAGAAAAATGTTTTTATTTTAGTACTTCTGGCTGCTCTTTTTGCAGCATGCAGCGATAGCGACGATTTAATCGATCCAACGGAACTTCCGCCTTCGGAAACCCAAAAGATTCTGGTGCTTTGCGAAGGAATTATGGACCGCAACAACAGCACGCTGGCTTTTTACGATTTGAAAAGCAAAACCAAGGACTTTGATTATTTTACCACGGTCAACAAAAGAGGCTTGGGCGATACGGCAAACGATATGATCAAATACGGATCGAAAATCTATATCGTTGTCAACGTGTCGAGCACCATAGAAGTGATCGATGCCGCTAC
>DBPW01000033.1:0-16163 GCA_002305015.1 Bacteroidales bacterium UBA1410
TGGCTGAAGAATTACGGCACTCCCTGCAAAATGGCTGAAATGAATCCGTCTAATCCAGCAATCCGAAGCATTCTCTATAGAAATAGCTGTCCAACAATGGTCTTCATCTTTAGGATTAGCCGAATCATAATCCGATTGAAGCAACAAATTTTCTATTCCACAATTTGAAATGCGCCCCGGCCATTCATACACAACGATCTTACATGCAGCATCGTTTACATTCAAAGCCATTGTCAACGGTGCATTAATTTCCACTGTATTATCTTTTATCTCCGTAATGGTTCTATCCCAATAAATGTCAATATCGCCTTCTTTCCATCCAAGTGCCGTAATGCCTCCGCCAAAATGATCGCAACCTAGTTTTTTAATCCAAGATGCAGTAGAGGGCCTGTATATAAATATTTTATCTCCTTTTTTAAGACGAGATACCTGATCTACGGTCAAATAATGGGAATTTACAGGCACATATTCCGAAAGAACCGAAAGGGTATCGGTATAATGCATATTATTAAAACCCTCTATCTTTATGAAAGCATTTCGATCGACACCTTTCTTTCTCAACACAG
Source organism: Bacteroidales bacterium UBA1410 (assembly GCA_002305015.1). Taxonomy (GTDB): domain Bacteria; phylum Bacteroidota; class Bacteroidia; order Bacteroidales; family Dysgonomonadaceae; genus Anaerorudis. Next base: position 567 of record DBPW01000033.1, read on the forward strand.
TTTCATTTTTGCCTGTTCCTCTTAAGACTACTCCCGATTTATGAATTACTAAGGATTCATCGAGCATGAATGTACCTTTATCCAATAAAACAGCACCCCTGAATCCTGAAGCATCCAAGGGAAGTTTTTCAACAAAATCGATAGCTTGTTGGATCACTTGTGAGGAATTTTCTTCACGATGTGGAACAAAAATTTTATTTTCTAACAAAGGAATATCATCCTGTGAGTTATGATAACCGCAAAAAGAAAAATCGAGTACTCTGTTACCTAAACTATCGACATTATAGATTAATTTTCCATTATTGACATACAACGATGGATTCTGTGAAGCAACAAAGTAAGTTGTCCATATATAGAAAAACAGGGTTATGCCTATGTTTAATTTTCGCACCAACATTCTATCAATTAATATCTGATTAAATGAAGACGATTTCACGGAATTTATGTAATGCGTTTACGCTTATTTTTTATAAGCATTTAAATAATCACGCGGTGACACTTGGTATTTTTTCTTAAAACATTTTCCAAAATACCCTGCATCCTTAAAGCCAACAGCAAAAGCAATTTCCGAGATCGACATATCTGTTTTTCTCATTAGTTCAACGGCTTTATTTAATCGAATATCTTTTACAAGATCTACCGGAGCTAAGCCGGTAATACTTTTCAATTTTTTGAAAAAAGCAGAACGACTTAAATTCAAACTCGATGCGATAGCATCGATATTGAAATCGCTATTATCCAGATTTTCTTCTATGATTTGACGAATCTTATTTAAAAAATCCACATCCTTTTCCACAAAATAGGCACCGTAATCTTCTGCAAGTTGCTCTGAATTATTATCCTTATTCCAAAATCGCTCTCTAAATAATTTTCTTTCATTTAATAACTGCTCTATTCTTGCTATTAAATGTTTCTTACTGAATGGCTTTGTTATGTAAGCATTTGCACCCAAATGAAGAGATTGTATCTTGATCTCGTCATCATTTTTGGCTGTAAGCAGGATTACCGGAATATGACTTATCCGAAAATCATCCCGTATTTGTTTCAACAATTCCAATCCATCCATTGTTGGCATTACCTGATCGGTAATAATTACATCGGGATAATACAGATGGACCTTCTTCAGGCCTTCTTGCCCATCATAGGCGATATAAACATTAAATTTATCTTCTAATTGTAATTTAATCAGATTACACAGGGCTTTATTGTCTTCCACCAGCAAAAGAGTAGGCAAATCGGATTGCGCCTCGGCTGTTTCCTCAATTTCGCCTTCATCGTTCTCTCCCTCTTCTAAATCGGATGAGTCTTTAACAATATCGCTAATATAAAAATCTACTTCTGAATCTTTAAAATGTTTTTTCCCTAAAGGAATTTCAATAGTAAAGGCCGAACCCTTATTTTGAACGCTTTCGACATTAATTTCGCCGTGATGAAGAAGAACAAGTTCTTTCGACAAAGCAAGTCCTATACCTGTTCCCTGATATAGCATATTTTGAATATTGCCACCTTGTGAAAAACGTTCAAAAATTTCATCCAATTTGTCTTGAGGAATTCCTATCCCCGTATCCTCAATACGTATGAAACATTGTTGCTTTTCTTCTTCGACACCTGCAGTTATCAAAACGCTTCCCCCCGATGGCGTAAATTTAAATGCATTGGAAAGGATGTTTCTTATCACGGTTTCAAGCTTCTCTTTATCTGCCCATAAAACAATATTCTCACGTAATAAATGATAATTATAATGAATACTGTTTTCTTCTGCCAAGGCTGAAAATTCATCAAAAAAAGATTTTATGATTATATTTAAGTTAACAGGTGAAACGTGCAATCGCATTTTTTTGTTCTCGATTTTTCTGAAATCCAAAATCTGATTAACCAGATTCAACATATGATTTGTACTGTTTTCCATCAGACTCACATACTGTTTACCTTTCTCTGAAAGATTTTCGTTTTCTTTTAATTCTTGAATAGGTGCTTTTATTAATGTCAATGGCGTTCGCAATTCGTGAGAAACATTCGTGAAGAATTTTATTTTGAGGTCGGAAAGTTTCTGCTCAATATAAACATCGTTTCTCATTTTTATCATAAGGGTAATAAATCGGAACAAAGTATATAAAAAAGCTGTTAAAAGAAGTGCATAAACCATATATGCCCATATCGTTTGCCACCACGGAGGAAGAATCTTTACACGAAGATTCCTTTCGGAAAACAATGTCGGATTGGCATCATCTATTGTTCTGACTTTAAATAAATATTCTCCCGGCGGCACATTGGTGTATGATGCAATCCTGTTTTTACCGTTGAAATGCCACTCTTTTTCATATCCTTCCAATATATATTGATAACTGATATGGTTTTGGTTATAATGATTTAGTGCAGCGAATTCGATAGTGAACATGGCCTGATTATGCTTCAGCGTAATTTTATCCAAATATTTGACGGAAATGCTGTCGGTATTCCATTCGTCGAAATCCTTATTGGATACTTTAATATCCACAATATAGGTGGGATAAGCTATACTGTTTGTTGTTATTTTTTGGGGATCAAATTGCAATATACCTTCTTTACTGCCAAACCATATGGTTCCGTCGTTGCATCTCATGGCACTTCCTTCCTCCATTTTTATCGAAGGAAATCCATCGTATTTATCGAAATTGCGAAACATTTTTGTACTCAACCTAAACTGCGAGATCCCTTTTTCGGTCGAAAGCCAAAGATTATTGTAATTGTCTTCAACAATTGACAAAATAACATCACTGTTAATTCCGCTTTTTATTCCATATGATTCAAACAACGGGAGTTTTTTCTCTTTCTCGTATTTTAGTAACCTATTCAGACCTCCGCCAAAAACGCTCACCCAAATCTGTCCGTTTTTATCTTTATACAAACAGTAAATATCATCATTATTAATATTTAAATTATTCCGATATATTTCGAAATCGATATCATCAGATGAATTGAAATTTCCTTCGAAGGACATTAATCCATCACTTGTTCCCACCCAGATTCTGCCATTCTCATCCTCGATAATATTTCTAACTTCCATATATTGTCCGTATTCAGGATATTTCGAGAAACTATTGTATTTATGTTTAAATATTACCCGATCTTCTTCTTCCTGCAACAGATTTAAACCACCGCCAAAAGCACCTACCCATATTCTTCCTCTGCTATCCTGATACGTGTAATAAATATCGTTTCCGCTGATTGATGTAGCAAAATCCGGATCATGCATATACCTTTTAAATTGAAAACCTAACGGATTCGTTTCGTCCGGAAAGGCACTTATAAGCCCTTGCCCTTTTGTAGAGAACCATAAGCGCCCCTGCCTGTCCTGCATGATATGATATACATTGCCGATATAGTAATTATCCCGAGAAAAGCGATGTTTTAATTTCCCTTCTTTACCAAAATGAAAAACTTCCGACATCCGTGTGGCAATCCATATGTCCCCATTTTCTTCTTGAAAAAGGGCTTTTACTCCTACTGTGGAAATTCCCGTTTGGTCGATTTTCCCAACGTTAGCCGGACTAACTAAATGGAACTGCTGCTTGGGAAAACTAATTCTGAAAATACCCTCGTCATAGGAAGTAAGCCATAAGATGCCATTATTATCCAAAAACAAATTAGATAATTTCTTCATGGAAATGCCATTCTCGGATTGATCTTCAAGCTCATTCATTTTCATATGCACACGATCAATCTGAACAACCACACCTGACCTTGTTAAAAAAAACATTCCCAATTCTTTACCATCCTGCCAAGTAACGTTTTCATTAATAATAGAGCCATCGGGTAAAGTAAATACTTGAGCATTACTTTTTTTCGAGTCATAAGATATGACTTTATTGTCGGCTGTAACAAACCATATCAACCCATAGCTATCACAAAATGAATTCGTGATAGTTAGGGAGGTCGAAATAAAAACAGAACGAATTGAATCAGATTCCAAATCAAAACAATAGATCCCTCTATTTTTTACCGCAATATAGAGCTTCGATTTATCAACCAGTAAATTTTGGATTTCTCCTAAGCCACTCAATTGATCGAAGAGTGCAACATCTCCATTATTCAAATTTATGCTGAAAACATTTCCTTCTTGATCTCCCAACCAGAATATATCCTTTGTAAAACAAAAAGAAGTATAAGGCAAAACAGAAATTTTGGATAATTTTTCAGTAATATAATGAGCAGTTTCTTTTTCCAATAGTTGATTTTTCCGGCATGAAAAAATAGAAAAATCCATTCCTATCCAATTGATGTATTTTTCGTTTTCGTGTAAGATATTATGCATTAATTTTGAATTAGCCGTTTCAATATTGGAACGATACAATAAAACCACTGTTGCACGTGCATCTTTTGTAGGCGAAGCAAGCAACAGATCTTTATTTTTGGTTAACAGAAGAAATTCATCATCGTTAGTTTTGGAGATTTTAATGATCTGTGCATTCACTGAAAATTCTTTCGGTAATTCATTAGAAAGGAAATAAAACCGTTCTTTCTTCTTATCGAATATATACAGCTTGTGATCGATGGTCTTCACCCAAAGATTACCATATTTGTCTTCCAAAATATGCTGTATCTTACGTGGCGGTATATTCGTTTGATACTTGTTCCTACTATTATATGTTTTGAACTTTACCCCATCGAAACTGCATAAGCCATACCATGTACCAAACCACAAAAAACCATCCGAAGATTTCAACGCACAATGAACGGTTTCATGCGGAACTCCATCTTCTGTGGAATAATGTTCAGCAATGATATTGCCATTTGCAGAAAAAAAAACAAATGGAAAACAAACTAATAAATAAAAAAATAAACTCTTCATGTTATTCGACTTCCCCAGAAAGAAATTGCCCATCATTTTGTTTACTCGCCATCAGGCCAACCAAAAAACCAACAATAAAGATAAGCATTGTTCCGAAAACTATCGTCAAATAATGATGAAATAATGTCTGACCACTCAGTGTCATCCAAGCAATTAACACAACTCCACAGACAACACCGATTAAAGCATGAACACTTTTTGCTTTACGGGAAAGATACCCCAATAAAAACAGACCCAACATTCCTCCACTAAAAATTGACGCCATACTCCACCATGCATCCAACGCACTCTTTACTGACATCATCGCTAAACCAATGCCAATTCCCAACAATCCCAAAATAAAAGACATACTATACAAGATGGTCATCTTTTTTTTCTCTGAAATTTCTTTCTTTCCATGTTCAAAAAAATCGGTTAATATAATAGTTGCTGAGCTGTTTATGCTCGTAGAAATCGTACTCATGCCGGCCGAAAATATAGCCGCAATCAATAATCCTGTAACTCCCACAGGCAACCCGTTTACAATGAAATACGGAAACACCTGATCTCCTGTAATATCTTCAGGCAATAATCCCGGTTGAACTTTATAATAGACAAATAAGGCTGTACCAATGATAAAAAACAAAAAACTTACGGGTAAATACAATAATCCTCCAAACAAAGCAGAAAAACGGGCATTTTTATCGTCCTTTGCACTTTTATAGCGTTGAACGTAATTCTGATCGATACCATAATTTTGCAGGTTGATAAATAACCCATATAATAACGTGACCCAAAAAGTAGGCATATTCAGCTCACAACTAAAAGAGCCTAAAGAAAATTTATCGAATTCTCTTCCTACTGTAAAAAACTGGCTTATTCCCTCCGGTAATGAGAAAAGTAAAACAATGGCGCTGACCAATGCTCCAACAATCAAAATTAAACCCTGGATGGCATCTGTCCATATCACGGCTTTTATTCCACCTAATACGGAATAGATAACCACACATAACCCAGTAATGATGATAATTGACGAGATGCTCCACCCGAGCATAAAATGTAAAGCTAATGCCAACAAAAAAAGCACAGAACCTATCCGGGCAATCTGAGTTAACAGATAACACACGGCAGCATAGGCTCTAGCCCAATATCCAAACCTTTCCTCCAAAAAACTGTATGCGGAAACGCTACTTATTTTTCGATAAAAAGGAACAAAATAGTTACTGGCAATAATAGCTGCTATGGGAATGGAAAGACTAAATACGAACGAATTCCAATTTCCCGAATAAGCACTTCCCGGTAACCCTAAAAAACTGATGCTACTCACATAAGTGGCAAAAATAGACATGCCAACAATAAAACCCGGTACGTTGCCACCGGCTTTCGTATAATCGGATACATCTTTATTTTTACGAAAAAAAGATACTCCGAAAAGGACGGTTCCCAGTGTAAAAACCAGGAATATAACGATATCCAATATATGAATCTGAATCATCTTTTTATCATCTGCGTTTCGCAATCATTTTACGATAAGATCATCTTTCGCTCAAGTTTCTCCATCCGATCGGCTAAAATATTTCTTTCTTTTTGTTCGAATTTGTTGAAAGGCTCTGACATGTAATCGCTACAAATTCCCTTTAAATTCAATGCTGTTTTTAATCCTTTCAAATAACTCGACCCGTATTTACCTACTGTATAAAGTGAATTGCTGATTTCCATTACCAAAGGCTGCAATTGTTGAATGATCTCAAAGTTATTTGTTACAGCCGCCTCATAAAGCTTCACATAAAGCTCAGGGTAGAGATTTGCTCCACCATTTACTCCTCCATGAGCTCCCATTAGCACCGTTTCCGCCATCATTTCTTCGGGTCCTACGAACAGTGTAAAAGTACTATCTAAAAACGAATAAAGTAATTTCTGAAAATAAACGCCGTTTGCAGAACTATCTTTTAAACCAATAATTTTCGGATTTTCGGCCAATTCAAGAACCGTTTGATGTTCGATGTATATTTTCACATTGGACGGCATGTTGTATAAAAATAACGGTAAATCAATTTTTGAAACCAGACGCGTATAGTATTGGATGAGTTCAACTTGTCCGGGGATATAGTAATAAGGCGGGGCAGCAACCACGGCATAGGCTCCACATCGTGCGGCATAAGCTGCTAACCGGGCACTTTCTTCAATGCAAGTATCAGAAATTCCCACTAACACAGGAACTCTTGAACCTACTTTTTCGCACGTAGCGTTTATTAATTTTCTCCTTAGATCGTAACTCAAGTTTTGCGCTTCTCCGGTTGTACCAAGCAAAAAAATTCCCGATACGCCTCCTTTAATAACGTGAGCTATTAAATTATCCAATCCTTCGAGGTCCAATACATTGTCATTCAAAAGCGGAGTGACCAGAGGAACGATAATTCCCCTCAATGGCTTATTAAATTCTTGAATCATATACTCTCTTTATAAAAATTTATCGGGGAAAACCCTTCTTTTGTGATTTTCGCATAAGAAATCCATTCATCAATTTTTCAATAAAATCCGAATAAATTTAAAAACTCATTCGGACATATTTTTTATATAAGGCAACGAGACAAGATGGGTGAATCCGTAGAATTTCTCGGCATTCGATCGGAGGAACTTTCGTTTTTCCTCTTCGTTGAGAAGATCGGACTTTGAAATAAAATCGCAAGACATGCGATAGGTAATGGCCGTGATCGTACGCGGATAGTCCGAACCCCACATCAACTTGTCCATACCTACCAGCGACGCGGCTTCCCTGATTGCCCAAACAGCCCCTTTAAACGGATAAAATTCGTCGTTGAACAGCCAGGTAATTCCTCCCGATTCGATCATCACGTTTTTGTTCCTTGCCAACTTGATCTGTTCCTGCCAATCGGGATAGGTGACCATTCCGAAATGACCGATGGCTATTTTCAAGTCTGGACATTCGCCGATGATTTCCTTCATCTCGCCAACCTGTGATGTTCCCTCTTCCAAATCTATCGAAAGGAAAACGCCGTTCTCCTCCATCAATTTGAACATCGGCATCATCTCGTCCGTGGTCATGGATATCCGTCCCTCGGGCAACGAAAAACGATTAGCCGGAAGTTTGATCCCCCTGAACCCTTTTTCGATAAGGCCCCGTGCATGTTCCAAATACCCTTTCTTGCGAACATCAACCATACCGCAACAAAGAAAACGATCGGGATACTTCTGCTGAACTTCCCATAAATAATCGTTTTGATCCCCGTCGATATATTCCTGAGTGATGACGGCTGCCGATACCCGGGCATAATCCATGTTCGACAAAAAAATTTCTGCCGTATTCCGCCCGTCTATCATGAAAGGGGGCAGCATTTGACGGATTTCGCCCATGAACAGCGATTTACCGTTCTCCAAGGTTTGAATTTGCTCACCATTGACGATGGTATCCTGTCGTAGCCAAAGATGGGCATGGGCATCTATCATTGTATAATCCATAGCTGTTTAAAATTCAATCAGTATCCTGAAGACTTTACCGGGATTTGCCGCCCAGTATTCCAACGCTTCACCTGCTTTTTCGGGCGGATAAACGGCGCTGATGAAGGTTCCGGATATGTCGTTGCGTTTGAAATATTGCGCCACTGCCCTGAAATCTCCGGGCAAGGCATTACGCGATCCCCTGATATCCAACTCCTTCGACACAAAATATTTTGTATCGAAAGCGACTTCCGATTTGGCATATCCAATACAGACTACCCGTCCCGTGAAAGAAACTTCATCGACAGCCATCCGGTAAGTTGCCGCTGATCCCACGGCTTCGACTATCACGTCGGCACCCATGTCCTGAGTGATATCCGATAGCCGCTCATGCACCTCCTCCGATTTTGAGTTGATGCCATATTCTGCTCCCAACTTTTTGGCTATCTCTAGTTTTTCGTCATCCACATCAACGGCTATCACCCGCGCTCCCCGGATGACCGACCGGACTATCGCTCCCATACCGACCATGCCGCAGCCGATAACCATCACGGTATCGGTATCGGCAACTTCCGCCCTCGATACGGCATGAAATCCCACACTCATGGGTTCTACCAACGCCAAGGTACGTACGTCAATTTCATCCTCCGCAATAACTTTTTCCCATGGCACGGAAAGGTATTCGCACATGGCTCCGTCGCGCTGAACTCCAAGGGTTTGATTATACCGACAGGCATTAGGCCTTCCGTTGCGGCAGGAAGAACAATACCCGCAATGGGTATATGGATTTACCGTGCAGGCTATTCCTTTCGTGATGAAATCCGGAACGCCTTCCGCTACTTCCTCCACTATGGCTCCGATCTCGTGACCGGGGATCACGGGTAATCTTACCATCGGGTTATTTCCCAAGAAAGTATTCAAATCGGATCCACAAAAACCAACATAACGTATTTTCAATAAAACTTCCCCTTTCCGGAGAACAGGCTTTTCTTTTTCCATAAGGGAAACTTTTCCGTTTCCGGAAATGTGTACTGCTTTCATCTTGTTCATTTCTTAACTGTTTAACCAGGTATCCCGAAAACGGGGCTCCAGGATTTTTCTTACTTCAGACAACAATTCTTCGTCCAAAGGTTCGTTTGCCCATTGAATATTCTGTAGTACCGCCGATGGACGCGTAGTACTGAATAAAGTGGTAGTTATTCTTGGATTGGAAACCGCATATTGAATCGCTAATTTCTCGATGCTTTTTCCTTTGCTTTTGCAATATTCCGCCGCTTTTCTGCATACATCTTGCAGCGGTTTGGGAGCAGGATGCCATGCCGGAGCCCCTCTTTCGGTCAACAACCCCATGGCAAAAGGTGAGGCATTGATGACACCTACTTCGTGTTCCTCAAAAAAATCGAGATAATCCGCCAACGAATCGTCCTGCAAGGTATAATGACAGAAAGACAAAACACTTTCTACCGTTCCGGCCGGTACATGGTTGATCACGTACACAAAATGACGAAGCGTCAGGTTGGTGATCCCCACGTGCTTAACGATGCCTTTCTGTCTCAATTCCACGAGCGCCGGAAGCGTTTCGTTGCACACCGTTTCCAAATCGGCAAACTCGATATCGTGCACGTTGATCAAGTCGATATAATCCACATGCAGCCTTTCCATGCTCTCGTACACGCTTTCTTGTGCCCTTTTGGCCGAATAATCCCAATAATTTTTACCGTCATCTCCGTACCGACCGACTTTGGTGGAAAGATAATAACGCGAACGTTCGATGTTTTTCAGCGCTTTGCCCAGCACTTGTTCCGCTTTGTAATAGCCGTAATAAGGTGAAACATCAATAAAATTGATCCCGTTATCGAGTGCCGTATGTACAGCCCGGATGCCCTCTTCTTCTTTTAACGAATGAAAAACTCCTCCAAGCGATGACGCCCCAAAACCCAAAACGGACAGCTCCATCCCTGTCTTGCCCAATGACCTGTATTCCATAATTTTCTCCTTACCTAATTCGTTATTCCTTTTTGAATTTTTCTCCAAACTCCGTTTGTTGCCGTTCCACTTCCTTTAATACCTTTTCTTTTTCTTCCGGTGTTAGTTCCTGCTTGCCATCTCCGGAAGAATGGCTTTTGTCTCTCAATATAAAATTCCCATCATCCTCCAAATAACATAATACTTGCCTAGATGGTACACTTTCAATAACAAGCTCTGCCGGAGATGGGGTATGAACACCCTCAAAGACAGGTCGAGCTTTAATGGTTATTTTCCCGGCTTTTTTTGTCGAACGAATCAACACCGGCGCTGACCCAAATTCTACTGCCCGCGGATTAGCACCTATTTGAGCATCGCCGATAATGGTGCCTTCACCTTCAACAGAGAAAAAAATATTCTCCTTGGCTAATCTTCGCACATTCCCATTATCATCGGTAACTTCAGCTATGACTACGGCAAAATCCGATCCGTCGGCAATCAACGATTGTCCTTCATGATCCAATGTCAATCGAAGTTTTGTCGAACGCCTTGATGGCATCCGCTTATGTGTAGCTACCACTTTCCCGTTTATTATTCCTTCAGCAACAAAACTCACTTTTTGCCAATTCTTTTGAACATAAGTATATTCTCTCATTTCCCAAAAATCGAAAACATCTTTAAATACAACAGGTACGTTCGGAAGACCTTTTTCTTCATGAATAACTTTCTGAATCAGCGTATCTTTTTCATAAGAAATTAAACGAACCGAATCGCAATTGGTAAAGACAACGATATCGGAATCAGAAAATGGCGTAATTTCATGGGCAATATAAACCATCGGACCCACCTCAGCAATGGGATGAGTTGCTTCTGCATTTACTTGACTTTTAAACATATAGAAAGCATATTTGGATTGTCGAAAACAATCAAATATTCCACCCCAATAGGGATCGGGATGATAGCCACGTTGATGATCAAAAGGATGCCAATGCGCTCCACCAATGAATTGTCCGGTGGTTTTAAACATTGACCCATAAGATTGCGCCAAAGAAAGCGCTTGTACCAACTGGGGATGTTCTCCCCAACTGCGCGATGCCCTGTTGTTGGCATTGTGAGCATACCAATCATCAACATTTTCTCCAAATTCTCGGGTAAAAATACATTGTTCCACCTTACCTTCATCAGCGGGCCAACCATATACCAATCCATAATGCTCAGCAATGCCCTCAGAATGCAAATCTCCGGCAGCCACCGGGGCTCCCGGATAAGGATATTCTTCTTTGGTGACCTGCAAAGCAGACAAAGAAAAATCGAGAGGGAAACGGGTTTCATTTAAAATAGGCTCCCATACCAAAACAGAAGGATGGTTACGGTCGCGCCGGATCATCTGACGCGTATTTTCATTTACAAGTCGTGCAAATTCAGGATCTTTGTTCCAATATTGCCAACCGGGTGTTGCCACAATAACAAACATACCTAATTCGTCACATGCATCCATAAAAGCCGGGTCTTGAGGATAATGGGCTGAACGAATAATTTCACAACCGGCATCACGTAGCTTTTTGGCATCCCTCCACTGCTGTGAATTGGGAAGGGCATTCCCCACATAGGAAAAATCCTGATGACGATTAGCTCCAATTAACTGTCCGTAGGGTTTACCATTCAGATAAAAGCCTTCTTTTCCTCTAAATTCTGCTTTTCTTATACCAATTCGAATGGTTCCTCCATCTAAAGGTTTTCCCCCGTCCATTACCCGAAAATTCAAACAATACAAATAGGGATCACGAGGAGACCATAAATGCGGATGTTGCACATTCATTTTCCGGTAAACGGTTTTTGTTTCGCCCTTTGCTAAGGTTAATCGCGTTTTTTCTTTTTTTATTATTTTCCCGGTGAGATCACAAAGTTCGGTTGACAAGTAAACGCTTCTTTCCCGATTGTCCGCATTTTTTATTTCGGCATCGATATAAACGTCGGCACTTTTTTCACTTATATTATCATAATGAACAAATACACCTCCTCCGGCAACCTTATTTGCTTCAATAGCATCCGTAATGGCTACGGGAGATTTTGCAATTATCCATACATCACGATAAATTCCTCCGTGATAGGCAAAATCGAGCGCATACTGAGGTTTCCCCGGAGGATAACTTCCATCATCACTATTATCGGCAAAAACAGCAATTAAACAAGTATCTCCGGGCTGAACTCCTGCATCTGTAAGAGAAACACTAAAAGGCAGATAACCACCTAAATGGGTTTTTATCTTTTTTCCGTTTACATATATAATAGATTTACCCATTATTGCCTCAAAATACAACGACACATTCTTGCCTTCCAAAAATTTATCCATCACAAAATGTTTTCGGTACCAAGCAGGACCTTGATAATTCCTCCCCCCACTACCTTCGGCAGGAATCAGGGCTACCGTATGTGGAATAGAGACAATTTCCCATTCAGAATCATCTAAATCTAATGATTCTCCATTTTTTACATCCCCTTTAAAATAGCGCCAACCGGGATTAAAATTATAGACCGCTCTTCCGCTACCCGGCAATTCAAAAAATCCGGCTATTGATATTTCAGGATTATAGGCATTCACCTGAACATGAGATAAAGACAATCCCATTAGAGCCAAGATAAAAACAATAAAATGAGATTTCATATTTTAATTTTGAATACAGTTTACAATATCTTTTGATCTGTAGGAAGGAAAAACAATCAAGCTGTGCAATTTTCCGTTAACCAGTCGGGCTTCTACAGTTGTACCTTTATCCACATTCAACTTGAAATGCACATCCCATTCTTTAGGCCACGCAGGGAACAGATAGATACTATCGCCAACTGTTTGTACTAACATTTCCTGCAAACCAATCATACCGCTTCCTCCCCAATTGTGATCAGGAGCCCAATCGAAGCCCGGTCCCCAAAAAGCAGGAAACCGAAAAGGACCATCTGTCATCTTTAAAAGAGTCAATCGTTTAGCCTCTTCAGTCAGACCTAAACATGCAGCAAAAATATTGTCCTGCTTCCATCCCACATGACTCCTGAATTTCAGTACATCCGGATCATGAAAATAGGTATTAACTGCAACACCCAACTCCTCCCTTCCTATCCCATAAAGACGCCATGGAAAAACCGGATACAACTGAGGCGATTCTACGTTATTTATTCTTTCCCATAATTTTGCAGGAGCAATCCTTTTTTCCCCATTTCTATGGGTTAATGATAAAGGAGGTATACGCGACAACATCTTCGTCCATTGATCCTTTTCTTCCGAATCTTTCAATAAGGCAATCATTTTTTCAAGAACAACTTTCAGTGCTGAGACAGTTGACGAAGCATTATAAGCCATTTTATAGGTTTCGCAAGCAGAACCCGGGTATAAGATGAGATGCCCATTTTCATCTAATGATTTTACGCCTCTTCTTTTTGCTAGCCAGCGATAATGCTCATCGAAAAAAGTAAGGCAACTTTTTATCAGGGGCAGATAAGAAACGATATCTGCATTGACGTAACTTTTTGTTTCCAGCATCATCAAACAAAATTCCAACACCGTATCCCACTGATATTCCAACCAAGCATTATATTCCACTCCCTTATCGAAATATTCAGGCCTTTTCCATCCGTATTCACTGGGATTTGGTAATCCAAAATTTTCCATTTGTTCTGTAAAACAAGCACCCTCATGTCCCCAATATATTTTTGATCTCATCTCTGCATTTTCGAGAAGGCGCAAATAAAAATCAAATTGAGTCTTCATCATATCGCAATCGCCGCTTTTCAACATCGGAAAATATACCAAACGTTGATTTTGAGCGGTAAAAGTGCCTCCTCCCCACTTTCTGTAATCGGGCGTAAAGGACTGAGCAGTATCAACAAAACAAGGATCGAATGTAAACAACCCACCATTAAATTTTGTAGGGTAGGATCCGTATGCATTGCATCCAAGCATATAACGAAAAAGTTGATAATTCCTACCTATCTTCCATGGGGCAGAATCTTGATTTTCAGTATTAATCAAAATAAAACTCCTGTTCCAAAAATCACTCCACCATTGTTGAGTTTCCTTTTTTGCCGAGGGATTGTAGGCTTCACGAGCTTTAGAATTTAAATCTTCCATCCATTCCCTTACATGATTTTTCCGGGCAGTATATAAAGTTATATACATATGATGAGAGGTGGCAGGTTTAACACTCTTCAACGACCAATACATAAAATCGGTATCTGCATACTTACCTGTTCCCGATCGATTGTATTTTAAATGATCACCCCATAATTTCCCACCAAAAATAAGATTTTTCAACGGATTATACAATTCGTCCTTGATGGAATCCAATCCCTGCTGTGCAACAGTTACATCAAAAATTGTGGACGATGCGTTTTTATGAAAAAAACAAACAGCATTATTTTCGATAACTACACTATCTTTTTTGGTAACCAAACCCTCAGGTACTGCCCATTTATAAGAAGTCGCATTCCCCTCTCCTTTTCTTATCAATCGATCTTTATATCTCCAGTTTTCATAAAAGACCTCTGTGTCCAGAGGCTTCACACTGTTTATTTCGACATGAACTACCGGATGATAGACATCAACCCAAATACGAATTTTCGTTTCATCACTTTCTATTTCGACACAACCTTTTTCGAGTTTCAATTCTTGTTTGAAATCTTGATCGCCAAAAGGATTTGGAAACAATCTTATTCGTACGCGTCCGGATTTCAAAAAACCATTATTTTCATCAAACGATCCGCTTCGACACAAATAAAACAGCACATCGTTTTGTTCAACCCAAACGTTTAGACCAATATCGCCTCCACCACAAGGCATGGATTCATGTGAACCTTTACTTTGAGCCAACCATACAAGATTGTAGTCATCAACCTTACTCTTACCAGCAATAGCTAGTGAGTAAAAAAATGAACACCCAATAAGAAATCCAATCAACAAAACTTTATTCATCCTTGCCCACTTACCAATTATCTGTTCTGAAAGAAGAAACAGGTAATCCTTCCGTCCCATAAAGATCACCCTCCACATAATTTTCAAATGCATATCTTACGGCGACAGGATGTTTAACAGCTTCGGATCGAACACATACTTTGCTCCTGTTGATCCAAGCCTNNCTTGGTGAAGTAAGCCACATTTCAGCTCTATCAAAACTCAATATGGCTGTATCTCCTTTAATTATCATATCTTTATAAACAGGGGAATTAGCAGCAATACCTTCAATTTTGTATGTTTTGGAAAAAGCTAATAATGCTAATCGTTCTCCGGCTATTCGTTTTTTGGGCGGATGGATTCCTTTTTCTAAACCGGCATCCAATAAAACTGCCATCCCTGAATTCTCAATTCTGCTTTC
>DBPW01000033.1:16249-40230 GCA_002305015.1 Bacteroidales bacterium UBA1410
GTAAAACCAACTAATGGAGCAATCATGGCATTGAAAAGCGCAGTAGGAGTTCTGTTTTTTTCTTTAATATCTTCTTCATTTTGAGGTATTTTTATTTCGTGAAAAGGTCGTAACATGTCATTATCCATCCATGCTTCAATTGTTGAACCACCCCAACTGGAACAGATTAATCCAACGGGTACTTTTAAAATCTCCTGAAGCAAACGTCCATAATAATAAGCAGTAGCACTAAATTCTCTCACTGAAGCAGGATTAGAAGTTAACCATTCTCCTTCAACATCCTCTTGAATGGAGACTGTGGAATTTCGTTTAACCGTAAAAAGTCGCAATTGAGGATTCGTGGATTTCAATATATCCATGTTCGAACCCTCCACCGGCTGATTCTTGAACCCTTTCATCGGCATTTCCATATTCGACTGCCCGGAACAAAGCCACACCTCTCCTATCCATACATTGCGAACAATAACCGAATCATTCTCTTCGATGAAAGCAACAGAATAGGGGCCCCCTGCTTGCGGCGTTTTTACCTGAATTTGCCATCGACCTTCTTTGTTAATTTCTGAAACATATTCTTTGTCATCCCACGAAGTTCGGATCCATATTTGTTTATGAGGTGTTGCTTTTCCCCATAGTGAAGCATTTGTCTGCTGCTGAAGCACCATCCCATCCGAAATAAATGCAGGTAGGGAAATTTCTGCATGCATACTATACTGAAAAACAAAAAAAACACTTGCCAAGAAAAGCCATTTTGTCATTTTATTCATATCCTTCTGGAAATTATATCTTACCTGTTATTCGAAATATTCAATAGTTACCGGTCCCAATAACCCCGAAGGTTGAAGAGACTGATTTTCCAAGCGATAAGGAGCATTAGTCCATANNCTGATTTTTAATTTATTGTTCCCGTTTTTTATAGCATTGGCAATATTTACACGATTGGGGGAAGTCCATACAATTCCACAATTCTTGTCATTCACAAAGACTTCAGCCATTACATTCACTTCGCCTATATCCAAATAAACCCCTTCCTTTGAAAGGTCTTCATTCCAATTGAAATGAGTTTCATAAATCGCTTCACCCGCATAATAACGGATATTTTGATTTGTATTTCTACTCCAATCAAATAATTGAGAAGTCGCCAAATTTACTGAAGGCTCATTCACAAAAGAAATATTCCAAATACAATCGTCCAAAGATTTCTTTTTCGGTAAGGAAAATATGTTTTTTGAAGATGGGGTAACAGCTGATTTCCTAAATACAATAAAAACCGATTGGTTCTTGTGCAAATGCAATTTAATATGGGTTCTTCCGTCATGGATGCTCCATTCCCTTATGTCGTCGTTTATTTCTCCGGAAACAGGATCCCATATTTCCGGTACTTTTCCTAAGCAACGAAACGAAACGTGTAAATGACAACTCTCTCCTTTTTGATTGGAAATAAAATAAATATCCGTACCCTCACCTAAACGGTGTGTCCATGCAATATCCTTTTCCCCATTAAAATCAATATCCTTTTCCAATCCGAATGGATCGAAATTATTTTGCTGATAAGGAAGCAAATATTCAGAAGAAACGGACCATATTTCATCGGCAATTTTCGCAACATGCTCAGCCGATCGATTTTTATCGAAAAAACCCGGAACACAATAAGGCTTATCCCCTAACAACACTGCCAATCCTTTCTTTTGAAGTTCTCTAATTTTTTCGGCAACTTCTTTGCTCATATACTTACTCTCGGGATGCATTGGGTGCGGCTTAGGTAAAACCAGCATCTGATAAGACATACCGCAAGGCAAAACAAGCTTCCCGTCCTTTACATCAGCCAAGTGTAGTAATGCATCACGGTTAAACGAATCATAGGCATAACCGTTTAGAGCATTAATCCAATCACCTGCATCAGTAAGGTTGGCAGAATGAGTCACACCGACAGGCACCGTTCTGAGTGGTTGCCCTTCATTGGCTAATCGTTTCTTTTCTGCCTGCACTTTTTCTTCACCAAAAATTCCCGGCAGCGAATTAACTAACCGATCAGGAAGAAGTGCCCTTCGGGGCGTTTCCTCACCGGTAAACACGGCTATATCTACCACAGGATGCCCAAATTGCAATAACGTTTGACAACGACGAGTATAATCAACCCACGCCTTAGCATATTTCCACCATATTTGATCTCTTTGAAAATATAACCCTATCCCATCAAGTGTCACACCCGGAACTTTTTCGAAATAAGGATTATGAACAAACACATGATGGAACAGCTTGTTTATCCCTAATGCGTAATTTCTGTCAAGCAACGATTTCAACATGCGTGGATTTTCGTTCCACATGATGCGCAACTGGGTAAACCCTTCAGCCTGAACAATATTTTTCCCGTAAACATGAGCACCTGAAACGGCGTCAAGTATATCATTAAACTTATCGTGGGTTGGACTTTGAAGCCAAAATTCTCCCATCGGCCTGTCAACCATCCGATAATGCAACATTCCATCGCTTACCATCGTTGGAGCAACGCATTCTGCAGAGAATTCACAATGGTAGGTTTTGGCAAACTCTGCAAGTGTTTGATAAAAAACATCTACAACCAACTCAGCGATGGTTTGACGAATATCGTACAAAATGCTTTCAGTCTGTTCGGCACTTTCTACCGGGATTCCGGTATACACGAGTAAATAAGGCAAAAGATCGTATCCTCTTCTTTTTTCAAACTCTTCAAGAAAATTATCCGACCAGTTCTGACTCCCACATTCCCAACTATCTACATGCAAATATTTTAAAACGCGTCTTGCTAAAATCGGATCTGTCTTTTTGAAAATTGCACCAAACCAGTTTTCAAACTGAAGTTGAACTGCTTCTCTGCTGAATTTGTCGCATTCTAATCCTTTCCCTCCCCCACCGGTTTCATTTCTGTGCCCTGTCGAAGTATGTCCAATTCGTAAAATCCTCCATTTCCCGTCCGGCAAGGTAACATTCAACTCATCATTAGTTAATGAGGAAGGATTTAAACGGACGATTTGAGATAACTTAACACAATCCTCATCCGGTAACTCCTCATATGGAGTTCTTTTACTTACTCTCCAAACCGATCCGTTTTTCCCTTCCAACTGATCAATAAGCGCCTCACTCGACAAAAAAATCTTATTAATTTTTAAAATAGGTTTCCATTTTGCAGCATCTAAATCCTCCGCCCCAGGTTCAGAACCGGCAGGATCCCAATAAAACCTAAAATAGGATGCTGTGGTTGCGGGTATGCTGAAAGTGAAATGTTCATCTGTATTCTGCCATCCCTGACGAGGCGGAACCAACTGTTTTATCATTCTAAAATCAACCCCATCATCACTTGCATAAACAGCCAATCGTTGTGCCTGATAATTATTTCCATCCGGAACAATTTGTATGGATCTACATGTAAAAGGCTCTTCAAAAGTATACTGTATCCAACAAGGGGTTGAACTTTTGAAAGTTCTCGAAACAAATTTATCAACCAAAAAAGAAAGAGATTGATCGCCGATACTTGAAGTAACCCTCGGTATATGTCGGTCTGTTGTAAAAAAGTCGTTAACAGGTATTGCATAAAGGGCTATCTCTTTGTAGAAGTCTTCAAAAGTTTTCGGATGAGGAAGTCGCAGATTTTTTATTTCACCTCCCGAAATAATGGTGTCGCTCCAAACCACTTTTTGCATCGATTTTTCGGGTGTGATCCATGGCCCCCCTGCCAAAGCGAAACCGTCGCAAATATGCATACCTAGTTTCAGATTCAATCGGTCGGCTTCTTCCATTGAAAAACGAACCAAATTCCACCATTCAGGTGTCAATTGCTCATATGCAGGTGAATAAACAAAAGAAGTGTTGTCGGATGGACTTCGAATGGGCATCAAATAAGCACCCCCCAAACCTATTCCCCTCATGGCTTCCAAATCTGCTGTAATGCCCTCTTTTGAAACAGCCCCATACATCCAATACCAAAAAGTCCAAGGAGCTGCCTCTTCTGAAACAGGATCACGAAATTGTTCTTCCAACGTTATTTCCTGAGCCATCACCTTAATAGAGGCTAAGAAGAAGAAGAACAACAACGCTAAAATTCCTATTTCAACTTTATATCTTTTCATACCCTTAAACAAACTCTATATTATTGAAAATTAAAGATAAGTTTTCCTTTTTTTTCACCCTGTACCCAATTGGGTTGAGATGAGGGACCTATCAAGTCGGTTGCATTTACTTTATTTCTAACCGGCGGTATGACATCCATTACGGAAATTCCACTTTCAGGTAAAGTGTACAGTAAGGCATCTCTTCCATCTCGAGGTTGATAAATTCCAATATAGGTATTTGGTGTTTCATTAACAATCGATATCAAACCTTCTTGTGTTTCAATATTCATCCAGGAACAATTGGAAAAATAACCCTTAAATTCCGGGTAAACGAATGATTCACCCGGAATAGGATCGTTATACTCATTTTCCCATACATTATAGGCCACACCATGAAGCCTGTTCTGCCAAACTCTGTATGGTCCGTCACCCAACCAACGCTTGCTAATCACCCTCTCTTCGGGATAATCGAAACAAATCCCCATTAAATCAACCACACCGTCAAAATGATAAACATATTCCAACTCTAACGAACCATCCGGACATACAGTCCATGTTGCTCTCTGCATATTGCCTAATTTGTAAAGAACATTCACCATTAATTGATTTTCATATTCCCGAACAAATATACTGTCAACCATAGCCCTATCGCCAAATTCCTTATAAACCCTGTCCAACTTCTTAGCATCGGGGTCATCATGATTAAAAAATTGATCAAACGATCTGTCGCCTCTTCTTGCACCAATAAATCGTGGACCGTTCCCAAAAGATATTTTTCGATCATTCACTGTCACACTCTTTAGGAAACCGCCTTTTTTGCTGAAAAGATAGCTTTTGTTTCCTACTTTTACTTTTATACACTCACTATCCTCTTCACAGAATGGTGTTCCCAGTTCAAACGACACTTTCTTTTTACTGTGTTTTTCATCGATATTTTCTTTATCTATTTTCCAACTCCATCTCCACAATTCATGACCATATTTATCAGTAACCGACAAAAACAAGCCATCTACCTCATCCGAAAAATCAGGCATATCAATATGCAGCGTACCTTTCTCGTGCGGAACAATATCAGCCCCTTTCAATTCCCCCTTTTTTAGCACCTTTCTCTTTTCAACCGAATTTAACGGTGAAGGAAAGGAAACATGCTCCCATCTGAAAGTACACTCATTGATATTGAGAAAATCGTACCGATTTTCCACAATAAAACTTCCATCAAAATTTCGATCTATTTTATTGTTCATAATCTGTACGGGAGACCATACTTGCTTTATCGTATAAAAACTCCCTTCTTTTTCATGATACGGTCCTACTATACCGTCCGCTCCGTAATTTCCTCGTGTATCTATGCGCCCATCCAAATCAACCCTTTTTACTCCTTCATCGGCAAAAACCCATAAAAAACCACCACTACACCGAGGATGAATGCGCATGATTTCCCAATAATCATACAAACCGGCACCCAGTCCACCATCGTATAATCCATGTAGAAATTCGGTAGGCATAAAAATTTGCGGCAAACGCATATATTCCTGTGTCTCTCCATACGAACGGTAATGCATGGTTTCAAATCCTCCAAAATTCCCTTGTGGATGTATTACAGGACGTTTCTGGGGATCCCACCGGTGGAACTCTCCATCCAACTCGGTATTCCATCCTTTCTCGTTTCCGTTGCTCCACCAAACAATGGAAGGATGGTTCGCATCGCGGGTAACCATTTCCATTACCAGTTTTTTTCCTATGGGCGTATCGTATTTACCGTGCCATCCCCCCAATTCGTTCATCACGTATAATCCCAATTCATCGCATGCTTCCAAAAAATCAGGGTCGGGAGGATAATGCGACATGCGAACAGCATTCATGTTCATTTCTTTAATCAAACGAACATCATCATAATTTTTTGAACGATCTAATGTGCGTCCTGTTTCCGGCCGAAAACTGTGCCGATTTACCCCTCTGATGTTTACCCTTATACCATTGATGTAAAGACCATCGCTTTCCCTGACCTCTATTGTTCTGAATCCGAATTTTTCGATGATCTGGTGAACAGCTTTGCCGTTTTCTTTACTTAATGTAAATCGCACACTATACAAATTCGGCGTTTCGGCCGTCCATAAATCCGGGCCAACCACATTTAATGAGATCAACGTCCAATCACTCCCTCTTTTTATAGAAAACGGAGCTTCTTTCACTTTATTCCCTTTTCGGTCAAAAATTTCTGTTTTAACACTTAAATTTTCCGAAGCAGCACTTCCTAAATAACAAGTGGCATAAAATGAACCATTAGCTTTAGCATCAATAGTGACCCTGTCAATATGGATCACCGGTTTTATTTCCAAAAATACCGGTCGGAAGATACCACCAAAATTCCAATAATCGGCTCGCCGTTCTGCTAAATTGACACTTGCATTCTCCGATTCTTTTTTTACGATAACCTCCAACAGATTCTTCTTCCCATATTTCAATAAATCCGTTACATCGTAAGAAAAACGATAAAATCCTCCTTGATGTTTTTCACCTGCTTTTAAACCATTCACTTTGACTTCAGTATCCGTCATTGATCCATCAAAAACCAAACGTATAGCATGGTTTCTCCAGGAATCGGGTGCATCAAATTCATATTTATACAAACCTTCTTCTTTGGCAATACCTTCGGGAAAAGGTTTCCCATAAAATTCAATACCGTACTGAAATTGACCAAAACCTTGTGTTTCCCAACAAGAAGGAACCTTAATTTTCGTCCATTTACCGGAATTTAATCCATCTGTACAATAAAAATCCCAATAAACCGAATCATCGGCACCTTTCCCTGATAGATAATGAACAATGGTCGTAGGCATCAACTCTTGTTGAGCTTTTATACCAAAAATAACACCGAACAAAAAAACAACAATGTTTTTATACCTAAGGCTTTTTCGTTTCATTATGATAGGTCTCCTATTTCTAGGAAGACGTAAATATCCGAAATTTGTACCCGAAAAAAGACAATTCAATATAAACTAACCTACAACATATCCGGCCCCAAAGACTTAGTGATAGCTGAAATTCTGAAATGTAACTCCTGTTTTTTCTTTTCTATGGAATAACATTTCAAAACTCCAGGACCGCAACTGCTGTTTCCTAATCCCAATTGTTGCACATCTATCGATAGAATCGTTTCCGAACGGGGTCTAAGATCACAATTATGCGATGTTGTTGCCAAATCGTTTGCTGAGTAGTGCAATGCTGAAACGGAAAAAGGTTTATCGAGAGCTTCTACCCGAATGCCTTTCCCATTAGAATCGGTAAGCGTGAAGACTTGAACCTCTTCTTTGTTTCCACTTTCCTGTGGAAAAGGATAATTTACCAATTGATCGGAAACAGTAGAATCCCATAAGCCGAAGAAAGCAGAAGTTTTTCTATCGGGATAATTCTCGTGAGGACCGCGTCCATACCAGGAGAAATATTCCAAACGCTTATCCAACGCCATCGCAACGCCCAAACGCGGCAATTCAGGTAATTCGCCTGTAGGAAGGAATTCGAACCCGGCATCAATAGCTCCATCACCGAAAACAGTATAACGAGCGATGGAAACTATGCTTCCTTTTGCATACACTTTTTTCGTAACAACACGAATCCAAACCGAACCGTCCGAATTTTTTCCCCATTCTACCGATTTTGTTTCTCTTTCCGGATGATCCATCCCGTGCCTTTTCCAATCATCGGCAAGCCAATTCCCAAATCCTCTATCGTTATCAGTGGGTGCACGAAATGCTTGTAATAAAAATTGAGGGGACAAATCTGCAGATCGAGCATACATTTCTTTACCCCCATATATTAGAGATATTGCATCACCCAAAGTTAAATCCCATTTTAAAGCAAAACCCTTGCCTTTCAACGATAAGATTCCTTCCTCTACAGAAGCATCGATACTATTTTTTGTTGGGATTTTCCACATTTTCTGTCGATCATAAAGACCGTTCCTCAGGCAAAACTGTTCGTTGGCCACTTCAAATCCTGCTCTAGCCCATTTCTTGTCATTTTTTAATACAAAACTCACCATAAGTTGTATATCGCCCTTTTGAGAAAGAGCTTTCTTCAGACGAATATCCATATACGCCGATTCGCCGGGCAGAACCAAAGGAACAGTCATTTCGGCACTTTCTTCTTTTTTGCCATTCACCGATATACTCCAACGTATTTTGTAGCTTGAAAGATCAATATGATGATGACGATTGGTAATCTTCAATCTTAACGAATCTGTTTCCTCCAATTCAATAAGAATGGGTTGATAGACTTTTTTCACTTCCTTATATTTAGGTGATATTTCTCTGTTGGAAAACAAGATCCCATTAAGACAAAAATTTTTAGAATTTGGCACGTCGCCAAAATCGCCTCCATAAGCCACTTTTGTTTTCCCGTTTGGCGTTTCGAGATAAATACCTTGATCAACCCAATCCCAAATAAAGCCGCCTAACATGCGATGATGACTATAAATTTCATCCCAGTATTCTTTTAAATTTCCAAGTGCATTTCCCATGGAATGTGCATATTCACTGGTTAGAACCGGGCGGTCGTCATTTGCTCTCGATGCAATCTCCAATAATCTTTCCCATCGAGCATTTTCAGGTCGCTCTTTATTCTCCCCTTCAGGAATATTGGGGTTAAGGTATTCTTTTTGCACTCTGGGATAAAACCGACTGATTATATCTACCGTTNNTTAAGCCAAGCCGAGATAGCAGCAAAGTTAAATCCATAGCCCGATTCATTCCCCATCGACCAACAGACTACCGAAGGATGGTTCTTATCACGGATAGCCATTCGCATTGCGCGATCCATGAAAGCTGATGTCCATTCAGGATCGCTTGCCAACATCCCTCTTACTCCATGAGTTTCGATATTTGCCTCATCCATCACATAAAGGCCATACTCATCACAAAGTTCATACCAGCGAGAAACATTCGGATAATGTGACGTGCGAACAGCATTGATATTTGCCTGCTTCATCAAAACAATATCTTGAATCATGCGCTCCTCAGTCATAACCTTGGCCGTATAAGGATCGTGCTCATGCCGATTTACTCCTCTGAATCGTACCGGCTTCCCGTTAACCAAAAATAACCCGTTTTTTATTTCTATCCTTCTGAAGCCAATTTTAGAAGTAAGTTGTTCAACGATCCTGCCTGTTGAATCATTTAGCGTTAACTGTAATGTATATAAATAAGGCGTTTCGGCCGTCCATTTCTTAGGATTCCTCACTTTAGCCTCCAACCATCCGAATTTGCGTTTTCCTCTTTGCGGATAACGATCATTCATAATGGAAGCACGATAATTTAGATTCAGTATGGGTTCAACATCCTGCTTGAGATTCATTGGAAACAGGGGATTGTTGTTTTCATCGTACAGTTGAGCCTCTACGGTATATCCTTTCCCTTCCTGCGCTCCATAAACAACAATCGTTGGATCAATTTGCAAAACAGCATCTTCATACTCCTCGTCCAAAATCGTCCGCACCGCATAATCCTGAATGCGAATATCTTCTGTGGTATACAGAAAAACGGATCGTGGAATACCTCCAAAACGCCACATATCCTGATCTTCGAGATAACTCCCATCCGAATATTTATATACTTGTACGGCGATTTGATTTTCTCCTTTCTTGAGATAAGACGTTATCCTAAATTCCGAAGGCTCCATGCTTCCTTTACTGAATCCTGCTTCCTGGCCGTTTATCCAAACATAAAAAGCACTTTGAACTCCTTCGAAATGAATAAAAACTTCTTTGTGATCCCACCCTTTCGAGAGAACAAAAGAGCGGCGATAAGAGCCGACAGGATTTCTCTCGTTGAACGTTGTATAGGTATGCTTAGGTTCTGTCGTTACCAAAGGTGGGTGTATT
This sequence comes from Bacteroidales bacterium UBA1410, assembly GCA_002305015.1. Lineage (GTDB taxonomy): Bacteria > Bacteroidota > Bacteroidia > Bacteroidales > Dysgonomonadaceae > Anaerorudis. The sequence goes on from DBPW01000033.1 coordinate 26,213, forward strand.
TTAAAAGGGTATCCCGCACTGATATAAATAGGGGTACCAAAACCGTTGACCTCCCAATTAGCCGGAACCGGAAAATCAATCCAATCTGAATCATTGAAATCGGTTTTATAAAAATCGATTGGGCGTTTTTCGGGAATCGGAACCCAATTAAATTTCCACATCCCATCCAACAAAAGCATTCGATCATTTTTAATATCACAGAAGGGAATAAAAGAAGCTCGAGCAGGTTCACGACGAAACTGCAAAACGTGTTGATTTTCCCATTCGATGTTCTGTCCCATTACATTAAACAAAACGGTATAAATATAGAAAAGTAAGAAAAAATGCCTTTCCTTCATCTCATTGTCTTTTAATAAATTAATCTTTATCCATCCCATTATACTTCTCTGATCCCATTTTATCATTATTTACTGAACAGTTAAATCGCTTAACCATAAGCCTTTCATATCATCTGCTGATAATTGAATCTTATAATGTCCTGCGTTGATGTATCCACCTGTATCGGTACTAAGGGTTCTTTTTTTTTCTCTTGCTACCGGAAAAGTAATTACATCATCCTTAAATATACTACCATCTGCACCTATTATTTTAATTCTTACATCTTTAGGATTCTCATTCACATTCATAAAACCAAATCTTAGTGCATACTTATTAGCAACACCTGCCGAAATATTCCATTCAATACAACCTGCTTTGCTATCTGAAAAAGCAATAAAAGATTCATCCTTGATTGTTTTTTCTTCATATTGACCGTTTATTTTTGCGTGTTTTGCTCGATAGATTGTGGCAGGTCTTTTCTCTTCTCCCTCAGGTAAAGAGTCAAGAGGTGTTTTAGCCACTCTTTTTATATTTTTCCAAGACCATTCACTTACAGAAGACAAAATCTGAGGACAGATTTCCGACTTTTTTGAGGCTATAGCTATAGCCGAAATAACAGCCTGCCCTGTCTTAACTTCAGGAAACGATATTTTCATCGCCCCTCCTTCCACTTTGGCCTGCACAACGTGTTTAAATGCAGTATCATGTCCACCTTCAGCCCAAATATCCAGATCGTCGATATAAACCGAATCGTTGATGGCAACATCAAAAATCCGATATCCTTCGCAATCGCTATTCCCTGCATTTCCGTACCAAGGCTCAACAAAATAAAGTTCAACACGATACTCCCCATCGGGAAGAGGAAAATAATAGGCTAACTTATGCCGTCCGTAGCGAAAAGTGCCAAATAACTCCCAATCCTTCGTTCCCTTTATCGGATCGTTCGTAGAACGCTGACTCGCTTGATAAGGATTGATCCCTTCGTAATCGTTGACCCATGAAGTCGACCCCCAACCATTGGCTTCTTTTTTTGCTTTGTCGCCTTCCCATCTTTGACCGTATTGATCTACATACAAATCTCCTCCACAATTTATACGATAGATATAATGATATCCTTCTTGAGGTGCCAACAAAGGCTTCAAATCTTGATAAAATTGGTCAAAACGGGGAGATTTTGGCAAATGATCCAACACAATATAATCTTCTATCATACGTTTTCCATCAACGTAACCCACTGCATAAAGTACATTGTATTTAATGTTCACATTATTCCACTCAAAATGCGTACCTATCGGACCTTTCTTCAATCTTCCCAGCGATTCCGAGTGTATATCATTAAATAACTCTACTTCATCGCAATTCGAAAAAACCCTGATTCCACTTTTTACTCCGGGAGTTTTCCATCGATCCGTCCATGTGTGAGATACAATATACACCATGGGATCTTTCTTAGCCGAAACATAATTCGCCTTGTATAGGTAATAAGCATCTACGGGTTCTCCCCACGAGGTTAACAAACCTTTATAATTAACAGGACCTATCTTGTCAATGATACGATACCCTTCATCAGGTTGTTTTCTACCGGGATTATCGTGCGAATTGAAAAGCCATAAAAAGTGACCACAGCAGCTATCTTTCACCGATTCGGCCAAACGGATTTTTTTTTCAAACAACAAGCACATGTTATCTTCGCTCCATATCCCCTGAGGATCGAAATCACCTTCGGAATGCAAATCGATGGAACGCCAAGCACCGTATTCGCCATTCAACAACTGTTTCTTTAGTTCATCGGCATACTTGTCGGGATCACCACCATAGGTTCCTGACCAATTTTGAGGCACATCCCAGTCTGTTCCCTCTCCTCCATTGCATGTGGTTATGATCCGCTGATCACGAGCAGTGGAATCCATCTCACGAATAATTTCAACACATTCTTCCGCAAATTCTTTGGGTAAAACACTTTCATTTTGTAATCCCCACATAATGATGGAAGGAGAATTGCGCCTTTCCTTGATCCATTGACGAAGCAGTGCTTTAAAATTATTTCTAAAATCAGGAGTATCGTACCAAATATGGGCTGAAAATTGCGGCCAGAATAAAATACCATTTTCGTTCCAATAGTGCTGATACAACAAATTGTGAGGCTGATGTGCGTCTCTAAATGCATTGAAACCCGCGTTTTTGATCTGTTTCACCCGCGAAAGAATCTGTTCTTTCGAAAAAGCATGCGACTGACCAAATAGATGCTCGTATTCACAAATACCGTTTAAAAACACCTTTTCCCCATTAAGTCTAAACGTTGGATCTTTATCTTTTCTGTGAAGCGGCCAACTGACTGTCCGAATGCCATAAGGTGTGGTGAGTTCATCGGTAGTTTTTCCGCCTCTTTTTATCATAGATGCTAACTGATAGAGGTAAGGATCGTCGTTCGACCACAAATGTGGATTTTTAATCTCCGGACTGATTTGTTTTACTATCTTGGTTTCTCCCGGTTGAAGGGTAATGGTGTCCGAAAGTCGAAAAACGGCAATGCCGTTATCATCGTTCAGTTTGCTAACTAATTCAAAAGTTTCCGGTGTGGAGCCATAATTTTTAATCTCGGTTTCAATAGGTAAGTATGAAGTATCGGTATTCCAAATATGGACGCCGAAAGGTTCTATGCGAATTTTGTCTGTGATTTCCAGTGTTACAGGCCTAAATATTCCAAAGGGCTGCGACCCTTCAGAAAATCCCCATTCAGATGAGCAACCACCACAAACCCAAGGCATATCGGTAATGAAAGAAGGGTGTTCTACCTTAACAGCGATCACGTTTTCTGCTCCTGTTTTTATAGCATCTGTCACGTTCACCGTAAAAGTCGTTCTTCCCCCTAAAAACCTACCAAAATTTTTTCCGTTTACATATACGGTAGCATAAGTTCCCACTCCATCAAAGCGAATAAAAAAATGCTTATCGGAATCGTTATTGGGTAAAAAGAATGTTTTTCTGTACCAAGCATTTCCGTGTCTGTTCGCGTGTATCAACTGCCGGTATCCTCCATAATCATCCCAATTGTGAGGGATATTTACTTTTTCCCAACTCCCATCAACAACAAAGGTATCATATTCATTGCTGTTTTCACCGGAAGCAACGGAGTACCAATCGTTGTTTAGCGAAACAATTTCCCGTCTACCTTTTTGATCAGGTTCAGGAAAACGAACTGTTGATCTTCCCATAGGCTTAGATACAGCTAAGGCAATACCCCGCTGATCATGTTCGTTCACAGCGCAATAAAAATGATAAACTACGCCGTTATGTTTTATGACAGACGATTTATGGGCAAACAAATTATCGTAATCTTTTGAAGGGATAATGAGATCGTCTCCATTCCAGTCTGTCCAGTTGACCAAATCATATGAACAGGCAAAGGTGTTGAACGCTTTATATTTCCTTGATGAACGAAAAGCACTGAAATAAAACATCACATACACATCTCCGATTTTCTGTATATGGGCATCTCCCGTGATCCCTTCCTCGTGAGAAAAAACAGGATTATTTTTATAGCGTTCCCAATGAATCATGTCATCCGACAACGCGATACCTATCCTCTCTGCCTTAACTTTAGTTTCCGGATGAATACCGGCTGCATTGTAAAACATAACAAAGGGCTTGCCTAATGTATTAGACTTATCCCAAAACACGCTGCTCTTGTACTGAGTAATCTTCTCAAACCATTGCGCATCTTTATCGTCTGGTGAAAGAATCGGTTTATCCAAACTCTTCCATTCATGAGGTAAAGAAGGGTCCTTTTCAGTAAAAGCCAGCCCAATTTTCAAAGGTGCAGTCTCGTATCCGGGTTTGTCTCCACCAATATATGTCATCCAATATTTATTCTTAAAGGCATTGAAAGTATAATTGCCTCCCCACGTATTTTCTTCCAATGCAACAAAACCGCCTCGTTGGTTTTTATCCCATCCTTTTTCCCGAAAAGAAAGAACTTTACCCAAGGTTTCCCACTGCAACAAATCATCACTCTCTGCCAGCCATGTTTCATATCCTCTTCCATCTTTTCCCGATTTGCCGTCGTAAACCAGATAAGTCATATACCATTTATCGCCTTTGCGAAATACCGAAGGACAATCCACTTTATAATTATTAGTAGTTGGAGCAATGACTAAGCCGTATTTGTAAGGGGTTTTGATTTCTTCGTAGATCTCTTCCATTTTGGATTGAGAAATCGTAGATTGTGCAGCCAAAAATCCGCAAATCGCAAAAAACCAAACGGCGAATATCAGTCTTAAATGTATTTTTACTTTATTCATGAATTAATTTTCTATAAATGCATGTTTGATTATTACATATTTTGCATCCGTATTTATATCTTCTCAGATTTTTACCGATTCCGATAATGCCACTTACCGATTTTATCGGTGACATAAGACACGTCTTGCTTAGGGTTATGCCCGTCGGATTATCTCCGATCAACTGAAACAATATCTTCTGATCCGATACATCCCAATTGCAGTAACCCGGACTATAACGGTTACTGATTTTCAATCCTTCTTTACCCATTGATTCCGCGAGATTAAGCCAGATAGTGTTCATGGCATTTTCAACTGTCAACGAACCAATCGCATCCACAAGGTATGCCTCCATCCAATCGCCTTCATGATTCAATTTCCCGGTTATTTCAGAAAAATCGGGACCAGCCGTGCAAAGAAAAAGCGCTATATACGAAGCATCTTTCAAGTACCTTGAAATTTGCTTCCCGACATGCAGGGTAAAATCATCAATTTTTACTACACCTGCTGTTGGTAATACCGGCTCATTTTTCTTTATGACGTATCCCCCACAAATACCTTGCAAGTTATCCAACTTCTCAAGAACATGTTCTGTAAAAACTACTGCAGGATGTTCTTTATCCAATCCTGACGATTGTACATATTCAAGAACCTCGTTCATCGTTGGGGCTACTTCACGAAAAGAAAACCGAAAATGCTGAAATGAACCGATCATCTACCATTCCCCTTAATTTTGTCATAATATCTTCCAACAACTTCAAAAAAAGCGCGAATATTTTCAAGAGGCGTATGCGGGGGAATATCACAACCACTCGAAATTACAAAATTGGCATATTTTTTAGTTCGTTCTAGTAAATCAGCAGTAACTTCTCGAACCGTATTCGGATCGGATTGTTTGAAAACACAAACCGGGTCTATATTTCCCATTACAATTTTATCGGAAGGACATTCCTGCAACACTTCCACCATATCCACTGCATTGCCAAAATGCAACGCATGCGCACCGCTTGCGATCATGGCATGTGTACACTGACCCGTATTCCCACAATTGTGTAGAATAACCGTAAAATCATCATCCTGCACAGCATTTACAATCTTTTTCACGAAATCTGACGAATACATATTGCAATCCTCATCAGATAACAATCCTGCCGCAGGTTCAGCTATAACAACACCGGCCGTTCCCATTTTTTTCAGCTCTGTACAATACCGGATCAAAAATTCCGTGCATTTCGAAAGCAACAACAAAATCGTTTCGGGTTCAGTATATATCGAAATCATGATTTCCGACATATCGTATAATCTACCCGCAAGGGAAAAAGGACCTATACATCCCGAAAATACCGGTTTATCCGTAATATTCTCTGCAGCCAATTTATTGGCTTTCAAATATTCTTTCACACGACCTTGTCCTAAATCAGGAATGGACAACTCCTCCACATCAGCTGCACTTTTTAATAATCTGCCCTTAACGGTAGGTATCTCATCTTCCGGCATAATGATTTCTGCACCGAACGCCTCTGCCTCTACCGTTAAATCCATGATAGCCGTACAGCCCGAGGTGTTAAATTCATCCGATACTGCTTTCATAGCCTCATACTGAATTTTTCCATCTGAGACAGCATCCTTTACCGTTTTCCCGATCAATTCGATTCCCGGATGCGTGACAAAGGGTAAAGCCATGCATTTTTTCATTTTCTGTTTTCCTTCTCCCATGTTATGAACGATATACCGATTCCAACCATTTTATTCCTTCCTGCGGATTTCTCCCATATGCATCTGCACCGATCGATTCAGCAAACTCTGCCGAAAGGGGCGCACCCCCAACGATGACTTTTGTTTTTGGGGAAACCATTTTAATAGCCTCAATAACAGGCTTAATATTGATCATGGTGGTACTAAGCAATGCCGAAATTCCTACAGGAGCACCGGGATATTCCTTTACCTTGTTTACAAATGCATCGATTTTCACATCTACCCCTAAATCGATTACTTCCCAACCTGCTCCTTCAATCATCATTCCCACCAAATTTTTGCCGATATCATGCAAATCGCCAAAAACCGTCCCCAAAATAAATACACCCTTACGTTTCACTGAACCATCTGCAAAATAAGGTTTTAAATGTGCCATGGATGCATTCATCGCTTTTGCAGACAATAACATTTGAGGAACAAAAATCTTTTTTTCGGAAAATTTTTGCCCCACTTTATCCATCGCCGCAATGAGGGCTTCATTTAATATCTCATCCGGTGTTATGCCTGACTCAAGAGCCTCACGGGTGATTTCATCTGCACCCGGCATCCCTTTCATTTGAGGTGGGTAAGGCGATTCAAGATTGATTTTCCCGAATTCCACACATTCAAACAATGTATTCAATAATTCCGATTTCATTTTATCATTCAACTTAATTAAATAGGATATACATCCCGATCATCACAACAATTAAAACACTCCAGGAGATTTTTACCGACCTATTTATTTTTATCGGTTGGTAATTCAATATCGGAACAGACTCGCCTGATTCCTTGTTTATTAAAGAAAATAGCCACACAAAAACCGACAACAAAACAAAGATAAGGAAAGAGACATATAAAAAATGAACGCCATTAAAAATAAGATTAGTGTAGTACAGAATACCCATACTCAAGCTGAAAACTGTACCCAACGAAAGTACAAGATTTATGGCTTTGCGTGACGTTTTCTTCCACAATACGGCAAACAAAAAAGCTACCGACATGGGTGGCGCTATAAATCCTAACACCGATTGAAAAATATTAAAAAAACTTAATCCCTGAATAAAAGATATTCCGATGGCCAAAAAAATAGAAAGAAAAGTACCTGCCAATACTACTAACCGTCCTGTTTTTTTAATTTCTTTACTTTGGGCATCAGGTTTGTAACGCTTGATGTATATGTCCATTGTAAAAACCGTGCTCAACGAATTAAGGGCCGAACTGATGGTGCTGATCAGAGCCGCCATCATTACAATGACAACTAAACCCGACAATCCGGAAGGAAAAACCGTTTTTACCAACTTCAGATAAGCATCGGTCGAGTTTGTAAGACCGGGAAGAAGTAGATACGCCAATATGCCGGGAAGAATAAAAAGAGGGATATCGATCAATTTCAACCATGCCGTAAAATTTGCTCCTTTCTGTCCTTCTTCCAAACTCTTTGCACCCAAAACCGATTGTACCATTGACTGATCGGTGCACCAAAACCAAATACCCATAACCGGATATCCCAGAAGGATAGCCAACCAGGGAAAATCCTTGTCGCTTAAGGGTTGAAATAATTTCCAATAAGAAGAAGGTGTTGCCTCGAGCACTTTTCCTATCCCACCTACCCTATGGACCGACATCACCACCAGTAAAACCGATACACCGATCAATAAAAGCATTTGAAAAACATTGGTATAGGCAATCGTTTTTAAACCTCCAATCACGACAAACAGCGCCGAAATCGTAACCAGAATAACGATGCAGCCCCACAAAGGAAAATCCAAGAGTTGCGCCATGAAAATTCCTCCGGAAAACAAGGTTAACCCCAACCACGATATCAAAATTGTCAAAATGGAATACCAAGCAATGTATCGTTGAGTGGTTTCACCAAAACGCTTTCCCATATATTCAGGCAGTGTGGTTACTTTTGCACTCAAATAACGGGGAGCAAAAACAAAAGCCAGCATCAAAATAAAGGGGAAAGCATACCAAGAAAAATTTCCTGCTACAATGCCGCTTTCATAACCGCTGCTGGCATTAGCAATCAGCATGGAAGGGCCAACATTGGTCCCCCACATCGTAAGTCCGATTGCAAACCACCCAAGCGATTTATTGGCAAGAAAAAGATCATCACTTTTGTTTTTCTTCGCAAAACCTGCCCAGCAAGCAATGCTTATCAGAATAATGACATAAACAAGAATGACAACAACATCGGCAGTAGATAAGTGAATCAAGTCTTCCATCCGGCTTTATTTTTGTTCCATTCAACTATTTTTTCGTGTATAAAATCATCGGTACCGTTCCACAATTTTTAAGGCTTCTTCTATGTCTTTTTCCGATTTAAAATCGACGTTAATATGTAATCCCTGATTCCCAATATTATCGATCAAGGGCGCTATTTCATCTAATGTCACCCAGTTTATCATTACGGATTTTCCGCTTGAAAGAATCCGCTTATACAAAGGATACCACTGAGGATCTCCTCCCTGAGGTTGGCCATAACCCGGAGTCCACTGAACAGCCTTGAGGCTTTCAATTTCCAAAACGGCATCCAGATGACGAATGGCATCCACACCATCCAAATGATAGAGGGTATAGTCTATGTTGTTGCATTGTTCTCGTAAAAATGGCTGACAAAAAGTGCGGTAGTCTTCTTCAGAAATCATAATGGACAAGTCTGCTTGTAGTTTTGTCACTTTCCCCGGTGCCCACAGAGAAAAATAACAGAATCCCATTTCCCCCTCCACATTGATGATATCGTAAATTTCATCGAAAACCCTAAAATAAACCGTATTGATATCTTGCAATTGACGTAATGTATCTTCAGGATTCATAACAAGATCCACAAGTACATTATCAGGCCCTTTAAGACTGGCCAACACATCCAATCCTTCCACCAAATCGGGGCAGCCGACCAAGTATTTTCCTTGCGATCTGGCTTTGCACGCCTTCAACAGATCTTTATGTAATTTCCACCACTTATTGTTTTCATCAAAAACAATCCGACCGTCAAAATCCGGTTTTTCTCTTATCCAAATGGTGTCCTCCCTGGCTTCCAGTTCCGATCCCAGGATAGCAGCAAGAGAACCCGGTCCCAATTGCGTATTGGCTATGGGAAGAATGTCCGCAAGATACGAATTTCTCGACATAGTGTAATGCAGATATGCTGACCTCCATTCGGGATCAAACCAAAACTGATTCAAATCCTTGGAAGGTGGTGGCGGAGGAACATTTTCATAGGGCTCCCCGTCTTTCGGAATGTGCTCCCACATAGACAAAACGATACCTTTATGATTCCACCAATCCAGATAATGTTGTTTTGTTTCTTCAAAATTCGATTTCCAGGTTTGCATGCTTTCTTTTTTTAATCAAATACAACTTCAACAACTTTTTTCATATCCATTTCATCCGTACAGCTCACATCTTCCGGATACATAGGGATAGCGCTTCCGTATTTTACATAAACAGGCATCTCTTCCAAAGGAACAACAACATCCTTCAACCAACATGGCCCTTCAAAAATTTTACGGGTGAAAAAGTGGACCCATTTCCCCTCGGGCAAATAGATATCGCGTCTGCCTGACGAATTCATCACCGGCGCCACCATCATATTGTCGCCGAAATAATATTGATCATCGATGTGGCGACAGGTTCTGTCATCGGGATGATGTAAAATCAATGCCCTTATCACGGGGAAACCCGTTTGGGTTGTTTTTTCGCTTTGTTGAACGATATAGGGGATTAACCGGTATCGCAATTTCCACCATCTACGAATGACTCCCGAAACATGGGGATATTCCCAGGGTTCGCGCTTATGTGTACCGTGATAGCGCATGTGCGATGTAAAAACGCCAAATTGTGTCCATCGAACATAAAGATCGTCCGGAACAACAGAATTCATGAAATTGGGCACACCATGAAATCCGGGGATATCGTGACTCCAAAAACCGAAACCCGACAACCCCAAATGTAATCCCCCTTTCAGCGAACCAGCCATACCGTGCCACGAACAAGCAGCATCCCCTCCCCAGTGAACCGGATATCGTTGACAACCTGCCCACCCGGCTCGAGCCCAAATAATTCCCTCACCCGTAACTTCTTTCGTTACTTCATATACGGCTTTCTGATACAACAGGGGATAGATGTTCCGCAACTTTTCTGCCGGCAACCCGTGATATTCCGCATCTAAATGGATATCTTCACCAAAATCGGCTTTAATACAACTCGCTCCCATTTTTAGCAGGTTCCGCAACAGGTCTTTATACCACTCCACAGCTTTATCGTAAGTAAAATCTATCGTTCCGGCAAAATCCTGCACACTGAAATTCGATGCTGCGGAAAGTTTTCGAATTCCCTTACCGATATACTGATTCTCGTCGGCCTCTTTATACTGCATGGCATGATAAGAAATGTAGGGCAATTGCCACAGACTGATGCGAAATCCTTTTTCATTCAGATTCCGAATAAATTTTTCGGGGTCAGGAAAGCGTTTTTCGTTGAATTTCCATTCACAAAGCCAATCGGTTTCAAACCATCCGGTATCCAAATGAATGACATCGCACGGATAATCCTCCTCGCGCAAACGTTCACAAATAGCGTTCACCTCTTCTGACGAAAAATAGGTCATACGGCTCATCCATATCCCGAAACTCCAAAGTGGGGGCATGGGCGGAAATCCCGTCAACTGACGATAGCCGAACAACACCTCTTCCAACGTGTCGCCACCAATCAAAAAGAAATCGATAAAGGGTTCTTCTGCCATTATCTGGACCGAACGTGTCGAATGATCGGCAAGCGAAAATTTGGCAAACGAACACGTATGAAGAAACAAACCGTAAATTTCGGAAGAAAGATAAAACGGTACATTTTTATAGGCTCTCCGGTTATTTACTCCCTGTGCATCCTGATTGCACATCTGGAAAGTTTTCCCGGAAAGGTCCATTTTGGTAAAGCGTTCACCAGTACCAAAAAAACACTCATCGGGTTTAGCTTCCAAGGAAAAGGTGACCCGATTGGCCTGACCGTTCTTTTCGACAAAAGCCAATGCAAAAGCATCTTGACGCATAGGTGAAAACATGTCGTATGCCGAAAGGGGTATCTCCCTCTTTCCGTCGGGAAAAAAATGTAAAATAAGAGTTTCATCCGGTTCGGGCTGTAAATCACTCCACCAATCGATCTGTGGTTTGGAGAAAATCACTTTCGCTCTTTTGCTCCCTTTTTCATCCCAAATCATCCATTCCTCTTTGTCTTTCCGATAAGACAAGGGCATTTTTTTTAGATCAGAACTCAAACAAAGCATTTCGGAATCCTCCATGAAAGGATGATCTATCGCTAAAGAAATACGTAAAATCGTTGATCCCAATGCCCGTATTCTAAGTGTATAATTTTTTCTCGGCTCAGAAAAATCAGGCCTTATTTCGTTTGAATTGCACTGCATTTGAAAAGGAATGGTAAGAAAAATATCCCCATTTTCCTCCCTAATATCCGTAGGCAAACATGCTTTCCAAAGACGTTCTCCACCATCTAAGTTAATATCAAAATCCAAAAAATCGAAAAGCTGATAATTGGTTTGTTTCATGCTTTTACTTTTTCAAAAGTTATCCATGTGCTACCTTGTGGTGCATCTTTTATTCCTTCCTGATAATTACTCATAATCGCATCCCATTCATTTACCCGCGGATTATTCTCAACCGTTTTCGGATTCAATTCTTCTAAACTTTTCCCTTTGGGAATACTGATGACAAGCATAAGTTGTCTTCCGTTGCGAAAAACAAGAACCTGCTGAAAATCGGCCTTGCAAAAACCTGTTGAAACTTCAGGCCATTTTTCGAATTGTGTTCGGTGGTATTCCATATATGCTTGCTGCATCGCTTCATCTTCTACCAAATTTGCCGTCATAATCACATGATCCCAGCTTCGCGCAGGTTTATCGCTGCAATGTTCTTCTCTGCTGAAACGATAAAAAGGCTTTTCGTATAAGTTGATATCGCTATCGGGATACCGTTCTTCAATTGCTTTTTTCAATTTATTAATTTCGTTTGGGTTGGCATAGATAACCCAATGATTTCTCCAATAGTAAACCAAACGGGTATCCATTTGATGTTCACTACAAAAAGCGATGATTTCTTCCCTTGGTATAAAAGATCGTTTGTCGACTACCTCCAAAATCGAAGGCGTATATGCAGTCGTCGACTTACAGGATAGGAAAAGAAGAAAACATCCCAATAGAACAAATTTACCGAAGTCCAACACTTTTTCCATTGTTTATGATAAAATAAAAATGACCATCTCATTAATAAAACAACCAATCGACGGATGCCGTAAAATCATCATCCATCAACCCCACATTACGGAATTCGATGTCGGATTGCGTGAAACCCAATATCAAACATATTCCTTTGCCGAGTGACACCGTATGCCTTCCGGCAGGAAAAGAATAAGCGTGAATATTTACTGCCGGTTGGTTTTCGATCGCCAACGCATTCATCAACACCGGTTCAGCTTGACCGTAATGATTGGCCGAAGCATCCGTTTCCAATACAGGCGCCATGGCATACCCCTTTTGATCCGTACGAAAATAACCTACCAATAGTTTTACCGAATCGCGCGTTTCGAATTCGATCATCGTTCCTTTCTTTTTTTGAAATTCGGCTTCGAGCTTCAACACCTTCATGTTTTTCAGCTCCGGAGCAATTCCCTTTAATTGCGAGTCTATTCCCGGGATCACGTGTCGACCTTTCACCAAAGGCGTCCATTCTGCTTTAGGTGTCGTCAAGATTACTTCGGCAGGAACAAGGGGGGAAATTGTTTCAACGCTCTTTCCGCTTCCACCTGTTTTCAGCATCCGGAGATTCTTTTTAAAATTTTTGAATTCCTGTTCGTAAAGTGGAAGGAGTTCCTCCCACGTTTTATATTTGCCGTCATCTCCACCAATAGGAATTCGCCGTTGAGCCGTCTGCATGCTGTTGGCATACAAATAAGTATCTTTGGTCAACGCAACCAATTTCCTGTAATGCTCCAGACTTTCTTCCATGAAGGGAACGGCAGCTTCCAGATCGGCGATGTTTTTGCTGTATTGATAATCGAGCACACGTTCTGCCGCCTTTACTTTTGCACCAAAAAAATACGCAAATTCCCGGTAACAATGTACATCGTTCTTCAAACGCGAAAATTCATCCTTGTTTTTCGTAACCTTTTTTTCTGCTTTTTCAATGGCAGTAACAGCTTTGTCGCCATGTTCCTTTGCTTGAGCCACAATATCCAATGGTAACTCACCTACATGCGGCTCTTTTTTCCATTTTTTTTCCACATATTCGATCAGTTTTTCTCCCTCAGGCCCACACGATTCGTAAAATCCGGGATAGATTTTGTATTTATACGGATTGACCAATTGACTCATGAACATTCCCAAAAGAAACGTTTGGCGATTACCTTCGGTAATGGCAAAACGACGGGTTAATTTCGGAGAGATCTCTCCGGTCTGTTCATACGCCTCCAGAACATGGACTGCATCTTTGCCACAGCCGTAAAAATCCCCCAATTGTTTTATCCAATACGCATCTTCTTCCTCTGACGAACGATCGGCTTTCCATGCGTAACGACCCCAGCATTTATACCATATCCAATCCCTGTCTATTTGCAACAACCGTTCTCCGTTTGGTAACTTGTCGGCTGTATACGGCCAATCCCAATATGAGG
>DBPW01000033.1:40238-267061 GCA_002305015.1 Bacteroidales bacterium UBA1410
ATAAAATCGGGAGAACCATAACGAAAAGGTTCCAAATTGGCGAGTATATGCACATTATCGATATGCACCGATCCCAGTGCACTCAGTTCACGATGAATCTCCGACCAAGGTCCTCGTGGTTCATAAGTCGTCAACGATTCGCCGTTATATTTGTGCATGGTATACAAGTTTTTGTAAAGGGGAAGCGCTTTCTCCATTACCATTTTACAATCCGTATCGTGAGCACGAAGAATAAGGGGTGGCTCATCTGTACGCCCCAAAGCTTGCAATCCGTCTTTTACACCGGGGATAATAGTTTCCGTAAACCATTTGACATCGTCTTCGTAAGTCGCCATAGCTTCTCCCAAACAAACAAGTAATCCCACGTTCGGGTATTTTCGGATAAAAGCGCTTATCGATTTTCGGGTATAATCGGATAACAAGGGAGTAATCGGCCGGTTCCTATCTTGCGTTTTTATACCGTAATGTTCTGCAAAGGGTTTAGAGACAATGATATTGTAAAACATCTGGATCACCCATATCCCCCTTTTATCGGCTTCTTCTGTAAGAAAAGCAAACATCTCTTCGTTTTTCTTAAAGGTCTCTTCGTCGACTTCCACCGCAAAAGGATAATCTTCCAACTTCACCAGAGAAGCAAACGGATGTCCGTTCCACAAATACAACGTATTCATGCGATTCTCCACCAACATATCCAGATACCTGATCCAAAGATCTTTATCATAAAACCATGGAAAATTTTCGGGAGTATAAGGGTATTCATAGACCCCTCTACCCGGTAACAAATAGGGTTTTTGAAGCCCAACGCAAGCTCCTCTCAAAACCATTTTGGGTGCATCCTCAATTTCATCCGGAAAATCATCCTTCTCTTTTAACCAATCGGCCAATTCATAACAACCGTACAATGCTCCCGATGGGTCTCCTCCACATAAAAGCGTTACATTTTTTTGGGTCGAGATATAAAAGCCCTCTTTTTTTATCTCTTGAAAGAGATCAAAGCCATATTTGTCTGCAAGTTTTTTTAATAAAAGGGAGTCCCTTTCTTCAAGGACAATTACCATTTTATCTTTATCGGGCAAATGATTGAAATCGAATTCTTTTTCTGTAAAATGGTAGCCCTTTTCAAGCAGTGATTTTTTTAAATATTCAACACCAAATTGCAATCGTTGTGACGAAGCGGGTAAAGTCAAAATAGTAAGCGATTTCTTTTCACAGGAAACAAGAACTGAAAGTAGTAAGAGAAAAAAAGCGTTTCTTATTTTGTTCATAAACTTTTACCTTAATATTTTTGAATTTAATGCCTTGATAATGAAAAAACATGATGTTTTAATACTTGACGCACACAACAATCAGCGCGCTTACATAAAGGACGATAAAAATAGCAATATGTACTCAAAGGATGATCATGCTGTATTCGCAAGTTGAATCTGCGATTTACAAAATGAGTGGAGAAAATCGGCAAAAATTTGGAAGAATTGTTGTATTTTTGTGGAAAAAGTTGAATTATAAATCTTTATAAACGAAAAGAAATGGGGAAAGTATTGATTATCGGTGCCGGTGGTGTGGGAAGAGTAGTTGCCAACAAAGTTGCCCAAAACAACGATGTATTTACGGAAATTATGCTGGCAAGCCGCACCAAAAGCAAATGCGACGATATTGCTGAAGATGTTAAACGTCGTACAGGGGTCAGCCTCCAAACGGCACAGGTGGATGCCGACAGTGTTCCGGAACTGGTAAAACTGTTTGATGAATTCAAACCGGAAATAGTGATCAACGTTGCCTTGCCTTATCAGGATTTGACCATTATGAATGCGTGTCTCGAATGTGGTGTAAATTATCTGGACACGGCCAATTATGAACCGAAAGACGAAGCTCATTTCGAATACAGCTGGCAATGGGCCTATAAGGATAAATTTCGCGAAGCAGGGTTAACTGCTATCCTGGGTTGTGGTTTCGACCCCGGGGTAACCAATGTGTTTACGGCATATGCAGCAAAACACCATTTCGACGAAATTCACTATCTCGACATTGTGGATTGCAATGCAGGCGATCATCATAAACCTTTTGCCACAAACTTCAATCCTGAAATCAACATCCGGGAAGTTACCCAAAAAGGCAAATATTATGAAAATGGCAAATGGATCGAAACTGAGCCTCACGAAATTCATAAACCTCTGACCTATCCCGAAATCGGTCCGAAAGAATCGTATGTGATTTACCACGAAGAACTCGAATCGCTGGTAAAAAATTTTCCGTCACTACGGCGTGCACGTTTCTGGATGACGTTCAGCGACGAGTACCTCACTCATTTGCGGGTAATTCAAAATATCGGAATGGCGCGTATCGACGAAGTGGAATTTAACGGTCAGAAAATCGTTCCCATTCAGTTTTTGAAAGCGGTTCTCCCCAACCCGGGCGAACTGGGCGAAAATTATACCGGTCAAACATCCATCGGATGCCGTATCCGCGGCATAAAAGACGGCAAAGAACGCACCTATTATATCTACAACAATTGCAGCCATGAAGCGGCATACCGCGAAACGGGAGCGCAAGGGGTAAGTTATACTACAGGTGTACCGGCAACTATTGGTGCCATGTTGTTTCTGCAAGGCATCTGGAAAAAACCGGGTGTTTTCAATGTGGAAGAATTCGATCCCGATCCGTTTATGGAACAACTCAACAAACAGGGACTTCCTTGGCACGAACTCTTCGATATCGATTTGGAAGTATAAAAAATACAAGGAAATAAATGGGAGCGAGCATGTCTGCACCAAGGCCGTACCAAGGCTGCACCATCCTCGCTCCAAGATTTTGCTTTTTTAACGGCAAATACACAAGTGGGTTTTTCAATAAAACTACAGAATCCGCCTATTTTGTACCTGCCTTGATGCAAACATGAAGCGAACGTTTTACATTTATGCAATAACCAAGTACCTTATAAAATACCCTAAATTTGCTATTCCTGACTTAGCTGAATAGGGATTTTGCTGTCTTGGAAAACTTCAATTTCATTTTCTACCGTTTTATACGAAATGAGTTCCACTTTCAACCGGTGTTTACCCGGTACGATATTCGGAAGAATATAGTTCCCATCCAAATCGGAATAAACTTTTCGATTGTCGATATAAACGGCAGCACCCGCCAGCGTTTCGTTTCTCTCTTCATCAATCACATTCCCGCTGATTTTCACCACAGCTTGCTCTTCTGTTTTTTCAGCGGTTTTGGCCTTCTTCCCGCTATTTTCGTTCTCGGCATAAGCAGAAATCGAAAGAATGAATGCCATAAAAAATGTCAGCATAGTTTTCATCATTCAACTTAATTAATTTATTGTTAAACCTTTTCAATCACAAAGATGAGGGATTATTGTTACGGAACAGCTACATTTTGGTTAAGAATTTATGATTTTTTTAGTCTTAAATACCTCTCAGACACGTGATTCAGAATGTTTTTTCATCAACCAACTTCCCATTTTCGTCCCACATACGCCAAACGCCGGTTTTTTCCCCTTCGTGATAATGCATTTCATAACGTAATGTGCCCAGTTCGTCCCAAATTCGCCATGTTCCGTTTTTTTGGCCGTTTTTATATTCCGCTTCGGAAATCAGTTGTCCTGAAATATCGTATGTCCGCCACAAACCGTGCAATTTCCCGTTTCTGTATGAACGAATTTCTTTCGGCCTGCGATTTTCAAAATAAACTACATAAGTTCCTTCAGGGACACCGTTTCTGATCTGCATTTCCAAACGTACCGTCCCATTATCATAATATTCCCTGTAATCTCCATTATAGAATTCCGTTTGTTGTTTATCTGCGTAATAAAGGCCGTTACTGTAATAAATTTTCTGTTGCTCTTGAATTCGGACATCGTTTTGTGCCTGAACGTCAAAGATACACGCGATAATAAACAAGAGCACAAATCTGAAATCCTTCATCCATTTAAAATTAATATATTATTCATTTACACCATGCATTTCCTTAAGTTATATAACTCATTACAAAAATTTTCACAATTACATTAAAAATTGGAGTACCCTGTCCAAGAAAAAATTGAAGTGGGACACCCCGAATTGTCTCCTCCGATACTAATTGTCGCATTATTTGCTCCGGGCTTGGCATCTTTTCCCGCAATTGGAGTACTCAATTGACTTGTTAAGCTGATGCGTGTTGCTCCATTGGCATCGCCCGCGCCATCGGTACAATCAACCAAATCCTGAACAGTACCCGTTCCTTTTACCAAGGCATTGGTAATGGTCGCTGTAGCACCTCGACGTATTTTGATTACATCCTGCATAATGGCGTTCGAATTGGTGCTTGGGGCTAATTTAAGATCAATGGTCATATTGGTAATTTGGAAATTGGATTGATTCACATCATCGGGCGTTTTTCCGTCGAGGTTTCCATCAGCTTCAACGCCTCGAGGATCGCTTTCGGTACTTGTATACCCTGGTTCCCAAATGCCGTAACAATTATCAATCATCCCGGAATAACCCTGTGTCATGTCGAACATGTCGTCATCAGGATTTACAACCAATAAATTCTTTACGCGAACCGCACCACCAAAAAATTCGATTCCGTCGTCTGCGCTTTCCAGAATATAAATATTCTCGATTTTTGTCCCACTCCCTACACCGTTCAATGTGAGACCATTATGCTCTATTTCAGCACTCGAACGGGCGCCACAATATTCCAATCTTACATAGGTAAGTTCCCCGGAATTATCGGCATTGTCAGCTCCTCCGTAAAGATAGGCAGAGTTGATCTCGGTTGTCCCCGTGGCAGTCTTATCGGCAACACCGGAAATTTTGGCTTTCCCGTTAATGATCAATCCTCCCCAATAACCGGAACCCGCATTGGAGACATCCGCAGTCATAACAATGGGTTTTTCGGCGGTTCCTTTTGCAAAAATTTTGCCGCCCTGCAATACCAAAATATAATTGCTGAAACCTTTTTGTGACTTAATCACTGTTCCGGCGGGAATATTCAATACGCCGCCTTCTTCAACAATCAACGATCCGGTTAATTTGTAAACCACAGAAGGATCTAATGTGCGGGTACCTGTGATAGATCCCGATAGTTCATTATCCACCTCAAAATTCAATGGTTCGTTACTATCGTTGCTACAGGAAACTAAGCCGAAGAGGGCTACAAAAGCAACGAAAAATCCGATACGAGAAATTAATCTTTTCATCTTGATAAAATTAAATTGGTAAAAAACAAATTCATATTCAATAGTTTAAATTATATTGGTTCAAAAATCGTATGTTACTCCCAAACTCAAATCAATGCCTTTCTTATATTCGCTTAAAATCACGTTTTCTCCACCGTTATTGCCATGGCGTGTTAATCTGTAGGCCGGATTCAGTATATTACCGGCTTTCAACTTGATCTCGAAATGCTGATTAAAACGGGTTGAAGACACAAAATCCAACGAAAGAATTCCTTGTTCAACAATATCCTGAAATCCAGTGGTGCCAATGGTATATATTCTGTCACTGAAAAACCTAGATACGAGCGAATTAGTAAATGCTTTGCTGCGATACCGATACGTATGGGAAATATCTGCATTCAAAAGGAAAGGAGCCGCACCTTCGAGTTTGGAATT
Organism: Bacteroidales bacterium UBA1410; assembly: GCA_002305015.1. GTDB lineage: Bacteria > Bacteroidota > Bacteroidia > Bacteroidales > Dysgonomonadaceae > Anaerorudis. The sequence continues at coordinate 45,838 of DBPW01000033.1, forward strand.
TTTTTCGGGCGTATTTTCCACATGGGTTACTTTCAGATGGGAATATATATAGGAAGCATTGAGTCCCATCGATAATCGATTAGTCTTCTCGACAGTGGCACTTACTCTGTTAAATATATTTTTTCTCAGTTCCATTTCGACACCCCCAACCATTGCATAGTCGCTTATATTTTTATAGGTGAGATAACCACCGGCATTATTAGCTTCAATACGCAGAATCGGATTTTTGATGTATTTGTAGAAACCGGTAAAGGAGATTAGTTCGGAAGAACTGAAATAGTAGTCCCACTTGAGATCGACATGGTAATTGTCCGATGGTTTTAAATCGGGATTTCCCTGACTCTTAAAGTTTATACCGATGTATTTGTAAGGCGATATTTCCTTGGATTGGGGTAAAGTATAGGTTTTGCTGACTCCCAAACGAAGGGTTTGTTTATCGTTGAAATCGTACTTCAAATTCAACATCGGAAGAAGATAAGACTTGCTTATTTTTGCTTGACCTCGCGTTCCGCCACGATCGACATTGTAATCCACCACGAGATAAACATTATCAAATCTCAGCCCAAGATTTCCCGCGAAATGCGGGGAAAACTGATAAGTTACCTCTGTATAAGCGGCATGGATATTCTTCGTAACTTCATACCGATCTACATTTCTATCCAAACTGAATAAGCCGTTGGTAAGATTCTGCTGATTATACAGCTCATCAAGATGAAAAGCATCCAACGAAACGGCTTCTCCACTAATAGCGGTCATGTCGTATTCAACAGCTTCGAAATCATCTCCTACAAAGCGCCCATTATAACCCACTTCCAACGTTGAAGCATTGTCGACAAACTTAGAAAGGAATTTATACTTTAATCCTATTTTTGCATTTACATCGTTTTCCTTCAATGTCGAAAAATATCGCTGTTGATTTCCCGTACCGGCCAATAATTCGTAAGTAGTTTCTGTCTTTCTATACAAATTGTTTAATCGTCTGTCCGGCTCAATTCCCTTAACATTGTTATACGAAATCCCTGCCTCTAAGGTGAGAACATCGGTAAATTTGCTGTTTGCCATTAACTGATTGGTAATTAACAAATTGTTGTTCGACTGCTGCCTTCTGAGATACCCCTGCGAATCGTAAGTGCCACCTGATTGATACTTATCGGTATGGATACCCAAATAATTCCCAACATATTGATCATTATCGTGCACCAGCATAAAATTATAAGTCAGTTGATGCTTTTTGGCTAGCCCTAGATTCATATTGGCAAGCACAAGTTGATTGATATTTTGCGACGATTTGGTGCCCGCCATGTCCTGATAAATAACTCCCGTTGATGTGGTATTTCTGACTGTTTCATCGGTATAGGAATAATCCGATTTATGAACAGCCGTCACAAAAAACGAGAGTGGATTATGATTGTTTCCCAACATAAATCTTTTACCTCCTGCAAGGCCATAACTATGATTCAATGGTGAGCTGAGCAAAGAAGGATCAAGACTGTTGGAAAAATCATAAACCTGTAGATTTGTAGAAGGCTGTTTTTTATTGGATATCCCTAAATAATTTACGCCATCTTGTTTTAGAAAATCGGAACCGATGGTTTTGGTATTAATGCCTCCGGAAATATCAAAAGAAAACACCCCATCATTTATCAATTCTTTGGTCGATATATCGATAATTGCACCTCCCACATCAGCGTAACCATTTCCCCTGAACACTTTGTTCACCTCAATGTTTTGAATGACATCTTTTCCGAAAAAATCCAGTGAAATATTTTTGTATTCGGGATCTTCAGATGGAACAGGGAAACCGTTGAGTGTAGTAGAATTATATCGGTCGCCCAAACCACGTACAAAAACATTCTTTACCCCCTCTTGTTTCGATACTCCGGATACGGCTGTAACTGCCGCTTCTGCATTTTCCAGCCCTTTACGTGATAGTTCTCTTGCACCTACAGCCTGAGTAGCAACCAACGCCTTTCTTTGGTCCAGCAATAAGATATTCTCGCTTTCTCTGTTTGCCTTTGCTATCACTTCTACCTCATTAAGAGCATATTCTTCCGGAAGCAATGCAAAATCTACCCAAGTCTCCTGATTTTGCTCAATAATTACATCGGATTTGATCTGGGTACGATATGCTACATACGAGGCCTTAAGTCTCACCTTTCCTACACCCACATTACGAATAACAAAATTGCCATCCAAATCGGATGCTGTACCATTTGTTGTACCTTCAACAAGGATTGAAGCGCCTATCAGCGGTTCATTTGTTTTGGAATCGATAATTTTCCCTTTTACGATTCCGGTTTGAGCAAAAATGTCTGTCACACTAATAAAACACAAAAGAATGACAGATAATCTCGATAATGCTAACCTTCTCTTAACCATTCAATCTTTTTTTAGATGCTGCAAAGCTCTATTTTTATTGTTACAAACCCATTAAGAAAAAATTACATTATCGTTAAGTTTTGTACAACAATCAAAATGTTTATCTCACGCCCAACATATCAATCCTAAATACGACGGTATACTAAAACATTGAAGATTGAATGCTATAGAGGACAGCCATTCTGTAGTTGTCAAAAATAATGCTGCACTTTGTATAAAGAATAACCTTATTCGTCGATACATCTTTCTCCTTTGTCCTTTTCATTTGCTCGCGCCTTTTTCTCAAGTTATTTTTGCCGAAAATAAACAATAAAAAAGATGGAAAAAGACAAAATTAAAAACAGGATACGAAAATATATTTTGTTCTTATCCCTAACTCTCCCTGCCGGAATGCTTTTTTCTCAACAAAATTCGCTTCCTCAACAATGGGATTTGCAAACGTGCATCGACTATGCACTGGCAAACAACATTCAGGTGAAACAGGCCGTTGCAGGAAAAGAAAGCAGCAAGGTAGATACCAAACAGGCACGAGCAGCCCTTTTGCCTTCTTTATCGGCGTCGATCAATCAAAACCTGAGCAATTATCCTTTCCCAACAGATAACTCATCAACTTCGTCAGCAACAGGAAGTTATGGCTTAAATGCATCGTGGCAAATATTCGATGGAGGGGTTCGTACAAACAACATCAAACAAGCGGATATAAACGATGAGATCGCCCTCTTGAACATTGAGGAAAGCAAAAACAACATCAAGCTATCCATTATCCAGAACTATCTGCAAATTCTCTATGCCGATGAAGCGGTGAAAACTTGCGAAAATGCAGTGGAATTGAGTGCTGAGCAATTGGAGAGCAATAAGGAGAAATTGAAAACCGGTACTGTAACTAAAAGCGATGTGGCACAATGGGAATCTCAACATGCATCGGACTTATACCAACTGACCAATGCCAAAGTTACATTAGAAAACTACAAGCTTCAGCTCAAGCAACTCTTAGAGTTAGATACGTTGGAAACCATGAATATTGTCATCATCGAGCCCGACGAAGAAGAAGTATTAACGTTGCTCCCCGATAAAAATTTCATCTACCAAACAGCAATGAATGTGATGCCGCAAATAAAAAGCAGTAAACTGGAAACGGAGTATTCAGAATTGGGAATTGCAAAAGCTAAAGCGGATTATCTGCCCAAAATAAGCCTGCAAGCAGGAGCCGTGACAGGCAACGTATACGATCATTCAATATACGATTTCGGTACACAGTTGAAGAATAATTGGAACAACACGATCGGAATTTCCGTAAGCATCCCCATTTTTTCGAATCGAGAAATAAAAAGTGCAGTAGAAAAAGCGCAAATAAATGTGGAGACATCTAAACTGAATGGATTGAGCATCCAAAAAGAGCTGCATGCCAACATCGAAACGGCTTATCTGAACGCCATCAACGCACAATCGCAATATATTGCGGCCAAAGAAAAAGTAAAAAGCAGCACGGAAAGCTATAATGTATTGGACGAACAATTTAGATTGGGACTTCGAAACACCATCGAATTATTAACAGAAAAAAATACATTAATCAACGCTCAACATGAGTTGCTTCAAGCAAAATACATGGCTTTGTTAAGCCGAAAAGTATTGGATTACTATCAAGGTTTAATATGAAACACGAAACAAATGCAACGCTATGAAAATCAATTTAAATAAACCAAGTAAAATCGTTTTGTTGGGAATAGGTGTAGCCATCCTCGTGATATTGGGAATATCATCCTGCAAAAAGAACAAAAAAACGGAAGAAAAATGGATTACTGCTACAGTAACAAAAGAGAGCATCTCGAACATTGTTACTTGCACAGGTACACTCGAACCGATTACCGAAGTTGAAGTAGGTACCCAAGTCAGCGGAAGAATTGAGACCATTTATGTAGATTATAATAGCGAAGTTAAAAAAGGAGATTTACTGGCCGAAATCGATCAAACCGTGCTTTCGGCCAATCTTTCATCGGCAGAAAGTTCACTGGCATCGGCAAAAAGCCAAATGGAACTTCAAAAGAAAAACTACGAACGTTATAAAACATTGTATGAGAAACAATTGGTGAGTACCGCCGATTTCGAATCGGTGCAATATAATTACGAAAAAGCAACAAACGACTACAACGAAAGCCTCAACAATTATCGGATAGCGCATACCAATCTGAGTTATGCAAAAATCTATTCTCCCATCGACGGCGTAGTACTAAGTCGTGAAGTTGAAGAAGGTCAAACGGTAGCAGCAAGTTTCTCGACTCCTACCCTTTTCATTATCGCAAACGATCTGACCAAAATGCGCGTCATTGCCGATGTAGATGAAGCCGATATAGGAAATGTGGTAAAAGGCCAACGTGTTACTTTCACGGTTGATGCTTATCCCGATCAAGAATTTCAGGGAGACGTTACCGAGGTGAGACAATCTGCCACTACCACCAACAATGTGGTAACATATGAAGTGGTAATTAATGCTCCTAACCCCGATTTGAAGTTGAAACCCGGATTGACAGCCACAGTTTCTATTTTCACCCTGGAGAAAAATGAAATATTGACCATTCCTTCTGATGCCCTAACGTTTGCACCAAAGAACGCTTCACAAACAAATACTCAAAGCGAAAATAAGCGCACCGTCTGGGTAGTAAAGGGGGATACGATTATTCCCAAAGAAATTGAAATCGGAAGTCAGTCCGGCACACTCACCGAAGTTGTTTCCGGACTTTCGGAAGGTGAAAAAGTGGTCATCGGATCAAATTCCGGAATTATTCCTCAAAATATAGATACAACAACAAACGATCAAAATGACAGTCCGTTTATGCCAAAACCACCCGCAAGACGCAGGAATGGAGGCGGGCCAAGATAAAGAAACGAAACAATGGGAAAAAGAAAAATCATAGAACTTACAAACATTAGACGCAATTTTCAAGTTGGAACCGAAACTGTTCATGCATTGAAAGGTATTTCGTTTTCCATAGAAGAGGGACAGTTTGTAACCATCATGGGAAAATCGGGTAGTGGGAAGAGTACCTTGCTCAACATCTTGGGTTGCCTGGATACACCCACATCGGGAACTTATCTACTGGATGGTTCGTCGGTACAATCCATGAACAAAGATCAACGGGCAAGGGTGAGAAACCGCAAAATCGGATTTGTTTTCCAAAATTACAACTTGCTGCCAAATACTACGGCAATCGAAAATGTTGAGCTGCCGCTGATGTACAATCCTGATGTGTCAACTTCGGAGCGGCAAAAAAGAGCCATCGAGGCCTTGGAGATTGTTGAGTTGGGAGATCGACTATATCACAAAAGTAACCAAATGAGTGGAGGGCAAATGCAACGTGTAGCAATTGCCCGAGCTCTGGTAAACAATCCTGCCGTTATTCTTGCCGATGAAGCCACGGGAAATTTGGATACAAGAACATCCTACAGCATTCTCAAACTGTTTCAAGAACTTCATAGAGAGCATAGAACCATCATTTTTGTGACGCACAACAATGAAATTGCCTCGTTTAGCGAACGAAATATAGTATTACGCGATGGAAAAATTATAAGCGATACCTATAACCAAACTATCCTTTCAGCAGCCGAAGCGTTGGAACGATTGCCAAAAGAGGAAAATGAAGAGGAGAAAGTAATATGAATTTGTCCAATTTGTTCAGAATTGCCTGGCGTGCATTGAATAAAAATAAAATGAGGGCTTTCCTTACAATGTTGGGAATCATCATCGGGGTAGCCTCTGTGATTGCTATGCTCGCCATTGGAGAAGGGTCGAAACGAAGCATCGAAAAACAAATATCGGAAATGGGCACCAATATGATTATGATTATGCCCTACGATAATAAAGCCGTAGGCGGCGTACGCATGAGTGCTTCAAACATACAAACACTTAAAATTAAAGATTATGAAGATATCCGCAATAAGGCTCAATACGTAAAAGAGGTTTCACCCTATGTGAGCAGCGGAGGACAATTTATCTATCAAAACAACAATTATCCGGCAAGCATTTCCGGTGTAGCCCCGTCTTATCTTGAAATTCGTCAGTTGAAAATGAAATCGGGTCACATGTTTACCGATTCCGATGTAAAAAGATATAATAAGGTATGTGTTATCGGTAAAACTATTGCAGACAATCTGTTTACCAAAGGCGAAGACCCGGTGGGGAAAATCATCCGTTTCAATACCGTCCCTTTTCAGGTCATTGGTGTATTGGAAAGCAAAGGATACAATTCGATGGGAATGGATCAGGATGAAATTGTGCTGGCTCCTTATACAGCTGTACAGAAACGCATTCTGGCCATTGATTACCTGCACGGCATTTACTGCTCGGCTGAGAGTGAAGATCTGGCACCCAAAGCGGTAGAAAGCATCACTCAAATACTGGCCAAAAACCACAATATCAGCAATCCGGACGATTACGATTTCGAAATCCGTTCTCAGGAAGAATTAAGTAAGATGCTGACATCCACATCCGATATGATGTCCATCCTATTGGCATGTGTAGCAGGCATAAGTTTACTTGTGGGTGGTATCGGAATAATGAACATCATGTATGTTTCGGTAACAGAACGAATCAAGGAAATTGGCTTGCGCATGAGCGTGGGTGCCCGAGAAAAAGACATCTTGATGCAATTTCTCATCGAATCTATTCTTATCAGCATAACGGGCGGATTGATAGGGGTAATTTTCGGATTCTTCTCCTCCTATGGCGTAAAATTCTTTGCCGGATGGCCGGTCTTCATCAAGCCGTGGAGCGTTGCACTTTCGTTTGTTGTATGTTCGGCAATCGGCATCTTTTTTGGTTGGTATCCTGCCAGAAAAGCAGCGGGACTCGATCCTATCGAAGCACTTCGGTATGAATAAAACCGACCGGCAAATAAATCAAAAAAAACCGGGAAAATGAATACATTTACAGCAAAAATGAAAAAACAAAACGCAATTCCAACAGAACGCAAAGATAATGTGTTTGTTCATATCCTGGGTTGGTGCTTTGTTTTCGGTTTGCCTGCCTATTTTGCACATCGGGGCGGATTTTTCAATTGGCAAGATTTCTTTTCTTTCCTCCCGATACCGATTTCCTTTATGATTACCTTTTATGCCAACTATTTTTATCTCACCGAACAGCTGTTGTTTAAACGAAAAATCACCGAGTTCATCCTCATAAACATCGGATTAATTATAGGAATCGCTTTGATGTTACATCTCTGGCATGAAATGGAGCAATCTTTAATGATCTCAAAAAAATTTTCTCCACCCGGTGAAAACAAAATACCTAAAATCGCATTCATTATCCGTGATATATCCTCGCTTACCATTGTGGCAATATTAAGCATTGCTATTAAAATCACCTTGCGTTTGTCGCAAATGCAGACAAAGCAAAAAGAAATGGAAAAAGCTATGACGGAAGCCGAGCTTAAAAATCTGAAGAGTCAGATCAATCCTCATTTTCTACTTAACACGCTGAATAATATTTATGCGCTCTCGCAATTTGATCCGCCAAAATCATCATCTGCTATTCTGGAGCTGAGCGAATTGCTCCGGTATGTATTGTATGACAATAATAAAACATATGTTCCTCTGCGAGAAGAAGTCGATTTTATCCAAAACTACATCAGATTGATGCAGTTAAGGCTGACAGATAATGTGAAAGTTTACACAACATTTGATATCTCAGAAAAAAACAGTGCAAGGGTTGCCCCTTTAATTTATATTTCGCTTATAGAAAATGCCTTTAAACATGGGGTAAGCAACGATGAACCTTCTATAATCGAATTTAACTTGTCAGAAAAAGAAAATGGCGAAATTTATTTTCTTTGCAGAAACACGTATTTTCCTAAAGCCAACTCCGACAAAAGTGGAAGCGGAATCGGGTTGCAACAGGTTAAAAAACGACTCGATCTGCTTTATCCCGGACGTTATTTGTGGCATACCGAAATAGAAGACAATTTCTATACTACTATACTGATTATTAACGCTTCAAGCACTAAAAACGATGACGCTTAACTGTTGGATAGTGGACGATGAACCGTTGGCGTTGAGCCTGTTGGAATCATACGTAAACAACACACCTTTTCTGATGTTGACAGGAAAATTTTCATCAGCAAAAGCGGCAATGAAAGAAATGGAAAATCAAACACCGGATGTTATATTTCTGGATATCCAAATGCCTTATATAAATGGATTGGAATTTGCCCAAATCATTGAAGAAGACACAAAAATCATCTTCACTACAGCCTTTAAAGACTATGCTATTGACGGATATAAAGTGAATGCTATCGATTATTTATTGAAACCTTTTTCGTATGCCAATTTTTTAACAGCAGCCAAAAAAGCACTTACCTGGCACGAAACCGTGCAATCGAAAAACAACTCCTTGTCGAAAAAAGAAGATGCAGTGGAGGGCATCTTCGTAAAAGCCGACTACAAAATTATCCATGTGCTGTTTGAAGACATAATATATGTGGAAGGATTAAAAAATTACATTAAAATTTTTACGGAAAAACAACCTAATCCCATCGTCACAATCATGACGATGGCAGAAATGGAGAAAGCTCTTCCTGCTGACCACTTCATCCGAATCCATCGTTCCTTCATTGTAAAGAAAAACAAAATAGAAAGTGTCAACAAAAGTCGTTTGACAGTCAACGGAAAAGAAATTCCCATAGGCAAAACCTATAGGCAGAATTTTATGGAAAAAATTGAAAATATGAATAGCCGTTTCTTATCGCCAAAAAACACGCCTCAAAATCACACATCGGGAGACCGGTAATGTTAAATATTATTTATTCAATAAATTACGACTTTTTATACACTCTCTTTTTTCTTATTTTTGTGGTCGATAAAACCCACTTCAATGGAAATACATCCGATGAAACCCAAAAGTCTAGTTGATATTAACGATTACGATAAGGAAGATATTTTGCGCATCCTTAATAATGCCGCTCAATTCAAAGCCAATCCCAATCGGGATTTTTTAAAAGGAAAAGTATGTGCAACGCTCTTCTTCGAACCTTCCACGCGTACCCGTCTGAGTTTTGAAACCGCAATCAATCGCCTCAGCGGAAGGGTTATCGGTTTTTCAGACACAGCTACCAGCAGTCTGACCAAGGGTGAATCATTGAAAGATACCATAATGATAGTCAGCAATTATGCTGACCTAATCATCATGCGCCATTATTTGGAAGGATCGGCACGATATGCATCCGAAATTTCGCCCGTTCCCATTATCAACGCGGGTGACGGTTCCAATCAGCATCCCACACAAACATTGCTTGATTTGTTTTCCATTTACGAAACGCAGGGAACGCTTGAAAATCTCACCATCACCATTGTAGGCGATCTCAAATACGGTCGTGCCGTGCATTCGCTAATTGAAGGGTTGTCTTTCTTCCATCCTACCTTCAATTTTGTGGCCCCGGAAGAGCTTAAAATACCTGAAAAGTATAAAACATTTTGTGATAAAAAAGGCATTCGATACAATGAATTCTCGGATTTCTCCTCCGAAGCCATCAACAGTGCCGATATTCTGTACATGACACGCGTACAACGTGAACGTTTTACCGATCTCATGGAATACGAAAAGGTAAAAAATGTGTATGTGCTCTATAACGATATGCTGAAAAATTCAAAAGAAAACTTGAAAGTGTTGCATCCGCTTCCTCGAGTCAAAGAAATTGACCAGGATGTGGACGATAACCCTAAAGCATATTATTTCCAACAAGCAAGAAATGGCATGTTTACACGCCAAGCCGTAATTTGTGATCTGATGGGAATCAAGGTAGTATAATACACAGAAAAAGATTAAATAAAAAACATATGAGAAAAGAATTACAAGTAGCTGCTCTGGAAAACGGTACTGCCATAGATCATATTCCGCCACAAGCTTTATTTAAAGTGGTATCGCTATTACAGTTGCAACAACTCAATAATCGGATTACTATCGGCAATAATCTAAGGAGCAGTAAAATAGGGAAAAAAGGCATTATTAAGGTTGCCGACAAATTTTTTGAAGAAGACGAGATCAACCGAATCGCCTTAATAGCTCCCAACGTAACACTGAATATCATAAAAGATTTTGAAGTAATCGAAAAGAAAAAAGTTACCTTACCGGACGAAATCATCGGAATCGTAAAATGTAATAATCCGAAGTGTATTAGCAACAACGAACCGATGAAAACCCGGTTTCATATTGTCGATAAAGAGAAAGTTGAACTGCAATGTCACTATTGCGAAATAAAAATCAAAAAAGAGGACATCATTTTGAAATGAAACAGGATTGGAAACCGGGCACAATGATTTATCCGCTTCCGGCCGTGATGGTCAGTTGCGGGAGCACTCCCGAAGAATACAATATTATCACCGTAAGCTGGGTAGGAACCATTTGCAGCAATCCACCTATGTGCTATATATCCATACGCCCCGAAAGGTTCTCGCATGATATTATCAAACGAAACAAAGAATATGTGATTAATCTTACGACGGAAGAGTTGGCAAAAGCAACTGACTGGTGCGGTGTACGTTCGGGGAAAAATTACAATAAATTCAAAGAAATGCAACTCACTCCGGGTAAAGCCACCATAGTGAATGCTCCAATTATTGAAGAAGCTCCGCTATCGATTGAATGTCGGGTAAAAGAAATTATCCCATTGGGGTCGCACGACATGTTTATATCTGAGGTGGTTAACATTAAAGCCGATGAAAAATATTTTGATCCGAAAACCGAAAAGTTTGATCTGGAACGTACAAAACCACTTATTTATGTGCATGGAAATTATTACGGCTTAGGACGACTTATCGGAAAATTCGGCTGGAGCGTCCAAAAAAAGAAGAAAACAAAAAAGTAAACACAAACACATTAAGTTATCCGATCAAAATAAATTTCGTTACATCAATCTGTCTGAAACTATGCCTCTAAATTTACCACATAACTTACCTGCGATAGAAATTTTAAGCAAAGAACATATCTTTGTGATGAATGATTTACGTGCTTCTACCCAGGATATTCGCCCGCTTAAAATCGCGGTTCTCAACTTGATGCCGCTAAAAATAACAACCGAAACCGATTTGATAAGGCTCCTTTCCAATTCTCCATTACAAATAGAGATCGACTTTGTTCAGCTGGAAACCCATTTTCCGAAAAATACACCTATCGAACATCTCATGGAATTCTATAAACCTTTTTCCTCCATCCAAAATAATTTTTATGACGGATTTATTGTTACCGGAGCCCCGGTTGAATTATTGCCATTCGAAAAAGTAAACTACTGGCAAGAACTGACCAATATTTTCAATTGGGCACGAACCCACGTAACGTCTACTTTCTACATATGCTGGGCTGCCCAAGCAGCTATGTACCATTTTTACGGAATAAATAAATATCCGTTGGAAAAGAAACTATTTGGCGTATTCAAACATAAAATAAACGATCCTTCTTTTCCACTTTTTAGGGGGTTCGATGATGAATTCTATGCTCCTCACAGCCGCCATACCACGGTTTCTCTTGAAGAAATAAACAAACATCCGAAGTTAACCGTTTTATCGCAATCCGACGAAGCCGGTGTTTATATTGTTTCTTCGCGTGGCGGACGTGAATTTTACGTAACCGGGCATTCCGAATACTCGCCATTAACTCTACACAACGAATACATGCGCGATGTGAAAAAAGGACTGAAGTCGGTGGAACTTCCCGTAAATTATTACCGAAACAACGATCCCTCCCAACCTCCAATTGTATTATGGAGGAGTCATGCCAATTTGTTATTTATCAACTGGCTCAACTATTTTGTTTATCAGGCCACACCTTTTGATATAAACCAAATTGAGGAGTTGGGAGAGCTATAATATTGTTCCTCCTGCCTCTGCCTATAACAAAAGATCTGTTTCTTTCTCCAGAAAGAGAGGCAATGAAAAAATACATTCATTTCTGTATCTCAAAAAAAATAGCGAAATTTGAAAATCCTAAAAACATGCTATAAAGAATTATAATTAAATAACATAAAAATCGAAAGTAAATGACTAAAAGTGCTTTACAAATTGCAAGGGCAAGTTATAAGCCCAAAATGCCTGAAGTATTAAAAGGCAACATTCGTATTAAAGAAGGGGCAGCAACCGAATCAGCTGGCGATCAGGAAGAAATAAAAAAACTATTTCCTAACATTTATGGTTTACCTATCCTCGATTTTGAACCAGATGAAGGTCAGCCGGGGATGAATATCCCGATAAATGTCGGAGTGATACTTTCGGGTGGACAAGCACCCGGCGGACATAATGTAATAGCCGGAATTTATGATGGGATTAAACGTCTACATTCCGAAAGCCGTCTCTACGGTTTTATTTTGGGACCTTCCGGATTAATCAATCATGAATACAAAGAATTAACAGGCGATATTATTGATGAATACCGAAATACCGGAGGTTTCGATATTATTGGTTCCGGACGCACCAAATTGGAAACCAAAGAACAATTTGACAAAGGATTGGAAATCCTAAAAAAACTGAATATAAAAGCTCTGGTTATTATCGGTGGAGACGATTCAAATACCAATGCATGCGTCCTAGCAGAATACTACCAATCGATTAATGCCGGTGTTCAGGTAATCGGGTGTCCCAAGACGATTGATGGCGATTTAAAAAACAAACAAATCGAAACATCTTTCGGATTTGATACTGCATGCAAAGTTTATTCCGAACTTATCGGTAATATTGAACGCGATTGCAATTCATCACGCAAATACTGGCACTTCATAAAGGTGATGGGGCGCTCAGCATCTCATATCGCTCTGGAATGCGCATTACAAACCCATCCCAATATCTGCATTATTTCTGAAGAGATTGAAACAAAAAAATGGTCTCTCGACGATATTGTTGAATACATTGCAGGTATTATAGCAAACCGTGCAGAACAAGGACTTAACTTCGGAACAATCATCATACCTGAAGGATTAATCGAATTTATCCCGGCAATAAAAAAACTCATTGAAGAACTGAACGATTTTTTTGCTCACTCATCCGATGAGTTTAATTTGGTTCGTCGCTCGCAACAGCGCGACTATATAATCAGCAAACTTTCTCCGGAAAACGCCAAAATATATGCAAGCCTCCCTGAAAAAGTAGCGAAACAGTTAGCACTCGATCGCGATCCTCACGGAAATGTGCAAGTTTCTATGATTCAGACCGAAGAATTGTTGTCACAAATGGTTGCAAAAAAGCTTGATGAATGGACGAAAGATGGAAAATACAAAGGAAAATTCTCGCCTGTTCATCATTTCTTTGGCTACGAAGGTCGCTCAGCTGCACCATCAAACTACGATGCCGATTATTGTTATTCATTAGGCTACACCGCTTCCATGCTTATTGCCGGAGGAAAAACAGGCTATATGGCATCCGTGCGCAATACTACAGCTCCTGCCGACAAATGGATAGCCGGCGGAATCCCCATTACAATGATGATGAACATGGAACGTCGTAGCGGAAAAATGAAACCGGTTATTAGAAAAGCATTGGTAGAGTTGGAAGGTGCCCCATTCCGATATTTCAAAAGCCAACGGGAAAAATGGGCTATCGAAACAGATTATGTTTATCCCGGTCCCATTCAATATTTCGGTCCTGTTGAAGTTTGTGATCAACCTACAAAAACACTATTATTGGAACAAAAAGGAATCCAATGACATAGTATAACGAAAAAAGCGGGATTGAATTTCCCGCTTTTTTTATTATATAACATTACCGCAAAATAATACTAATAAAAACGATATCGATAATCTTTTACTGCCAGTTTATCTTTCAAAACTTCCATCGACTGCATCTGTAAGCGATAAGCGATTTCACCCTGTATTTTGTTTTTTTGCATCTTAGGAACGAAAGTTTCTGTGCCCTGCGTACGATTATCCACATTGACAACAAATACACCCATATTCCCTTTCGCCGGCCCCATTAGTTTATTAAGCGGGGCAAAAGCCGAATAAGCATTTAATACAGGTTCGAAACCTAAGCCGGCAATATTACGGGTATTAAAGTTAACGAACCTTACCGTATCGGGTCGTGTATTCATTTCCTCGGCATAATCAGCTAAAGAAGACAAATTTTTAGATTTCAATTCAGTAATAATTTTTTCTGCTTTTTTATCACGCACAAGTTGATTCCGAATCACCGTTGCCACCTCCGACAAAGGAGCTGTTCCTGCCGGAATAACATTATCCAATCGCGCTACAATTCGTAAATTTGTCAAATCAAACTTTTTAACGGCACCTTTCTCTTTTTCGTTAAATGCCCACTGAATTACATTACGCGAACCGGGTATTTGAGCAATGGAAAAATCGGTTGACGAAATTGTGTAATTAGGAACAACAGCATATCCTTTCTGTTTCGCCAATTCGGTAAATTTTTTGCCGACATCCGGAAGGGATAAAAATTGATTCAATTCATTATCCACATTGTTGGATGTTCGTTCGCTTACCACCACAGGCATATTAATCACCGCCAATTTATACTTTGTTACCGGTTTTGTTTTCTCTTCCACTTGCACAATAATAGACTGACCAGGAACCGATATCTTTCTCACTTCTCCTACCGGCATGGAAAAAATCGTTTGAACAAAATCATTCCCAACAGAAGCGATATCGATTTCTCTTACCCATCCGGCATCGCCTCCATTAGATTGGGGATTCAATTCGTTTGCTACTTGAGCGAAAGGTTTTCCACCTTTAATCACCGTGAAGACACTATCTACGAAATGCCTTACCAACGAATCTTGTTCACTTGCACCTGACGTAGGCACAACAATCATCCGTAGACGAACCGAATCGGGGGCAACAATTTTATCGATCAGTTTATAAATCTGAAAGGAATTTCCTTCGCGAACCGGACCGTACATATCCCCGATATTTGCTGAAGAAACAAAAGAAAGTTGACTCTCTGTCAATTCATTGGCGGCTAAATATACATCGCGGTAAGGAGTTTCGGAATAATCGGCAACCACCGCAGATGGATTGGTCGACTCGGCAAGTTTTTTTGCTGCTTCCATTGCCTGAGCTTCGACTTCTGCAAAATCCTCATCACTCGGCGCTATTTCACGAATAAAATATGTAATCTTTGCAATAGGAGAATTCAATTTGAAATTCTTCTTGTGTTTCTCATAAAATGCACGTATTTCACTATCCTCAACCTTTACTAACGTATCGGGAATGGTATAATAGTTCTGTACAACATACGTTAAATCGGCATTTTGTTGCGATAAATCAAATGAAGTTTTAGCCTCCATATCATTTACCATGACTGCACTAGACAAAAGTGTTCGATATTTTTCTTCCAAACGTTGATATTTGATCAAATTCTCGATAAACAGCCACATCGACTTATATTGTTGAACAAGCGCTCTTTCTTCAGGTTTAAGTGACTCCGGAGGAGTATTAATGGCCGTAAAAAAATTTGTCAAGGCTTCTCTGTCATAAATTCCCGTTTTAGGATCAACAAAAAGGGGTAATTGTTGAAGAAGAGGAGATATGTTTTCACCATGCACAAGGTCGTTTATTTCTTCTTTCGAAACCGTTAACCCAAGCTTTTTGGCCTGATTATCCAAGATGAATTCTTTAACCATCTGCTGGTAAACCAACTCCTTAATTTGAAGAGAGGCATTTTCATCCAACGAACTCTCACCGCTCATCAATTTTTGAAAATTTTCCCACTCCGTTACACGGGTAAAATATTCTTCAGTCGAAATAACTTTCCCGTTGACTTCAAAAACCTTATCTTGAGATTTACGGAAAAGAGTACTCCCCGAGGTCAAAAGATCTCCCAATATAAACGCCAACAACGCGATACCGATGACCGCAATAAGAAATCCTGCTTTATTCCTAATTTTTTGTAAAGTAGCCATTTATGCTAATCAATATTTAATAGATTTGATTATTAAAAAATTTTCTTTCCAACAAGGGCACGAAGTTAGCAAAAATAAAAGAGATATTCCCTCTTTTTAAAAGAAAAGTATTCGTTTTTTAATAGGACACCGTTTTCAATTTTCCGAGACGTTGTTTTCAATCAGTCTTACCACCTCGATTTTTCGTGCTGAAACTTTTAATATTTTAAAAGTAAACTTTCCAATATCGACCGTTTCATATGTTTTCGGGAAACGCTGAGTATAATGCAATATTAGTCCTGCAACAGTGGAATAATCTTCTGATTCGGGTAAATTTAAGCCAAACATCTCGTTGAGTTGATCGATCTCCATTCTTCCGGAAATCACATATTCATTTTCATTTTCTTGTTTCGCGAATCGCGACTCTATATCATATTCGTCTTCGATATCTCCAAATATCTCTTCTACAAGATCTTCTAACGTTACTATCCCGGATGTCCCTCCAAATTCATCAACTACCACCGCTATATTTTTATGTTCCTGCATAAGTTCATTCATAAGCTTAGATGCAGGCATACTTTCGGGGACAAAGGAAACCGGAGCTATCTTCTTTGTCCAATCAGTCGGATTATCAAACATTTCCCAAATATGAATATAGCCAATGATGTTATCGATATTATCTTCATATACCAAAATACGCGATAATCCTGTTTCTATAAATTTTTCTTTCAACGCATTTATATCAGTATCTCTACTAACCGCAACAATTTCCGCACGAGGAACCATGCAATCCTTTATTTTAAGAGTAGAGAAATCGAGTGCATTCCTAAATATTTTCACCTCTGCATCCACATCTGCTTCATCCGGCATTTCATCAATACTCTGTTTTACATACAAATCCAAATCGCTTCTATCCAGCATTTTTTCCTCAGACATAGCGGTTTTACATCCGAATATGCCCAAAAAAAAGCGAGCAATCGCAACTAATAATTTCGTTATAGGGTAAAGCAGTACATAAAAAAAGAAAGCCGGAATAGCCAAAATTTTCACCCAAAGATCGGGATTTTTCCCAAAAAAAGCCCGTGGAAAAAACTCTCCCGTAAATAAAATAATAAGGGTAGATGTTAGAATTAAAATCAGATAATTAAAAACAGGCAATCGGGTTATGTGCTTTTCTACCAATGGGTAAAAAATTAAAAGAGTAAAAAAAACGAATAGAACCAAGGCTAAGAGATTCCCCACCGATAAAACGGCCAAGAATTGTCGTGGATGCCCATAAATAGTATTGCGAATATAATTAAAAGGACCCTTACTTTTATGATCAAGCGCATAACGAAGTTTATCGGATGAAACAAACGCTACTTCCATGCCCGAGAAAAAAGCGGACAAAGCGAGAAAAACAACCCACCAAACTATTGTTGCTGATGAAACCATGTTATTCTGTGACAATATGGGTATTATTGTTCTGTAGTGTATCAGGATTTACAGGATTTTCATGGAATGGAATGCGCCCCTCATGCGGATTAAATATCCGGTATTCCGTCATTTCTTGATTCGATTCAAATCCATATCCTTTCAATTCGGTTTCTCCTTTTTGTATTTCTATAAATTTATCGGAGTAAATGCGTTGCTTACGTTGATCCCAAAAAAGCTCATCACTCAAAAACTTTTCCCCCTTCATGTTTTGTGCATGTACATTACCTTTTAGCCTCCATAACCGTTTATTGACATAATTCCACGCTGTATCTGCATAAATAACAGCTTCAATATGAAATAGAGAATCAAAACGCTCCAGATAAATACCTTCCGGGAAAAACCAATAAGGCTCTTTTGCTCGATCAAAAACCTGCCACTTTTTTGCTACCAACTTATAACGAGTAACCCCTGAATCAGAAATCAGGGTAACGACACTATCGGTAGTCATCGTGGGAACGATGTCTGGATTAAATACGATATCGACCAAATCTTCCGTTTTGTTCTGACACGATCCGACAAAAAGCAACATAACAACTGCTATAAAAACAGTTGCTATGTGCCAAATTTTTTTATTATTATTTCGCTTGTCAAACAATATTGTCACCTCATTAAGTAAAAAAGTTATTTAAGTCTGACTATCGTATTTTCGCCAATCCAGCCCGGGATATAAACAGAATCTCCTTCTTTGATACCCATCATAAAGGCAGATTCGGTATCCATAAAGTAGGCAGAATATTTGTTGATCAACTCGTTGGCCTCTGCAGCCACGCTTGGATCAACAGATTTAGCTTTTAGCAATTTATCTACTGCTGCACAATATACCAAACCACGTTTTTCGGGTTCCTGAAAAATGTTTGCAGCAGTCGCAGCATACATTTGTGCAATAAGAATATAATTTTTACCGTTATTCGGGTCATATTCCAACGATTTGTAGGCCACTTGTCGTGCTTTGGTATAATTTCCTTGAGAAGACAGAATTGTAGCTAAAGCATACAAATATTCGGAAGCTTTTTTCTTGTCTTCCTCCAGTTTAGCAGCTTCTTCATAATACTTAATTGCCGTATCATAATCTTTGTTCTTCAAACTGCGGTTTGCTAATCCGATAGCTGCATTCGCCGATGGTTCAAGTTTATATAGGTATTCGGAAGCTGTAAAATAAACATCAGATTCCGTACAACCTACGGTCCTTAATGCACCAACTACATTATTCAAGAAATCTTTGTCCATTTTGTTTGGCTCAATTTTGTCTGCATAATACTCTACAAGTGTATCGCAATCGCCTGCACCACTGCTTACAAAACCTTGAACAATACCCTCTTTAACTGCAGTAAGATAATTAACACTTTCTTCATCGTTTCGTGCCTTAGCATTGGCAATGGCCTGATCGATATATCCAGTAACCGTAAAATAATCCCGTAGATATTGCTCTTTTTTGGAATTATCTTTAAGGTATTCCGTTAAAGAAGCTACCATAAAATGACCATAAGCATCGGGTGGATCCATTTTATCTTTCATTTCGGTAATAGCTTCTTTCAACCATTCATAGATTAATTTGGTATCGGCTTCATCGCCCATCATTTCCATATAATCGTATGTCTTATACGCTAAAATTGTACCTTTGGAGTCACCATTACCAAAATATTTCAATCGATTGTCATAAATTTCCAAAACCTTCTCCACATAGGCTTTTTTCTTCGCAGGATCTGTTTCTTGAGCATGCAAAAATTTAAAAATACGAGGGCCGTAAATATAGATGTTCTTACTTGACGCAGGACAGTTTTCATAAACATATTCCCACGGCTTTACGGCATCTTTGTATGATTCAGCTTTTGCTGCCGTTGACATAAGACTTAAGTTCACCCGACAATTCACACTATCCTCACCATGTCCAAACGGCGCTTTAACAGGATCATAACCTGCTTTTTGCGCTTTAATCCCCATTATTGTTGCTAAAGCAAGAAAACCGGATAATACTATTTTTTTCATTTTTATTGATGTTTAAATTAAAATATTTGATCTACCTTTTGGACGATTAACTAAAATAAAAGTTTAATTTTCATGTTTATCATTTCTTCGTAAAAAATCACGCTATTCATTCAAACTGACGTTTAAAAAACCAGAATTCATTGATATTCATATTTAATGTGATTTTAAACATCTCTTCCTTTATCATATAGTCTTTATCGGGATGAAGCAGCGAATAGCCAAATCCAATATTAAAAAAGGAAACCCGACCACTGTACGTATCCCTAAACGGCAAACCGAAACCGATGTTGATTCCATATTCCTTATAGCTGCCGGTTCCTAAATAGGAATTATTTATAGGATTATATACATTTACGTTATTATACGAATTAGCAAAAGAAAAACCTCCTCGAAAACGTACCCTGCGAAAAAAATCGCGGCTTAACGGATCGTTCACATACTCAACTCCGGCTCCTATCCTATAGCGGTTATGGAATCGCGTATCCGAATCCATCCCATCCAAGGTTGAAGGATATTCCATCCCATCCCACTGCTGAAAGGTACCATCCATTCCTACTAAAAAATTCTGGTTAGAATAAGTCACTCCTATTCCAAAAGTATTGGGAAAACAAAAAGCTTGCGATTCAAGTGTATCTGTTTTAAGAATTTGTGTTATATTCCCATTACTATCCAATAACCGATCATAAGGATAAATAGTTGCATCCGCATTTATTTTTGGAGTATATACCAATCCCAACGTCACCGACTGCATTCGGTCAATAGGATATGTCAGCTGAATCCCAACATCATATTTGATATCGCGAATCGAAAATTTAGTGGTTGAAATCCTCGACAAAGTAGTATTGTCTATGGAAGGCAGCTGTTTGTTGTGTTCGATATTCCCAAAAAAATAAGCCACATTTACCCCTAAAGATAAATATTTAAAAGGCTCATAAGCTATTCCTCCATATATCTCGCTTAAGCCTCCGGATCCACTATATATTTCACTATAAGCGATATCGGATGATGATCGAGCCTGACCAAAACTATAACCGACTTTCGAATAAGGAAGCAATCCGATGCTCGCACCTATTTTCCGCATGAGAGGAAACTGCATTGCTATATAATCCAAATTGCCATTATAAAAATTCTGTTTGCCTATTCCATCATTATACGTTGCATAATGAGCCGAAACACCCATATCGAAAATAAAGGTAAGTGTATCGAGCTTTGAATAGGAAGCTGGATTACCGGGATTAACCTGTTGGCTCCTTCTTAATCCGTAACTAATGCCGCCCATAGTCTCAGAAGCGCCAATAGAAGGATCAGACAATAATCCGTAACCATATCGGCCGTAAGGGGAATTAGAACCTACTTGCTGGGCAAGACCGACAAGGGTAACGGTAAAAAAAACTATCAATAAAAAGAAACACTTTATCCTTTTTTCCATTCTGTTTCTATCTAATCAACAAACTTTAGTTCTTTAACCTTCACGAGATTGATTTGAAATTGCAAAGATGACATATTTTTGCATTGTAAACAACAAATAGCTTATCTTCTTCATGTTAAAAAGGCTAAAGTTGATTCTTTAAAGGCCGATTCTTTTGCAAAAATTCTACTCCCGTTCTTTTGTTAAATACGCCATAGGGGTACAAAATAAAATAACCTTTGAATTACAAATTACAAAGTAAACAAAAAAGATCGGGAAAAGGAAGAGGAAATTTCATTTTGTCTTGGCATATCCATTAAAAGACACGATTTCATCTATAGACTTTCTCTTCTTTTCACGAAGAGGTTGAGTGCTGTAGCCGATAACAATATCAAGCCAAACCCGCTTTGACGGAGGAATAGCTAGCAATTCTTTCATCTTGTCTTCATCAAACCACCCCAAAATGCAAGAGCCTAATCCTTCTGCATGAGCAGCTAATATAGCATAGGCAGCCGCAATACCCAAATCGATCTGAGCATAATCTTTATTTTTAACCCATCCCCCGATTCCCGACATCAGATTCACCTTTTCCTCAACAAGTAAAATATGAACAGGCGCCTGCTTGGTAAAATGATTTATTCCTAAGATTCGAGAGGAAGTAGCATCTGCCACTTTATTTTTCAACTCCGGATCGTCTACCACGATCAAATGCCACGGCTGGGCATTGCACGCAGAAGGAGCTAATTGCACTGCTCGAATAATTCGATCGATCTTCGCTTTTTCAACAGGCCTATCAGGATCAAACGCCCTATCGCTCTGCCGTGTTTTTACAAATTCAATAAAATCCATCTATTCTGATAATCCCATTAATCGGCTGATATATTTACCAATAATATCAAATTCAATATTTACGACTGACCCTTTCTCGATCTGACAAAAATTGGTCACATCATGCGTATACGGAATAATAGCTACCTTAAACGTATTATTGGTTGGTTCAACGACCGTCAGGCTCACACCGTTAACTGTCACCGATCCTTTATCGACTGTCAGATAGCCTTTTTTGGCCATTTCTCTGTCGAATTTATATTCGAAAGAATAATACCAACTCCCATCGGTCTCGGTAACATCCGTACAAACTGCCGTTTGATCCACATGCCCTTGCACGATATGTCCGTCCAACCGGCCATTCATAACCACGCTGCGTTCCAAATTCACCTTATCTCCCACCTTCAGTAAACCGAGATTTGAACGATCCAGAGTTTCCTTAACGGCTGTAACCGTGTACGTATCTCTATCGATAGAGACGACCGTTAAACAAACTCCGTTATGCGAGATACTTTGGTCAACCTTTAACTCATCAACAAAGGAACATTTCAATGTGATATGCAGATTCCCTTTTTCTTTATTTAAAGCCACAACGGTAGCCGCTTCTTCAATAATTCCCGAAAACATATTTATTTAATTTTTTAATCATTCAAAAAACTTTTCAAATATACCTCTTCAAAAAACGATTTACAAAAAATCGCCAAAACAAGTTCTACCTTCTACCAAATAGAAGCTCGCTCTTCTTTAGGGAGATACATGGGATCTGTAGGTTGAATATCAAAAGCCTCGTACCATGCATCGACATGCGGAAGAGCACCATTCACACGCCACTTGCCAAGCGAATGAGAATCAAGCTTGGTTAAACGAAGAATCTCCTCATCACGGATGTTAGCCGCCCAAAGCGTTGCATACGAAAGAAAAAAACGCTGAGCAGGCGTAAAGCCATCAATTTTTTCTTTCGATTTTGCTTGTGGTGTTTTCAAAAAGGCATGATACGCAATTTTAAGACCGCCATGATCGGCAATGTTTTCTCCCAACGTGAATGTTCCATTAGCATGTACAGTATCCAACACGACAATACGGTTAAAATAATCCACTAAAACATGTGCTCTTTCTTCGAATTGTTTGGCATCATCTTCCGTCCACCACTCGTGCAAATTTCCATCCTTATCGTATTTTCTCCCTTGATCATCAAAACCATGCGTCATTTCATGGCCGATAACAACTCCAATACCTCCATAGTTAATGGCATCATCGCCGTTCATGTAAAAGAAAGGGGGTTGTAAAATTCCGGCAGGAAAACATATTTCGTTGGACGAAGGATTATAATAAGCATTTACGGTTTGGGGAGACATGTACCATTTGCTTTTGTCAACCGGTTTGCCAAGATCCTTCATCATATCGTCATATTCAAAATCGGAACAACGCATTATATTCGCCCAGTACGAATCGTTTTTAATCTCGAGTGTCGAGTAATCTTTCCATTTGTCGGGATAACCGATTTTAACAGTAAAGGCAGCTAATTTTTCCTGTGCCCTTGCTTTGGTAGTTTCACTCATCCATTCCAAATTATCGATGCGTTCGCCCAGCGATTTCGTCAAATTATCTACCAATGCCAACATACGCTCTTTGGCTACAGGAGGAAAATATTTCTCAACATATAACCGACCAACAGCCTCGCCCAAAACACTATTTACCACATCGATACTTCTTTTCCAACGGGGTTTGAGCTCTTGGCTTCCACTCATTACTTTTCCATAAAATTCGAAATTGGCATTCACGAAATCATCGCTCAAATAAGGTGCCGCCGAATTAATAACTTCCCAACTCAAATATTGCTGAAGATTTTCAATGGGTTCTTTGTCTATAATCGAAATTGATGAACGAATAGGTTCAATCTGAGACACATTCAAACTATCAATCTCCTTTGCACCCATTTGATCAAAATAGTATTTCCAATCAAAAGGGGCAACTTCGGAGTTAAGTTCACTCACCATAAATTTATGGTAATTCAACTCGGGTATACGGCGTATCTCTTTGGTCACATGCGACTTTGCCAATTCCGTTTCGATTCTCATCACTGTCTCTGCTGCTTTTCGAGCATTTTCTTCAGTATAACCGGCATTTCGGAATTGGGTTTCCATAAGTTTTACATACTCACGCCGAAGGATATTTGAACGATCATTCTGTTCGAGATAAAAATCGCGATCGCCCATGCCCAAACCCGCTTGTGAAAGATGCACAATGTTCATTGAACTATTTTTGTCATCGGGTCCGACATAAAAACCAAAAAAAGGATCAGAAGCATACTTGCTTACTTTTGCAATCAAACGAATAATCTCTTTCTTATCTTTTGCTGCTGCAATCTCTTCAAGAAAAGGCTTTATTGGAGTAGCTCCGTCTGCATTCAGTTTGATACTATCCATACCCATTTTGTAAAGATCCCCAACCTTCTGACCATTTGAACCTTTGGGATTCTGCAGGGTACCGAGTTCTTCAATCAGACCTTGAATTTGTTTACGGTTTTCTTCAGCCAATTTTTCGAAAGATCCATAACGCGAATATTCAGGTGGAAGCGGATTTGCAACTTGCCAACCACCTGTAGCATACCAATAAAAATCAATTCCCGGAGAAACTGTAGTATCCAAATTTGCTACATCGAGAGTAGACTTCGGCTTATTATGAGACGACTTTTGTTGCAAACAACCGGTTAAAAAAACCATAAACAAGGCAATAAATAAAAAAGGGATGCGGTTCATTATAATAAAAAATGTTTTCGGAATAGGATATACAAAAATATAAATTTATTTTACAATAATAATGATAACCTATGATTTATAGAGGGAAGGTACTCATTTCTTTTCTGATACAAACGGCAGTTTCATCACTTACGGGCACCAACGGCAAACGCAACTCATTTTCGATAAAGCCCATTTCATGAAGCATGCATTTTACACCTGCCGGATTCCCTTCAACAAACAACAATCGGATCATTTCAGAAAAAACTGCAGCATCTTTCTCGGCTTCCCTCATGCTGCCATTTAAAGCCGAATGAACAACCTGAACAAATTGTTTAGGAAATGCATTACCCAACACCGATATTACACCTATACCTCCGGCTTTAATAATAGGTAGAGTCATCGAATCATCGCCCGAAATAACCGAAAATCCCTCAGGTTTATCTGCTATAATCCGATTTATTTGCTCCATATTGCCGGATGCCTCCTTAATAGCTATCACGTTTTCACACTCACGTGCAATACGTAACGTAGTTTCAGCCAAGAGATTTACCCCCGTACGCCCCGGTACATTATAAAGAATAATCGGTAAAGGAGAAGCCTTGCTCAATGCACGATAATGTTGAAAAAGCCCCTCCTGTGTGGGTTTATTATAATATGGAGTAACCGAAAGTATGGCACTTATACCGGTAAAATCAAATGTGTTGAGCGTATGAACCAGTTTAGCCGTATTATTACCTCCAACCCCCATAATTATAGGTATTTTCCCGTCAACTTGTTTTACGACACGACGAACAATTTCTTCACGCTCTTTTTCTTCCAATGTTGGCGTTTCTGCGGTTGTTCCCAACGCCACGATATAATCCGTACCACTCAAAAGCTGGTAATCGATTAACCGTTGAAGTGCTTCAAAATCGACTTCTTTATTTTTTTTGAACGGGGTAACCAAAGCTACACCCATCCCCGAAAATTTATTTCGCAACATAAAATGATGTATTCTTACATTTTTCTCAGCAGTCACCGGGAAGTTAAACAATTTATCGTTATCTTGTTTTTATTTCTACTTATATGCTGCAAAGGTATGAAATTTTAAGCTTTTGCCACAAAAATATAAACATAAATATTGACATGAGGCAATTTATCTTTATATTTGTCGGAACTCAACTAACAAAAGAAATTTCAATAAGCCTAAATATACCAATATGACACCTCATTTTTCATCAATCATTCCATCGCTTTTTACTAGCATTGTTTTTCTTGCAATAAGCTTGCCTTTATCAATTCATGCGGGCAATAAATTTTCGTTGCCTCAAGTCGGAATATGCACCCAATATTCAAATGGCGAATCCATGAAAAAATATGGATATACCTATATCGAAGAAAGTGTGGGCAGGTTTCTTGTGCCTGACAAAAATGAAGAAGAATTTGAGAATATACAGAAAAATGCAGCCGGGTTTCCCCTCCCGATAAAAGCCTGCAATAGTTTCATCCCTAAAGAATTAAAAAGCGTAGGACCCGAAGCCGTTCATGATGAAATACTGAAATATGCCGAAACATCCTTTCGGCGCGCACAAAAAGCAGGTATCGAGATCATTGTTTTCGGAAGTGGAGGTTCAAGAACTATTCCCGATGGATTTTCACGCGAAAAAGCTCGGCAACAATTCGTAGAGCTTGGCAAAAAAATGGCTTCGATAGCTGCCAAATACAAGGTGACGGTCGTATTGGAACCTCTCAATTCAAACGAATGTAATTTTATTAATTCGGTAAGTGAAGGAGGTGAAATTGTTGAAGAAATTAGCCATCCCAACTTCAGACTTCTCGCCGATATTTATCATATGAAAGTCGAAGGAGAGTCTCCTGAAAGTATTATAAAATATGGTCATTTGATTCACCACATACATATTGCCGAAAAAGAGGACAGAGCTGTTCCCGGCACCTACAACGAAGATTTTCGTCCTTATTTTAATGCCCTCAAAAAAATAAATTATCAAGGAAAAATATCCATTGAAGCACGATGGACAGATTTTGATGCACAAATACCTCTTGCAATTAAAACAATCACAGATCAATTCAATAATTAAATCATGGAAACGAGAAGAAACTTTATCAAAAAAGCGGCATTGGGAGCAGCCGGATTAACCCTGGGAGGATTGAACATTTCGGCAAAAAGTTACGGCAACATTATGGGATCAAACGAGAGGATAAGGGTTGGCGTTCTCGGCTTTTCGGACCGTTTCAGAAGTTCGCTGGGGAAAGCGTTTCTGAAATATGCCGACGACATGAATTTCGAGCTTTACACCATCTGCGATATCTGGAGTCGGCGTCGCGAGGAGGGGGTGGCATGGTACAAACAACAGACGGGAAAGACGATAAAGACAGCCCGCAACACCGACGAACTGTGGGAGCAAAGGCCCGATGCGGTCATTATCAGCACGGCCGATTTCCAACATGCGCTGCATCTGGCCGAAGCCGTAAGAGCAGGGTGCCATGTTTACTGCGAAAAACCGTTTGCCGAAACAATGGACGATGCAAACGAAGCCCTGAAGGCAGCCAAAGAGACAAACCGGGTCATTCAGATAGGTTCGCAACGCCGAAGCGGATCAAACTATCATGCCGCCAGGGAGTACATTCAATCGGGCAAGTTCGGCAAGATTGTAGCGGTTGAGATGACATGGAACGTAAACCAGCCCGGCAGATGGAGAAGACCGGCTCTGGTGGCCGAGATAAAAGAATCGGACACCGACTGGAAACGCTATTTGATGAATCGTCCCTATGAACCGTGGGATCCACGCAAATACCTCGAATACCGACTGTTTTGGCCCTATTCCTCAGGAATACCCGGTCAATGGATGTCGCACCAGATCGACACGGTTCACTGGTTTTCAGGTCTGGAATACCCCCGATCGGCAGTGGCAAACGGCGGTATCTACATGTGGAATGACGGAAGAAGGAATTGCGACACGCTGACAGCCGTATTCGATTATGGTTCATTCGATAATCCCGATGAAGGGTTCCAGGTGATTTATTCCTCCCGTCAGACCAATTCTTCAGGAGGAGTAAAAGAATGGTATTTCTCTAACGGAGGAAAATTGGATCTCGATACCAATATCATCACGGGGGAAGGCGGTTTGACGGAAGAAGATGCACGGGTTATGGGGATGAAGCCGTTTATACTCGACACCTTCAATTTACCCCAAATAAAAGCAGAATCGGGAGCCGATACCGGTTCCGATCCCCTCACCAATGCCCACATGCAAAACTGGATGGAGTGTGTGAAAAACAACAACACAAAAACCAATGCACCGGTTGAAGCGGGATACAGCCATTCCATTGCCACCATCATGGTTACTGCGGCATTACACACCGGACAACGTGCTACATTCGACAAAGAAAAAAGACAGGTGATCGCCGGCGGAAAAGTATTCAAATATTGAATAATACTCACCTATCCTACCTACATAGCTAAAAACGAAAAAAGGGAGTACTCCCTTTTTTCGTTTAATAAAATTTAATTCCACCGTAACGTCAATCAGGACTAATTTATCGTTACCTTTGCCTGATTTTTACCAAACGAAACGGTGACAATATCAGCACGTTTATAAGAGCTAGTTTAAAAAAAGATTTTGATATGGACATAATGACGTTATATTGGCTTGTATTTATTGCCATTTTTTTAATAGTATACTCCATAGACTTATACGTAACCGAACATCGCAAAGAAACGATCAGCATAAAATCGTCATTAGGGTGGACAGCCATTTGGATTTCGGTTGCGATGCTTTTCGGAATCTCGCTCTATTTTTTCTTTCCTCAAAATCCTGACAGCCCTGTAAAAACAGGACCACTCATGATGATGAAATTCATTTCGGGTTATTTTACCGAATACTCTTTATCGGTCGATAACCTGTTTGTTTTCATCATGATCTTTTCTATGATGGGAATCAACGAGAAAAACCAGCCCAAACTCCTGAAAATAGGAATTATGATCTCGGTAGTGCTTCGAATTTTATTTATCCTCGTAGGCATGGAACTCGTTCAACACTTCCATTGGATTATTTACATTTTCGGTCTTATTTTAATATGGACAGCTTATAAAATGGCAGCATCGAAAGACAACGAGAATATCGATCCGCAATCCAATATCCTATACAAAGGAGCATCAAAAGTATTTCCCGTTGATCCGGATGTGCATTCCCCGTATTTCTTTACCAAAATAGACGGAAAAACTCATATAACCAACCTATTTCTTGCACTTTTGGTGATAGGTTCCACCGATATTTTATTTGCAGTTGACTCCATTCCCGCAATCATCGGCGTAATAAAAGAAGGAGCAACCCATATCCTTACGCCAAGCGAAGAAAATTTCCTTGCCATTTCGTCCAATGTTTTTGCCGTAATGGGATTGATATCCTTATTTTTTGCACTGAAAGGGATTATGGGTATGTTCCGCTTTTTAAAAACAGGTGTAAGCTTCATTCTTTTCTTTATTGGTGCAAAAATGCTGCTTGGGGCCATTCCCGCCGTTGAACATTTCTTTGTAAACCATTCATGGATTTCACTGGCAGTAATCATCGGAACGTTACTGCTTTCTATTGTATTATCGGTTCTGATTAAGAATGAAAAAGCAACTCCCGAAAGAGAACAGAAGGATACCTATTAAACTTTAATTTAAAAAATTCCTTTCCCCTAAATCAAAAATAATCCTTACCTTTGCCCGAAAAATCAAAAAGCTTTTAAAAGCCATTCATTCATGATCGAACATGAAGGCATCATTGAGCATATAGACGGAAACCACATCAAGGTACGCATCCTGCAGCAATCGGCGTGCAGTGCTTGCCATGCCAAAGGATATTGTACTGCAGCAAACTCAAGTGAAAAAACCGTTGACGTCATCGACTACTCCGGACAGTTCAAGCTAAACGAGAGGGTAACGATAGAGGGCAAAACATCGTTGGGATATAAAGCCGTTTTGTGGGCATATGGCATACCTCTTATTCTGATCGTTTCGATGGTAATTATCTCAACTTATATATGTCATCTCAATGAAATACAAGGAGCTCTTTTGGCAGTTTCCATCCTTGTTCCTTATTATATTGTGCTGTATTTTCTAAGAAACAAAATGACTAAAATATTTACTTTTACAATTAAAAAAAGCGACTCTTCAAATCTATTCTTATTATGAATGCAATTCTGTTAGCTGTTGCTCTACTGGGAATTATCGGTGCAGCAAGTGCAACAATTCTGTATCTTACCGGACAAAAATTTAAAGTGATCGAGGATCCACTCATCGAACAAGTACAAGAAATTTTACCCGGCGCCAATTGCGGCGGATGCGGATTCCCCGGCTGCAGGGGATTTGCTTCGGTACTTGTAAAATCTTCCACGATGGACGGTTTGTTTTGTCCTGTAGGAGGACAGGAAACCATGGATAAAATTGCCGCCATTTTAGGAAAGACGGCACCTGCAACATCAAAAAAAATTGCCGTAGTCCGGTGCAATGGCACATGCGAATATCGTCCTCAAACCAGTATATATGATGGAGCACCCGGCTGCGCTATCGAAGCGGCTCTCTACGGTGGCGAAACAGATTGTTTTTTTGGTTGTCTTGGCTTGGGCGATTGTGTGGATGCCTGCTTATTTGATGCCATTCACATCAACCCTCAAACACTTCTTCCCGAAGTTGATGAAGACAAATGCACTGCTTGTGGCGCTTGTGTGAAAGCGTGCCCCAAAGATATCATCGAACTACGTAAGCAGGGACCGAAATCACGTCGTATCTTTGTTTCCTGCGTAAACAAAGACAAAGGCCCCATTGCCCGAAAAGCGTGCGAAGTTGCCTGTATCGGTTGCAGCAAATGCTTACAGGTATGTGCGTTTGACGCCATTACCATTGAAAACAACCTCGCTTACATCGACGACGATAAATGTCGGCTGTGCCGCAAATGTGCTCCTGTTTGCCCTACCAACTCCATCTGGGAAGTCAATTTTCCACCACGAAAAGAAAAGGCATCCGAGTCATCCAAAGAAGAAATAAAGAAAACAGTATAAAAGCAATATCAGGAAAATCAAGCTATTTATGTTAAAAACATTTCGTATTGGCGGAATACATCCAAAAGCGAACAAACTTTCTGCAGGAAAAGCAATACAATCTATTGAAATTCCTCACGAAGTAAGCATTCCGCTGGCACAACATATCGGTGCTCCTAGTCAGCCCGTTGTGAAAAAAGGAGATAAAGTGAAAGTTGGAACGCTGATCGGTAAAAGCGTGGGTTTTGTCTCAGCCAACATCCATTCGTCGGTTTCGGGAACCGTCAAAAAAATCGACAAAGTAGTCGATGTCAGCGGTTACCGGCGCGATGCCGTGATCATCAGTGTCGAAGGCGATGAATGGGAAGATTCCATAGACCGATCCGAAACGCTAATCAACGAATGCACCTTGTCGCAAAAAGAAATCATCGATAAAATTGCGGCTTCAGGCATTGTAGGAATGGGAGGAGCAACATTCCCAACTCACGTAAAACTGATGCCTCCTCCGGGTACAAAAGCCGAAGTGCTCATTATCAACGGCGTTGAATGTGAGCCCTATCTCACTTCCGACCATCAACTCATGATGGAAAAAACAGAAGAAATATTGGTAGGCACAACCCTTTTGATGAAAGCACTCAATGTTTCAAAAGCCATTATCGGAATCGAAAACAATAAAAGAGATGCGATTGCCAAATTTTCACAACTCGCCTCATTTTATCCCGGCATAAGCATACAACCGCTGAAAGAACGCTATCCACAAGGGGGCGAAAAACAGCTCATCGATGCCTTAATAAGACGTCAGGTGCCGAGCGGTGCACTCCCCATTGCAGTGGGAGCCGTTGTCCAAAACGTCGGAACCACATTTGCCGTATACGAAGCCGTGCAAAAAAACAAACCTCTCTTCGAGCGAATAGTTACCGTTACAGGAGAAGAAGTCAACAATCCTTGCAATATCCGTTCACGCATAGGAATTCCTCTTCAAGTACTAATTGATTTTGCCGGAGGTTTGCCTCAAAACACCGGCAAAATAATCAGCGGAGGTCCCATGATGGGAAAAGCCGTGGCATATACCGATATTCCTGTAACCAAAGGCACATCCGGAATACTGATCATTCCCTCTTCTAAAGCAAAACGCAAAACACCGAAGGATTGCATCCGCTGCGCCAAATGCGTTCAGGTTTGCCCAATGGGGCTAAACCCCACACTTCTGATGAATCTCTCGGAATATGCCGTATGGGATCGGGCAGAAAAAAACTACATTACCGATTGTATCGAATGCGGTTCATGCAGCTACACCTGTCCGGCCAATCGTCCACTGCTCGATTATATCCGACTGGGAAAAGGAAAAGTAATGGCTATAATGAAAGCAAGAAAAAACTAAAGAGATTGATATGGAAAATAAATTAGTCGTATCGCCTTCGCCGCATATCCATGGCGGAGACAGCATTCCAAAAAACATGTATGGAGTACTAATTGCCCTCATCCCGGCATTTCTGGTATCCATATATGTATTCCGTATGGACGCGGTAATCATAACTCTGTTTTCCGTTTTGTTCTGCGTCGGTTTCGAATACCTGATTACAAAATTCATATTGAAAAAAGAGCCGACAATAAGGGATGGCTCGGCTATACTGACCGGCGTTCTGCTCGCTTTCAATCTCCCTTCGAATTTACCGTTGTGGATTCTTGCCATCGGAGCATTGGCTGCCATCGGCATCGGAAAAATGTCTTTCGGAGGATTGGGAAACAATATCTTTAATCCCGCATTAGTAGGACGTATCTTCCTGCTGATTTCTTTTCCTGCACAAATGACCACATGGCCGGTGCCGGCAACCGCCGCAACCGATGCCGTTACATCGGCAACCGTATTGGCAAATTTAAAATTCAACCCCGACAATCTTCCCTCCCTAACCCACATGTTTTTGGGAATCGAAGGCGGATCATTGGGCGAAATAAGCGCCTTGGCACTCTTGTTGGGATTGGGCTATCTGCTGTGGAAGAAAATCATTACGTGGCATATCCCGACCGCCATTTTGGGAACCGTCGTCATTTTTAGCGGAATTCTCTATCTTATTAACCCCATTCCCCAACATAATCCCTTAATACACCTGT
Organism: Bacteroidales bacterium UBA1410; assembly: GCA_002305015.1. Lineage (GTDB taxonomy): Bacteria > Bacteroidota > Bacteroidia > Bacteroidales > Dysgonomonadaceae > Anaerorudis. The sequence goes on from DBPW01000033.1 coordinate 78,656, forward strand.
TTTCGGGAGGACTGATGTTAGGAGCTGTTTTCATGGCTACCGATTACGTCACATCCCCATTAACCAAAAAAGGTATGCTCATTTACGGTTTCTTCATCGGAATCATCACCATGTGCATCCGTCTTTGGGGCGCCTATCCCGAGGGGATGTCATTTGCCATTGTTCTCATGAATGGGTTCACACCGCTTATTAACTATTATACAACGCCTAAACGATTTGGGGAGGTAAGAAAAAATGGCTAAGCTGAAATCTACATTTAAAAATATGTTTTTGTCGTTATTCACCATCTGCTTTGTAGTGGCTGTTCTGTTGGCACAGGTCAACAAAATAACGGCAAAACCCATTGCCGAAGCAAAAGCAAAGAAATTGGAAAATGCTATCAGGGAAGTAGTTCCACCATTCGACAACGATCCGGTAGCCGAAGCATACAAAATACCGGATGGTGCGGGAGATTCCCTCACCGTATACCCTGCAAAAAAAGGAGATGAATGGGTTGGTTTTGCCGTCACCAGCTATTCCAATAACGCCTTCGGCGGCAATATTCAAATTATCGTCGGGTTCGACAAAGATAACCGCATTGTAAACTATTCGGTATTATCGCATGCCGAAACTCCCGGCTTAGGGGCAAAAGTGGTGCAGTGGTTCAAAGACACATCCAAACCCGGACAATGCATCATCGGGCGCGATTTGTCAAAAGAAAAACTTTCCGTAACGAAAGACGGGGGCAACGTCGATGCCATCACGGCATCCACCATCACATCGCGTGCTTTCTTGGAAGCCGTCAACAAAGCCTATGCCGCTTACGCCAACGCCCTTGCAGGTGATGCCGCATCGGGAGCAACAGCCGCAACCGACAAAAGCATTGATTCAAACACTACGATTAACAAAAACGACAAAACAACAGGAGGTGAAGATCATGCGCAATAACATCAAGGTATTGATAAACGGAATCATTAAAGAAAACCCCACGTTTGTATTGCTGCTGGGAATGTGTCCCACGCTGGCTACCACAAGCTCTGCCCTCAACGGTATGAGTATGGGATTGGCCACACTATTCGTGCTCACCTGTTCAAACATGGCCATTTCATCACTTAAAAATTTGATCCCCGACATGGTGCGCATTCCTGCATTCATTGTTGTGATAGCTGCTTTTGTAACCATTGTGGAAATGGTGATGAACGCCTATCTCCCCTCCTTGGCCGACAGCCTGGGTATTTTTATTCCGTTGATCGTAGTCAACTGCATTGTGTTGGGAAGAGCCGAAGCGTTTGCATCCAAAAATAGCGTCATTTCCTCCCTTTTCGACGGATTGGGAATAGGCATAGGATTTACCTTGGCACTTACCGTTTTGGGGGCGCTTCGTGAATTTCTGGGTACAGGAAAAATCTTCTCTATGACCGTTTATCCCGAAAATTACGGCTCGCTCATTTTTGTACTTGCACCGGGAGCTTTCATCGTTCTTGGATATCTTATCGCCATTTTCAACAAATTGCAAAAGAAAACGAACTAACCCCCTTTAAAAAAGAAAAATATGGAAATTATCGGAATCATTATTGTCGCCGTTTTTGTAAACAATATCGTATTCTCGCAATTTTTGGGAATCTGCCCTTTCTTGGGCGTTTCCAAAAAAATCGATACCGCCATCGGAATGAGTGCAGCCGTTACTTTTGTCATCACCCTATCGACATTAGTGACCTACCTCATTCAAAAAGGCATCCTTGAAAACTTTGGGTTGGAATATCTGCAAACCATCACCTTCATACTGGTAATCGCCGCGTTGGTACAAATGGTGGAAATCATCATAAAGAAAATCTCTCCTCCCTTATATCAAGCCCTAGGCGTTTACCTGCCTCTCATCACAACCAACTGTATCATTTTGGGTGTAGCCATATTGGTCATTCAAAAAGATTTCAATTTAGTGGAATCGATTGTTTATGCCATATCCACGGCTATCGGCTATTCCATGGCCTTGCTCATTTTTTCGAGCATCCGTGAACAATTGGCGCTCAGCAAAGTACCGAAAGCCATGCAAGGTGTTCCCATCGCCCTGCTTACAGCCGGCATTTTGGCTATGGCCTTTATGGGATTCTCCGGGATCGATCAAGTTTTCAAATAAATTTTTTCTTGACCCCTACCTATTTTCAACATGCTGCAGGAAAACAACTTGCAGCATTTTTTTATTCCATAACTGTCGAAAACTTCAAGCAAGCAAATCCATAGCCACTTAAACCATTTGCCAAGCGATTGGTCATATCCATAACAAAGAGTTACCAACACTTAAAAATGCATGGATATGAAAACAAGAGGAAAAGCCCTGATGATCGCTTTTATGGCAATGTTGATTTTTTCATTACCTCCATTTGGAAATAAAGCAAGTGGACAAGCCGAATATTACGAAAATAATTATTCCGCAGGCGAAGTAAGCTTCGGTATATTCTATAATGCGTTGGCACCCTATGGCAGATGGATAAACAACAGGGAATTTGGTCTTGTTTGGGTTCCTGACGTAGGGAGCAACTTTCATCCTTACCTTACCAACGGCTATTGGGTAATGACCGATTACGGAAATACCTGGGTATCGGATTTCGAATGGGGATGGGCACCTTTTCATTACGGCAGATGGTATTATGACGATATTTACGGTTGGGTATGGATTCCGGGATACGAATGGGCTCCGGCTTGGGTAGTATGGCGCAATGGTGGAGGATTTTACGGTTGGGCACCTCTGGGACCACATGTACAATTGAGCGTACACATCCAACTCCCGTCGTTATATTGGGTGTTCCTTCCCGGAAAATATTTGTATCATCCCCATATGCACAAGTATTACAAACCTTACACTCCGGCCATATACAACCACACTACCATCATCAACAACATCCATATACACAACAATAACAAATATTACAGTGGACCCGCTCCCCGCGATTATCGCAAAGAAACGGGATATAACGTGAAAATTCACCAGGTCACAAACGCCTCCCGGCCGGGAAGATCCACGGTAAGTAACCGTTCGGTTAGTCTGTATCGTCCGGAAATTTCAAAAAACGGCAATACCGACAAAACGATCAACCGATCTGTTCCTAGCAGAAATTCCGACAGATCGACAACGACCAACCGTGTTGAAACAGGAAGATCGGCAACAAACGAAAAAACAGTACTCATAAATTCGAGTCGCACCGGCAGTAGGGGAGCAATCAACCGAAGTTCAGGCAATTCGGTTCGTACAGAAACTAAAAATGCTACGAATTCGAGTGAAATCAAAAACAGTCGTCAAATCAACCGCTCGCCCGCTCAGACACAACATATAGAAAGGAATGCACCTTCACGCTCAGAAAGCGTTAGTCGTTCCTCTTCACCAACCACAAAAAGCATGTCAAGTTCCCGTTCGTCAACTCCGTCAAGGAGCGGAAGAGGAAGTCAAAATCGCAGTTCAAGAAGCAGCAAATAAGCCATTTTTCAGTGTGTATCAATCAAAAAAGGTCGCTCAAGGCGACCTTTTTCAGTATGCAAACTTTCTCTCTGAATCTTATTTTGCAAAACTTACGGCACGCGTTTCACGAATCACCGTAATCTTTACCTGACCGGGATACGTCATTTCCGTTTGTATCTTGCGGGCTATTTCCGAAGACAATTTTTCGGTTTCCGCATCGTCGATTTTGTCGGCACCCACAATCACGCGCAACTCGCGACCTGCCTGTATGGCATACGTTTTTACCACACCGGGATACGACAAAGCCAGATTCTCCAAATCGTTCAGACGTTTAATATAGGCCTCCACAATCTCACGACGTGCACCCGGTCGTGCACCCGAAATGGCATCGCACACCTGCACAATCGGTGCCAACAACGAAGTCATCTCCACTTCGTCGTGATGGGCTCCGATGGCATTACAAATATCGGGCTTTTCCTTGTATTTTTCGGCCAGCTTCATACCCAGAATGGCATGGGGCAATTCCGGTTCGTCGTCCGGGACTTTTCCTATATCGTGCAGCAAACCGGCTCGCTTAGCTTTTTTGGGATTCAATCCAAGTTCAGCTGCCATAATTGCACACAAGTTGGCTGTTTCCCGCGAGTGCTGCAACAGATTCTGACCGTAAGACGAGCGATATTTCATTTTTCCGATCAACCGAATCAAGTCCGGATGCAGTCCGTGTATACCTAAATCGATTGCTGTTCGTTTGCCGGTTTCCACAATCTCTTCTTCAATCTGTTTCGTTACTTTGCTCACCACCTCTTCTATTCTGGCCGGATGAATACGTCCGTCGGCTACCAACTGATGCAACGACAATCGGGCAATTTCCCGTCTTACAGGATCAAAAGCCGACAACACGATGGCTTCCGGTGTGTCGTCAACAATGATTTCCACACCTGTGGCAGCTTCCAGCGCACGAATATTGCGTCCTTCCCTACCGATGATACGTCCTTTTACCTCATCAGAGTCAATATGGAATACCGTTACGGCATTCTCGATGGAAGTTTCTGTTGCCACCCGCTGAATGGTTTGTATAACAATACGTTTTGCTTCCTTATTAGCCGTCATTTTGGCTTCTTCCATAATTTCGTTGATATATGACTGGGCACCGGTTTTAGCTTCGTCCTTCAACGATTCCACCAATTGCTCTTTGGCCTCCTGAGCCGAAAGTCCCGAAATGGTTTCCAACTTCTCGAGCGACTGTTTATGGAGTTTATCCAACTCTTGATGCCGTTTTTCGAGTGCTTCACGCTGATTCTCGAGATTAGCTCTCACTTCATCCAATTCGTTGCTTTTTTTGTTCAACTCTTCCTGTTTCTGATTGAGCTGCATTTCACGCTGCTTCAACCGATTTTCGGTGTTCTGAATCTTCGAAGTGCGCGAATTAATCTGCTTTTCAGCTTCAGCTTTCATGGAAAGCACTTCCTCTTTTGCTTCCAGCAATTTATTCTTTTTGATTACTTCAGCCTCTTTTTCAGCGTCGCTTACTATTTTCTTAGCTCGCGAATTCGCCATATGACCCGTTATATACCATGCGGCAACCGCACCAATAAGGAGTCCGACGATTCCTATCACTATTTCCATAAAATTTGTTTTAAAAATTTATTTACTACTCCTTTTCTCATTAATAAAATAAAAAGCACTCATCTCTACATTGAACCCCATTCAATGTCGAAACAAGTGCAAATGAAAACGCTCTACCCCTTTTTACGAGATAAAAACGATACTTATTTTTTCAGATACGTGTCCAACTCTTGAATAAGCAGGCGTATCTTGTCTTCGATGGGTTTTGTATCGGTTTTTTCGGTTAAAGAAAAATTCTCCACCAATGCCTGAATAGCCGTCATGGCAATAAAATCCTGTGCATTCAAATCGGAATGGTTCTCTCCAAACGTAAGCCGATACCGGTTAATTTTATTATTTATCTGTTTGGCGGCCTCACGGAAAGCCTGTTCCTCCGATTTGTCAATTTTCAGAGGATACTTCCGACCGTCAATCGTCAATGTTAATAAAAATTTCTCATCGCCCATTACATAAATTATCTAAAATGAGCATTTTAATAAATTTATGCATTTATCTACTTCTCGCACTAATTTCGACAACTTAAGCTTTGCACTTTCAACGTCAACCGATGCAGCGGTGATCGTTCGTGCCATTTTTAAATTATCGTATTTTGTTTTCAATTGCTGCAGTTCTTCCACAACCTCATCGAGTTGCGACTGTTTAGAGCGTAGATCCGATTTCAAACGAGCATTCTCCTCTTTGAGCGAATCGCATAACAACATTACTTGTTTTATGTGTACCTCTAAGTCAATCAGCAACTTATTCTGATCATCAGTCATATGAAAACAAAAATTCATACAAATATAAACAATGGAATAATTTTTTACAAATCATTTGACACTTTTATTTTTTCCGAATCGAATAATTTGCCATCCAATAAAATTCTATCATTCTATCCTTTATCCTTTCCGCATGAATAATTGATGAAGATTTTGTACCTTTGGAATCACAAATGAGAAGAAAAGGGGTTAAAAAATGGAAGCAACTGCTATTCGAATAACGATTGATGAAGAAATATATGCCGTTTGCCCGGTTTTTTGTTATGCTGCCCTTGAAGCAAAAGTAAAAAATACGCCATTTAACCCGGAATTATGGAACGAAATTGAAGCATTTTCCGCTTCTTTCCGTGAGACCTACCGAATAGAAGACATCAAAAAGCGCATTCCCATACATGCTACCCGGCAGGCATACAAGGCATTGGGTAAAGATCCCAACCGCTATCGTCCGTCGGCCGAAGCACTTTGCCGAAGAATCGTCAAAGGAATGGATCTCTATCGGATTAATACACTGGTCGATCTCATTAACCTGCTTTCACTAAAAACGGCTTATTCCATTGGCGGCTTCGATGCCGACAAAATTCGGGGCAATCTCACCCTGGGAGTCGGCAAGGCCGGTGAGAGATTCGAAGGTATCGGTCGTGGACTGCTCAATATCGAGGGATTGCCGGTTTATCGCGACGAACAAGGAGGGATCGGCACGCCAACCAGCGACGAAGAACGCACAAAAATCGACAACAATACTTCTCATTTGCTGATGATCCTTAACGCCTATTCCGGCAAAAAAGGACTCCCCGAGGCTATCGATTACGGTGTGGAATTGCTAAAAAAATATGCCCGGGCAGAAGAAATTACGGTATGGAATTCTTCACTGAATCTTTGATAACATCGACAAACAGTTCGTCTCTCTTTTCCGGAAGATGGGAACTTCGTATGCGCCAGTCACGGGGATAGAGATTATTGATTCGGTTCCCGAGATTTTTTACAAAACCCAACGGTTCATTTTTATAGGAAAGCAATACAAAACCCAACGGTAAATGATCCAACACTAAAACCTCTCCACGCAAATAGGCAATGGCTTGATCATATGTTACTTCATGATAAAAAAAAGCATCCGGGTTTTGTTGCACGCACATTGCCAAGGCATGCGAAGGAATAAAGTCGCAACCTTTTTTCTTCCCGATTTCAGTACCTAACGACACCACACGCAACTTTTCGGCAAGTAACAGCAAGGCGTCGGCATGCTTACGCGAAAATGCGGAAATTCTCCCTTCCTTTTCCACAAAACAATACTCTTCCGGGTTTTGCAACAAAGGAGCATACTCGGCCATATCTTTTAAAAAAGGAATTTCCGGATTTTTGTTTTTTTCGCGAAAAGAATTTTTTATCGTTCTCGGCTTCTCCGATGCCGATTTTCGCAACACAGAAAGAAATAGCCCTTCGCCCTTAACGGTGTGAGGAAAAAACCGATAACCCTCAACATCCGGCATCAGCGCAGGAGAAATGCCCCACGATTCGCCTATTTGCAAAGGAATAAACTCCGCACCGAGTTCATGGGCAATCCACCGTACATTCTCCTCATTCTCGTTCATATTATAGGTACACGTGCTGTAAATCAGCAATCCGCCCGGTTTCAGAGCATCCCACACATCAGTTAAAATATCTTTCTGCCGCGCAGCACACATCTGCACATTCTTGAGCGACCATTCAGCCACCGCATTTTCGTCTTTGCGAAACATTCCTTCTCCCGAACAAGGCGCATCTACCAGCACGAGATCGAAAAACCGGGGAAATGCCGCAAAATCAGCGGCAGTATTGTTGCAAACCAACCCGTTCGATAATCCCAGTTTAATCAGGTTTTCCGCAAGTACGTGAGCTCGCTGTCGTACGATTTCATTGCTCACCACCAAACTCCCCTCCGGCAATGAAGAAAGTAAAATAGCCGACTTTCCCCCCGGTGCAGCGCACAAATCCAAGCATATTACAGGTTCGTGAACCAGTTGTCGTACTACATATTCCAAAAACATCGACGAAGCTTCCTGCACATAGTAATATCCGGCATGAAACAGCGGATCGAAAGTAAAAGCAGGGCGTTCCGATAAATAATATCCCCACTGCGACCACGGAACCGTCTGAGTCACCTTCCCCGGTGAAAAAAACAGCGGATTGCGCCGGAACTTGGCCGGATTCAGCCGAATGCTTACCGGAACATCCTCTTCTAATGCCGAAAAGAAAGCTTCTTCCTTGTCCGGTATAAGCGAACGAATCGAATGAATAAAATCCTCAGGTAATCGCATCATTTTTCTTGTTTAATACACAAAGATAAAAGGAGCAACCCATAAGTACAAAAAATAATTTACGATAGCAGCAAAATTGTTGTTTTCTTAGCATCGATATAAGCATACCTGAAGGTTTTAGATTGCCATTCAACCCGATAACGACAAAACAACCTAGGACAGCATTTTACCTGTTAACATTCATAAAGGCATTTTTGTAAATTCCGAGACAGACAAACCCTCCATACCCGAAAAAATGACTAACTTTGACTTTACGCACATAACGAGCATTTATTTCATCATACATAAAACAGAGCAACAACTATCATGCCCACAACAATATTATTATTTTCCGAAGGATTAGACAGTTATCTAGCCGGCAAATTGATGAAACGCCAAGGTATAAAAGTTATGGCCGTTCGTTTCATCACACCTTTTTTTGGCTGGTCGTTAAAACAAAACCCGGCGCCGTTTTACGACAAAGTTGCCGAATTGGGTTTCGATAAGGGAGAAATCATCGATATTACCGACGAATACTTGCCCATACTCAACTGTCCTTCCTACGGCTACGGATCTTATGCCAATCCCTGCATCGACTGCAAAATGTTTATGCTGCACAAGGCGTTGGAGATCATGAAAAAAGAACATGCCGATTTTATCACTACGGGAGAAGTGGTGGGTCAACGCCCCATGAGTCAGAATACCCAAGCGATGGATCTCATCCGAAGAAAATCGGGAGCCGAGGATGTATTGCTGCGCCCACTGTGTGCCAAACTACTTCCCCCCACGCTTCCCGAACGCAAAGGACTGGTGAATCGCGAAGAACTGTTGGCCATATCGGGTCGCCGCAGAGAAGAGCAATTGAGTCTTGCCCGGGAATTTGGAATCAAGGACATCCCTTCACCTGCCGGCGGATGCTTATTGACAGACCCCGCCATCGGAACAAGGGTATTGAAAGTATTGCGTGAAAACCGACCGTTGACACCACTTACAGCCCAATTGCTCACCCTGGGTCGGCATATCTTTGAAGAAGACCACTGGATCGTGTTGGGGAGAAATCGGGAAGAGAATCTCAAGATCTTCAACCTTGTGCACCCTCACTATCCGGCCTATTCGTTGAACATCCCCTCGCCACTCGCGGTAATCGTGGAGGGCGAAAAAGACGAAGGAACGTTGAAAGAATACCTCATAAAGTATTCGAAAAAAGCCCGGGAAGCGACAGCACGAGGGGAAAAAGTGAAAGTTGTAGAAATAAAAAATCAAAACGAAATATGACACGAGCAGACCAAAATCCAAATAAACAGGCGGTGTTTTAAAACAATCCGGAAATTTTTAGGAAATAACTATTGCCGATTTCTTTGGGATTCCCTATTTTTGTGCACGCACACAATAATTAAATTTACTATCCGATGAAAAAAATGGTATTTTCTCTCACAGCAATCGGTTTGTCATTGTTGCTAAATGCACAAAACCGACCCGATCCCCAACCTGCGGCCGACACATTCGAAAAATTTAAGGTGGGCATGGCAGGATACACGTTTGCCAAGTTCGATATCGACAAGACATTGGAAACGATGGAGAAGTGCGATGTACACTACCTTTGCATCAAAGATTTTCATCTTCCGCTGAACAGTACCGACGAACAAATCGCCGCTTTCCATGCCAAACTGAAAGCCAAAGGCGTTACGGGTTACGGCGTGGGTCCCATTTACATGCGTTCGAAAGAAGAAATAGACCAGGCATTCGAATACGCCAAACGCGTAGGTGTGAAGCTGATTGTCGGCGTTCCCAACTATGAACTCTTGCCTTATGTGGATCAGAAAGTTAAAGAATACGATTTCAAGTATGCCATCCATCTGCACGGCCCTGACATGCCGCTGTACCCGGATGCCGACGACGTATGGAATCATGTAAAAGACCTCGACCCCCGCATCGGCATGTGTCTTGACATCGGCCACGATACCCGCAACGGTAAAGACCCCATAGAGGATCTCAAGAAATACCGGTCGCGTGTGTTCGATATTCACATCAAAGACGTAACAGCACCCACCAAACAGGGATATTCAGTGGAAATAGGACGCGGCATCATTAACTTCCCGGCATTCGTGAGAGCGCTTCGCGAAGTGGGCTATACCGGAAAATGCAGCCTTGAACACGAACGTAACATGGATAATCCCTTTATCGGCATTGCCGAATCCATCGGCTACTTCCGCGGAGTGATTACTGCTACACGCAACATGCCTTAACTTCTGTCATTCCCTTCGCTCCAAGTCCGTACCAAGTCCGCTTCTTCTTTGCTGTTCCTTCGCTATTCCTTCGCTCTTTGTTCGCTCTTTGTTCGCATTTAAGGGGTCTAGAGCGAAGGAATAGCGAAGAAGGAGCATAGGAAATACGAGCGAAGTCCGATAAAGCTCCTTTTTTTCTGCTGAAAATATGTAAGCTTTTTTAACCCTTACCATGAATACTCTTTTCTTACCCCATCCCTGAAAATTAGAGCGAATAATCGGATAGAAATGCGGCAATTGGAAATAAAAAGTCGGATTAAAGGGTTGAATTTACGACTTTTTGTTTTAAAGGTAATCCTAAAATCCGTACCTTTGTTTTACAAAGAAACGGACTATGAGTCATCCTGCACTTTATCTGATTCCTTCAACGTTGGGCGACACCCCCGTCGAAAGGGTATTGCCGCCTTATAACACAGAAATTGTTTGTCGTCTGCGTTTTTTTATTGTGGAAAATGTACGCACAGCGCGACGGTTTCTGAAAAAATGCTATGCAGAAATCGATATCGACGGACTCACGTTTTTCGAACTCAACAAGTATACCGACAGAAATGCGCTTTCGGAATTTCTCCAACCGTTAAAGGGAGGAAACAGCATGGGGATTATCTCCGAAGCCGGTTGTCCTTCGGTTGCCGACCCGGGTGCCGAAATTGTGGCACTGGCACATCAAGAAGGGTATAAAGTGGTTCCACTGGTCGGCCCCTCGTCTCTTCTGCTGGCCCTGATGGCATCGGGATTCAACGGACAGAATTATGCGTTCAACGGCTACTTGCCCATCGACAGCAACGAAAGGGCTAAAGCCATCAAGAAGTTCGAAATGCGAGCCTATAACGAAAATCAAACCCAACTATTCATCGAAACGCCGTACCGTAACCAAAAACTTGCCGAAGATATTTTGCTGCACTGCAAACCGCATACGCAACTGTGCATCGCCATGAACCTCACATGCGAGGATGAATACATTGCTACGAAAACCATAAAAGAATGGAAAAACCGGTTGCCCGAGATGAACAAAAAACCGTGCGTCTTCCTTCTTTATAAAGGGTAAATTTAAGAATGAACGTTCAACAACATATACAACTCCAGCCTTATAATTCGTTACGAACCAAGGCACGGGCAAAACTGTTTTGCGAACCCGAAAGTGTGGAAGAATTGTCGGAAGTGCTTCGTGCTTACCCTGACGAACCGAAATTGGTAATCGGCAGCGGATGCAACTTGTTTTTTACGAAGGATTTCGACGGACTGGTCATCCACCCTGCTATGAAGGGAATTTGCCTGCTTTCTGAGAATGACTCCACCGTGGAATTGGAAGCGGCTGCAGGAGAAGATTGGGATAATTTTGTGAATTATTGTGTGGAAAAAGGGTATGCCGGAATCGAAAACCTCTCCTTGATTCCCGGAACGGTTGGCGCTGCCCCCATTCAAAACATCGGGGCATATGGCACAGAAGTAAAAGATGCCATCGTGCGCGTGCATACGGTAAATAAATGCACGGGCAAACCGGAAACGTTTCCGGCCGAAGCTTGCGAATTTGGCTACCGCGACAGCATTTTCAAACGTAGCCGGCAGCACATCGTCACGTCGGTGGTTTTTCGTTTGAGCAAATCGTTTGTCTACACCGAAAAATATGCCGATTTGAATCGCGAACTGGCAAGTGTTGCCCACCCTTCGCTTCAGCAAGTGCGCGAGGCAATCATCCGCATCCGCAGACGTAAACTTCCCGATCCTGCCGAACTTCCCAATGCAGGAAGTTTTTTCAAAAACCCCTTTCTGACAATGGAGGAAAAAGAACGGTTGCTGGCCAAACTGCCCGATGTGCCGATTTATCCCTCAGAAACCGGCAAATTCAAAACATCGGCAGCCTTTCTTATCGAAAAAGCCGGATACAAGGGCAAACGAAGCGGACCGGTGGGGATTTATGAACGCCATGCATTGATCATCGTGAACTATGCTACCGAAAACGGCTGCGACATCGTAGATTTCATGCACGAAGTACAGCAAGCAGTCAACGAAAAATTCGGCATCCTACTCGAACCCGAAGTCCGGATATATTGAAAATTGAAAACTGAAAAAGAGAAAACGCCATGTCATCATTCATCATTGAAGGCGGGCATCGCCTGAAAGGAGAAATCACCCCTCAAGGAGCTAAAAACGAAGCCCTGCAAGTGATTTGTGCTACCTTATTAACAGAAGAAGAGGTGATTATCGAAAACGTCCCCGATATACTTGACGTGAACAACCTCATCCGGCTGCTGATGGCGATGGGAGTGGAAGTACGTAAACTCAGCAAGGATACCTGGTCGTTTAAAGCCGCAGCCATTAATCCCGAATACATACAGACGGAAGATTTCATCGATAAATGTGCCACCCTGCGGGGTTCCATCATGATCATCGGCCCGCTGCTTGCCCGATTCGGTCGGGTTTCCGTTCCCAAACCCGGTGGCGACAAAATCGGCCGCCGACGACTGGATACCCACTTCAATGCGATCAAAAAATTAGGAGCAGAGCTGGTCTTCGACGAAAAAAACCAACTTTTTTGCCTTTCGGCCGACAAACTGAAAGGATGTTACATTTTGCTCGACGAAGCATCGGTGACAGGAACAGCCAACCTGCTGATGGCAGCCGTACTGGCCGAAGGCGAAACCATCATCTACAATGCGGCCTGCGAACCCTATGTGGAACAACTGAGCAAGATGCTCGTCAGCATGGGCGCACACATCGAAGGTATCGGTTCGAACCGGCTCACCATAAAAGGAGTTTCAAGACTCTCGGGTTGTCGCCACCGGTTACTCCCCGACATGATCGAGATTGGCAGTTTTATCGGCATGGCAGCCATGACGGCTTCGGATATCACCATTAAAGACGTTTCCGTACAAAATCTGGGCATCATTCCCGAGAGTTTCCGCCGACTGGGCATCATTGTGGAACAACGAGGTGACGATTTATATATCCCTTCGCAGGAAAACTATACCATCGAATCGTTTATCGACGGCTCCATTCTTACCATTTCCGACGCTCCCTGGCCGGGATTGACGCCGGATTTGCTCAGCGTGATGCTGGTGGTGGCAACCAAAGCCGAGGGATGTGTGCTCATCCATCAGAAAATGTTTGAGAGCCGACTCTTCTTCGTGGACAAACTCATCGACATGGGCGCTCAGATTATTTTGTGCGACCCGCATCGCGCAACGGTAATTGGGCTAGGCAACCGTTTCCGCCTGCGGGGGATGACCATGACCTCGCCCGACATTCGCGCCGGAATATCGCTGCTCATTGCGGCGATGAGCGCAGAAGGGAAAAGTATCATACACAACATCGATCAGATTGACCGCGGGTATGAGAACATCGATATCCGCCTTAACCAATTGGGGGCAAAGATCGAACGGATAAAATGAAATAAATTTGCTTATTCACTTCATCTTTTGTTACTTTGCGCTTCAATACAATATTGCCGACAAACGCTTCGTTACTAAAAACGAAACAAGCGGCTAAACCAATCCATAAAAATCGTTTATTTCAAAAATATGTCTGAAAAAACAGTTGTTAATGAGCTGAAAGATGTAACTATACGCTTCTCGGGGGATTCCGGAGACGGCATGCAACTTTCGGGAACGTTGTTTTCTACCTTATCGGCCATTCTGGGGAACGAAATTGCCACATTCCCCGATTATCCTGCCGAAATACGTGCCCCTCAAGGTACACTGCAAGGCGTTTCGGGTTTTCAGGTGCGCATCGGTTCGCACGATGTATATAATGCCGGCGACAAAACCGACGTGCTCATTGCCATGAATCCGGCAGCCCTGAAGGTGAACGCCGGAAACATCAAAAGGAATTCTATTGTGATTTACGATAGCGATACTTTTCAGAAAAAAGATCTTGAAAAAGCCGGTTTCCAGACGGATGATCCGTTTCGAGAGTTAAATCTGACTTCCGTTCAGGCCATTCCTGTAGCCATAACTTCGCTGACAAAAGCAGCCTTGGAAGATATAGGGGTAGACAACAAAATCATGTTGCGTAGCAAAAACATGTTCGCGCTGGGGATTGTTTGTTGGCTGTTTAACCGACCTGCCGACATTGCCGAACAGCTCTTGAAGGAAAAATTCGCAAAAAAACCGCTGGTGTTTCAAGCTAACGTCAAGGCATTTTTGGCGGGATACAACTACGGAAACAACACCCACCTCACAGCTTCCACTTACCGAATTGAAACGGTGAAGCACGAGAAGGGTTTCTACATTGACGTAAACGGCAATTTAGCCACAGCATACGGACTGATTGCCGCAGCTGAAAAAGCCGGCCTTCAACTTTTCCTCGGTTCATATCCCATTACGCCTGCATCCGATATTTTGCACGAATTGGCCAAAAGAAAAGATTTTGGCGTGAAAGCCTTGCAGATGGAAGACGAAATTGCAAGCATCTGTACGGCAATCGGTGCAAGTTTTGCCGGTCATCTGGCAGCCACCTCGACTTCAGGTCCGGGTCTGGCGCTGAAAAGCGAGGCATTGAACCTGGCTGTCATGTTGGAACTGCCGTTGGTAGTAATCGACGTACAACGGGCAGGACCTTCTACGGGAATGCCTACAAAAAGCGAACAGACCGATCTGAATATAGCTCTGTATGGACGCAGCGGGGAAAGTCCGATCGCCGTGATTGCGGCTCTTTCGCCGACCGACTGTTTCGATGCTGCCTTCTGGGCATGCAAACTGGCTGTTGAACATATGACGCCGGTGGTGCTGTTGACCGACGGATATATCGCCAACGGTTCATCAGCCTGGAAAATTCCAACCATGAACGATTATCCCGAAATCGTTCCACACGTGGTACAAAAATTTTTCACCGGCGATCCCAAAACATGGAAGCCTTACCTCCGTGACGAAGAGACCTTTGTACGTTATTGGGCTATTCCGGGTACACCGGAATACATGCACCGCATTGGCGGACTGGAAAAGGATTATTATACAGGGGTAATCTCTACCGACCCCGACAATCACCAACGAATGGTGAAAATACGCCAGGCAAAAATCGATAAAATTGCCGATTACCTTCCTTCTCAGGAAATTTTAGGCGACGAAAATGCCGATACGCTCATTGTGGGTTGGGGAGGTACATACGGCCACCTGCTCGAAGCAGTGCAGAAAATAAAGGAAGCAGGAAAGAAAGCAGCATTCACGCAGTTTAAATTTATTTCCCCCCTGCCCAAAAATACCGAAGAAGTGTTGCGTAGATACAAAAAAATTATTGTTGCCGAAGAAAATAACGGACAATTTGCTTCCTATCTGCAAGGAAAATTCGGAAATTTACCCCTGTATCGCTTCAATCGGGTAACGGGACAACCTTTCAGAATAGAGGAATTGGTGGAAGAGTTTACGAAAATCATAGAAGGATAACAGAAAATGGAAACAAATCTTACGTATCAAAAACAACATACACCCAAAGATTATAAAAACGAAAGTGCAGTACGGTGGTGTCCGGGTTGCGGTGATCATGCCATTTTGAACTGCCTTCACAAGGCGTTGGCCGAACTGAACCTCGAACCGCATGAAATAGCCGTTATTTCGGGAATCGGTTGCTCTTCGCGACTGCCCTATTACATGAACACCTACGGCATGCACAGCATTCATGGTCGTGCAGCAGCCATAGCTACCGGCGTAAAAACAGCCAACCCCGCCCTAAGTGTGTGGGTGGCAACGGGCGACGGCGACTCACTTGCCATCGGAGGAAACCATTTCATTCATGCCATCCGCAGAAACGTGGATATCAATATTATCCTTTTTAACAATAAAATCTACGGATTGACCAAAGGGCAGTATTCTCCCACGTCGGAAAAAGGGTTCATTTCAAAATCATCGCCTTACGGCACGGTGGAAGAACCATTCAACCCGGCAGAGCTTTGCTTCGGGGCACGAGGCACATTCTTTGGACGGGCTATTGACGTAGATCTCAAAAACCTGACCGACCTGATGGTGGCTTCGGCAAAACACAAAGGAACTTCGGTAATGGAAGTGTTGCAAAACTGCGTGATCTTCAACGACGGGATCCACAGCAAAATTGCCGACAAAGCTTTTCGCGCCGAGAAAACCATCGTACTTCAGCACGGCAAAAAGATGGTTTTCGGTGCTCACGACGAAAAAGGTATCGTGGCAGACAACAACCTGCAATTGAAAGCAGTAACCATCGGACAGGACGGCTATACGTTGGACGATGTGCTGGTGCACGATGCCACCACCAAAGACAGCACCCTCCATTTTAAACTGGCTCGAATGGGATACGAAAATGACCTGCCGGTTGCTCTTGGAGTAATTCGTGATGTACCGGCACCGACATTTGAAAATGAATACGCAAAACAAATCGAAGAGGTGCAAAACAAGATGCCGAAAAAAACGTTTACCGATTTTTTAATGGATTCCGATAACGTCTGGGAACTAAAATGACCACAAAAAATCTCCCGGAAGGTTATAAAGAATACGCAAAAATCGATTTCGTAAACAGCAAAAAAGATGCGATCATTACAAACGTCATTGCTCTTATTGTAGCGATAATGCTGATAGGGCTGACCGATGTTCCCTTCAAAACCGTAATTCCGGAAGGAGGATTATTTCCACTACTGATCAAATGTGTATTGCTGGTAGCCGCTCTTTTCGTTTACATCATCCTTCATGAAGCTTTTCACGGCTTAGCAATAGGGTTGATCAGCGGGAGCAAACCCCATTTCGGATTCAAATATACCTATGCTTATACGGGTAGCGACATGTATTTCGACCGTTTAAGCTATATCATTATCGCACTTACTCCGATAATCATTCTCGGAATCCTTTTGGTGGCAATTCTTTTTTCGGTACCGATAGAATGGTATTGGTTCGTTTATATTCCTGTCATTCTCAATTTTGCAGGATCAGCAGGCGACCTGTATGTAACAGGGTTGACATTGCACATGCCAAAAGACGCATTGATACATGACGAAGGTGTAGCGATGACGATATTCTCAAAAGTCGAAGAATAAATTCCGCAAAAAACATGTTATCTTTGTCGTTATTTATAAAGCGAACAAATAACAGAACAAGGTTCAATGAAAAAAATAAACATTGCGGTCGACGGACTTTCATCCTGCGGTAAAAGTACATTGGCAAAAGACCTGGCAAAAAAAATCGGATATACGTATATCGATAGCGGAGCAATGTATCGAGCCGTTGCACTATATGCCCTACGTAACGGTTGGGTGACAGAAAATGACATTGACGAAGAAGCATTAAGACAACATATTCCGGAAATCTGTATTACCTTTAAAACCAATGAACAAGGACAACAGGAAACCTACTTGAACGGCGAAAACGTTGAAAAAGAAATCCGTTCGCTGGAAATAGGGAATGCTGCAAGCCGCATAAGTACACTCGATTTCGTGCGCCGCGAAATGGTTCGCCAACAACAGGAGATGGGGAAAGAAAAAGGGGTTGTTATGGACGGCAGGGATATAGGAACCGTGGTTTTCCCCGATGCAGAACTGAAAATATTTCTGACAGCTTCGCCGGAAACACGTGCTCTCCGTCGTTTCAACGAATTGAAAGAGAAAGGAGAGGAGATCACATATGAGGAAGTTCTTGCCAATATAAAAGAGCGTGACGAACGCGACAGCAACCGTTCGCAAAGTCCGGTACGCAAAGCAGACGACGCCATTGAACTCGACAATTCGAATCTTACCGTTGAGGAACAACTACAATGGGCCTTCGATATGTTTAACAAAAAAATGCAGCAAATCTGTCAATATGCTTAAAGTTGAAATCGATCCACAGTCGGGTTGCTGTTTTGGAGTAGAAAAAGCCATCAGCAAAGCAGAAGAAGAATTGCGGAAAAGCGGAACATTATATTGCTTGGGAGATATCGTCCATAATACCGTGGAGATGCAACGCCTGACTGCGATGGGGTTGGTTACCATCGATCACGAAACATTTAAAAAACTGAAAAATGTACATGTTCTCCTCCGCGCTCACGGCGAGCCGCCTGAAACCTATCGGATTGCTAAAGAAAACCATATCGAAATCATCGATGCCTCTTGTCCGGTGGTATTGGAACTGCAAAAACGAATCAAAAAAACCTACCTCAGCAAAGCGAACAACGAAATTCAACTCGTTATTTTCGGGAAAAAAGGACATGCCGAAGTAAACGGTTTGTTGGGGCAAACCGAAGGATCGGCAATCATAATTGAAAAAAAAGGAGATCTCGACAAATTGGATTTCTCGAAAGATATTCATTTATTTTCTCAAACAACGAACCCTCTGGAGGATTTTCGGGAAATTATCGACATCATTCAGAAAAGAATGACCAATGATGCGAAATTCAAATATCACGATACAATCTGCCGACAGGTATCCAACCGGATTCCGCACATCAACATGTTCGCATCGCAATACGATATCATCTTCTTTATTGCCGGAGAAAAAAGCTCCAACGGAAAAGTCCTTTTTAACGAATGCAAAAAGAGTAATCCCAACTCCTACTTCATCCATTCTCCCGACGAACTGGATGTTTCGTTGATAAAAGACAACGACAGGGTTGGCATCTGCGGGGCAACATCCACTCCGAAGTGGCAAATGCAAGCCCTGGCAGAAAGAATCATGAAATTAAAACCCTAAAAAGCTTTTTTGTTACCCGCAAAAAACTTTATCTTTGCAGTTCATTGTTTTGGGAAAATACATAAGGGTATCCTAAAAAATAATTTCTCATTATGGCATCAAACATTAAATGTATAGGAGTTCTTACCTCAGGAGGCGATGCTCCGGGTATGAATGCTGCTATTCGTGCAGTAACCCGCGCCGCCATTTTTAACGGAATTCGGGTAAAAGGTATCTATAAAGGATATAGAGGTCTTATTAGCGGAGATGTAGTGGAATTTAAAACAGATAGCGTAAGTAACATCATCCAGCGGGGCGGTACAATTCTGAAAACGGCACGTTGCGAGGAATTTAAAACAATTGAAGGACGTAAAATTGCCTACGAAACCATGAGAAGGGAAGAAATAAACGCTCTTGTTGTCATCGGAGGAGATGGTTCACTAACCGGAGCCAATATTTTTGCCAACGAATACAACATTCCCATCGTGGGGTTGCCGGGAACAATCGATAACGACCTTAACGGCACTGACGTTACTATCGGGTACGATACCGCATTAAACACAATTATGGAGGCAGTGGATAAAATCCGCGATACAGCCACCTCGCACGAACGATTGTTCTTCATCGAAGTAATGGGACGCAATTGCGGTTATTTGGCATTGAACAGCGCTATAGCCGCCGGAGCCGAAGCCGCTATTATTCCCGAAATCAGCATAGAAAAAGACCAGTTGGCCGAACTTATTCAACAGGGATTCAGAAAATCGAAAAACAGTAGCTTGGTACTTGTTACCGAAAGCGAAGTTACCGGGGGAGCCTTGAAGCTGGCCGAACGCGTAAAGAACGAATATCCGCAATATGATGTACGCGTATCTATTCTTGGTCACCTGCAACGAGGTGGATCGCCATCGGCTCAAGACCGAATTCTGGCAAGCAGAATGGGGGTTGCAGCCATTCAGGCCTTTCTCGAAGATCAACGAAACGTAATGATTGGCATTCGCGAAAACGAAATCGACTATGTTCCTTTTCAACGAGCAATTAAAAAAGAACGCGAAATAAGTGAAGAACTGCTGGAAGTACTCCGCATTTCTTCCATCTAAACGGATTGCAACAAAAAATTATTTTATTCTAAGATATAAATTGTACCTTTGTGATGCTTTTTAGAATCTAAAAAATTATAATATAATGGAAATTACCCACATTGAACACATCGGAATTGCCGTTAAAAGCATAGAAGAGCAACTCCCCTACTACGAAGGAGTTCTCGGATTAAAATGCTACAACATTGAAACCGTAGAGGATCAAAAAGTAAAAACAGCTTTTTTCAAGATCGGACAAACCAAAATTGAATTACTGGAACCAACCGACGAAGACAGCACCATTGCCAAATTCATCGAAAAAAAAGGAGAAGGCGTGCATCATATTGCTTTTGCCACAAAAAATGTGGAAGAAGCATTGAGAGAAATGGAGTCGAAAGGCATCCGCTTGATTGACCAACACCCCAGACGCGGGGCAGAAGGGTTGAATATTGCTTTTTTACACCCCAAATCTACGGGTAGCGTTTTAACAGAACTTTGTGAGCATCCGGAATAAAATTTCGATATAGCGTAAATAAGAAAAATACATCTTTACTATCCATTTTCAAAAATATAACTATAGATATGAGCACTCAACTCGAGAAAATAAAAGAGCTAATAGAGTTACGTGAAAAGGCTCGTTTGGGAGGAGGTCTAAAAAGAATAGAATCCCAACACCTGAAAGGAAAATATACAGCGCGCGAGCGCATTGCCATGCTGCTGGATGAAGGAAGTTTTGAAGAATTCGATATGTTTGTGGAACATCGCTGCCATAACTTCGGAATGGAAAACCAAAAATATCTTGGTGATGGCGTTGTAGCCGGCTACGGAACTATTGAAGGACGTCTGGTTTATGTTTTTGCACAAGACTTTACGGTTTTCGGTGGTTCACTTTCCGAAATGCAGGCAAAGAAAATATGCAAAGTGATGGATCAGGCCATGAAAATGGGTGCTCCGCTTATCGGCATCAATGACTCGGGAGGAGCTCGTATCCAGGAAGGAATCAATGCATTGGCAGGATATGCCGAAATTTTCCAACGCAACATATTGGCATCCGGCGTAATTCCTCAAATATCGGCCATCTTCGGTCCATGTGCCGGGGGCGCCGTTTATTCACCTGCTCTAACCGATTTCATCATTATGACGGAAGGCACGTCTTACATGTTCCTTACCGGACCCAAAGTAGTGAAAACAGTTACCGGAGAAGATGTTACTCAGGAACAATTGGGAGGGGCATCGGTACATACTTCAAAATCGGGAGTAGCACAATTTGCTGTTCAAACCGAAGAAGAGGGCATGAAACTTATCCGCAAACTCCTCAGTTTTCTTCCTCAGAACAATCTGGAAGACCCGCCACTGTTTTCCAACGATGACCCCATTGACAGACTGGAAGACGGTTTAAACGAAATCATACCCGACAACCCCAATAAACCCTATGACATGTATGAAGTGATTGGTGCAATCATCGATAAAGGTGAGTTTCTTGAGGTTCACGCCGACTATGCAAAAAACATCATCGTGGGGTTTGCTCGTTTTAACGGACAAACGGTTGGTATCGTGGCTAATCAGCCCAAATATCTTGCCGGCGTACTCGACATCAATGCTTCGCGTAAGGGAGCCCGTTTCGTTCGTTTTTGTGATGCATTCAATATTCCGATCGTTTCATTGGTTGATGTTCCCGGATTTCTACCCGGCACAGGACAAGAATACGGTGGCGTAATTACTCACGGAGCCAAATTATTGTATGCATACGGCGAAGCTACGGTTCCTAAAATCACCGTAACGTTACGAAAGTCGTATGGTGGGGCACACATTGTTATGAGCTGTAAGCAACTTCGTGGCGATATCAATTATGCATGGCCAAGTGCCGAAATAGCCGTTATGGGTGCGGAGGGTGCAATAGAAGTACTCTATAGCAAAGAAATTGCAGCAGAAAAGGATCCCGAAAAACAGGCAGCTATTATAGAAGAAAAGAAGAACGAGTACAACAAATTGTTTGCTAATCCTTATAACGCTGCGCGTTATGGTTATATCGACGATATTATCGAACCTCGAAATACGCGTTTTAGAATCATTCGCGCTTTACAGCAACTGCAAACAAAAAAATTGGTAAATCCTCCCAAAAAACACGATAATTTGCCTTTATAATAAGTGGAAAATGATGACAAAACTTAATCAAATAGGATTCCTGTTACTTGTCATTACCCTGACTTTCGGCGGTTGTTCAACCAAGAAAAAAAATCCATCATGGGTTATCAATGAAGTCATGGTTAATAATAAAACCAACATGATAGACGAATTTGGGCAACGCAACGGATGGATCGAAATTTACAACAACACTGCCAAAACGCAGGATCTGGCTGGGATGTATCTTACAACCGACAAGAACAATCCTAAAATGTATCCAATTCCCTTAGGAGACGTAAGAACCCGGATTAAACCTTATCAACAGGCCATATTCTGGGCCGATGCCAAACCGTTTCGTGGAAATTTTCACACCAACTTTACGCTGGATACAATCGGTGATAATTATATCGCATTGTATGATGTGGACGGAAAAACGCTCATCGATGAAATTGTTGTTCCGAAAGGGCTTCCTGCAGACAAAACTTTTGGCTATCCCATCGACGGGGTTAAATACGATAAAAGCGGGAATGTGCTGGCAACCATTCTGGAAAGAGTAACACCGAATAGTAACAATGCAATTTTAGCTGAAAACCCCAAGATAGCAGAAATGAAAAAAAGCGATCCATGGGGAATAATAATTACCATTACCTCTATGTTGGTAGTATTCATCGGGTTATTCCTCCTTTATCTTATTTTTCATAGTATAGGTATTTTTTCAAAAAATATGACACAAAAGAGAGTAGCCGGAAGGGGGAAATTATCTGCAGCCAGAAGCGAATCCCAATTGTCGGGAGAAGTGCTGGCAGCTATAGCGGCAGCAATTGCCGAATTAAGGGAAGATCAACACGATATAGAAAGTACCATTTTAACGATACAGCAAGTTAAAAAGAATTATTCTCCGTGGAGTTCAAAAATATACACATTGCGTCAACTCCCTAATAAATAACAAGTAACACGATCAAAAAAAATTATTCCGATGAAAGAATTTAATTATAAAATTAACGGAGCACCCTACAGAGTTGTTGTTCTTAACTCCGATGATTCAACGATAGAATTGGAAGTAAACGGAATTCCCTATACTGTAGAGCTGGAACAAAAAACCAAAAAACCATTGGGAGGTGTAAGACGTCCGAGTCGAGAGGCTGCACCTGCTCCCACTCCAAAAAGCGCCACTACTCCATTGGTAACCAAGCCGGCAACTTCGCCCGGAAAAACCGTTATCCAATCCCCGCTTCCGGGAATTATCATTGATATTAAATGCAAAGAAGGAGATATCGTAAAAAAGGGTCAAACCTTGATGATTCTCGAAGCAATGAAAATGGAGAACAACATCCTTGCCAGCACCAATGGAAAAGTATCAAAAATATTGGTTAATAAGGGTGACACTGTACTTGAAGGTGCAGATTTGGTAGTAATCGAATAAAAAACCGGATATAATGAATGCATTATTATCGTTAGGAAACAATTTGCAGACTTTTTGGGAATTTACCGGTTTTGCCAATGCCGAAACAGGGCATATCATCATGATTCTGGTGGGATTATTGTTTATCTTTCTGGCTATCAAATTTGAGTTTGAGCCTCTTCTTTTAATTCCTATCGGGTTCGGCATACTTATTGGTAATATTCCTTTCAACGAAATGGCCAATTTAAAAGTTGGAATATACGAAGAAGGATCTGTACTGAATATTCTTTATCAAGGAGTAATAGAAGGATGGTATCCGCCACTCATTTTTTTGGGTATCGGAGCAATGACCGATTTTTCGGCACTGATTGCCAATCCCAAACTAATCTTGATAGGTGCTGCCTGTCAATTCGGTATATTCGGAGCCTATATCATTGCCTTACAACTGGGATTTGAGCCGAACCAAGCGGGAGCCATAGGAATTATCGGAGGAGCCGACGGGCCTACAGCCATTTTTCTATCATCAAGACTAGCACCCAACTTGATGGGAGCAATTGCCGTATCTGCATATTCATACATGGCATTAATCCCGATTATACAACCTCCGTTCATGCGACTGCTAACTACTAAAAAAGAGCGGGTAATCCACATGAAAGCTCCGCGCGTCGTATCTCAAACCGAAAAAATCATGTTCCCTATAGTCGGATTGTTGCTTACTGCTTTTATAGTTCCATCGGGGCTACCCTTGCTGGGAATGTTATTCTTCGGTAATCTACTCAAAGAATCGGGTGTAACTCGTCGTTTAGCCGAAACGGCACGCGGTCCTCTCATTGATATCGTCACCATCCTTTTAGGATTGACCGTGGGTGCATCTACTCAAGCTACCACATTTTTAACGGCACAGTCCGTTAAAGTATTTATTATTGGAGCGCTATCCTTTATTATCGCAACCATTGCAGGAATTCTTTTTGTCAAGTTTTTCAATTTGTTTTTGAAGAAAGGCAACAAGATCAATCCACTCATCGGCAACGCCGGTGTTTCGGCCGTACCCCACTCAGCTCGAATTTCCCAAGTGTTGGGACTGGAGAGCGATCCAAGCAACTATTTGCTGATGCATGCCATGGGGCCTAATGTTGCCGGAGTGATCGGATCGGCTGTTGCTGCCGGTATTATGCTTGGTTTCTTGGGCTAACGCCGATAAAGTGAAATAAAACGGTATCCCGTTACTCGTAAACACATTTTTTGAAAATATCCAACAAGATTGCGTTTTACCTGCTACGGAAAACTAAAAACAATCATAAATTTTGGAAGTGAATAATTCAAAAATGGTTAATTATCTATTAATGGAGAAATTATTATGGGATTAGAGCAATTAATGCCTGCAATCGCGTTAATGACATGGCAGGACTTGGTTATGATCGCTATCGGGCTCATTCTTATTTATTTGGCTATTGCCAAAAATTATGAACCCACGTTATTGTTGCCGATTGGGTTTGGAGCCATTTTGGTAAACATACCCTTCTCATCGGCTATTACACAAATAGATCCGGCTACGGGACAAGCTATGGAGGGAGTATTGAATACCTTTTTCAATGCAGGAATAGTTACAGAAATTTTCCCGTTGCTGATATTTGTTGCCATTGGCGCAATGATAGATTTTTCGCCACTATTTCGCAATCCATCGTTGTTGCTGTTTGGAGCCGCTGCTCAGTTCGGTATCTTTATGACTATGATTTTTGCTTCGTTGCTGGGATACGATTTAAGAGAAGCTGCTTCCATCGGAATTATCGGTGCAGCCGACGGACCTACATCTATTGTAGTAGCATCCCGATTTGCACCTAATCTGCTCGGTCCTATTTCAGTAGCTGCATATTCTTATATGGCTCTTGTACCCATTATTCAACCTCCGGTTATACGACTGTTGACGACCAAAAAAGAACGATTAATCCGGATGTCCACAGCGGGAAGTTACAACAAAAAAATATCGAAAAAGGCACTGATAGCATTCCCTATTGTTGTGACGATTGTAGCCGGAATCATAGCTCCGTCATCGTTAGCCCTTATCGGTTTTTTGATGTTCGGTAATTTGATACGCGAATGCGGAGTACTAAACAAGTTGTCGTTAGCAGCACAAAACGAATTGGCAAGTCTGGTAACCCTGCTGTTGGGTATTACCATTGCCAGCACCATGACATCCGATCGTTTTATCCGTGTGGATACGCTCATCATTATTGCCTTAGGATTATTTGCTTTCATTTTTGATACATTTGGCGGCGTAATTTTTGCAAAATTCATGAATCTGTTCCGTAAAGAAGGAAATAAAATTAATCCGATGATCGGAGCATGTGGAATATCGGCATTCCCTATGTCCGCTCGCGTAATTCATCAGATGGGTCAGAAAGAAGACCCGTTCAATTACCTGCTCATGCCCGCCGTCAGTGCGAATGTAGGAGGTCAAATCGGGTCTGTTGTAGCCGGTGGTATTATCTTAACATTGGTTCCATTATTTGCATAAAAACAGATCATTATGACACAAGCAATAGAAAAAACACTGGAAATTGCAGGTATAGGAATAATCGGAGTATTCATTTTTATGGTTATCTTTTACCTGCTGATTCGTGCACTCGATAAATTTTTACCCTATAAAGAAGAGGTGAGTACAGAAGGAAATTCTGTTGATGTGGAAACCGAAGATGACACCCAAAATTAGGGGAAAATCACGGATAGATATCCATTTTTATTTTCTAAGATCGGCACCCCACATCAATTTATCACGAAGTGTTTTAAAAAAAGTATGGCTTAGACGTTTTACAACTTTCTGAGTATAGGGTGCTTTATAAACATCAATAAGGGTATGTTCATTGAATATTTGCGACTGTCCGTCGAGAGATACCAGATAGTGCTTGCTTCTGCTTTCAATTTTTAACGAAATACGGCTATCGTCTTCAACAACCAATGGCCTTGCCGTAAGACTGTGAGGAGCAATGGCTGCCAAAATAATGCTGGGCGATGTGGGAACCAAAATAGGGCCGCCAATGCTAAGAGAATAGGCGGTGGAACCGGTAGGAGTAGCTATTACCAAGCCGTCGGCCCGATACGATGTCAAATATTCACCATTGATATAAGCATGAATGGAAAGCATGGATGCCGTATCCTGTTTCAGAATGGCCACTTCATTTAATGCACAGATGCTACCAAAAGGATCGGGTTCATCTTTTGTGTCGATTCCGAGCAATATACGTTCTTCTATTCGATATTTATTTTCTACAATCTCCCGTAGCGTATCATCCAATTCATCGCAATTGATATCCGCTAGGAATCCTAATCTCCCGGTATTAATTCCCAAAATAGGTATTCCTTTATCGCCAATAATTGAAGCCGTGCGCAAGAAAGTACCATCGCCTCCCACACTCATTGCCATATCCACCGGCGGTGTTACATCAAAGAGTATGCACATAGGACGAATTTTATCTTGGATGTCGGGCGAAAGAGAATAAAAAAGCAAATCGGGCAGATAAAGATGAATGGAATATCTTTTTATGGCCTTACATACTGAAAATATATATTTTTCGAATTGAGGATCTCGATCAGAAGAAGTATTGCCAAATAATGCTATTTTCATATCCGTATTATTGATCAAAATTACATGTTGAGATAAAACAACAACTCCTGAAGACGCTCTCTTTGTATATCGTTGATTTCGCCTTCTTTCATGTAATAATAAATGACATTATAATTGAACCGCTCAAAACTACGCAATACAGGGGTAAGATCCGAAATATCCAATTTAATGGATATAAGAAGTGTTGAACCATCCGAAACCGGCAAAACAGATAAACTCATCACATGAGCATTGTTACTCTCAATGATTCGTGCAATTTCGGTGAGTGTGTAATCTTTCGAAGGTACCTCTAAAATAATTAAGGAATTTTCATTCTCCGTTAAATCGGCAAACTCCTCAGGCGAAATGTGTGAAGAAAATTTTTCTACCTGGTTTTTGATAAATTCTTTGGTTGACATGTTTAAAAAACGGTTTATTCGTATTATTTTTGTAGTTTGGTTTACAAAGATGGAAAAATTTTAGATACAGCGAACTTTTTATTGGCATTTTTATATTTTCTTTACTTTTTAATGCACAGGAGTTTTTTAATTTTAGGTTATCCATCTTGGAAACAGTTTAAGGAGTGTATGCTATGACAAAATTAAGCGTTAATATCAACAAAATAGCCACCTTGAGAAACTCGCGTGGAGGCGATTTACCCAATGTAGTGCAAGTAGCGATTGACTGCCAGCGTTTTGGAGCCGACGGAATTACCGTTCATCCTCGTCCGGACGAAAGACACATCAAACGAAAGGATGTGTTCGATTTACAACCGAGAGTTTATACGGAATTCAATATTGAGGGGAATCCTTCTCCGGAATTTATTTCGTTGATTAAGAAAATACGGCCAACTCAAGTTACCTTAGTTCCTGATGCTCATGACGCAATCACCTCCAATGCCGGATGGGATACGGTCACTTATAAAGATTTTCTCACGGATGTGGTAAACGAGTTTCAGTCGTTAGGCATCCGAACTTCCATATTTGTAAATCCGGATCTCGAAATGATAGAAGGAGCCTCTGCCATTGGAACTGATCGGATCGAGCTATATACCGGACCCTATGCAGAAATGTTTGAGAAAGATAAAGAAAAGGCTGTGGCTCCTTATGTGGAAGCAGCAACACTGGCAAAAAAACTTGGCCTTGGCGTAAACGCGGGTCACGATTTGAATTTGAATAATTTAAACTATTTTCACGTTCATATACCATGGCTTAGTGAGGTTTCCATAGGTCATGCCCTCATTTGCGATGCCTTATATATGGGACTCGAAAAAACAATAAAAGCGTATAAAAATTGTTTAAAGATGCCTGAAAATCAGGATTAATCCTGCTGAATCACTATCTTTACAAGGCAAACAAAATCGAAGAAAAACAATAAATCAGTAAAGTAAATTATCGGAATGAATTTGTTACAAATACCGACAGCAGCATACGACACCCTCCGGGAAATGGGGCAACAGGTAACGACTACCGTGGAACCCCCTGAAACAGCAATCAGTACTTTCGATCTTGCCATCAAAGGCGGATGGCTTATGATTGTACTCTTTGTTTTACTACTCCTTTCTATTTACGTATTGATTGAGAGGATCTTGGTACTCCGTAATGCAGGAAAAGAGGATGACTCCTTTATGAATCGTATCAAGGACTATATTCATGAGGGAAAAATTGAATCTGCATTGGCACTTTGCCGAAAGACCGATACTCCCGCTGCAAGAATGGTAGAAAAAGGCATTTCCCGTTTGGGACGCCCCATGAGCGATATTACAGAAGCAATCGAAAATGTTGGGAACATAGAAATTGCCAAACTCGAAAAAGGATTACCCATTTTAGCTACCACTGCGGCCGGTGCCCCCATGATTGGATTTCTCGGAACGGTTACCGGAATGGTTAAAGCTTTTATGAGCATGGCAAGTGCCGGTGTTAACGTAAATGTAAATATATTGTCAACAGGTATTTATGAAGCACTGATCACAACCGTAGGCGGACTTATCGTCGGCATTATTGCACTATTCGCATATAACTATCTTACTACGCAAATAAAAGGGATTGTGAATAGGATGGAAATGCGCATCATGGAATTCATGGATATTTTGAATGAACCGGCAAATTAAGGAGTATTTTCATGGCATTAAAACAACGCTTTAAGATAGAACCGACCTTCAGTATGGCATCGATGACCGATGTTATTTTTCTGTTGTTGATCTTTTTCATGATCACATCTACTATCGTTGTGCCGAATTCGATTAAAGTTTTGTTGCCAAAATCGCAACAACAAGCTCAAGCCAAACCACTTACACGAATAACTATCGATAAAAATCTAAATTATTACGTAGCAAACGGAAACGAGACAGAACGTCAAGTACCCTTTGAGGAAATTGTACCTTTTCTGCAAGCGGCTTATCGAGCAAACCCCGACGTATATGTAGCGCTCTACGCAGACGAAAGCGTTCCTTACGGGGAAATTGTGAAAGTGCTTGATATTGCAAACAAACATAAATTTAAAATAGTATTAATGACGCGACCAAATTAAGGGGTTTTTCTTCAAGAATTACTATTTCATAATGGAAAAAGAAAAAATAGGTGGAATTATCGGAACAATTATTTTTTCGGGATTGCTCCTGATTATCCTCTTGTTTTCCTATTTTACCATCACTCTCCCGTCACAGGAATTGGAAGGCATCCCGGTCATGTTCGGTACAGAAGAAAATGCGGGAGGATCTACAGAGCCAATGATGACCGAAACATCGGATATTTCAACACCTCCTATCCCCACTCACGATCCCGAATCGCCACTTATCACGCAAAACGACGAACCATCGATTGATGTAAAAGCTCAACGTGAAGAAGAGCAACGTCAAGCCCGATTGGCAGAACAACGTCGTTTAGAAGAAGAAGCTGCAAAGCGTAAACGCGAGGAAGAAGCCCGTCGTAAAGAAATTAACCGACAAATGTCGGGATTATTTGGAGAAAATGCCTCAGGAAGCAGAGGCAACACCGAGGGAGCAGGGACCCAGGGCGTTTCCACAGGAAATGCCGCACAAGGAGCACCAAAGGGCAGCGGAGGAATAGGGACGTATGATCTTAGCGGGCGGAGCTTGGGCCCGGGAGGACTTGTACAACCCCGATACACAGTGAACGATTATGGCACAGTGGTTGTTAATATAACGGTAGACCCT
The DNA here is from genome assembly GCA_002305015.1 of Bacteroidales bacterium UBA1410. Classification (GTDB taxonomy): domain Bacteria; phylum Bacteroidota; class Bacteroidia; order Bacteroidales; family Dysgonomonadaceae; genus Anaerorudis. The sequence goes on from DBPW01000033.1 coordinate 109,006, forward strand.
GCGGGAAATGTAATTCATGCCGAAATCGGACGAGGAACAAACACGCCTAGCCCTACGCTTCGGGAAGAAGCCTTACGGGCAGCGCGCAGCACCAAATTCAATGCCATTCAATCGGGAAACAATCAGCAAGGAACCATTACATATAAGTTTAATCTCAATTAATAAAGCAAAAAATCACAATGAAAAAAGTCGCCTTATTTTTAGCAAACGGCTTCGAAGAAATAGAAGCTCTCGGAACAGTAGATGTATTACGAAGAGCCGAGATCCCGGTACAAACGGTGTCTGTTTCTAATGAGTTGAAAGTGACCGGAGCACACCATATCACCGTTATTGCGGATACGTTGTTTACAACCATGGATTTCTCCGATATCGATGTTTTGGTTTTGCCCGGCGGCATGCCGGGTGCAAAAAACTTAAGCGAACACAAAGGAGTGAAAGAACAAATAAAAACATTCGTTACAAAAGGAAAATATGTAGCGGCAATTTGTGCTGCACCTATGGTGTTAGGCGGGTTAGAACTGCTTAAAGGCAAAAAAGCTACCTGTTACCCCGGATTTGAGCCTCAACTTATCGGAGCAAATATAACCGGAGAAAATGTGACGGTTGACGGGAAAATCATTACCGGGAAAGGTCCCGGCTTAATGTTTGATTTTGCGTTGCAACTTGTGGAAATAATTGCCGGAAAGGAAACACGCAAGAAAGTGGCCGAAGGATTATTGTGGGAAAGAAAAATATCCGATTAAAAACAAAAAATCGATTATCGCATTTGAATCATTATTACCCCTAAATTCAAAAATTTAAGGTGCAAAGAATTGGTTTATACAGAAAAACAATCTATCTTTGCACCGTTTTTTTAGCAACATAATGTCTAACTTATTTAATTAATTTTTTTACAAAACACATGACAGATAACGTAAAAAATGTCGCCCCAATTGAAAATTTTGACTGGGAAACTTATGCCGAAGGAGGCGAAAGTTACAGCAAAGAAAACAAAGAAAAACTTATCGAAAGTTATACCAACACACTAAGCAAAATCAGCGATAAAGAAGTCGTAACCGGGGTCGTAACTTCCATGAATAAACGCGAAGTCATTGTAAACATCGGCTACAAATCGGAAGGCGTTGTTCCAATGAGTGAATTCAGATATAATCCCGATCTGAAAGTTGGTGACGAAGTTGAGGTCTATATCGAAAGTCAGGAAGATAAAAAAGGACAACTGGTGCTTTCTCATAAAAAAGCACGTGCCACACGTTCATGGGATCGCGTAAATGAAGCATTCCAAAATAACGAAGTGATCAAAGGATACATCAAATGCCGCACAAAAGGCGGTATGATTGTTGACGTGTTTGGAATTGAAGCATTCTTACCCGGATCACAAATCGACGTGAAACCCATTCACGATTACGACATGTTCGTGGATAAAACAATGGAATTTAAAGTTGTAAAAATCAACCCCGAATTCAAAAACGTGGTTGTATCGCACAAAATATTGATCGAGGAAGAACTCGAACAACAAAAGAAAGAAATTATCTCACACCTCGAAAAAGGTCAGGTACTCGAAGGAACGGTAAAAAACATTACCTCTTACGGAGTATTTATCGATCTTGGTGGAGTTGACGGTCTTATTCATATTACCGATCTTTCATGGGAACGCATTCAACATCCCGAAGAAGTTGTCAAATTAAACGATAAGATCAATGTGGTTATTCTCGATTTCGATGATGAAAAGAAACGCATTGCTCTTGGATTAAAACAGCTAATGCCACATCCATGGGATGCATTGGATCCCAATTTGAAAGTTGGAGACGTTGTAAAAGGAAAAGTAGTAGTGATTGCCGATTACGGAGCATTTGTAGAAATTGCTCCGGGAGTGGAAGGATTGATTCACGTATCGGAAATGAGTTGGACACAACACCTGCATACTGCTCAAGACTTTCTACATGTTGGTGACGAAGTAGAAGCTGTCATCTTATCTCTTGATCGTGAGGAACGTAAGATGTCTCTCGGAATGAAACAATTAAAACCGGATCCTTGGGAAACCATCGAACAAAAATACCCGATCGGCAGTATTCACACGGCAACCGTTCGCAACTTCACTAACTTTGGTGCTTTTGTTGAAATAGAAGAAGGCGTGGAAGGGTTGGTTCATATCTCTGATCTCTCATGGACAAGGAAAATCAAACATCCAAGCGAAGTTACGGAAATTGGTGCACCACTTGAGGTACAAGTATTGGAAATCGATAAAGAAAATCGTCGTTTGAGTCTTGGACATAAACAAGTCGAAGAAAATCCGTGGGATGTATTTGAAACCATTTTCACAGAAGGTTCCATTCATGAAGGTACCATAGTGGAGCTAACCGATAAGGGTGCTATTATTGCTCTTCCTTACGGTATTGAAGCATTTGCTTCTTCTAAACACTTAGTAAAGGAAGATGGCTCCCAAGCACAAGTGGATGAAAAATTACCATTCAAAGTCATTGAATTTAACAAAGATGCTAAACGCATCGTTGTATCTCATACGCGCGTATTCGAAGATGAACAAAACGAGAAAACCGAATCGAAACGTCGATCGAAACGTACGGGGAAAAAGGAAGAGGCTGAAACGATTTCTACTCCGATAATCGAGAAAACAACATTTGGTGATATTGAAGAACTGGTTGCTTTAAAGGAAAAGCTTGAAGCTCAAAAAGCAGCTCCTAAAAAAGAAACAAAGAAGAAATCGAAAGCCGAAGATGAAAAAACCGAAGAAACAAAAGAAGAAGAGAAAATCGAGGATTTGAAAACAGAACAAATAGAAGTTTCAGAGGTTAAAGTTGAAGAAAAACCGGCTATTGAAACTACTGATGCAAAAACCGATTCCGAGGAAGTGAAAGAGGAAGTGAAGAAAGCAGAAGAAGCATCAGAAGAAATCAAAGAAGACGCTCAGACAAAAGAAGAAGAAAAAGAATAATTTTTTCGTTCTTCTTTCGATAAATAAAAAACTGCCCTATGTAAGGGCAGTTTTTTATTTTATCATATCCGAACAATCCTCATTCAAGGTAAAAAATAGCTATCAACGCAGGTTCAACAAGACATAGCCACCTAAAAAATCACTTATTACTCCCCACAGAGGAAAATTGAAAAACAATAAACTCACCCACGAACAGGTAAATGGATTCAAAGAAAGAAACACTGATCAGGAAAACGACATGCACAAAAAAATGTATCGAAATAAAAAAAGCCGCTGAGAATTGATTTGTTGAAATTATTTCCAATAGGTGTAAAAACCAAAGAGGGTGAAATCACATAGTGATACACCCTCTTTGCGGCATTTCAATTAAGTATAGAAAATACTTTAATCGGTATAAATCGTAAGAGCATAGGATGAAGAGCTTTTGATTGGTTCAGATTTTCCTTCAACATAATAACGGAAACGAATGGGAACATTTTTAGCCTCAGTTCCACCCGAAGTTTGCAACAAATTGCGCAAAGGCTTCATATTCACTGCAATGACTCCGGTTTCAGTTGTTTCGGTTGTTTCGTTAGGTGTCCCTATTTTACTTAAACGCACATCGATCAGTATTTCACCGGGAGTTTCCGTCGTTTCTGAGGATTTGTAAAAATCTACCCTTGCCTCCTCTCCCTTTTTCTTTTTCCATCGATAAGAAAATGCCCAGAAATCACCAAAATATTCATCACTGCTATAATAAGGATCCGAAAATTGATAAAAAGGCGTTCCGGCTTCGGCGGGCGCATCCGACATGACTAACGTTGTGGAAGGCACCGGTTCCGGTTCAGCGGTAAGAACTACATTGAAAATATTGAATCCATCAGCAGACTGAGTCATACCATTTTCCGAATTCCATGTGTAGGAAAGAAAATAGCAGCTACCCGGATATAACATTTTAATATCACTACTAGTTATAAATCCGCCCTCATTACGAGCATAAATAAGGCCGCTATTATCCATCGTAACATAAGAAAACTGCATTACACCCGTATAACTCCGATCTCCTGATTCCAGACATGAGCTTAACAGAAAACCCATAGTCACCATACTAAAAATTAATACACTCTTTTTCATCTTTATTATCCTGTTTAATAGTTAAAAATTAAGTTTAAGTCCTACATTCATATCCAACACGATTTTTTTGTCGGAATAGAAAGTTTTATATTTATTATTGGCATCAAAATAATAAGCCCCCCCTATTTTCCCATATATCCCCAAGTTATTGAATAAAGGATAGGATAATCCCATGCCCGCATTCACAGAAACCTGTGGATTATGTTGATGAATATTTACCGACACTTTTTTCCCGGCACCACCATTTGTTTCCGGTTCAACAGTTTCATCCACATACTGATATTTCCCGCAAAAATCTTTTTCAATCATCCCCCCCATTGAAACATACACATTTAACTTCCGGAAGGATAAAAGAGTATAATTCACATTTAACGGGATACCCAAATAATGCAATTGTTGCGTTTCTTGACTTTTGAATTGGTTGGCCGTATTTTTTGCTTTCGAATATAAATAGGTGTACATAAGTCCTGTTTCTACCGACAGCCGATCCGTGATAAATCTTGATGCGGTAAGACCAATAGAAACCGGCTGTTCGTGAACCATTTCGGCAATATTTTCTGTCACATCTATTTGATTGGCATTAAATTCCAAGTGATTGATATTTCCGGTCATTAACGATTTCTCATGTGAATCGTTAACCGCATTATTTTTTGTTGCAACACTTTTCAACGTCATGGGAGAATTCGTTGTGCGTCGAGAAGAGGTCAATCCTCCTCTGGCATTGAGAGCTATGGAAATATGTTCGCTTTTTCTTTCCTCCCCAAAACTCAAATATGGTTGATTATTGTTTCGTTTGTTGAGAAACTCTTCGATAAATCGATCCAATTCTTCGTCAGTCATCTCTCCGGACTGTTCCTCCGGATAGTCATTCTTATTTTCCGTATCCGTATCAACAACAGGCAACTCCACCGTTTTAGAATATTGCGTTTCCGTTTCTATAGGCAACTCTGTTTTTATACCTGTTTCCGTTTTTTCGATCTCCTTAAATTTATTTTTATCAGCTAAAACCACCAATGGAGATTGCCCTATTTCGTTTTCTTCAACACGAGGAAACAATGATTTGTTTTTGCCGCTCGGTGTAGTAATTGACTTCGTTACTACTACCCTATCGTTATCAACAGGAATATTCAGGTATATCATTCCACCAACAATTAAAACAACAATAACCGCAGCCGCAGCCATCCATCGCCGACGGATAATGCGTAATCGGGATGCTTTGTTGAGCGATTCCTCAAGCCTGTCCCATTCATCATCCGGAACAGGTGCTTCGTAATCGCGCAACTTCAGCCTAAATTGTTCTTTTATGTTGTCTTTTTCGTTCATCTTTTTCCCTGTTTATTTTTCAGGATAGCATTAATTTTTTTTCGCAATATTGCTCTGGCACGCGAATACTGGGAACGCGAAGTAGATTCGTTAATACCAAGCATCTTGCCTATTTCTTTATGAGACATATCTTCAAATACAAATAAATTAAATATCGTCCGATAACTTTTCGGCAGTTGCCGTATCATATCGAGAAGCTCTTCATGAGTAATATCCCCGATATCGTAAGAATCGTCATCTGAAAGAACAAAAGCATCCGATTCAATCTGTTCTATGTCGATAGTTATTCGATTTTTCTGTTGTTCGCGACGATAATTTTCAATCGCCAAGTTCACAAAAACACGTCTCATCCATCCTTCAAAAGATCCCTTGCCCGAATAAGAGCCAATGTGCGTAAAAACCCGGAAAAATCCGTCGTGTAACAAGTCCCATGCCGTTTCGTTATTTTTGCAATAACGCAAACAAACGCCCATCATTTTAGGAGCATACATTTCATACAGCTTCTTTTGAGCATCACGGTCCTTCTTCTTACACGCTTCTATCAACTGCGAATCATCCATGCTTAATCGCATTCATGTATATAGATGAATTAAATCGAAAAACGCTGCACGCAGTTTCTCGCTTTTTACAAAATTATCAATTTTTGCCGGAGAAACCGTATTTTTCCATAAACAGATGGCAAAAATTTGAATGATAGCATTCTTATGAACAACATGAAAAAGAATGCCTTTAAAATCAAAGGCAAACCAATTTAAATATACGATGTTTATATTGGTTGATACTTCTTTTTTTTTTACTTTTGTTCCGACTAGTTTATTCATATTAAAAAATAATTTGTATGAAAGATTTTCCCAAAATTGTCTTAGGATCGGCTCTCGGGTTTATCGTTGCAAGTATACTTATTTCAGTTATTTCCCTGGTCTTTTTTATAGCTACTGCCGGCTCATTATTCAAATCGATGGGGGAAGAACAATTTGTACTTGAAAACAACAGTGTACTCTATTTACGTTTAGCCGGGGATATTCAGGAAAGATCTCCTCGATCCACTGCTTTTATTCCGCAGGATAACACCGCAATGATGGGTCTTGACGATATCATTGCAGCTATTCGCAAGGTAAAAAATGACGATCGAATAAAAGGCATCTATATAAATGCGCAGATTTTCCATGCAGCTCCTGCAACGTTGATGCAAATTCGTCAGGAACTGATCGACTTTAAAGAAAGCGGAAAATTTATTGTGGCTTACGCCGACACCTACACACAATCGGGATATTATCTGGCATCGGTTGCAGACAAAATCGCTATCAATCCGCAAGGATCGCTCGATATTCACGGGTTGGTATCCATGCCTGTTTTCTATAAAGACGCATTGGAAAAATTGGGAATAGAAGTTCAGGTATTCAAAGTAGGTACCTACAAATCGGCCGTTGAGCCATTTACACTCACTGAAATGAGTGAGGCCAACCGTCAACAGACCACCTCTTCCCTCAACGATATGTGGAATTTTATGCGAAGTGATCTTGCCGATTCCCGTCATTTATCTGCCGAAAATATCGATTCCATTGCCAATCAGTTTCCTCTATTGAAAGACATATCGTATCTGATAAACAAAAACCTTGTGGATACTGTGCTTTATGAACCGGAAATGAAAAATTATTTGCGCACCCTACTCCATATCGATGAAGGTGAAAAAATTCCGTCCGCCACAGTTCAGGATATGAAATCGGTAAAACCCCGCATAATAAAAAAATCAAAAAACAACATTGCCCTTTTATATGCTGTAGGGAACATCGTATCTGGAAACGGGTCATCCGATATTCAAGACAAGTTCATGGTCAACGAAATCGAAAAACTTCGAAAAGATGATAATATAAAAGCCGTTGTTTTTCGTGTAAATTCAGGAGGAGGCAGCGCTTATGCCTCGGAACAGATCTGGAAAGCCATAACTGATTTGAAAAAAGAAAAGCCTGTAGTGGTTTCTATGGGAGATTTAGCAGCATCGGGAGGATATTACATCTCATGTAATGCCACTAAAATTGTGGCTCAGCCAACCACAATTACCGGTTCAATCGGCATTTTTGGCATTTTCCCTAATATGGAGGGAACAATGAACAAGCTCGGACTCGATTTTGATGTGGTGAAAACGCACGAATACAGCGATTTCGGAAATTTCACTCGTCCGATGAACAATAACGAGAAAGCCATGCTTCAATCTTATATTGAAAAAGGATACGACACCTTCTTGTCGCGTTGCGCTGAGGGTCGTAGCATCCCGAAAGATTCACTTGCAAAATACGCTGAGGGCCGTATCTGGACGGGAAATCAAGCAAAAACGATTGGTTTGGTCGATGAATTGGGCGGAATAGAAAAAGCCATAAAAATTGCAACTGACCTTGCCGGCGTAGGCGACGATTACGTAGTATATGAATATCCGAAAAAACGGTCGTTTATTGAAGAATTCATGGATAAAAACAAAAATGACCTTGCTCTAAAAACACTCAAAGAATATTTAGGGGAAAGCTATGATATTTTTATGACAATAAAAAATTTGAAGGAAGAGGATTTCATTCAGGCGCGTTTACCTTACGATTTGAATATTAAATAATTATATTTGAGAAATGGACCAACCTCCATCAAACATACGCCGTTCGTTACTGCCGCTGTCTTGGTTGTACGGCGTGGGTGTGAATTTGCGAAATAAACTATATGATGCTCATATTTTAAAACAAAAAAAATATGACATTCCGGTTATTTGTGTAGGAAATCTGACTGTTGGTGGCACAGGGAAAACGCCTCATATTGAATATTTGGTTAAATTACTCTCCTCAAGATACAACGTATGCGTTTTAAGCAGGGGGTATAAACGAAAAAGCAGAGGGTTTGTAGAAGTTGAAATCGATTCCGATGTTGCGAAAGTAGGAGATGAACCTTTGCAAATCAAACAAAAGTTTCCGGATACCCTTGTGGTAGTCGATAAAAATCGAAACAAAGCCATCGAAAAAATAATAAAAATGCCGGAAGGGAAAAAGCCGGATGTTATTCTGATGGATGATGGTTATCAGCATCGTTCAGTGATCCCATCGCTTTCCATTTTACTTGTAGACAGTAACCGGCCGATTTTTGAAGACAAGTTGTTGCCTGCGGGAAATCTACGCGAACCCCTTTCGGCAAAATCAAGGGCATCTATTGTATTAGTAACCAAGTGCGATCCTCAGATGCGCCCTATCGACTTCCGCATTTATGCCAACGGGTTGGATCTATTCCCTTATCAATCGTTGTATTTCACATCCTTTGATTATGGCGACCTAAAACCGCTTTTCCCCGAATTTCAACCGAAGGAAATTGCACTCGACGATCTGCGCAAAAAGCACGTTATCTTAGTTACCGGCATTGCATCACCTAAACCATTGATTGATAAGCTGGAAAGAAAGACTTATAATCTTTATCCTCTTCTCTTTGGCGATCATCATCAATTCACAAAAAAAGATATCGAGACGATAAAAAAAAGGTTGAAAAACATCGATGATGACGATATAGTCGTCGTCACAACAGAAAAAGACGCAGTACGTTTCAAAACATTAAAAACAGTAGATAATTCTATCAAATCCATCTTTTATTATATTCCCGTAGAGGTAAAATTCATCAAAAAATCGGAAAAAGAGTCTTTCAACAAAAAAATATATAATCATGTTAGAAGCTATCAGGCAAACAAGCAACTATCTAAAAAGTAAAATTGAAGAAATTCCCAACACCGCCATTATACTCGGAACGGGCCTTGGAGAATTGGTTCATGAAATCGACGACAAACAAATAATCCCCTATACTGAAATCCCTAATTTCCCTGTTTCCACGGTCGAAGGACACAGCGGGAACCTGATTATCGGTACCTTGGGGGGGAAAAAAATACTTGCCATGCAGGGTCGTTTTCATTACTATGAAGGATACTCCATGCAGCAGGTTACCTTCCCCATCCGCATTTTTCAGGCATTAGGCATACGTTATCTCTTTGTATCCAACGCAGCAGGAGGCATGAATCCGAGTTTCGATATCGGAGACATTATGCTCATTGAAGATCATATCAACCTGTTTCCCGAACACCCGCTTCGCGGAAAAAATTACGACGAGTTGGGCACCCGCTTCCCTGACATGAGCGAAGCCTACGATAAAAAATTGCGCCTAATGGCGATGGAAATTGCCAAAGAAAAAAACATCAAACTTCAACACGGCGTATACGTGGGAGTGCAAGGTCCCACTTTTGAAACCCCTGCCGAATATCATTTTTTCCGCACCATTGGCGGCGATGCTGTGGGCATGTCCACCGTTCCCGAAGTAATTGTAGCCAATCACGCAAAAATGAAAGTACTGGCCTTTTCCATCATCACCGACTTGGGGGTCATCGGCAAAATAGTAGAAGTATCGCACGAAGATGTGCAGAAAGCTGCAAAAAATGCCCAACCCAAAATGGCCGCCATTATGCGCGAAATCATCCAAAGAATTTAAGAAGAATTTTCAATTTACCTTTTATGCAACGAACAGAAATAGCCACCTTGGGGGAATTCGGCTTGATCGAACATCTCACCAATGATATACAACTCACCCAAAAAACATCGGTAAAAGGCGTTGGCGATGATGCAGCCGTAATAGACAATGCCAATAAAAAAACCTTGGTAACCACCGACATTTTACTGGAAGGCATCCATTTCGATCTCACGTATGTGCCCCTGAAACATCTGGGATATAAAGCTGCGGTCGTTAATTTTTCGGACATTTACGCCATGAATGGCACTCCCCAGCAAATCGTTGTTTCTCTGGGTATCTCCAAGCGTTTCTGCGTTGAAGATATGGAAGCCCTCTACGAGGGATTAAAATTAGCCTGCAAAATTTACGGCGTTGACCTTGTGGGAGGCGATACATCTTCGTCGCTCACCGGTTTAACCATCAACATCACCTGCGTCGGCTATGCCGACGAAAACCAAATTGTTTACCGCAACGGAGCACAAAATACCGACTTGATTTTTGTTTCCGGCGACCTGGGAGCTGCTTACATGGGATTGCAGCTTTTGGAGCGCGAAAAACGCGTTTTCGACGGACAATCCAATTTTCAACCCGATTTTGCAGGAAAAGAATACCTGCTTGAACGTCAGCTCAAACCCGAAGCTCGAAAAGATATCGTGAAACTGTTGGCCGAAAACCATATCAAACCCACTGCCATGATCGATATCTCCGATGGTTTGTCTTCCGACATGCTACATATCTGCAAACAAAGCAAGGTGGGTTGTGCCATTTACGAAGAAAGACTCCCCATTGATTATCAGACTGCTTTAATGGCCGAAACATTCAACCTGAATGTTTCAACCGTAGCCATGAATGGCGGAGAGGATTACGAATTGTTGTTCACAGTTCCTTTGAGTCTTCATGAGCAGGTTTCGGCTTTGCCGGGCATCCATCTCGTCGGTCACATCACGGCAGAAGAAAACGGATGCTATCTCATCACACGCGATGGGCAAGAAATGCAACTCAAAGCACAAGGATGGAATCCTCTAACGTAAAATGAAAAATATTTTTTCTACTTTTTATAAGGTAAGTTTTGAAATTGCAAAAAAACCTCCTATCTTTGCACTCGCCAAACAAATTAGAAAAGGTGCCATAGCTCAGTCGGTAGAGCAAAGGACTGAAAATCCTTGTGTCCCTGGTTCGATTCCCGGTGGCACCACTTCTAAAAAACGCTTAAATCAAAGTTAAGCGTTTTATTTTTTTTATTAACCTTTGATTCAACGTTATGTAGGATTTGTTTATTGATTTTCTCCAATCAGGGACACATTTCCAATGGTGACATAACTTGATAATAATTTGAATTTTTCACGTTGACTCTGTACGCCACTGAAGAAAACAAAAATAATAGAGAAAAAACTCACAAGAAAAATAAACACAAGGAAAAAACGGAAAAAATTAATTATGAGCAATATATTAAAAACTTTTCATCTCCTTTTTTTGTTGAATAATTTAAAATACCAATAATCACATTAATTTTTTATGGGCATTGATTTTTTCAAGCAAACGAGTTACCAGATCTCGAAACTAATAACTCGAAATTACAGTACTTCATTTTCTTTATCCGTTTCGTTACTCGATAAAGCCGAACGTGATGCTATTTACGGTATATATGGTTTTGTAAGGCTGGCCGATGAAATTGTCGATTCTTTCGACGTTTCTTTCGATCGAAAATATCTTCTGGGAAAACTCAGGGAAGATTTGCAATATGCTCTTCGATACGGCATCAGTACCAATCCGGTGATATTGTCGTTCGCAGATACGGTCATTCAATATAAAATCGCTCATTCGCATATCAATGCCTTTTTTCGCAGCATGGAGTATGATTTGGAAAAAACCAATTACAGCACTCGTAAAGAATTGACTGACTATATTTATGGTTCGGCAGAAGTGGTAGGGTTAATGTGTTTAAAAGTATTTTGTAATGGGGACGAAATATTGTATGATCAACTTTTCGAGTATGCCAAAAGTTTGGGATCGGCTTTTCAGAAAGTAAATTTTTTGCGCGATATCAATTCCGATACTAACGAGTTGGGTCGGATTTATTTCCCTGAACTTACTCATTCGGATTTGAATGAGGAGGTTAAATCAAACATCATTCACTCCATTGAGGAAGATTTTGCTCACGCCAAAATTGGAATAGACCTACTACCCGGAAATGCAAAAAAAGCTGTTCTGCTAGCATATCGTTACTACTTGAGTCTGCTCGAAAAACTGAGAAGAACACCAGCCAATCAGATTTTACATCGACGCATCCGCATATCGGACACAAAAAAGATGCTCATCCTTTTGAGCGTTATCCTTTCTAACAAATTAAAAATCGCATGACAATCAATCCTATCAACCAGTTCGTCTTGGTTGACAAAAACGACAACGAAATCAGCTTAAAGGAGAAACTTCAGAAATAAATCGCACATTTAATCGTCACACCTTTTATATTTTGAATTTATGGAATGGAACATCTTCCCCAAAAACAACATTCCGGTTGGAGAAGTTAAGCGATTCGTTTTGCTGTTCTACGCTATTGGCTTAATCGGGTTTATTCTGCCTTTTTCGCGAGAATTATTTTGCGCCATTACACCGTTTGCGATGTTGTTGGGAATTTATTTGCTCGCTGTTTATCACCCCGACTATAATCGTAAAACGACGATTGCGTTTTTAATCGTTTTTTTGCTGGGTTTTTTGGTTGAAGCCATTGGTGTGAATACCGGGGCAGTTTTTGGAAGTTATGCATATTTGGATGCAATGGGAGTAAAATTGTGGGAAACTCCGCTCATTATCGGGCTTAATTGGCTCTTTCTGAGTTATGCGGCTACTTCCATTCTCGAAGATACGAAATTGCCCGCTTGGACCGTGTATTTTTTAGCACCTTTGCTGATGGTCGCGTATGATTTTTTTCTCGAAAAATCAGCACCTTTACTCGATATGTGGCATTGGGCCGATGATAAGGTTCCTTTTCGGAATTATGTGGCATGGTATGCTATCGGTTTTTTGTGTGTTGCAATATTGAAGTTTTGTGGAGTCAATACGCAAAATATACTGGCTAAATTGTTGTATTTTGTCCAATTCCTTTTTTTTGTTCTTTTGTCGATAATTGTTTGAGAAAAATATGCTCGAAGCAAAACATCATTTCTTTTTTTATCCTTTTTTTCAACAGTATTCCTGTTGGAAAATCAGCCGAAATTTTCACGATGTAAAAGTGCGTGGAACGATAGATGATCGGCAACTTCCGATTTTGCTTTTGGCAAACCATGTGAGTTGGTGGGACGGTTTTTGGATCATGTATCTTAACGTAAAGTTGTTGAAGCGTAAATTCTATTTTATGATGCTTGAAGAGCAATTGCGTAAACATTGGTATTTTAGACTGAGTGGAGGATACTCGGTGCGAAAGAATTCGAAGAGTGTTGTCGAATCGTTGCAGTATACCGCCGATTTACTTCAAGATTCGCAGAATATGGTTTTAATGTTTCCGCAAGGAAAAATAACATCTCTCTATCAATATCCTGTTGATTTTGAGAAAGGACTCGAACGTGTAATGCAAAAATGCAAAAAACCGATTCAGATAGTTTTTTTGGTGAATCTGCCGGAATATTTTGTGAATCCAAAGCCTACGTTGTTTATGCATATTCACTCATATGAAGGTGAAAACAGTTTTGCAGATATTCAAACCGCGTACAACGAATTCTATCATTCCGTTTTGACGTATCACCGACAAATATACTACTGATGAAATTTCTGGCTTGTTTTGTGATTTTTGTTACGTTTATTCAGTTTATTAACTCGTTGATAAATATCCTTTTACCTGAGAAACTGAGGCAGTCGGGCAAAAAAAGTTTTTCGCACAACGAGATGGTCTCCATTCTGATTCCCGCTCGCAACGAAGAGGCACATATCGGAAATTTGCTTAGCGATATAGACAAACTAACCTATAAAAATGTGGAAGTAATGGTTTACGATGACGAATCAACCGACCGAACGGCAGAAATCGTAAACGATTTTGCTCGGCATAATCATCACATTCGACTGATAAATTCGGAAAAGTTGCCGGATGGATGGCTCGGTAAAAATTATGCTTGTCACATATTATCATCGCATGCTAAAGGCGATTATTTCCTTTTTGTGGATGCCGATGTGCGGCTTAAAAATTCCGTAATCGAAGATTCTATCGATTTTGCCAATAAATATCAGACTGCATTGCTCTCGGTTTTCCCAAAGCAAATCATGATCACGCGGGGAGAGAAAAAGAGTGTGCCGATCATGAATTATATTTTGCTGACTTTACTTCCCTTGGTTTTTGTTCGCAAGTCGCCTTTTTCATCTCATTCGGCGGCTAATGGCCAATTCATGTTTTTTCGTGCTTCGGTGTATCAAAAATACGACTTGCACCGGTTGTTCGGTAATTCGCCGGTAGAAGATATTGCCATTTCGCGTTATCTGAAAAAGAAACAAGAAAGAATAGCCTGTTTGGTCGCAGACGAACGCGTGCAATGTCGCATGTACGGCAGTTATGAAGAAGCATTAAACGGTTTTTCGAAAAATGTGCGGATGTTTTTTGGAAATTCCACCTTTCCGGCATTTATTTTCTGGTTTGTAACTACCCTCGGTTTTATACCTATAGTAGCCTCGCAATTCGACTTCATTGCCGTGGCTTTGTATTTTACCCTTTATTTGGCAACCAGAGTGTTGGTTTCGTTGGTCAGCCGTCAAAGCGTAGTTGATAATCTAAAATATATGTTCTGGCAACAACTGTTTTTAATTCAGGTGATTATAAAATCTATTTCTTCATCACACTCTAAAAATCTTTTATGGAAAGGTCGAAAAATTTACTCATAGTTCTTGTGTGTTGTATTGCTTTCAGCTTTCATTCTCAAGCTCAAAACAATACTCAAATTTATCAGGCATTTATTACCGGAAATATGAAGTTGTGGAAAACTACGCTTGACCAGTTGGAAGCTGCTCCTCACAAATCGGAGAAGGAATGTCTCGATTTGATCAATTATTATTATGGATACATTGGCTGGAGTTTAGGCCGGAAAGGGAGCAAAAAAGATGTCCAAAAGCTCATGAAAACTATGGAGACTCATCTTGAGACGTTGGATAAGAAAAATTATGCTCCATCGATGGTCTATTTTTATAAATCGGCATTAATCGGTTTCGAAATCGGCTTGCACAACTACAAAGCTCCTCTCATCGGCAAAAAAAGTTTAGATTTTGCCGATCAAGCGATAAAGGAAGATCCTCAAAATCCTTTTGCATACTTGCAAGTAGGAAATATCAAATATTATACACCGCCGATTGTGGGAGGCTCAAAGCAAAAAGCATTGGAGAAATATTTACAAGCGCTTTCACTGGCAGAAGCAGGAAAATGGCAGATCAAGCAAAATTGGAATTATTTGAACCTGCTTGCAACACTCATTAACACCTATTACGAGCTGGAAGAATATCAAAAAGCAGCCGAGTTTTGCCAAAAAACACTCCAGGCTGAACCTGGATTTGAATGGGTGAAAAATACACTATATCCACAAACATTAAAAAATCAATCCATAAGTTATGAAGAATGAGAAAAAAGTGTTGATTGTTGGAACCGGCATGGGTGGTTTGTCCACCGGATTGCGATTGGCTTCAAGAGGTTACGACGTTACATTCGTCGAAAAATATCGACAAGCCGGCGGGCGATTGAATCAAATTAAACAGGATGGTTTTACCTTCGACACAGGTCCGAGTTTTTTCACCATGCCATATGAGTTTGAAGAGCTTGTGTCGGATTGTGGAATTAAAATGCCATTCACTTTCACCGAACTCAATCCATTATACACAGTCAATTTCAATGGAAGTGATCGAAATTTTTTGCTGTATAAGGATTTGCAGAAACTCACCAATCAATTTTCCTATATTGAGCCTGATTTTCAACAGAAATTCATTGCTTATCTCAATAAAAGCGAAGCATTGTATAAGGATACGGTCGATATTGTCATCAAGCGCAATTTCGATAGCATTCCGGAATATTTGCACTCGCTCATGCAGGTGAATCCAAAGCATATTGACGTACTTTTTCGAAGTTTTTGGCAACAAGTAGGACGTTATTTCGATGCAAAAGAGACCCGACAGATCATTTCACTCATTGCTTTTTTTCTCGGTCGTACACCTTTTGATACCAATGCCGTTTACACGTTGTTATCTTATATCGAATTCAAACACAAGGGATATTATAACGTTGAAGGCGGCATGTACACGATTGTTATGAGTTTGTTGTCGGAACTCGAAAAAATGAAGGTGAAGTTTCATTACAATACCGAAATAGTCGATTTTGTAGCCGGCGAAGATAAATTGATTTCGTTGATCGACAAAGATGGAAAGAAATGGAATGCGGATATTTTTGTAATTAATTCCGACGCTGCTTATTTCAGAGGAAAAGTGCTGAAAAGAAATAAGTTTTCGGGAAATAAATTGGAGAAAATGAGTTGGACGATGGGGTATCTGACATTTTATCTAGGCATCAATACAAAATTACCGCAAGTGGATCATCACAATTATTTTTTGGGAAATAATTATGAAGAGTTTTCCAAAAATGTGATGCAAAATCCCGGAACACTCGAGAAGCCCTATTATTATGTAAATGTAGTTTCGAAATACAATCCCGATTGTGCTCCGGAGGGCAATGAAGCACTATTTTTTGTATGTCCTGTGCCGAACCTTTTGTTTAAAACCGATTGGGTTGACAAAGAGGATATTATCGACAGCATTATTGTCGATTTTTCTGACAGAATACATCAGGATATTTCGAAAAGTATTGTTTTCAGAAAAAGTTTCACACCCGAGAACTGGCAAGACAATTTCAATTTATATAAAGGAGCAGGACTAGGACTCTCGCATGCCTTAAACCAGATTGGCGCTTTCCGGCCAAAAAATGTCGATGAAGAATTTGTCAATACGTTTTACGTCGGCGCGTCTACAGTGCCGGGTGCAGGTTTACCGATGGCCATCATTAGTTCGAAGCTTACTACGGAACGCATCTTATTAAGAGCGACAAACACATAGTAACTTGCAGGAAAGTTATTGAAAATTTTCCCGTCATTCGAGATTATCCGGATACCGATTTTTTATGTCGCTTTTTCAAGGTTTCTATGCCGGCCAATACCTTCTGCGTTGAAGAATTGTCCGGAAAATTGTTCCTATCTGTCAGAAAACCGGCTTTTTAGCTCTTAATCCAGAGAAGGACGATAATAAAATGGGCTGTTTCGTAAGCAATCTCGTACTCTGAAGAGGATGTGTCCGTCCACTCAAAAAATCACTACAAATAGGGATTGATTCTCAAAGCGGGATGATTTTACTTTGCATATTGAAAACAAACAATTGAAAGTAAACACTCTTCAAAAGAAAAAACGTTTATTCGATGCAAGTAAAATTGAGCTCTTTCCCTGTTAGAAATGCGCTATTGGCGTCGACATTATTTCTCTCCTCCTTCGGGGTCATAGCGGAAGAGATGGACTCGTTGCGTACCTTCAACCTTGACAGCATTGTGGTATTGAGCATTAAACAGCCCAACAACAAATGGACAGCGCCTGTATCGTCAACCACCATTTCGGCAACCTTCATGGAACAACAGCACGTAAACGACATGAAAGATTTTTCGGCCACTGTTCCTAATTTCATTATGGTGGACAGAGATTCGAAGCTCACCTCGTCGGTTTTTATCCGCGGGGTAGGTTCCCTCATCAATACACCGGGCGTAGCTATGTATGTGGACGGCGTTCCTCATTTCGAAAAATCTTCTTTTGACATCAATCTCAACGAAATTGAAAAAATTGAATTTCTGCGAGGACCACAAGGCACACTCTATGGCCGCAATGCCATGGGCGGTATCATTTTAGTAACCACCAAATCCCCTTTTCGCCACGAGGAAACTAAATTGCACATGCACTACGGCAGTTACGACGATTCGTATTTTTCTGTTTCGCATTCAAACAAAATCAGCGAACAACTTGCTTACGGCATTGGAGGAAATTACACCTATTACGGTGGAAATATCCCTAATATTTCCACCGGAGAAAAAGCCGACAAATTAAACTCGGCCGCCGTGAATGCCCAATTGGAATGGCGCCCTAAAACCCATCTGAACATCCGATGGACAAACAATTTCGAATACGTGGATCAGGGTGCGTTCTCCTACGGCGACATCAATTCCGAAACCGGACGAGTGGATTCCGTCAGCACCGATCACAAAAGCTACTACAAGCGCAACATCTATGACGGCGGTCTCCAAATCGATTACCATAACAGTCTCTTTTGGCTTAGAGCTCAAACATCGGTTCAACTGCTCAACGATGAATACAATGTCGATCAGGATGCTTCTCCAAAAGATTTGTATTTTGTCATTCAAGGGGAAAATCAGCGGTTAATCTCGGAAGAGATCAACATCAAAGGATTAAATTCGGGTCGATATGGTTGGAATTTCGGCATTTTCGCTTTTAACCACGATATCGACCGCAGTACCGATGTTTTTTGGAACATGACCAATCCGAAATACAAAATCGAAAAACGCTTCAATGACTACAGTCGCGGTTTTGCGTTGTATCATCAATCCGAATTTCAACTGTTAACTCACCTGTTTCTCCAGGCAGGAATTCGTTACGATTACGAACATGCCAATTCGGTTCACAAAGAAAATAAGGTGATGGATAATCATGCAGAGCTGATAAACGAATACGATTCGCCACTCACCTTTACCGAATGGACACCCAAAGCTTCACTGCAATATCGATTTTCGAACCATACGCAACTCTATGCAACCCTAGCGAAAGGATACAAAACAGGAGGATTCAATACCGTATTCGAAACGGAAGAACAGCGCACTTTCGGCCCCGAAAAAAGTTGGAATTACGAAATCGGAGGGAAAAGCAGTTTCTTCGCTGGAAGGCTGCATGCAGAATTCGCCCTTTTCTACATCGACATTCAAAATCAACAAATCAAACAGCTGCTCGACTTGCAGGGAATGAAAATATTCAACGCAGGCAACTCGGTGAGCAAAGGGTTTGAAGTATCTTTTCTGGCAAAACCTTTCACTCGTCTCTCATTCAATGCGGCTTACGGATACACGCATGCTACCTTCAAAAACTATATTTACAGCGAAACGATCGATTATTCGGGCAATTATCTGCCCTTTGTCCCCAAACATACCCTTTCGTTGATTGCAAGTTATCGCATACCCTGTTCGTCGTACCTCGTGGATCATATCACCCTGAATACCGGATATACCGGTCTCGGGGAAATTTACTGGAATGAGAACAACGAAACAAAGCAGCCTTTTTACGGCTTACTGAATGGAAGTGTGGATATGGGAAAAGGACGAATAAACCTGTCCATATGGGGAAAGAACCTCACCGATACCCATTATCTTGGATACTATTTCGAAATGTCGAAGCGTAAACTCGGAAAACCGGGAAAACCATTTACGGCAGGCGTCACATTAACCTATGACCTATAAAATGTAGCAATGAAAACAGGAAAGCCCTATCATCTTTTTACCTTTTTTACCCTTTACATCGCTCAATCCATCCCGATGAGCTTTTTCTCTACCGCTTTGCCTGTTCTCATGCGGCAAGGGAACTACCCCTTGTTTACTATCGCCCTACTTAAACTCATCAAAATTCCCTGGCTCGTCAAATTCTTGTGGTCTCCGCTGGTGGACAGTAGAACCGAATCGGTACGCGACTACAAACGGTGGATTTTTGGATCGGAAACTGTATATGCTATACTGATATTTGTGGTAGCCATATTCAATATCGAAGCCAATTTCACCCTTATCGTTTTTCTCATTATACTGGCATTTGTTTCTTCTGCCACGCAGGATATCGCTACCGATGCAATGGCTGCCCGTTCATTCAAACGGGAAGACAGTGGTTTGCTAAACAGCATCCAGTCGATGGGGTCTTTCACGGGAAGCATGGTTGGCGGTGGTTTTCTGTTACTGCTTTTCCAAAAAACAGGATGGAACAAACTCCTTCCCTGGGTAGCCATTTTTGTCCTGATTGCGCTCATCCCTCTCGCCATGAACAAAAACATACAGCTTCGCGAACGAAAAACAAAAGAAAAAGCCAAACCAAAAGATATGCTTCTGTTTTTCAAACAGAAAAATAGTTGGCAACAAATCGTCTTTCTGTTTTTTTTCTATGCCGGAATCATAGGTATTCTTGCTTCGCTCAGCCCCTTTATGGTCGATTTGGGCTACGGCATGAAAGAAATCGGCGCAATGATGGGGATATTTGGCATTTCCATAGGAATTGTCGGCTCTTTTTTGGCCGGTATTTTGATTAAAAAGACAGGAAAGACCCTATCCCGAAAATTGATCTCGGCTCTTAGCGTTTTTCCTGCAACTTATTTTTTGTGGCTTACTCAAGCCGGACATGCCGGTCGTGTGCCCATTCTTGTTGGGATCGCCCTGGTATGGGGAATTTACGGCATGGCCTCCACTATGATGTATACTACGGCAATGGATAGTGTTCGCGATGGGCGCGAAGGAACCGATTTCACCCTTCAAATCGTTGTTTCACACCTTAGCGCCATGATTATCACCCTGATCAGCGCCCGAATCGGCGACCTGTTTGGCTACAAAGGGCTGTTCGGAGCGGAATGGGCCATTGCTGCCGTTTCTTTTGTTTTCGTCCTGTTTTATCAACCTCTTTCGCATTCGTCTACACCCATAGCCCACAAAATACAAAATAAAAAGCACATACTTGAAAAGGAAATTGCCCAATGAACAACCTGATTTCAAAATATAATACCCCGGTTCCACGCTATACCAGTTATCCACCGGCAAACTTCTTTCATGAACATTTTTCTGAAAGCGATCTGCTGCAAGCGATCGAATTATCCAACCA
This sequence comes from Bacteroidales bacterium UBA1410, assembly GCA_002305015.1. Classification (GTDB taxonomy): domain Bacteria; phylum Bacteroidota; class Bacteroidia; order Bacteroidales; family Dysgonomonadaceae; genus Anaerorudis. Next base: position 129,820 of record DBPW01000033.1, read on the forward strand.
TCAGGAACCCCGACATGTGTCGTTTTATATTCATATTCCCTATTGCAGAAGAATGTGTTACTATTGCGGATGCAATTCCTATCCAAGAACGACCGATGCCGAGGAGGAAGCATACATCGATGCCGTAATAAAAGAAATCGAAAGGGTTTGCAGCAAAATCGATAAAAAACGAAAAATTGCGCAAATCCATTATGGCGGCGGATCACCAACTTCCATCAATCTGAAATATATTCAACGAATCAATGGATTGCTGTTCAGTAAATTCGAATGCATCGAAAATCCTGAAATTGCCATTGAGTGCCACGCAGGTTACATGAACGAACAGCATTTCCGCTCCCTTGTAAATGCCGGTTTCAACCGCATGAGTATCGGTATTCAGGATTTCGACACGAGCGTGCTAAAATCCTGCAACCGCCTTCCCACCTTGTTGCCTATTGAAGAAATTTTTGCTTTGCTTCGCGAAAACAACATACGCATCAATTTGGACTTCATCTACGGACTGCCCAAGCAAACGCCGGAAAGTTTTTCAAAATCCATTCAGAAAGCCATCGACCTTTCACCCGATCGCCTCGTCACGTTTTCATACGCCCATCTGCCTCGTCTGTTTCCTCGCCAGCGATTTTTAGAAAAGGAAGGGCTTCCGTCGGAGAAACAAAAAGACGATATCTATCACACCTCACGTCAATTGCTGCTTAATGCAGGTTATGTTCAAGTGGGACTCGACCATTTCGTACGCGAGGACGACGAACTTTTTCAGGCTGCACAAACCCAAACGCTGCATCGCAATTTTCAGGGTTATTGTACCCGCCGCACTACAGGCCAGGTTTATGCTTTCGGCGTAACGGCAATCAGTCAATTGACGAGCGCCTACGCTCAAAATACAAAAAATATCTCCGAATACATCGAAACGGTAAATCGGGGACATATCCCCGTGAAAAAAGGATATTCTCTCAATTTCGATGAACAGATTACGCGCGAAGTGATTACCGAACTGATGTGCAACGAACAAATCAACTGGCAAGAACTGGCCGTGCGTATGCAACGGTCGATTGATGAAGTGAAAGCGGCCACAGCCTACTCCGAGAAAAAAATGAGAGCATTCGAACAAGACGGTATTATTGTTTTCGATGACCGGAAAATCATCATGAAACAAAAAGGATCGCCTTTTGTTCGCAACGTAGCCGCATCACTGGATAAATTATTGATCAATAGCGATAAAACATTCTCAAAACCCATTTAATATGAATAAAGACGTAGTCATTATTGGTGCCGGGCTAACCGGACTATCGGCAGGCGTAGAACTAACGAAAAGAGGTTTTTCGATAGCCATTTTAGAAAAAACCAACCGTTCCGGAGGGCAAATCCGCACTTTTCACGAAGAAGGGTTCACTTTTGAATCAGGCCCGACAACCGGCTCCGGCGTTACCGAAGAAGTGATGACACTTTTTAAAGAACTTAATCCGGATTGCGAAATCGAATTTGCCAAAAAAGAAGCCGAAAAACGATTGATTTGGAAAAACAATAAATTTCACGCCTTACCCAACGGCTTATGGGGAGGAATCACCACACCACTTTTTACTTTATCAGACAAATTCCGCATTCTCGGTGAACCTTGGCGAGCCAAAGGAACAGACCCCGACGAATCGGTAGGTTCTCTTGCTACCCGCAGGCTTGGAAAATCGTTCGTCGATTATGCCGTCGAACCTTTCCTTTCGGGTGTCTATGCCGGCAACGCATACTCGCTGGTGACGCGTCATGCCCTACCCAAACTTTACCAATTGGAACAAAACTACGGAAGTTTCATAAGAGGAGCGGTTGCTAAGGCAAAAGAAACAAAAATGCATCCGAAACCCAAAGCGCCATCGAGCATCTTTTCCGCAAAGGGGGGACTGGAAAGTCTGCCGAAAGCCATGACAACATATATAGGGAAGGATCGTATTTTTCTTTCCGCCGAAAACATTACGATTCACCCCGATCCGGAAACGGGAATGTGGAAAACCAGCTGCCGGCAGAACGGCCAGAGCTTAACCTTCACTTCACCCCATGTAATCACCACCGTTGGAGCTTATGCTTTACCCGATATCCTCCCTTTTGCAGACCCGACAAATTTAGCCAAAATCGCCAATCTGAGGTACGCTCCGGTTGTGCAGATAGCCGTTGGAGTAAAAAACAAAGGAAAGCTGAATTTCAATGCTTTTGGCGGCTTGATAAGTCCAAAAGACAAGGAAGATTTTCTGGGTATTTTGTTTCCTTCCTCGTGCTTCAACAACCGCAGTCCGGAAAACGGCGTTTTATTCTCATTTTTCATGGGTGGCATGTATCGCAGGGAACTTACCGAATTGAATGACGATGAAATTACCGATAAAGTAATACGCCAATTTCATCGCATGCTTGGTTTCCCGATAGCTAAAGAACCCGATTTGATTCGTATCTTCCGCCATAAATATGCCATTCCGCAGTATGAACGTTCTTCCGAAGAACGTTTCAAAACCGTTGAACTATTGGAAAAAAAATATCCCGGATTACACCTGGCAGGAAATCTTCGCGACGGTATCGGCATGAATCAGCGCATTACTCAGGGAACAAAACTGGCACGGGAAATCGGATAAAAAAAAGGAAATCACATTTTGAAATTCCATTGTCGCAGAGCATATTTACTCCGGCGAAGTAAATCAATGTGCTTTTCATCCTCACCCAACAAAGGCGAAAGCCCATCTGCATTATAATAACCCAGCATGGTTTTTGTGAAAGAAAGAAAAAAAACTTCCGAAGATAACGTTTTCCCTAAAGTCTCTTCGCAAAGGCTACGCAAATTTTTCACAGGTGAAGGAACAGAAGGTGTTGCCTTGTAGCGATGGATTTCAGCGTGTGGTGTTAATGATTTTTGTAATCGATCTAAATCGACATCATAAAGCAGTGTGCCGTGATGCAATTCTCTTCCCCTCGAAACATGAGAAGCCGTTCCCGATACCTTATGACCATCGGCAAGCCAAAGGTCTTTTCGTTTCCCGATTTCCACAGGAATTCCCATAAAATTCAAGGAAGAAACCACCGGCTGTAAAAAATCGGAACTTAACGGAGAACTTCCTTGTTTCGTATTGAAAATAAAACAGTAATTCAGATTGCCTTCGTCGTGATAAACGGCACCCCCACCCGATAACCTCCGCAAAATGGAGATGCCGTTAACCCTGCAAAAATCCATATCTACCTCATTTGCCACAGCCTGATTCGAACCGATAATCACGCTTGGCTTATTTACGTAAAGCAAAAGATATTCCTCGCGTTTGGTCGAAAAAAAATATTCTTCGGCAGCCAGGTTAAATTCAGGCATCGTGTATGGAGAAAAAATAACCTGCATAAAAAGGATACCTGACTTTTTTCTCTTTATTTTACATTAAATGCCACTTTCAAATCCTCTATTTCTTTGTCACTAATAGGACAAAGAGGGCCGATAGCCGAAGCCATTACAAGTGAATTCGCCGAAAATTCGGCCACCTCCAAATAATCGAAAGTGTTCAACAATTTGTCACCCGTAACAAATACGCTGTCGTTTTCCACCAAAATAACTTTGTTATGGTTAAACATTTCAGCGACACCATCGATATCGTTATAGATCAAACCGAAAGGAATGGACGGAACATCCTGGAGAAAAATCCAACTTTCGGGAATCGTACGTACGTCAAATTTTGTACCGGTTATGGCATGTGCCATCAGATTGACCGGCTGTGTACAAATAATGGAATTAATATGCGGATTCAATTGATATATACGTTGATGCAAGGCTACCGCCCGACTTGGTGTTTTGCCGGCCTCGGCCATGCCTCTTTTTATCTGCACAATATCTTCGGGAACAATATCCCAACGAGCCACATTCCTAGGCGTAATCAAAAAATCATCGCCGCGCCAACGCACCGACACCGTACCATATGTAGAAATCATGAGACCTTGATCACAGGCTCGGCGAATGATTTTCACCATTTCCGAACGCAATGCCCGCTCGTCGGAGGGATAATCGATATCCATGAAATGCGGAATATGGGTAGGAATATGATTGACATATTTTGCAATTTGTTCATCCGACAAATAATTCACCTTGCCCAACCGTTTTGCATTTACGATGGTACGGCAACAAAATTCAAGTGTCTCGAAACGCTGATAAGCATCCATCATATCGACACCTCCCAAAACGACCCCATGATTCTCCATGATTACCGCTTTATATTGCGTATTCTTGAATTCGTTAGCAATTTTCTTTCCGAGGTCTTCACTTCCGGGTGTTCCATACGGGGCAAATCCGATATCGCCACATATGTTATGGGCTTGAGGAACAATTTTGGTATCGGGCACTTTATGCGAAATGCTGAATGCCACAAGTGCAGGAGGATGGGCGTGAATAATTGCCGTCAACTCCGGACGCGTTTCGTAAATGGCTTTATGAAACGGGAACTCAGAAGATGGTTTGTGAGGACCGATAACCGTTCCGTCTTTTTTCACGCACATGATATCGTTGGGAGTTAAGGATCCTTTGTCCACTCCCGACGGAGTAATCCAAATATCGCCATTTTCGTCCCTAATAGAAATATTCCCGCCCGAAGTTGTGGTCATGCCACTCCGGTAAATCCTTCCGATGATCACATTGATCTGTTCCACCGGATGCATCAGTTTAACATCTAATTGTTTCATATTCTCTAACGTATAATCAAATTTAACTCAGTTTGTTCGCATTTGCCAATAAAAACGCTTCAGCTTCCATATTCCATAAGCCCTTATACTTATCACAAAGGGAAGCCAATTTGCTATAAACTTCGTTGGTTCTACCTAATTCGGCAAAATCAGAAATTGCCGTCAAAGGCATGGTAATATGGGTATATATCAATTTTTTTCCGCCGGGGATTTCCGGTAAACGGAGGGTCGCTTCAGGTACAGCATTCAATCCGCCGATATGGGTTACCAATCCCGCAGGATCTAGTCCTTTATTCATTATATCCAAGGCTTCTACCATATCTTCGTTGTTCCCCCCGCTTGTACCGGTAACATGCGTATAGGCATAGTGAACGTTGTAAAAATTCAACATGGCACTGAATTTCGGATCGCTAGGCCCTGCAAAAAAGTTGAGACATCCGTCGAATCCGAGAATGGCGTCAGCCTGCTCTACAACCGATCTCACCGGAGCAAAAACAAACACATCGTTATACCCTTCACCCTTGGTTAGTGCTCTTAATTCTTCTACCGGATTTTGCATAACCGAAGTATTGATATAACGAAGATCGATACCTTGTGAAGCGGCAAATTCAACGGTATAGAGCGAGGCTGCCCTGTCTAAACGGGTTTGATCGATATCGGTAACCACCAATAAGGAGGGACGACGATCTTCTCTGTGCAGCACAAAATTGATAGCAGCCAACCCCATCGGTCCTACACCGGCCAAAATAGCCATTTTGCCACCATCCACAATCTCCATTTTGTGCACATAACTACCCGGCGTCAAATGATAATTGGCATGCATGGCGCCAATCACACACGAAAGAGGTTCCGCCAGCGATGCCGGATAAAATCCATCGCCATGATAAGGCAATAAACAATTTTTCTCCATTACCTCATTGGGAATGATCACATACGTAGCATCACCGCCAATATACGGATAACTGTATCCCGGCGCGCTCAATATTCCTACAGGACCGCCTTCGTAATTCAACGCCGGCTGAATGGAAAATTTATCGCCGACCTTAAATTGATCTGCCCACTTCGAACCAATTTCAATCAACTCACCGGAAAACTCATGACCGATGATCACCGGATTCTCGGCCACGTTATCGGGCACCCGCTTGTGATCTGCTCCCTGAATGGCTGCTTTGTAAGATGACATACACAACGAATCGCAGACTACTTTAGCCAGAATCTCATTATCTTTTAGGGGTGGCAATTCAAATTCTTCCAACCGAAGATCTTTCTTGCCGTATAAACGAACTGCTCTTGTTTTCATAAATTTCTAATTCTCATAAAAAGGGATATTTTCATTCCACAGATTTTAATCCCATAGGCAATACCAAAAATAGCAGAAATTACGGCTAATTCAGCATAACCTGACCACCGGTGACAGGCAGCGCCTGACCGGTTTCGCCGCATTGTTCCATCAGATAAAGCACCCCTTTGGTGACATCTTCGGGCGAACAACCCTTCTTCATCGGCACCTGTGCCAGGTAATATGTTCTTACATCCTCTATCGTTTTTGCACCGGGAACTTTTCCTGCCCTCAAATACTGAACAAATAAGCCGTTATCGGGATCACTCCAAAGCGGACCCTCATAAAAATTACCGGGGCAAACGGCATTCACTTTGATGCGGAAAGGAGCTAATTCCAATGCAAACGACTGTGTCAACCCAATTCCTCCGAATTTCCCTCCGGCATAAGCAAAATTGGCTTTGCTTCCTCTCAATCCCGATTTGGAATTAATCTGAATAATATCGGCGTAGTAATCTTCCGAAGCATATTTGGTCTGCAGCTTCATCACCTTACTTACCACTTTCGTGCAATAGAAATAAGCATTATAGTTTATTTTGGTTACGAAGTCGAAAATTTCCGGTTCCATTTCGTCCAGTCCTCCCGCACGCAATACTCCGGCATTGCTGATGAAACAATCGATCGCACCAAAATGGCAAACGGTTTCATATATGAGATTCTCAAGACTTGAGATTTCGGCAACGTTGGTCTTCACAAAAAAAGCATGGTTACCCTCTCCTTTCAACAAGGAGTTAAAATGTTCCGTTGTCGATACGCCTTTTTCTTCATTTAAATCGGCAACCACAATATTGGCCCCTTCCAGCAACAAATTGCGGGATATACCCTCACCAAAACCTTGTGCAGCACCTGTCACTATAATGGTTTTATTTTCAGCACGCCCGGCTTTACCGGTTGACATGACCTTTCGACGGTAATTTTCCGCTTCCCAGTTATCGATAAAATCAATCTGCTCCGGGGTCATGGGATGCGCCCCGCCAAAAGAATGAGCCAGATAGGCAATCTTCATAGCATCCTCAAAAACATCGAGAATGATATCACATTGTTTTGCATGATCGCCAACAGCTACAAGACCGATACCTTTTATCAACAGCACTTTAGGTTGATATCCAAACTTTTCGATAAAAGCCGGAATGACCTTTTCAGCTTCAGCCAATGCTTCATCGGGATTATCTTTATTAATAAAAAGGTAATTCGATTTGCAATAAACAATTTCGTCGGGGGTAAAAGGCCGGGCAATATCAGGCTGATGATCTACATGATCGCTGAAATAAGCAATTCGTTCGTTATTGCGCACTTTCAATGTCTTCAATTCGCTTTTCGACAGCATCATTCGGATACCGGGAAGAACCCGGGAAACACACCGACAAACCGGCTTTTCGCCATCGGGAAGAGGATTTTTTATTGCTTTTTCAAGCGTAGAGAAAATGCCTGCATAAAGCGCTTTAATTTCCTCCGTAGTGTCGGCAGCTACAAAAATGCCGTGATTTTGCAGCCAAATGACATGCGGCTCTTCGCGATAGGTTGCCCGATACGCTTTCAGCTGTTCATCCACCTTCTTAAACAACACATACCCCGGATCGGTATATTCCACAAATAGGACTTTCTCACCGAAAAGTTTTTTCAACTCGCTTTCGGCATTTCGTGAACACATTAAGGCGTTTACCAACGTAGGATGCAAATGAACAACAAAAGCATACCCAATAATATTATGTAGCGAAGTTTCTACCGAAGGTCGCTTGTCTTTGGTGAGATTGGCAGCAGCCAAATCGTTTTTCACTTCTTCCTCGCGCTCAGCAGGATTACTGCTGTAAACCTTCCCCGACATTCCATTCAGTTTTGCTCTGTCAAGTATGGCAAACCCCTCCTCGGTTATCGTTGCGAGAGATGAGCCGCTGGCTTTCACCCATATTTTTTCTGCATTTTTGTACGAAGTATTTCCTCCGCCTGCAATAACAAAGCGGTTATCGCGCCCGTAAAATTGCGATATTTCGATAAGTTCATCCAATTCTTTCATATCTTGCTCCTTATTAATTCGTCACCGAGTTTTATCCATTCTTCTCTTTTTGCCCGATCAGCATATCCTTTGCCATCGACATAACCTTCTAAGCCCTGTGCTACTACATGCTGATGAGCAGCAATCACACAGGCACCTTCATAATTAATCTGCATCAGCCGCTCGGTAAGGGGTGTACGACCCCGTGCAAAAAGTTCAACAGGTTCCATTACAGGGGTATTGTGTTCACTCCCAAAGGTTACCACAAATCCATGATCATGCAGATAACCGGCGTATTTTTCCAGCAAATCCACCCGATTGCGTGTAGTGATAAATTCTACCGAATGAAATCCGCGTTTGGTAAGATCCTCGGTCACACCCTCCAAATCCTTTTCAAAATCGGTGTAATTCCCTTGCACATCGTCTCCAAGAAAAGGATAAGTAGGAATACCCCCTGCTGCCAAAATAATCTCGCATAGGGTTTCTATCGATAGAAAAGCCTTTGCATCCTCAGGCACAAAAGCTCTCCCCCCGGCTTTGAGCAAGTTCGACCGAATTTCATTTTCCACCTCGGCAATATTTTCTACAGAAGCACGCAACGGTTTCCCTCCAAAAATCTTTTCCAGCATGGCTTTGATGCACTCCTTATCCTCACCACATATCCCATATACTTTCAACCGAAGGGCTTTTGCCAAATGACGTTCTCGTACCATACCTTTGGTAAGTTCATTTTTTATCCGATCGAAATCGAGCGTAAAACCAACTTTTTCCGTTTCCAGAATACCATTTAACTTTTCGCACATAGCCTTCACCTGCCTCTCGCTTTCGTTCCTTACTTCTTCCAACAATGAAGCGTAAGGTTCGGGCAAACGAAAAGGATAAGCCAGACCTTTTCCGCTGAGATAGATACGTCCGGGATTGGCAGGATCATTGATCCGAATCCCCGACTGCCGATCTTTTTCGCTCAACCCGATAAACTCGATATTGAAAAGGGGATATAATTTTCGTTTTTCGCATCCTGAAGCCCATTCGTCATAACCGGCGGCCGTGTAAAAGTCGTTGATTCCGACAACTTTCACACTCTCGGCCAATGCTCTGTCCAATGCATCACCCACATCACGAAAAGCACTAAAAGAATAGGGCGTGTGCAAATGCGCATTTACTTTCGGATAGTTCATGTGTCACCAATTTAAATGCCTTTTTTAGAAAGACGAATCATTTCACCATCCGTAAAATTGCGTCCCGGCACATATCCCGGCAGAGGTTGAATCCTTTCGTGAATCATATCGATAAACCAGCTCGGTTGCGGGAAGAATGCTTTCTCGAGCTCATGTGCAGGAGTAATCCAATTACGTGAACCCAACACACAAACCGGTGCATCCAGATAATCGAAAGCAAGCTGACTGATATTGGTTGCCATATCGTTTAAAAAAGAACCCCGTGCAGTGGCATCGCTTGCTACAATAATTTTGCCTGTTTTCTTTACTGACTCGATTACTATTTCGTAATTAAACGGAACCAACGAACGCGCATCAATCACTTCTGCACTCATTCCGTATTTTTCTTCGAGCTCTTTGGCTGCCTCCAGCGCTTGATACAGCGTATATCCGATAGTAAGAAAAGTGATATCCTTTCCTTCTTTCTTTATATCGGGTTCACCAATAGGTATCTCATAATACCCTTTGGGCACACCTCCCTGATGAAATTGCTCACCGATATCGTAAATGCGCTGACTTTCGAAAAAGACTACCGGATCGGTTCCCTGCAAAGCGGCATTCATTAATCCTTTAGCATCGTAAGGGGTAGCAGGGAAACACACTTTCAAACCCGGGATATGGGTAACCAACGACGTCCAATCCTGCGAGTGTTGTGCCCCATATTTTGAACCAATGGATACCCTCAAAACCACAGGCATCTTAAGCACGTTTCCACTCATGGCCTGCCATTTGGGAAGCTGATTAAACACCTCATCGCCACATCTCCCCAGAAAGTCGCAATACATAATTTCGGGAATCACACGACCTCCGCACATCGCATAGCCTATTGCCGTTCCCACAATAGCCGCTTCGGCAATCGGTGCATTAAAGAAACGATGATACGGCAAAGATTCGGTCATGCCCGCATAAACGGCAAACGCTCCTCCCCAATCGCGGTTATCCTCTCCATAGGCAATTAACGAAGCATCTTTATAAAAACGATCCATAATCGCTTCAAAAATGCCGTCGCGCAACTGGAACTGTTTCATCTTACTGAACGGCTTGCCGTCGGCATCGAAAGCAAAACGCTCTTTTGTGGCAATTTTCTTGACCCTCGGATTTTCCTCCAACGGCGTCAGCACTTCAGGCTCGGCATCGGAAAAAGAATCTACCGATCCGTTCGAAAACATCATCTCACCAATCAATTCGGTGTTTTGTATTCGCGGAGAAATATTTTCGTCAATCGCTTTAAGAAACGATTCATAAATTAAGGCATCGATATCCTTGCAAATGGCATCAAGATCAGCCTGAGTAGCTACTCCCGCCTCAATCAGCTGTTTTCCGAAAGTAACAATGGAATCCTGTTTTTCCCAAGCTTCCACCTCTTCCTTGGTTCGATATGTCGAAGAATCCGACGGAGAATGTCCGCTATAACGATAAGTCAATACATCCAGCAATACCGGTCCTTTCTTTTCCTCGATGATTTTGCGTTTCCGTTTATAGGCATCGATTACGGCCAATGGATTGAATCCGTCTACACGCTCGGCATGCATCTGCTCGGGGTTAACTCCGGCTCCGATGCGCGCAGCAACCCCATATCCCATAGTTTCTCCCCAAGTCTGACCACCCATACCGTAGTGGTTGTTCATAATATTAATGATCACGGGCAAACCGCCTTTCCTGTCGCCTTCCCACAATTGTTTAAATTGATCCATCGCAGAAAAAGTAATACCTTCCCATACCGGACCACACGCCAACGAACCGTCTCCGATATTGGCAACCACCAAACCGGGCTTACGGTTCACTTTTTTGTACAGTGCTGCCCCCACGGCAATATCGCCCGAACCACCCACAATGGCATTATTGGGATAAATGCCGAATGGGGTGAAAAAGACATGCATCGAACCTCCTAAACCTTTATTGAATCCTGTCTGACGTCCAAAGATTTCTGCCACTGTTCCGTAAACAAGAAAACGACGCGCCAGCTCTTTGGTTGTTCCTTGAAAATCTTTCTTTACGACATCGAGCACAATGCCATCGAAAAAAGATTCCATGATATCCATCAACTGCTTGTCATCCAATTTATGAATGGCCGACATTCCCTTGGCCAATACTTCCCCATGCGAACGATGGTTGCCAAAGATAAAATCATCAATGGTCAATGTCCAAGCCATTCCTACCGCCGCTGCTTCCTGACCGATGGACAAATGAGCAGGACCGGGATAATTATACGGTGTCCCTTTATATTCACCTTTTGTTTTCACGGAATTCAACATGGTTTCGAATTCACGAATCAACACCATATCGTGATAAATGGCTTTAAATTCTTCGTCGGTAAAGTTTTCTCTTTCGTCTTTAACCGTTTTTTGATATTGATTCAACGGAATGGGTTGCAATTCCAACATGCCCGGTTGTCGTACGACATTCGGATCTATAAATTCACTTTTTGGCATTATACTATCGTTTTTAAGTTGTGTTTATTGACTTGTTTTAAAAAGTAAAAAGGGTTTCTTTGATAATTTCGCTTACTGTGGGATGAGGGAAAACAATTTCTTGCATTTCTTTCACCGTCATTTCCTGTTCGATAGCCATACAGGCTCCATAAATCATTTCGCTGCAAGGATTTCCCACCATATGCACGCCGATGATTTCTCCGTGTTTTTCGCCTGTCAGTATTTTGCAAAGGCCATTACCTCCTTCGTTTTCGGCTACAAAACGGCCGGCATAAGTCATGGGAAGTTTGGATACGTGATATGCAATGTCGTTGGCTTTGGCCGATTCTTCCGTTTCACCTACTCCCGCAACTTCGGGATTGGTATAAACCACACCCGGAATGGCATGATAGCGCATCCTGTCGTTACCTCCCGTCAGGTTATTCACCACCACTTCGCCTTCGCGAATCGCTGTATGAGCCAACAACGAAAATCCGGTTACATCTCCTGCGGCAAAAACACCGGGCACATTGGTGCGCATTTTTTCGTCAACCTTAATGCCGTTTCCCTTCAGCTCCACATTCAGGGTTTCCAACCCAAAACCTTTGGTAACCGGCCGACGTCCTACACTCAGTAATATTTTTTCGCCTTCAACGGTTTGTGTTTTTCCGTCTTTTTCGAAAACAACCTTTTTCCCATCTACCTGAATAACTTTTGCATTCAAATAAAATTCAATTCCCTTCTTGGCATACATATCGCGCAACATGGCAGAAATTTCCCCATCCAAACCTCCGAGTATTTCGGAAAGCATTTCCACAACCGTCACTTTTGTACCCAAGCTGTTAAAAAAGGAAGCAAATTCCATCCCGATTACACCGCCTCCAATAATGACAAGGGATTGTGGTTGCTCTTTCAAATCCAAAATTTCGCGGTTGGTCACCACACTATTACCGGCTTCTGTCAATCCCGGAATAGGCGGAACGGATGCTTCCGATCCTGTGCAGATCAACAAATTGGCTCCATGATAGCTTTCACCGTTGCAGGCAACCTCAATGCCGCTTGCACCTCTTCCGCAAATCCGGGCTTCGCCTTTAACCACGGTAACTTGGTTTGCCTTCATCTTGCCTTCCACACCCAATACCAACTTGCGGACTACTTTATTTTTCCGGCTGACGATTTTACCGTAATCGAAACGAACTTGTTCAGCAATCACTCCATATTTTTCACCGTGCAACGCATTTTCATACGTTTTAGCACTGTAAAGCATGGTTTTTGTAGGAATGCAACCTTCATTCAAACAAACACCCCCCAACGCTTTCTTCTCGAACAAAAGCACCTTAAGCCCTTTATGTCCTGCGCGTTCGGCAGCCACATAGCCTGCAGGTCCTCCTCCTATAATCAATAAATCGAACATAGCATTTTATTTTATTTAATTACATTTACGATTTTACTGTTTTCTTCAAAAAATATCCAATTCGAGGGTTTCTATTTCCACCGCGATTTGTTTCAGAAAACGGGTAGCCTCTCCACCATCCAGTGCCCGATGATCGTAAGTCAGGCTTAATCCGATATAAGGAACAAAAGCATATACACCGTCGCCCAAATCTTTCGGCCGGGGAACGATTGTATTTACGCCCAGTATAGCTGTTTGGGGCAGATTGATAACGGGAGTAAACATTTCCACTCCGTAATTGCCCAAATTGGACACCGTAAATGTACCGGCTTCTGCAGACAGTAGTTCGGGATTGATACTCCCTTTGCGGCATGCTGCGGCAACCTCTTTCAATTGATTTGTCAAACCCTCGATGGATAAATCGTCGGCGTTGCGGACTACAGGCACCATCAATCCCCTATCGGTATCCACCGCAAGAGCCAGATGTACCTTTTTGAAATAGCGGATCGTGTCGCCCAGAAAATGCGTATTGACATTCGGAAATTTTTTCAATGCCTTGATCACGGCAAAACACACCATATCGTTCAACGTGATGTTGGTGGTAAGTGTTCCGGCCTCCATCGCTGCTTTCACACGTTTGCGAAGTTCGAGAATCCTGCGGGCATCGGCACCAAGATGGTGCGTGAGCTGTGCCGAATTCTGCAACGAGGCATGCATGGAACGAGCAATAATTTTCCGTATATTCGATATTTTTCTGTCCTCATAGTCGTTAGCATAAACCGGATTCACCGGTGCTGCAAGATCTGTTGCACGTACCGTGCCTGCCAATCCTGTACCCACCTCTGGAAGTTGCAGACCTTCTTCTGCAGCAATCTTTTTTGCCAAAGGGGTCATTTTCGGTCGGTTTTCCACCACAGCTTTCACATCTTTCTCAATAATTCTTCCATGGGGTCCCGTACCGATTATGGACGAAACATCAACCATTTCTTCTTCTGCTAATTTTTTAGCCCGAGGAGAAATAAACACCGAGTCCTGACCGGTTTGAGGCCGTGCAACGCCAATTGCTGCTTCGGGTGACTCAACTTCAACCTCAACTTCAACCTTTTTTATCTCCTCATGATCACCTCCCGTCTGTTGACTTTCCGCCAGTAATGCCGAATAATCTTCCCCGGGTTGCCCGATGATCATCATGTTTTCCAATACCGGAACCTCGTCCCCTTCTTTGTAGAAACATTCCAGCACTACGCCGTCTACCGGCGACTCCTCCTCAAAAGATGCTTTGTCTGTTTCATAAGAAAACAGGATATCTCCTTTTTTCACGGCATCCCCCTTTTTCTTTTTTATTTCGGTAACAATGCAACTTTCCACCGATTGCCCTTGTTTGGGCATAATTACCACAACTGCCATAGATAAATGATTTGAATATGAATGTTTACGTGCAAATGTACTTATTTTATACCTTTTATGTAATACAATATTTGATTTTTATACTATACTATTTGACCTTTTTGAAATACTTATCCCAATTCCATCAAAAATATCAAATAATGTAGTTTTTAAATCATTTTTCTTAGTCATATTCTTCAGATTAATCCCTATTTTTGTACGAAAAGTTATCCATCATTTTTATTTAATTCCTTATGAACGAAAACAAATCTTTCTCTTTCTTAGCTGTCGATTTGGGTGCAACCAGTGGAAGAGCTATTCTCGGAACCATAAAAAACGAGGTGTTGAAAATAAATGAAATCAATCGTTTCCCAAACCCCATTATCGATATCAATGGATATCTTTATTGGGATTTATTTTATCTATACCGGCAAGTTCTGAAATCACTCTGCGAAATCAACCAACAACGAATCGATATCCATTCTCTCGGAATCGACACATGGGGAGTCGATTTTGTATGTTTCGGAAACGATGGCGAACCCCTACGCATGCCCTACAGTTACAGAGACACCCACACCTTTGGTGCTCCCGAAAAATTCTTCGAAAAAATACCCAAAGAGGAAGTATACAAAAAGACAGGCATTCAAATCATGAATTTCAACTCGCTGTTTCAATTGGCTACGTTAAAAGAAAGAAACAGTTCCATTTATCCCGTCATCGACAAGATTCTTTTCATGCCCGATGCTCTCTCTTATCTGTTGACAGGGAAAATGGTTACCGAATATACCATTGCCTCTACCTCACAAATGATGAACCCCTACAACAAAACGTTCGATACTTCTTTGCTGGAAGCCGTGGGTTTGTCGCAACACCATTTCGCCCCTCTTGTGTTTTCAGGAACACCCATAGGCACCTTATCCGATTCCGTGAAACGACAAACAGATACGGAAAATATTCCGGTAATCGCCGTAGCAGGTCACGATACGGCGTCAGCTGTACTGGCAACACCGGCAAAAAACGAGAACTTTGCCTACCTCAGTTCCGGAACATGGTCACTAATGGGTATCGAATCGAAAGAACCTGTCATCAACGAAGAAACATTCTCGTTGAATTTCACCAACGAAGGAGGTGCTGATGGTTCTATCCGATTGCTAAAAAATATATGTGGCATGTGGCTTATCGAACAATGCAAGAAAGAATGGGAAAAAGAAAAAAGTGTAACTTACGCCGAAATCGTGAAGGAAGCAGAAAAAGCCCAACCTTTTACCTCTTTCATCAATCCCGATGCCCCTTGTTTTGCTGCTCCGGTTTCTATGATCGATGCCATTCAAACCTATTGCAAAGAAACCAACCAGCCGATTCCTCAAACCATGGGAGAAATTGCCCGGTGTATATACGAAAGCCTTGCCTACCGATACAAACAAGTGTTGGCAAACCTACAAAAGCTGGCCAATTTCCCTATCGAAACACTCCACATTATCGGTGGCGGATCACAAAACAATATGTTGAATACCTTTACGGCAAATGCCATCGGCATGCCCGTAATTGCAGGTCCTTCCGAAGCAACGGCAATGGGAAATATTCTTTTACAGGCAAAGGCAGCAGGATTGGTACAAGACAAATCCCAAATCAGAGAAATTGTACGCAATTCGGTTGAACTCAACACCTTCACACCCAACAATACCTCATTATGGAATAAACATTACACCGACTACCTAAAAGTATTTAAAGAAAGATAAATAAATATTTCACCAAACTATTTAATAAAATGAATATCGTCATGAAAGAAGAACAGATTAATAAAGCGTATGCCGACGCGAAAGAACAATATGCGGCATTGGGAATCGATGTAGATAAAGCCATCGAAAAACTCAACGGTTTATCTATCTCCATTCATTGTTGGCAAGCCGACGACGTTTCGGGTTTCGAAAACCCTGAAGGAGAACTTACAGGAGGAATCCAAGCTACCGGCAATTATCCCGGGAAAGCCCGCACCATAGAAGAACTACGAAAAGACATCGAAAAAGTGCTTAGCCTCGTTCCCGGAAAACACCGATTAAGTTTGCATGCTATTTACGGTGACTTCGGAGGAGAATTTGTCGATCGCGACCAAATAGAACCGAAACATTTTCAATCGTGGATCGACTGGGCAAAAAAATTAGACATCAAATTGGATTTCAACTCCACTTTTTTCTCTCATCCCAAAGCCGATAGTGGATACACACTTGCCGATTTTGATCCGGAAATCCGCAATTTCTGGAAAGAACACCTTCGCCGTTGCCGTAAAATAGCGGCCGAAATAGGTCGTCAGCAGGGTGATCCTTGCATTCACAACATTTGGATTCCCGACGGCGAAAAGGACAAAACCGTATCGCGGTTCGCTCATCGTCAACTGCTGAAAGAATCACTGGATGAGGTGCTTTCCGAAAAAATCAGCACCGATTACTTGAAAGATACCGTAGAGTGCAAACTGTTTGGAATCGGCAGTGAAAGCTATGTGGTTGGTTCTCATGAATTCTATATGGGATATGCCGTTAAAAACGACATGATGCTTACCCTCGATGCCGGACATTTTCATCCAACCGAAGTAATATCGGACAAGATATCGTCCATGCTGCTTTTTGTTCCCGAAATCAACCTCCACGTAAGTCGCCCCGAACGTTGGGATAGTGACCATGTGGTGATCCTCAACGACGAATTATTGGCACTTTCTCAAGAAATCGTACGTTCCGGTAATATAGATCGGGTTCATATGGGATTGGATTACTTTGATGCGTCCATCAATCGTATCGGAGCCTATGCGGTAGGTATCCGTTCGGCACAGAAAGCCATGCTGCAGGCACTTCTCGAGCCCACCGATAAGCTGAGGAGCTTTGAATTGAAAAACAAAAATTTCCAACGGATGGCTTATCTCGAAGAATTGAAAGCTATGCCGTGGAATGCCGTTTATAACTACTACTGCCATAAACAGGGCGTTCCTGTGGGTGACGAGTATATTCGGGAGATTGAACGCTACGAAGAAGAAGTAACATCTAAAAGAAAATAAAAGATGAATACCGTTATCGGTCTTTTAATCATAGCATTGGGAAGTATGGGACAATCGAGCTCATACGTCCCTATCAACAAAATAAAAGAATGGTCGTGGGAAAATTTCTGGCTTACGCAGGGAATTTTTGCATGGCTGGTTTTTCCGTTGGTGGGTGCCCTCATCTCAAGCTCGTTCCCCGATCTGGTAGAAATATACAAGGCAAACTCATCCGCCGCATGGCAATCTATCGGTTATGGTGTGTTATGGGGTATCGGCGGACTCACGTTCGGCCTTAGCATGCGATACTTGGGCATAGCAATGGGACAGTCTGTAGCGTTGGGAACGTGCGCAGCTTTCGGCACCCTTATTCCGGCCGTCATGTCGGGCATGAACCTGTTATCTCCGAAAGGGCTGATATTGTTGCTGGCCGTTGCCGTTACCCTGGTAGGCATTGCTCTGGTAGGCTATGCAGGAAATCTGCGGTCGAAAAACATGTCCGAAGAAGAAAAGAGAAAAGCCATAAAAGATTTCGCACTCAAAAAAGGATTGCTCATCGCTCTCCTTTCAGGCGTGATGAGTGCTTGCTTTAGCCTGGGACTCAATGCGGGTATCCCCATAAAAGAAGCAGCCATTGCCAAAGGTGCTAAAGAACTGTTTGCACAAAATCCGGTTACGTTACTGGTAACCGTAGGTGGATTCGTTACAAATTTCGTGTATTGTACCTATATGAACCGAAAAAACAAAACAACAGGCGAAATCAAACGTTCATCTCGTTCGGTTTTGATCAATAATCTGCTTTTTTGTGCTTTGGCAGGTCTGCTGTGGTACTCGCAATTCTTCGGATTAGGGATGGGGCAAAGTTTCTTCGAACCCGGCAGTGTAATGATGGCTTTTTCATGGAGTATTCTGATGTCGTTGAATGTCGTTTTCAGCAACGTCTGGGGAATCATCCTCAAAGAATGGGTTGGTGCCGGGAAAAAAGCGGTCGTCTTTTTGGTTATCGGCATGGCGGTATTGATCTTCTCGCTTATTATTCCTAATCTGTTTTAGGAGAATACATTATTTTTCACTCGCATTAGTATCATAAGAGGGTATCCTGAAATTCCATGGATACCCTCTTTACCTTTATATATTTCATCTATCCGCAAACTTCACGTATGGCTTCGGCAAGCAGGGGGATGCCTTTTTGAATAGCTGCCTCATCGGTATTGCAAAACGAAACGCGCATGGCATCATTCTTTTTGCCGTCGGGGTCAAAGGTCTTCCCGGTAACAAAAACCACTCCTTTCTCAAGCGCTTTTTGCAAGATAAGGGTAGCATCTGTGCCTTCCGGCAAATGCAACCAAATATAAAATCCACCACGCGGCTTCTCGAAAGTAACATAAGAAGGCAAATTTTTCTCCAGTACCTCAATCATGGCCAGACCCCGCTTTTTATATTCCTGACGCACGCTTGCCGTATAATCGTAAATATATCCTCCACGGACAAACTTGTCGGCAATCACCTGTGATATGCTCGGAGAGCAAGCATCGATGGACTGTTTGATAAGTTCGCATTTTCGATAGATATGATCGGGCACAAGCATCCAGCCCAACCGCAATCCGGGTCCGAGAATTTTAGAAAACGAACCGGTGAAACACACATCGATTCCTTCGGGATTCATGGCCTTGATGAGCTTCATTTTCGGTACATCTTCTTCGTAAAAATAAAGATCGCTGTACACATCATCCTCAATCAATACAATATCCTGATCTTTCAAAAGCTCGATCATCTGTTGTTTCACTTCCATGGAATAAATGATTCCTGCCGGATTGTGAAAATTGGGACAATAATACAGAAATTTAGGCTTTGGCCGCGTATTTTCCAACTTTATTTTCAGCTGCTCAATATCGATACCTACATCGGTAAGCGGAACACTCACCAGGTTGGCTTCATAGGAACGGAAAGCCGATAAAGCTCCGATAAAAGAAGGGTTTTCCACCAAAACGTTATCCCCCGGATCGATGAATGCTTTAGCAAGAATATGGATCGCCTGAAGCGAGCCGGTGGTCATCATCAACCGATTTTCCTTAACCGGAAATCCTTTCTTCTCAAGGTATGTTTCCAGCGATTCCAACATCGAAGGCAATCCGTTGGTAGGACCATATTGCAAGGCAACCTGTTTTTCTTTGTCGGTGAGCGAACGATAAATTTCGTCAAGACTGTCGAGAGGAAAAAGATCGTTACCCGGCATTCCGCCTGAAAACGAAATGATATCGGGAGCCGCAGCAACGCTCATCAGATCGCGTATCTCCGACGAACGAAGGCTCGAAACACTACTTGCAAAACGTGGCATAATAATTCGTTATTTTTTATGAAGTTAAAAATTGATTTTCTTCGTGTGTGGCATAAGCCATGCCGGTAAAATGAGCCAACAATTTTCCATTTTCGTCACGAATATCGACATCGTATGTCAACAGTTTGTTGCTCCTGCCGATTTCACGGGCTTCAGCAGTTAAAATGCCCGACATTCCCTTAGCCACAAAAGTAATGGAAGAATTGATACTCAACGCCACTCTCCCATAAGCATTTGCCGCCGATCCGAAACAAAAGTCGGCCATCGTAAAAAGCACGCCTCCGTGAACAACACCGGCTGCATTAAAGTGGTTATCGTTGATTTTTAGCTGCACTTTAGCATATCCGGGTCGGCATTCCACCAGCTCGAGACCACATAGTGCCGCAAAACGATCTTTTTTAAAATAGGCTTTCAGCTTATCCATGACAATCAGTATTGATGTCAGATCTGATAAATCTCACTCTGGCTGATCAGTTGCATTTTGTTCTGCTGCAACACATCAATTACCTGATCGATATTTGCTGCACGAATAACCGCCAAAGCCACTCCGTTATTCGAAAAAGCATACATATAATCGATATTGACATTGTTTTCCGCCAATATCCGCAAAGCGGAATACAATCCTCCGGGCTTATCCGGCATACGCAGACACACCACGTCGGTAAGGCCAACGGAAAAACCGGCATCCTCGAGTACTTCTTTAGCCAAATCAGGCCTTCCCACAACCATACGCACAATGCCATAGTCAGCAGTTTCGGCAAGACTCAATGCGGTGATGTTGATATCGTTCTCTGCCAAAATCCGGGTTAGTTCGGTAAGCCTTCCCGATTTATCTTCGAGAAACACCGATAATTGTTTAATAATCATAGCGTTTTTCTTTTAAAGGGTTCTATTGTCGATAACACGTTTTGCTTTTCCCTCAGAGCGTTCAATACTGTGAGGTTCAACCAATTTAATTACAGCACTGATGCCTAACACACTCGTAATGTTGTGATCGATACGGCGACGAATGCTTTCCAGTTCGCGAATACTGTCCGACCAGAAATGTTCGTTAATCTCAACGCGAATTTCCAGCGTATCCAGATTATTTTCACGACCGACGATAATCTGATAATGGGGCGATGTTTCCACCATTTCCATCAGTACAGCTTCAACCTGTGACGGGAATACATTCACGCCACGAATAATAAGCATATCGTCTGAGCGGCTCAAGCATTTTTCCATTCTCACCAGCGTACGTCCGCAGGCACATTTTTCGGGATACAAACGTGTCAGGTCGCGAGTACGATACCGAATCAGCGGCATGGCCTCTTTGGTAATGGTAGTGAATACCAATTCTCCGAGCTCGCCATAAGGCAACACCTCCAACGTTTCCGGATCAACGATTTCAGGAATAAAATGATCTTCACACACATGGTTACCACAATGGCATTCGCATTCCATCGATACACCGGGACCTATAATTTCACTCAATCCGTAAATATCGTAGGCTTTGATATGCAATAAATTTTCAATCTGCAGGCGCATCTCGTTAGTCCAAGGCTCTGCTCCGAACACGCCAATACGCAGTTTGGTTTCGCTGGGCGATAATCCGGCCTGTAAAAGGCTTTCACCCAAATAGGCTGCATACGATGGCGTACAGGCGAGTACCGTAGCATTAAAATCGGTCATAAACTGGATTTGTTTCTTTGTATTTCCGGTAGAACTGGGAATAACGGTTGCTCCCACTTTTTCGGCGCCATAATGCAACCCCAATCCTCCGGTAAAAGCACCGTAACCGTATGAAATCTGTATGGTATCGTCTTTGTCGACTCCCGCCATGGTTAGTCCTCGGGCAACCACTTCAGCCCAAATTTCGATATCGCGCCGGGTATATCCCACTACCGTAGGTTTTCCCGTTGTTCCGCTCGAGGCATGAATCCGCACCACATCGGTTTGAGGCACGGTAAACAATCCGAAAGGATAATTGTCACGAAGATCGGCTTTAGTCGTAAACGGCAGATCTTTCAGTTGATCCACGCTTTTAATGTCGCCGGGTTCAATCCCTTTTTCTTTAAACTTATTCCGGTAAAAAGGCACATTTTCGTACACCCGTTTTACGGTTTCTGCCAGCCGCTTGCTTTGCAAGTCATGTAACTGTTGCCTATCGGCACATTCAATTTCTGGATAAAGTATCATAAATGGTTGATTAATTCGGATTATTCGACAAACCCAAGCGAAAAGCCTGTAGATTCATGTTGACCACCGCTTCTCCTTTCGGGAAAAAATAGTGCGTTATGGCCTGCTCCAACTCTGTGGGGGCGATATCGAGATAAGGAGCTGCTGCTCCCAACATCACGATATTATACGTTTTTGGACTTCCGGCCTGCCGTGCCAACAAGGCAGCTTCCACCAACACATGTGCAGTGGTTTTTTCTATGGTTTTCAACAGTTCTGTTTCGTCGGGATAGTTGGGAATATTTTTGTAGGGTTCCTTGGCTGTAATGATAACACCTTCAGGAGAAAGAAAAGGCAGGTAGCGCAACGCTTCCATCGGTTCAAGGGAAAGAATGACATCAGCCTTTCCCTGAGGAATCAGATCCGAATAAATTTCTTCTGAGGATATCCGCAAATGCGATTCCACTGCTCCCCCACGCTGACTCATGCCATGCACTTCGGCCTGTTTCACGTGAAGCCCGAGGTTCATGGCTGCCAAATCGATGATGGCCGCCATGGTCAGGATTCCTTGTCCGCCAACCCCCGATATAATGATGTTTTTTTGCATAATCTAATCTTGTTGTTGCGCTTTTTTCTTTTTATGTTTCACTCCGGTCTGAACACATTCCCGTTGCGAGATGACCACCGATACTCCTTCGTAGTCAAATTCTTCCCTCAATACCGCAATGTTTTGTTCAAGATTTTTTTTCAGCGGGATAATCGTTCGAATATGCGCCTCATTCACACCGATTCCTTTACAGATATCGACATATTTTCCTGTCCCCGCAGAATCCTGGCCACCGGTCATAGCCGTAGTCGAGTTATCGGAAATAATGAACGTCACCGGAGAACCATCATTTACGGCATCCAGAAGTCCCGTGATTCCCGAGTGCGTGAATGTAGAATCGCCGATAACGGCCACAGCCGGACGCATGCCTGCATCGGCAGCCCCCTTCGCCATGGTAATTGCAGCACCCATATCCACACATGTACTGATGGTATTGTAAGGTGGCAATGCCCCCAGCGTATAACAACCGATATCGCCGAAAACATGCCGATGCGGATAAATCTCCAATGCACGGTTTATGGCTTCAAAAAGATCGCGGTGTCCACATCCGTCACAAAGCATGGGAGGCCGGCCCGCCACAATCTCGGGAATGTCACGCGGCGTTGCAGTTTCCACACCCAATGCCTTTGCCAACGCATTAGGCGAAAGTTCGCCTGTGCGCGGAAGCGCACCATCGAGTCGCCCGCGAAACTTGTCGTTACCAAAATATCCTTTCAGCCATTCTTCGTAAACCGGATATCCTTCTTCGGCAATCAAAATAAGGTCATATCTTTCCGCAAATTGCCGAACCTTTTTTTCGGGTAAAGGGTATTGCGATATTTTCAACACAGGAATATTCAACCGATACGTCGTGATGACCTCCATTACATAATTATAAGCAATGCCAAAAGCAATTACCGCTTTATCCCCCTCTCCCGGCCGCTCCGTATTGAAGACCGACGCATCGGATAAGGCCACCAATTGCGGCTGCTTGTCAATCAGTCGTTGATAATTTTTTCGGGCAATAGCGGGCAAAAGCACCCACCCCATTTTGTCGGTAACGGGATTCAGCGGATTTTGAGGTCTCATTTCCGACCGCCTGATTACAGATCGCGAATGCGATAGACGGGTAGGTATGCGCAGCAACACCGGCAGCTGCATCTCTTCCGAAAGGTCAAAAGCCGAGCGCACCATGTCGTAGGCTTCTTGTTGATTGGAAGGCTCCATCACCGGAATCATGGCAAATTTGCCATACACCCGACTGTCCTGCTCGTTCTGCGACGAGTGCATCGAAGGATCATCGGCTGCCACCACCACCAATCCGCCATGAACACCCGTTATGGCCGAATTCATGAAAGCATCTGCAGCCACATTCAGTCCCACATGCTTCATGCAAACCATGCTTCGTTTTCCTGCATACGACATCCCCAAAGCAGCCTCGTAGGCCGTTTTCTCGTTTGCCGACCATGTCGATCGCACACCCGCTTCCTTTGCCTGCGGCGATTGTTGAATGTACTCGGTAATTTCCGTGGAAGGAGTACCCGGATAAGCATACACTCCCGATATTCCTGCATCCAAAGCGGCTTGCGCTACGGCTTCAGCCCCTAAAAGAAGTTGTTTATCTCTATTATCCATTAATAAAAAACAAAAAAGTCAATGAATGAGGGATTGACTTTACAATTCGACTTGTGCAAAGGTACAAAAAATAATAAAATGAAACGATAGTATGCCTTATAAACAAAAAACGAATCCTTATCTGAGGATTCGCTATAAAACCATGCATAGGCAATGATGAATAGTTTCTATCATTTGGTCTTTTGTTTGGGATGTTCGGGTTTCGGCGGACGCGGCAGCAATGCTCGGCGCGACAGCTTAAACTTCCCGGTCTTGGGGTCGATATCCACCAACTTCACCATAATCTTATCCCCTTCTTTAAGGCCCGAATCTTCCATCTTGTCCAGATGATCCCAGCTCACTTCCGAAATATGGAGCAGTCCGTCTTTGCCGGGAAGAAATTCGCAAAAAGCACCATACACCATGATGGAACGCACGGTGGCTTCATACACTTCACCCACTTCGGGAACAGCCACAATACCTCGAATCCTGCGCAAAGCAGCATCGATTGCCTCTTTATTGTTTGCCGCAATTTCCACACGTCCTTTATTTCCGACTTCATCGATGGCAATGGTAACACCCGTTTCCTCCTGAATACCTTGAATAATTTTCCCGGCAGGGCCGATCACAGCTCCGATAAATTCCTTGGGAATTTCGATAACCTCGATACGGGGTGCATTAGGTTTGAGATCGGGACGCGGTTCGGAAATCGTTTCCAATATTTTGTTCAAGATAAATTCCCTTCCAATTTTGGCTTGAGCCAATGCTTTTTCGAGAATTTCATACGACAAACCCTCCATCTTGATGTCCATTTGCGTGGCAGTGATTCCATCGCGTGTTCCGCACACTTTAAAGTCCATATCGCCAAGATGGTCTTCATCACCAAGAATATCGGAAAGAACCACATAATTCTCTCCCTTGTTTTCTGAAATCAATCCCATGGCAATACCCGAAACCGGTTTTTTTATCTTCACCCCGGCATCCATCAACGCCAGCGTTCCGGCACAAACCGTTGCCATAGACGAAGAACCGTTGGATTCCAGAATATCCGAAACAACACGAATAACATAGGGATAATCCTTTGGAATCAT
Source organism: Bacteroidales bacterium UBA1410 (assembly GCA_002305015.1). Classification (GTDB taxonomy): domain Bacteria; phylum Bacteroidota; class Bacteroidia; order Bacteroidales; family Dysgonomonadaceae; genus Anaerorudis. The sequence continues at coordinate 155,053 of DBPW01000033.1, forward strand.
CCGTTTCAATGCCCTTAAGGCAAGATTGCCGTGGCCTATTTCGCGACGCCCCGTACCGCGCTGTGGTCTGGCTTCCCCTGTAGCAAAAGGCGGGAAATTATAGTGCAAAAGAAAACGGTCTTCCCCCTGAATCAATACCTCGTCAATGATTTTCTCGTCGAGTTTTGTTCCCAGCGTAACGGTCGTGAGCGACTGCGTTTCGCCACGTGTAAAAATGGCTGAACCATGCGTTCCGGGCAAACAATCCACCTCACACCAAATGGGGCGTATCTCCGTAGAAGTCCTTCCGTCCAACCGTTTACCTTCGTCCAATATACAGCGGCGCATAGCCTCTTTCTCCACCTCGTGATAATACCTTGCCACCAACGGTGCTTTCGCTTCTCGTTCTTCTTCCGGAATGGATTCCAAAAATTCCTGCTGAATTGCTTCAAAAGCCTCTGTACGCTCACGCTTATTGGCATTTTGCGAGCGGGCAATGTCGTATGCCTTTTGATAACATTGATCCCATACAGCCTTGCGCAACTCCTCATCGTTTTCCTCGTGGCAATATTCGCGCTTTACGGTTTTGCCGCAAAGTTCGGTCAGCTCCATCTGCGCCCGGCACTGATTCTTTATCTCTTCATGAGCAAATTTAATGGCTTCGAGCATATCTGCTTCCGAAACCTCATCCATTTCGCCCTCTACCATCAGGATATTATCGATGGTAGCCCCCACCATAATATCGATATCTGCATTTTCTAACTGGTTGAAAGTGGGATTAATTACAAATTGGCCGCCGATACGTGCCACGCGCACTTCCGAAATGGGTCCGTTGAAAGGAATATCCGAAACAGCCAAAGCTGCCGAAGCAGCCAACCCTGCCAGTGCATCGGGCATATCTTCGCCATCGGAAGAAAAAAGAATGATATTCACAAAAACATCGGCGTGATAATCGTCCGGAAACAAGGGCCTGAGTGCACGGTCAACCAAGCGGCTCACCAGAATTTCATAATCGGAAGGTTTCCCTTCGCGTTTCATGAATCCTCCGGGAAAACGACCGAAGGATGCAAACTTTTCCCGATACTCTACCTGCAAAGGCATAAAATCGGTTCCCGGTGTAGCATCTTTAGCGGCACAAACCGTTGCCAAAAGAACGGTGTTATTCATCCGAACGGTAACAGAGCCGTCGGCCTGTTTGGCCAGTTTCCCCGTTTCGATCGTAATTACGCGTCCGTCCGACAACTGAATTTCTTTTACAATTGGATTCGTCATAAATAATTTGATTACTTATATTTTTTACGTCTGAAAAATTATGCAAAGTTAATATAAAGTTTTGATTTCCCCTGCTTTCAAGGCTTAAATAATATTGAAAATTCGAAGGATAACCCCTTTTCCATTTGGTGCGTTTTTTATCTTTTCAACGAAGAATTTTTCCGTTTTCTTAAAAAAATAAGTAAGTTTGCACACCCTAAATTATTTTTTCTTTATGAAACACCTTGCGTATTCTTTTCTCGTCGTGACATTCACAATAATAGGAATGCTTACAAGCTGCAAATCCGATAAAAAGTCATTCGTAGTAACCGGTGAATTTTCTTCTGTTCAAAAAGACGATACCCTTTATCTGGAACACCTGGGATTGGGCGGCATAGAACCGGTGGATTCGGTAAAATTAAAACCAAAAGGGACCTTCAAATTTAAAGTACCTGCACCAAAAAATCCCGAATTTTATCAGCTGCGCATCGACGATCAGGTAGCCATTTTTGCGGTGGATTCTACAGAAACACTTCGGGTGACCGGCGATGTTAAAGACTTGTTTAATACGTTTCGGGTAGAAAATTCTCCGGTTAACGACCAGATCAGGGAAATTAACCATCAATATCGGCAAACAGCGAAGAAAATAGAAGAGTTAGGAAAAAAACATAAAGAAAAATTGATCGATGATGTAACCTATCTCAGCCAACTCGACTCGATAGTAAACGAATACAAAACTTTTGCATCCAAAATCATCCTCGGTAATCCGAGAAGTGCGGCAGCCTATTATGCCGTTTTTCAGAAAATAGGCGATTATCTCATCTTCGATCCTTACGACAAGAAAGACTATGTGATGTTTGGAGCGGTAGCCACTTCTTGGCATAATTTTTATCCCGAAACACCCCGTACCAAACATCTGTACGATTTCACCGTCAATGCAATGAAACTGCGCAAGCAACAAGAACGGCAAGCACAATTGTTGGAAAATATTCCCATAACCACCGAATCTTCGCTTCCCGATGTAGTGCTCCCGGATGTAAACAACACCAATGTAGCTTTATCATCGTTAAAGGGCAACGTCGTGTTGCTGGATTTCACGGTGTACAATTCCGATTTTTCTCCCGAACACAACATACACATTAACACGATCTACCAACGCTACAAAAATCGGGGATTCGAAGTATATCAGGTATCGTTTGATTCCGATGAACACTTTTGGAAAAATGCTGCCATTAATGTTCCCTGGATAACGGTTCGCGATCCGGAATCGGTTCGCTCTCCTCTTCTCTCGCGGTATAATGTTCGCAATCTGCCCACCGCCTTCATCCTCAATCGCGAAGGCGATGTTGTAGCCCGCATCGAAGACTACACCAAATTGGAAAGCGAATTGAATAAAGTGTTGAAGTAAATCCCATGAATTGGATATTTCTTATCATAGGAGGCTTATTTGAAGCTGCATTTGCTTTCAGTTTAGAAAAAATATCCTGTTCCACGGGAAAAGAATCCATACTGTGGTTTTTATCTTTTCTGGTCAGTGTTTCAATCAGTATGTTTCTACTGTTTAAGGCCATAAGCGGAGAAAACGGCATAGAAATCGGTACCGCATATGCAGTATGGGGAGGAATAGGTGCGGTTTTTACGGTTCTTGCCGGAATATTTTTATTGGGAGAATCCGTTAACTTTTTGCGCATTTTCTTTTTAATAACCCTAATCCTATCTATTATCGGCTTGAATTTGGTCTCAAAATAATAACCCGGTAATTCCACTTCTCACAAGCAACATGGCTGTCTTTAAGGGATTAAGTTTTATATACTTGAAAAGTAACTTACCGGTAAACCTCCAATCTTCCGTAATGAATAAAAAAGCCCCGCAGATAGGCGAGGCGCTAAATGTTTTCACAATAGAAGAAAAACCTGCCTTCCTATAAGTGCAGGTTTTTTGCATTAATAAATCTTTGATTTTATAAGTTTTAAGCTGTAATTCAGATTAGTCTTGCTTTTCTCAAACTTATCATTCAACCGTATAAGTGTTTTCTCATCTTCGTAAAGAAAATTAAAAATCGTTTCCCCGTCATCCGCTACCAATTGCCACACCGTGGCGTTGTTATCGTTCGGTATACCGCGTAGCGTAAACCTTTTACCTGTATACACAAAAGAGCGGTCTTCCCCTTGTTCAGCATCAAGATAAGTAAGTAAAAGCCAGAAAGACCCGTCACCACTGTATTCTCTGTTTCTAACAGTGAGCGTATAACGAATGCCGGGGCACGAGGCGCAAGGAAGTAATCCCTCATATGTATGAACTTGTAGTCTGCCTAACGCCGCATCATTTTCACTTTGTTGTTGTCTGTAAATTATTCTTCCTCTTTGACTGATGGTCCATAGACCTTCTATCAATTGTACATTTTTCGTGCCATCATCATCTGTCGCACTCCAAGCATAACCTCCTTCAGGCAAGGCATGTTGCTCCAATATTTCACTTTTCCGCCCATCAGAAAAGAAAAGCTCCACACGAATAGAATCGCCACTAAAAACAAGAAAAGCAGCTCCATTTCCATCAATCTTCTCAACACGGATTCCTCGCTCGAACAACCGAATACAATCCTGTAATACTTCACTCCATGTATAACCACCGGAAACATCACAGCCGTGTTCATCAAGATCTCCGCCAAGCCGTGTTGTTACATTTTCCGAGGTATCAACAATAAACTCTTTAACACTTGCTTCCTTAGATGAACAAAAAACTATCATCGCAAAGAGAGACAAAAAAACGAATGCATTTAATTTTTTCATATCTTATTTAGATTAGTCACACAGGTATAAACTTACATAAAAAAATTCAATTGAAGTACAAAACAACAAGTATGCGTTGAAAAATTCTTCTTTTTTTTAGTAAAGCACTAAATTCAAGTTGCAAATGCAACGGATTGCAACGACGAAAATAACCGTTAAAAAAATGTATCGTCCTGATTTTTGTTTACATTTTTTGTAAACATATTTCAGGACAAGACACACCTTCCTCGCACCAAGGCCGTACCTTCCTCGCACCATGCTTGCATCAGGCTTGCACCAACTTTGCATAAAGTTCGTTCTGTCTCCTCCTCTGTATCCCGCTCTACACGCGGCAAAGGGGTGTGTTTGCATTATCAAAACCGCACGGAATTTGGTACTGCTGTTCCTGCTTAGAAGCGAAGGAAGAGCGAAGGAAGAGCAATAAAAAGTCCGCAAAAACGCACTTGCTGAACAAAAATTTCGTTGGCCTAAATACCCCAATACCCGAAATTCGCACCTGTCGGGTTGACTCTACAAACATTAAAACCGAAAAATATCGAAATAATTCATACTTTTGCAATGCCGGTAACGGTGTACAAACTAAAAAAACGTATGAGAAAAAAACTGCTCCTTTTAAGCGGAATATTACTCATATCCCGACTTTCCGTTGCCGGTGATCTTGAAGACTCCATTCCGCTTTCAAATCATTTTATTCATCAATTAGGAATGGAAGTGCGACCGGCATACATCATCCCCACAAATCGATTCCTGAAAGGAGAAAACGACCCATCGAAAGCGCTCAGCGGAGGACTTTCTGCGCATCTGCGATACGCCTTCAAATTTTCTAAATCTTCCTATGTCGACCGTATCTATGGAGGGCCATATCAGGGAATAGGAGTGGCATTCTATACCTTCGGAAACCAAAAAGAAATCGGGAATCCCGCTGCAGTGTATTTGTTGCAGGGAGGGAGTTTGGCTGAATTCGATTCCCGTTTGTCGCTCAACTACGAATGGAATTTCGGATTGTCGTCAGGATGGCACCCTTACGATCCCGATAGTAATCCGAATAACGTCGTCATCGGTTCGAAAATCAATGCCTATCTCAATACGAATTTATATCTCAATTGGGTGCTGTCCTCTCGAATCGATCTCACTTCAGGTATCACGCTCACCCATTTTTCCAACGGCAACACACGTTTTCCCAATGCCGGACTGAATACGGCAGGGGTGAAAATGGCGTTGATATACAATTTCAACCGTAAAGAATCGTTCTTTGCGGAAAAAACAGGGCAGCCGCCCATTCCCGCTTTTCAACGTCACTTCAGTTACGACGTGATTGCATTTGGTTCGTGGCGCCGCAAAGGGGTTGTCTTTAACGATAATGCGCTTGCTTCGCCAGAAACGTACGAAGTAATGGGATTCAATTTCACCTCGTTCTACAACATCGGGTACCGCCTGCGCACCGGCATTTCGGTTGACGGCGTTTACGACAGCAGCGCCAATATCTACACGGAGGATTATATTATTCCTATTGGCGGAGAAGATCCCGGCTATACGTTTTATAAACCGCCGCTTAAAAACCAATTGGCGTTGGGAATCTCTGCGCGGACAGAATATGTCATGCCCTTCTTTTCGGTAAATATAGGATTGGGGGCCAACGTAATACATGGAGGAGGCGACTTGAAAGGGCTCTATCAGGTATTGGCGCTCAAAATAGAAACTACCCGAAACTCGTTTATCCATATCGGCTACAACTTGCAGAATTTTAAAGACCCAAATTACCTGATGTTGGGGTTCGGATACCGCTTTCACAACCGATATCCCGTTTTTTACCGGTAAGCCGGCATGAAAAAACACATCCCATGCAGTTGTCGCCAATCGAAAGGCAGTGATTAAACTTTTCTTTGAAAGAACACTCAATAAAAAATAATAAAAACACAAAGGGATGCGGCCTTATTTTAAATTCGCGGTAGTATTGTTACTTGGGTTGCCGATATCTTCGCTGAAAGCACAAAAGGCAACGGACAACAGGATCGACAACTATACGGTTTCGGGAGTGGTAGCAGATTCGGTCGATCAAACCAAAATGGAATGGGTAACGATTTCGCTGATAAACCATCGGACCGATTCGCTTATTGCCGGCACTTACACCAATCGAAACGGTCAGTTCGAATTGAAAAATATTTCGCCGGGCAAATATAAATTGCGATTCAGCTATATCGGATACAATTCCGCCGAAAAAGTAATCGAATTGTTGCCGACATCCTCCAAAATAATCAATCTGGGCACTATTACACTTTCGCCCTCTGAGGTAAGACTCGACGAGATTACCGTTGTTGCCCAAGTTCCGGAAATGCAGGTGCGGGAAGACACCGTTGAATACAACGCTGCAGCATTTAAAGTACCCGAAGGAGCCGTTGTGGAAGATTTGATGAAAAGACTTCCGGGTATCGAAGTCGATGCCGAAGGAAAAATCACCACAGCAACAGGCAAAACCGTTCGGAGAGTTTTTGTGGACGGAAAGGAATTTTTTGGGAACGACCCCAAAATAGCAACCAAAAACCTCAATGCCGATATGGTTGACAAAATTCAGGTAATCGAAAAACAATCGGACCTGGCTATCCTGACCGGTGTGGAAGACGACGATCCCGAAACCATCATCAACATTACCATTAAGAAGGGAATGAAAAAAGGATGGATCGGGAATGTGAATGGAGGAATTGGAAACATGACGCGACAACCGTCGGCCGACCAATCGAGATATACGCTGAACGGGAATGCCAATAAGTTTTCGGACGACAATCAACTTTCACTGATCGCCAATGCCAACAACATCAACGAAAGGGGTTCCACCAACCGGCAAAATGCCATCAGCATGGGACGAGGGGGCAGTGACGGCGGGGGAATCACCAGTTCGAATGTTTTCGGTATTAACACGGCTAACATTATCAACGATAAATTGAAAGCAGTAGGAAATATCACCTATAATTACGGCGACAACGACGTGAGCAGAAAAGACAATCGCATAAACTTCTTCAAAAACGACAGTACGACTTATCGGTTTTCCAACTCTTCGTCCCGCAATTTCACCCATAACTTTTCTGCTGAAGCAAAATTGGAATATAAGCCGGATACGCTTACCACGATTATCTTTTCGCCCTCGTTTTCGCACAACCGGTCAGTGTCGCGCCGATCTTCTGCTCAGCAAACACATATCGACTCTGAAATCGGAGAAATGGCAAATGAGAGCTTCTCCAACAACCGGTTGAATTCCGAAGGAAACGATATCGCAATGGGACTCGACATTTCCCGCAAACTTTCTCCAAGGGGTCGGCGCATCAGTTTAAGCGGATCTTTCTCTACCAGCCGCAACAACGGCACCGACGACAATGTTTCGGAAACCGCCATACATGTTCCGACAATCAGACTAACCCAACTCAACCAGCAATCGCATACCGAAGCCAATCGCAATACATCCAATTGGAGGTTTACCTATGTGGAACCCATTGCAAAAAACTATTTTCTCAATTTTTCCTACAACATCCAACGCTCCACGACAGAAAACCTGAGAAAAACGTTCGACTACGATTCTACGCTGCTCGATTATGTTCGTCTCAATCCGGAATTCAGTAAAAGCTCCGATAATCTGACTACAACACAGAACATTCGGATAAACTTTCGTGCACAACTTCCCAAATATGCCTATAATCTCGGCATCAATATTGCACCACTGTATATCAACAGCAAAAGTTTCATTGCCGATTGGTTTCAAAACGGGGTCGATTCCGTATTATACGATCCTCGACCGAGGAAAGCGATAAATTATGCACCTCAACTCGATTTCAACTATCGTTTGGGGGACAAAAACATCCGAAAAAATATCCGGTTCCGATACAATGGAAGAACACGGCAACCCTCCATTGATCAGTTCGATCCCACACCCAATACAACAAACCCGCTAAACATTCGAACGGGCAACCCCGATTTGCTTGCCTCGTTTACACACAACGGTTCGCTGGAATACAATTACAACCACCGAGAAAAACAACGTTCGCTGATTGCCACATGCAATTACAGTTACATTCAAAATGACATTGTGAATTTCACTTCGTATGAAGACGGCATCCAGCATACCATGCCCATCAATGTCAGCGGATCGTGGAATACCCATGGAACACTGCTTTATGCCGGCGCTTTGGACAAAAAAATGAAGTTGAAGTTTACCACTCACACCAATCTCGGATACCGAAACCAAATCGGTTATACACGCGTGAGCAAGGAGAGTCAAAAAAATATCTCCAAAACCTCCACGCTGTCGGAATCCTTAAGTCTGAGCTATAATAACGATTGGTTTTACGGACAATTTCGGGGAAGCGTAAACTACTCCAATACCGATTATTCGCTCGAACACCTGAAATCGCAACATTCCTTTCGATACAACCTCTCGTATAATACCCAACTCACGCTGCCCAAATCGTTTTCCATTTCCAGCGATATTCGCTGGACGGCAAATCGGGGACTGTCGTCGGGATACAACAAAGACGAAGTAATATGGAATGCTCAGATCAGTAAATCGTTTCTGAAAGGTAATCGAGGACAATTGCGCTTGCTCTTCAACGATATTTTACAGCAACGCTTGAATATCAATCGGAATGTGGGCTCCAACTACCTGTCCGATTCCGAAACCAATGCATTGACGAGCTATTTCTTGCTGAGTTTCTCGTACCGGATGAGGTCGATGAATGCGGGAGGACGTGGAAGAATGGGGCGCCAAGACCGAAATATAGAATAAATTTAAGCGAATCATATCTATTCTTCTTTTTTTTTACTACCTTTGCGACTCGATTATTACAAACAACTATACGTTTCGAGAAAATATCCAAAAATTCAACACGCACATTGAAATTTTCAGCTGAGGATACACGTTTTATCATTCAAATAAAAAATGATCATTTTCGCAGGATTGCCTCTCAAAAACGTGTATCAAAAACAATAAAATGACTTTTAAAGAATTAAATTTGAGAGACGAGCTTCTTTTGGCAATTAAAGAACTCGGATTTGAACAACCTATGCCTATTCAGGAAAGGGCCATCCCTTTCATCCAAAATCAAGATTCCGACTTGGTGGCTTTAGCCCAGACCGGAACAGGGAAAACAGCTGCATTCGGCCTCCCTATCCTCAATATGCTGGATGAGAGTGCAAAACAAACGCAAGCCTTGATTTTGTCGCCTACCCGTGAATTGTGCATTCAGATCAGTAACGAACTGAAAAATTACTCCCATTATCTGAAAGGAATGAGGGTAGTGGCAGTATATGGAGGAGAAGATATCCGGATACAACTAAAACAGTTGGCTGTGCCACCGCAAATCATTGTGGCTACTCCCGGCAGGTTGATGGACCTGATGAAACGCAAAAAAGTGGAAACGGCAGATGTTCGTTTCCTGGTTCTCGATGAAGCAGATGTAATGCTCAACATGGGATTCAGAGACGATATTGAATCCATTCTGAAACAAATGCCCGAAACCCGACGCACCCTGCTTTTTTCGGCAACCATGCCCAAAGAAATCGCCAACATTGTTCACCAATTCATGAAGAATTATGAAGAGATTGTGGTTGGAACCAAAAATTCGGGAGCCGCTAACGTGGAACATGTCTATTACCTGACTTCCGAAAAATATAAATACGCTGCACTGAAGCGAATTGTTGATCTTAATCCCGACATCTACGGTATCATATTCTGCAGAACCCGACAGGAAACCAAAGAAGTGGCCGAAAAACTCATGCAGAACGGCTACAATGCCGATGCACTTCACGGTGACCTCTCACAAGCACAGCGAGATACCGTGATGCAAAAATTCAGGATTCGAAACATCCGGTTATTGGTGGCAACCGATGTTGCTGCCAGAGGTTTGGATGTAGGCGACCTCACTCATGTCATCAATTATAATCTTCCGGACGATCCCGAAGTTTATACCCATAGAAGCGGCCGAACCGGCAGGGTAAATAAAAAAGGAGTTTCCATTGCGCTTATTCTTCCCAAAGAAATACGCAAAATCAAAGCGTTGGAAAAGATGTTGAAAAAGAATTTCGTTCAACAACAAATTCCCAACGGACAGGAAGTTATGAAAAAACAACTGCATCATTTGATCGATCGAATGATGCATGTGGAGGTGAAGAAAGATCAAATTCAACCTTACATGGGTCAAATGATGGAACAGCTGGAATATTTGAGCAAAGAAGAACTGTTAAAAAGGTTTGTTTCGCTGGAATTTAACCGATTCCCCAATTACGGAAACGAAGCAGAAGACTTAAATGAAGTGCTCCCTCGGGAAGAAAAATCAGCACAAAGACAGAACAAGAAACAAGCCCAAAAAACCGGAAAACGCATTCGTTTAAAACTGAATATCGGTGGACGCCAAGGGATAGATACACGGCGTTTTTTGGGAATATTCAACGAAATGGTCGGCGATAAATCCATCAATGTCGGTTCAATTGAAATTACCAAAAAGTTTACTTTTTTTGAGGTGTTTGCCGATCAGACGGATAAAATAATGAATGCATTTGCTTCTAATCCCGGAATAGAAATCTGTGAAGTAAAACGCGATAAACAACATGGCCGGTTATTTGCCTGAAATATAGCCGTGCAAACACACAGACAAACGGATAGGATACAAAGAAATTTGTACCCTCATGCTCAATAATCTAAGCCAAAAAGTTTGTTTTTAGAGAACAAATTTTTATCTTTGCAAGAAATAAGAGTGTGAAGAAGGAGAATTCCGGTCTTGGAATGATAGACCGGAATTCTTTTTCTTACTTTTTTCTGATAAAAAAAAACCAATAAACGATTAATTAATTAAAAGGGAGATTTTACTATGGCAGTTACTTACATGACCGAAGAAGGATTTCGGAAACTAAAAGAAGAATTGGCATACATGGAATCTGTACAAAGACCCGAAATATCCCGCCAAATTGCAGAGGCGAGGGATAAAGGTGACCTTTCTGAAAATGCCGAATACGATGCCGCCAAGGAAGCCCAGGGAATGCTGGAAGCCAAAATTGCACAAACAAAAGCCCTGATTGCTTCGGCACGGCTGATCGACGAAAATTCCATCAGTACGGAAACTGTGCAGATCATGAATAAAGTGACCATTCGCAACGTGATAACGAAAAAAGAAATGACCTACACGTTGGTCTCGGAAAGCGAAGCCGACTTGAAAAACGGGAAAATATCAGTGAATACACCCATCGCACAGGGATTGTTGGGAAAAAAAGTAGGCGATATTGCTGAAATTAAGGTTCCTTCGGGACAGATGACGTTTGAAATATTGAATATTTCGATCTAAAAAAAGAAATTGACATGCCAACTATTTTCAGCAGAATTATTGCGGGAGAAATTCCATCCTATAAAGTGGCAGAAGACGACAAGTTTTTTGCTTTCCTCGATATTAACCCCATGGCGAAAGGGCATACACTGGTAGTTCCCAAACAGGAAATCGATTACCTCTTCGACTTGGACGACGACACGTTGTCCGAGATGATTCTTTTTGCCAAAAAAACGGCTAAAGCCATCGAAAAAGTCATCCCTTGCAAACGCGTGGGACTGATGGTAATCGGCTTGGAAGTGCCTCATGCACACATTCATCTCATCCCTATCCAAAAAGAAAACGACATGAGCCTGGCAAACCCTCGTTTGAAATTATCGGAACAGGAGTTCAGCGAAATTGCGGAAGCTATCGCTCAAGCTTTCTCTTCATCCGCTTCAGCTGATAAATAAAAGTTAAGGCGGTAACCACAAAGGCGATGAAGTCGGCAACCGAAAGGCTGAGAAAGACACCATCGACTCCCCAAAAATTGGGAAGAATGAGCAAAAGCGGAAGCAAAAAAATAAGTTGCCGACTTAGCGAAAGAAAAATGGATATTTTTACTTTACCTATCGACTGAAAAAAATTACTGATAACGATTTGGGCACCGGCAAGGGGAAACATGGCAATGGCTATGCGCAATCCTCTTGCCGAAATGTTCACAAGCTCTCGATCGGTGGTGAACATTTTCACAATGAAATGGGGAAACCATTCCGATACCAGAAATCCGAAAGTCATCACCGATACACCCCACAACAGCGTATATTTGAGCACTTCGAATGTGCGGGCAATTTCCTTTGCTCCATAGTTGTAACCGGCTATGGGCTGCATGCCCATGGTTAATCCCACCACAACCATGATAAATAGGGTGAGAATGCGGTTGATGATGCCGTATGCGCCCACTGCCAAATCGCCTCCGTGTTTCATCAAACCGATATTGATAAAGAAAACGACCAAACCCAGGCACAAATTCATCAGAAAAGGAGAAATGCCGATTGACAGCATGCTCTTTGTGGTTTTGAACGACAGTCGGTGAAATCCTTTGGTGAAATGAATGTAACTCTTTTTATCGAGGAAATGCGACAACACCCATATCAATCCCAACAGTTGGGCGAGCACGGTAGCCAACGCCGTCCCCTTCATCCCCCATTTGAAAACGAAAATGAAAAGGGGCGCCAGTATCACATTCAGTCCCACACTAACAAAGGAAGACATCATGGCTTTGCGGGGGTATCCGCTCACCCGCATGATGTTGTTAAGCGCAATGAAAACGAAGATGATGGGGGTGCCCCACAGATAAACCGACATGAAATCGCGGGCATAGGGCAACAGGGCATCGCTTGCACCGAAAGCCCTTAGTACAGGCTCGAGAAAGCAATAGGTAATACCCGCCAGTAAAAGGGCATTAACGGTATTGAGAAGGGTTACGTGTCCCAAAATACTTGCAGCTCCTTTCTCCTCTTTTTTCCCTAGACGAATGGAAGTGAGCGTAGCTCCACCTACTCCTATCAATGTGGAAAATGCCGACAGAATGTTCATGACCGGGAAAGTAATGGCCATACCCGAAATGGCAAGTGCTCCGATCCCGTGCCCGATGAAAATACTGTCCACGATATGATAAAGGGAAACGATAACCATGCCGACAATGGCCGGAAGAGAATATTCAAGGAGCAGTTTTTTGATATCGCTCTCTCCCAACAAATGCGGATTACCGGTTATGTCTTCTTGAAGGGTTTCAGTCACGCTGTCTTTTTCTTCTTGATCTCACACATCGAACACCCGTTGCAGTAAGAAGACTCTCTTTTCACGAAGAAAAATCGAAAGATTTCGTATCCCAATTTTACCGCAACGGCAATGCCGATAAGAATAACGATGATAAGTTGTGCATCCATGTTTATGAAACAATTATCGCGTAAAGAAAGTTTTGTAACGTTGTTTTTATATCCATAAATTTCCAATCCAATGTACCAGAAAAGCAACCATCCAGGCCAGTCCGGTGGAATATAAAATGCTGAACAGTGCCCATTTCCATGATCCCGATTCTTCCTTTATGGCCGCAATAGTGGCAATGCACGGGAAATAGATCAGCACGAAAAGCAGGAAACCGAGGACGACAAGCGGGGTGAAAACCGGTGTACCATCCGCATGGGTTTCGGCAAGCAACCGCTGCTGAAGCGAGGCCTGATTTGTGTCGTCTCCGGCATACAAAACGCCCATTGTGCTGATGACAATCTCTTTGGCAGCCATTCCCGAAAGCAGGCTTACCGATATTTTCCAGTCGAATCCCAGCGGACGCATCACAGGTTCGATGCATTTGCCGATCTGCCCGATATACGATTGTTCCTGTTGTTCTGCAACAAGATGTTCAGGGAGGGAAGAATTTTGCGGGAAATAGCCCAAGAACCAAATAATGATGGAGGCAATGAGAATCGGCCCACCGATTTTCTTCAAATACTGATACGACCGATCCCACATGTGGATCACCACCGATTTGAAGGTGGGCAAGCGGTAAGGGGGCAATTCCATCACAAAGGGGGTGTCTTCTTCCTTAAACAGGAACCTGCGAAACAGACGCGCCGAAAGTACGGCCAACAAAATACCGGTCATGTATAATCCCAGCAGCACCAACCCGGCATAGCGACTGAAAAACGTTCCCGCAAAAAGAAGATAGACCGGCAGCCGTGCACTACACGACATGAAAGGAACTATCAGCATGGTAATCATGCGGCTGTTGCGACTTTCAATGGTGCGGGTGGACAAAACGGCAGGAACGTTGCAACCAAAGCCCATGAGAAGGGGAATAAACGATTTGCCGTGCAGGCCCATCTTGTGCATCACTTTGTCCATGATGAAAGCCGCTCGCGCCATGTAACCCGAATCTTCCATAAAAGCGATGAACAGGTAGAGAATGACGATGTTGGGCAGGAAAACGATCACTCCTCCTACCCCGCCGATGATGCCTTCGACCAGCAAGTCTTTCAGTGGACCGTCTGCCATGTGTGACCGCATGAAATTGCCGGTTGTTTCCACCAACCATTCGATGCCATGCATGGGATATTCGCCTAGCCTGAACGTGGCTTCAAACATAATCCACATGAACAGAAAGAAGATGGGAAAGCCGATATATTTGTTCGTTACGATGGCATCCAGTATGCGGGTTTTGTTGTGAATGTTTGACTTTTCGGTCAAGGTTTCTTTGAGTGCTCCTTCGATGAAGCCGTAACGGGCATTGGCAAAAGCAGACTCGGCATCTTCGCGCAACAGTTTCTCGATGTACGCCCGTTCTTTGTCGCGACGGGCAAATAGTTCATCGTGCTTCGGCAGTCCTCCGATCATTTCCTCTATCTCCTTATCGCCTTCGAGCAGTTTGATGCAGAGGTACCGCAACGGGAGATGCAGCCGGGAAATATCCCTATTGGCGAATTCCCGCTCCATAAGTTCGATGGCTCTTTCGAGTACTCTACCGTAAGGGATGCGTGCCGGCTCTTTTTTGTCTTCTCTCTCGTATTTTTTAATCACTTCGTCAAGTAGTTCGGGAATGCCTTGACCGCGCTTAGCTACGGTAGGAACAATGGGGATACCGATCATCCTCGACAAGGCCGGATAATCGAATGTGCTGCCGCTCTGCTCCAGTTCATCATACATATTGAGGGCAATAACCATCGGAACCTCCATATCCATCAACTCTGTCGTCAGATACAAATTCCTTTCCAAAGCCGACGCACCCACCACGTTGATAACCACATCGGGTTGTTCATTCACAAGGTAGTTGCGCACATAGCGTTCCTCGGGTGTATAAGCAGATAAGGAATAGGTTCCGGGCAAATCGACGAGCTCTATAGTGAAGTCCTTGTGATACAACCTGCCTATTTTGGAATCGACAGTTACCCCACTGTAATTGCCCACATGTTCGTGAGCACCGGAAGCAAGATTAAACAGGGATGTTTTTCCGCTGTTGGGATTCCCAACAAGAGCAGCCTTAATGACGCGATGCGATGAATCGTGACGAAGACGCCCTCTCCTTCTTCTTTGCCTTCTATTGCTTTCAGACTGCATGTGTTCGGTCAAAACATCCGGTTCTTCTTTTTCTGTCTGTCCCGACGGAAAAGATAAGGTATCTTCTTGGAGCATGGATATTTCGATCATTACGGCTTCGCTGCGACGCAACGACACTTCATAACCCATGATCCGGTATTTGATGGGGTCTTTAAGAGGGGCATTAAGAATAGACTTCACTTCTTCTCCCCGTACAAATCCCATTTCCAAGAGGCGTTTTCTGAACGCACCACTGCCGTGCACTTTCAGGATGTATGCCTTTTCGCCGGTTGGGAGTTCAGAGAGACGCATATTTAATGAAATTCTGTATAGTCGATTTTTTGGGTTCGAAATGCAAAGATGGGCATTTTTTGGCTAAGAAAAACATATTCTGTGTAAATTATTTATAATTGTTTTAAATAATAGCCGACAAAAATAATGCCGATTCTTGTCAAATGCCTCAGAAAATCGAAAATTATCCTGTAAATTTGTAAGAAATAAAACAAAAAATGGACTGGATTCAACTGCTATCGATTAAACGTTTTGGTCTCGAAAACTACCGAAGTGAGAAAAAACAGGAACGTACCGAATACCAACGAGATTATGACCGGTTGATTTTTTCGTCGCCTTTTCGACGTCTTCAAAACAAAACCCAGGTCTTCCCTTTGCCGGGAAGCATTTTTGTGCACAACCGGCTGACGCATAGTCTGGAGGTTTCGAGTGTCGGTCGTTCTTTGGGTGAATTGGTTGGACGTGAACTTCGAAAAAAATTCCCCGACTCGCCGGCTCATTTCGAAGAAATCGCTTCCATTGTTTCGGCTGCTTGCCTAGCGCACGATTTGGGCAACCCCCCTTTCGGCCATTCGGGAGAGAAGGCCATATCGACATTCTTCTCTGAAGGAGAAGGCCGTAAATTGCATGCCGAAGTGGAAGCCGAAGGAGGCCGGTGGAGCGATTTCACCTGTTTCGAAGGCAATGCCAATACCCTAAGATTGCTAATGCATCAGTTTCAGGGACGAAGACGAGGCGGCTTTGCTCTCACGTATTCTACGCTGGCCTCCATTGTTAAATATCCCTTTTCATCGGAAATGAGCGGAGGAAAAAACAAATTCGGTTTTTTCGCATCGGAAGAAGATGAATATCGGACTATTGCCCGTGAACTCGGTATCACTTGCCTCAACGAAAAGCCGGCCAAATTCATGCGTTATCCTCTGGTTTATCTGGTAGAAGCAGCCGACGATATCTGCTATCAGGTTATGGACATTGAAGATGCACACAAACTTCATCTGGTAACTACCGAAAAAACCATCGATTTGTTGTTCGGCTTCTTCAATGAAGAACAACGCTTCCATTGCGAAAAGAACCTCAATATGGTAAGCGACGTGAATGAGCAGATTGCTTATCTACGGGCAAGCGTGATCGGTTTGCTAGTGAATGAATGTGCGAAAGTATTTCTGCAAAATGAGGAATCGATCCTTGCCGGTGAAGAACAAAAAGCACTTATCAAAGGCATTTCTGACAACGCTAAAAATGCCTATCTGAACTGTTCGGAATTTGCAGCCGAAAACATTTATCGCTCGAAAGACGTGCTGGATATCGAACTCGCCGGTTACCGCATCATCGGTTTTCTGTTGGAAAAATTCGTGAATGCCGTACAAACACCTTCCCATGTATACTCCCGACTTTTGTTGGGGCGGATTCCGGATCAATACGAAATTCGCACGTCATCGCTATACGGAAAGATCCAATCCATCATCGATTATATCTCGGGAATGACCGATTTATATGCGTTGGATTTGTACCGTAAAATAACCGGCATGGGACTACCTGAAATTTAATTTCAAAGTAATAAATTGATATTTTGAAAATAATTTTTCTTTTTTATTGAAATTATTTGGTACGTTTTGATTTCTTTTTTATATTTGCACCGTGGTTTTTTCATAATAGTATTAGATTTAAGGTTAACAAGTTTGGCAGGACGTCGGGAGACATTCTGCCAATATTTTTTAATGTTCATTTTTGGATAAAACAGCCACTCTTTCGATCATTCTTCAAACTTTTTTATCGTTGCGATGTTAATCTAGTAAGAATCTAACTTTAGTTGAAAAATGGAAAACGAAGAATTTCAATCCCCCCAACAACTGTCGGTAAACCCACCGCCCGCAACTCCGGTGGAAACATGCGATGATTTTCAACAGGCACCCGTGATGAAAGTAAAAGATTGGCTCATCATCTATCTCATTATGATTATTCCCATTGTAAACATCGTGATGCTGTTTATTTGGGCATTCGACAAAAACATTAATCCCAACAAATCAAACTGGGCAAAAGCATCCCTTGTGTGGACTGCTATCGGATTGATACTTTACATCTTATTCTTGGCAGCTTTCTGGTCATCCATCACGGATTTAATGCAAAGTGCCGCCGGTGTATCGGTGTATTGAAATAAGATTAAAAAATGCCGGCAAACGGGGTACACGGCCTAAAAGAGAAATTTTATTGCAATTTCTCTTTTAAAAAACGCCCGGTGTACGATTTATCGCAAGCGGCAACTTGCTCGGGTGTGCCTTCACAGACAATATATCCCCCGGCTTTTCCACCTTCGGGACCCAAATCGATAATATGGTCGGCACACTTGATTACCTCCATGTTATGCTCGATAATAATAACGGAGTGCCCTCTCTCAAGCAGCGCATCAAAAGCCTTCAACAGTGTATTGATATCATGAAAGTGCAAACCGGTGGTGGGTTCGTCGAAAATAAAAAGGGTAGGTTCGGTTTTTTCTTCACCCAGATAATAAGCCAGCTTCACCCGCTGATTTTCACCACCCGATAGTGTAGCTGACGACTGTCCCAGTTTTACATAACCCAAACCGACATCGTGAAGGGGTTGAAGACGTTTCACAATTTTTTTCTCGATAGATCCTTTTTGTGCGCCGAAAAAATCGATTGCCTGATCCACAGTCATTTCCAACACGTCATAAATATTTGCTCCCCTATATTCCACTTCGAGTACTTCGGGCGAAAATCGTTTGCCGTGACAGGCATCACACTCCAACTTAATGTCGGCCATAAACTGCATTTCCACCGTAATGGTACCTTCTCCTTTACATTCTTCGCATCGTCCGCCTTCTACATTGAACGAAAAATAGGCAGGCGTAAAATTCATTTGTTTCGACAGCGGCTGCGCGGCAAAAAGCTTACGAATCTCATCATACGCTTTGAGGTAAGTTACCGGATTTGAACGCGACGATTTGCCGATAGGATTCTGATCCACGTACTCGACATGTTTTACCAGTTTAATATCGCCTGCAAGGCCGTTGAATTCGGCATGTTCCATTGCCGTACCTTTGTACTGATACTGCAAAGCATTATATAGCACATCGTTCACGAGGGACGATTTGCCCGATCCGCTCACACCGGTCACCACCGTCATTACGTTGAGCGGAAACTTTACGTCGATATTCTTCAGATTATGCTGGCGTACACCTTTCACTTCGATGTAATTGTTCCATTTGCGACGCGTTTTGGGCACTTCTATCTTTTCTTCTCCTGTGAGATACTTTACGGTGTAGCTATCGGAATTCGTTTCCAGTTCCGAAACCTTTCCCTGATATATGATTTCGCCACCCAATACCCCTGCTTTCGGTCCGATATCGATAATGTAATCTGCCGCGCGGATAATCTCTTCGTCGTGCTCCACAACAACCACCGTATTGCCTAGCCCCTGCAACCTTCGGAGTACCTGAATGAGCAGATGGGTATCCCGCGAATGGAGCCCGATGCTGGGTTCATCGAGAATATAGAGCGATCCAACCAGGCTGTTGCCAAGCGACGAAGCGAGGTTGATGCGCTGACTCTCTCCTCCCGACAGGGTATTGGAAAGACGATTAAGGGTAAGATAACCCAATCCCACATCGATTAGAAACTGTAATCGATTGTGAATTTCGGTGAGCAAACGTTCGGCGATGAAAGCATCGGTTTCATCCAAGTTCAACCGATTAAAAAAAACCTGGAGTTCTACAACAGGCATCGTCACCAGTTCGGCAATCGATTTTCCGCCGACTTTCACATACAGCGCTTCGGGCTTCAATCGTGTACCTTTACATGCGGGGCACACGGTTTTTCCCCTGTAACGTGCCAGCATAACCCGGTATTGTATTTTGTAGAGATTCTGCTCGAGCATCCGAAAGAAATCGTTTATGCCGTAAATACCCAATTCGTGACGCCCGTTCCATAATATGTCCTTTTCTTCGTCGGTCAAATCGTAATAGGCCCGATAAATGGGAAAATCCACTTTGTAGGCATTGTTAACGAACTCCTTGCGCCATTCGCTCATTTTTTCGCCTCTCCAACACTGCACACACTCTTCCTGAACCGACAGGCTTTTATCGGGAATTACCAGATTCTCATCGATTCCGATAACCATGCCGAACCCCTCGCATTGGGGGCAGGCACCAACCGGACTGTTGAAATTGAACATCAGTTCGGTTGGTTCTTCAAACTTTATCCCGTCGGCTTCGAAGCGGTTGGAAAAAGTATACGACTCGACACCCTTTTCGCCCCAAAATCGAACCACGCACTCTCCTTCTCCTTCCAGAAAAGCTGTTTCCAGCGAATCGGACAACCGGTTGATGGTGGCTTTGTCGGAGGAACACGAAAGACGGTCGATCACCAGCATCACTTCTTCTGCCGGAGGAAGATTCTTTTGTGTAAGCAGCTCGTCGATCCGATAAAATTCATCTCCCACATTTACCCGCGTAAATCCTTCCTTGATCAGGATATTCAACTGTTCACGCAAATCGCGACCGTTGCGCAACACGATGGGAGAAAGAACAACCATACGCGTGCCTTCGCGATATTCCAACATTTTGCGAATGACATCGCTCACATAATGTCTTTTCACCTCTTTGCCCGAAACAGGCGAAATGGTTTTTCCGATGCGTGCATAAAGCAGACGCAGATAATCGTAAATTTCGGTGGAAGTGCCTACCGTTGAACGCGGATTGCGGGTATTCACCTTTTGTTCGATGGCAATGGCGGGAGGAATGCCCTTGATGTAATCGCACTCGGGCTTGTTCATGCGACCAAGAAACTGCCGTACATAAGCCGACAGACTTTCTACGTAACGCCGCTGCCCCTCGGCATACAAGGTATCGAATGCCAGCGACGATTTGCCCGAACCCGAAAGTCCGGTAATAACGGTAAATGTATTTCGGGGAATGGTTACGTCAACATTTTTCAAATTGTTGACGCGTGCACCTTTTATTTCGATTTGCTTAAGATTGCTCATTAGGTTTTAAATATGCAAAGATAATCACTTTAGCAGCAACAAAAAAGTACACCAACGTCAATAAATCGAAATATTTTGACTATTTTTGTACACAGATGAAAACTTCATTTTACATGAAGTTTTATACCGGCACTATTATTCTTAAAATCATTTCTAAATCAAGAAAATAAAAGTGCAAACTCCACAAACGACATCGATTGCAACAGGCGACTTTGCTTTGCCTCTACACGATCCTATCCTTGTTTTTCTGGTACTTTTAGCGATTGTTCTGTTCATCCCTTCCCTGTTTAAAAGAATCAATTTACCCTCTATCATCGGTCTTATCATCGCAGGAATACTTGTGGGACCTTATGGGTTCAATATCCTTTCCAACGATTCGGGCATGGAAATGTTTTCCACCATCGGACTGATGTACATCATGTTTACGGCCGGACTGGAGTTGGATTTCAACGAATTTGTGGCTAATCGAAACAAAAGTCTTATTTTTGGATTTTTCACTTTTATACTTCCGTTGCTGATCGGATACCCCGTTTGTCGCTATGTACTCGGTTATGATCAGATGCCTGCTTTTCTTACAGCAAGCATGTTCTCTACCCACACCCTGGTTTCCTACCCTATTGTCAGCCGGATGGGAGTTTCCAAAAATCAGGCTGTTGCCATCACGGTGGGGGGTACCATCTTTACCGATGCCGCTGTGCTCATCATACTTGCAATTATCACCTCGGCCAACGACGGCGCACTGAATAGCGGATTCTGGATAAAACTGATTGTTTCGTTAATCCTGTTCTCCATCATTGTTTTCCTCTTTATTCCGAAACTGGCGAAATGGTTTTTTCAAAAAGTGGAAGACGATAAATATTCTCACTATATTTTTGTCCTTTTCATTTTATTCGTTTGCGGCTTTCTTGCCGAACTCGGGGGGCTGGAACCTATTATCGGCGCATTTGCTGCCGGATTGGCTCTCAACAGACTCATTCCCCACACGTCAGCCCTGATGAACCGCATCGATTTTTTCGGAAATGCCTTATTTATTCCCATTTTTCTTGTGTCGGTGGGCATGATTGTCGACGTAAAAGTGGTTCTTACCGGATGGGAAACCTTGATTGTGGCACTGGTTTTAACCTGCGTTGCCATTATGGGTAAATGGCTCGCAGCATTTTTCACGCAAAAGGCGTTCAAGTATTCGGTATCGCAGCGTGGACTTATTTTCGGATTGAGCAGCTCACATGCAGCAGCTACCCTGGCTATCATCATTGTTGGTTACCATGCCGGCATTCTCGACGAGTATATCCTCAACGGAACCATTATCCTTATCCTCATCACCTGCATTATTTCGTCGTTGGCCACACAAAGAGCAGCTAAACAATTGGTGTTGGAGGAGGAAGAAAGCCTCACTCCCGGCGCATTTGGAAACTATGCACAAGAAAAAATTCTCGTAGCCATTGCCAATCCGGCAAACATAGGATATCTTGTGGACCTAGCCTTGTTGATCAAAGACCCCAAATCACCCAATCCCGTTTCCTTGATGGGTGTGGTTCCCAATAATGTGGAAGCCGAAAAAAACATCATCAAATTCCGTCAAAAACTTCAAGAATCGGTAATAGATGCTTCTGCGGCAGAAATGAATGTGGACATTATCACCACCATCGATTACAACATCCCCAACGGTATCGTACGAACAGCACGCGAAACGATGGCCGATATTGTCATCATGGGATGGCCTGGCGAAAAAACGGGTTTTATTGAAAAATTGCTTGGAGATAAAGTGGATGCCACCATCCGGAGTCTGGACAAAAATCTCTTCATCTGTCATCTTGAAAAACCTTTAATTTCGAACAGTAGGATCGTTGTCATTTCTCCACCATTGGCAGAAAAAGAATACGGCTTCAATGTATGGCTCAGAAAAGTGGTAAAGCTGGCTCAAGAACTTTCTCTTCCCATTGTCCATGTGGGTCATCCCGATACACAAAAAATAATTGCCGATCAAAAAGACATCAAAAACCTTTTCGTTTTTATCCCGTTCACCGACTGGAACAATCCGGTGAGTTGGGCAACATATATCAAAGAGGGGGATCTCATTATTTTGGTTTCGGCACATCGGGGATATATATCCTATATCATGGGACTCGATCATTTTCCCACCCGTTTGGAAACCCTCTTTCCGCACCATAACCGCATCGTTATTTACCCACAGCAACATACTCCTAATGTGTTGCTTGAAGCCGATCATCCCATATTTACACCCTTCAAGATTTATAAACAGCAACCTTCATGAAACGCAATTCTATTTTATACGGTTTGATCTTTGTTTTTTCCGTTTTTCTACTTTTTGCCTGCAGTTCTTCTAAACAGGCGCTGATTCGTGTTGCCGAGCCAACCCCGAAACATGAATTCCGGGGCACATGGATACAGACCGTAGGGCAAACGCGGTATCAAAAAATGAACAGTGCCGCCATGAAGCACTATATCGCAGAAATGGTGCGAAAACTGGACGAAGCCGGGATAAACGCCGTAATTTTTCAGATAAGGCCCGAAGCGGATGCTTTTTACAAATCGGACATAGAACCCTGGAGTCGATTTCTGACAGGCAAACAGGGGCAGGCACCGGATGATCCCGACTTTGATCCGCTGGCTTTCATCATAGGCGAATGCCACAAACGAGGGATGGAACTCCATGCCTGGCTTAACCCCTATCGGGTGAAAACAAACGTCAACAACGAGCTTGCGCCCAACCATATCTATTGGCAATACCCGGAAAGATTCATTCAATATGGTAACCAATTGTTTTTCGACCCGGGTTTGCCCGAAAACCGCGAATTTATTTGTCGTGTAGTGAAAGATATTGTATCTCGATACGATGTGGATGCCATTCACATGGACGATTATTTTTATCCCTATCCCATTGCAGGAAAATCTTTCCCCGACGACAAAAGCTTTAACAAGTATGCCGCTCTGCAAGGATTTCGTCAGAACCAACGGGACGATTGGCGCAGAAACAACGTTAATTTGCTTATCCAACAAATTAAATATACCCTTGCCGCCACAAAACCTTGGGTACGTTTCGGCATCAGCCCTTTTGGCATTTATCGCAACAAGAAAAACACACCGGACGGCTCAGGCAGCGAGACAAACGGACTGGAAAATTACGGCGATCTGTATGCCGATATCCAACTGTGGGTAAAAAAAGGATGGGTTGACTATAATTTACCACAACTGTATTGGGATATCGGACACAAGAATGCCGATTACCTGACTTTACTCGAATGGTGGAACGCCAACAGTTTTGATCGCCCACTCTATATCGGACAAGATTTGAAACGAAGTATGGAAGCCGGCGAAATAGACGAAAAAATACGTCGCTCACGCGAAATGGCATTCGTCGACGGAAACTGCTATTGGTATGGTTATCTCATTGCCGAGAATGCCGACGGAACTGCCGACATCCTCAAAAACCGCATCCATCGCGCAAAATCGCTTATTCCGCCCTATACCCACATGCACAACGGACGTCCCGATAAAGTAAAAAATCTGGCAGAAGTTTTTACCGAAGATATGCACTTTCTTACGTGGGATTACAAAAAACAACCGGCTAATCCCGAAGCGGCACAATATTTTGTGGTCTACCGTTTTCGTAAAGGTGAAAAAACAGATACCGGTAAAGCCGAAAACATACTTAAAGTTACCCCGGACAATTTTTATATTCTTCCTTACGAAGGAGGAAAAAACAGCTACACTTATGTGGTCACCGCATTAGATGCTTTTAAGAATGAATCAAAAGCAAAAAAGATAAAAGTAAAGCTTTAATATTTGATAAAAAAATGCTAAAAAGCCATTATAAAATGAATATATTTTACAACCAACCCATTGATATAAATGCGCCAACAAGATATTTTTATTACTTTGAAAAATAAATTAAATTTTTAAACCAAAAAAGAAAATAATGCTATATATTTGCTTTGAATTCACCCTTTAAATTCAAAGCAGTATGAAAAGATTTGTTGTTTTATTGGTAGCATCAGCCTGCACGCTTACCTTGTTTTCACAAGGTAAATCATCTACCGTGCCCTCCTATTTGTCGTATGGGCTAGCGGATGGAAAGAACATCATAAAATTTAATCTGTTGGGCGCTGCTGTAAGGAATTACGCTTTTTATGGCGAACGGATGCTGAGCAGAAAGGTAAGTTTTATTCTCAGTTGCAATTTCATGCCAAGAGGCGGTGTACCTTATCTTGAGAATTTTACGGACGACGAGTCGTTGAAAACACTGGAAGTAGGAACATTCTCGTTTACGCCTGAAATGCGATTTTATCTGGCTTCGGGATACGGCGGCGGTTTTTATATCGGTCCTTATTACCGATTCGAACGTTTTTCCCTTTATCGACTATCTGCAACTTTTGATACGGAAGATGAAGAACACACGATTGATCTCGACGGTTCACTAAAAACCCATAACGGAGGAATCGTGTTGGGTTGCCAGTGGTTGGTAGGACCAAGAAAGAACATTGTGTTGGACTGGTCTATTCTGGGAATTCATGGAGGGAACAGCTCCGGTAATTTTAATGGCGTCACAGATGAGTCGATTTCTGCCGAAGATCAAAGCGAAATAAAGGAAGATATAGAAGATGCTTTGGACATCCCGATCATTAAAAGTGAAGTCTCCGTAGATGAGCATTCGGCACATGTCAAAATTAAGGGCCCGTGGGCGTTTATCCGCGGATCATTCTCTATCGGATACCGATTTTAGGATTAGTCTACCGATTCCGTCAACCAATTTTAATATCGCTCATAACCAAAGATTTTCTATCTTTGCACCCGAAATAATTGAAAATTCCGCGAATGAACGAATCCGACAAATTTCCCCTGATTGCCAAAACAATGGCAGAACTCGAAGATGTACTTGCAGAAGAACTTATTGGAATTGGAGCCGAAAACGTGGAAATCGGCACCCGCATGGTATCTTTTACAGGAGACAAAGCCTTAATGTACAAGGCAAATATCCATTGCCGCACTGCGTTGAGAATATTGAAACCCATCTATACCTTCAAAGCCGAAAATGCCGATGAGGTATACGAGGAAGTGAAAAAAATGAAGTGGGAAGAATACTTGTCGCCCGACAAAACTTTTGCCGTGGATTCGGTAGTTAATTCGCACATTTTCACCCATTCCAAGTTCGTCGCTTATCGGGTGAAAGACGCCATAGCCGACTATTTTACGGAAAAATACGGCAAACGTCCATCGGTAAGCGTCAGCAATCCCGATTTGGTATTCAATATCCACATAACTCACAAAACCTGTACGCTCTCGCTCGACAGTTCTGGCGAATCACTGCACAAGCGCGGATATCGAGTAGCACAAACCGAAGCCCCTCTGAACGAAGTGCTGGCTGCCGGTATGATCCTGAAATCGGGATGGCATGGAGAAAGCACCTTCATCGATCCGATGTGCGGATCGGGAACATTGCTGATTGAAGCGGCAATGATTGCCTTGGGCATTCCTCCGGGTATTCATCGGAAACACTTTGCCTTTGAAAACTGGAGCGATTTCGATGAAGAACTTTTTAGCGAAATTTACAATGATGACTCCGAAGCACGCGACTTTCGCTATCGTATCATCGGTTCGGACATCTCTCCCAAGGCCATTGCCGTTGCCGAAAAAAACATTCGAAACGCCGGATTGAAAAAATATATCGATTTGGAAGTAAAAGCGTTACAACAATATACCGAAGCGCCTAAACCGGCAGGCGTGTTAATGACCAATCCGCCGTATGGTGAACGCATCAAGGTTGAAGATATCGATGAACTCTATGCGCTAATCGGTGAACGACTGAAACATGTTTTCATCGGATACAGAGCCTACATTTTGAGTTATAAAAAAGAATTGTTCGATAAAATCGGTCTGAAAGCAAGCAGGCGATTCCCGCTGTTCAACGGTCAACTGGAATGCGAAATGCGAGAATATGAAATTTTTTCGGGCAAGCGAGAAAATCACGTTCGCCACGAACATACCGACTATGATCTTCGCCGCGAACACAGAGAGCGGAAAACGACAGAGGTAGCACGAAGGAACCCTCATGAAGATTTCAAAGGAAAAAATTTTTCGCCCGATCGGAAAAAACGGTTTTCGGACAAGGATGGCGAAAGACCGTATAAAAGATCGCAGGAGGCGAGAAATCGCGACAACCATTCGACAACCGAAAAGAAGCCTTTCAGACGTCGAGAAAAATTGTCGGAAGACGATCGGGAAAAACGCGAACATCGACCAAAAAACGATTTCCCACCCAGACGTAGATTCGACAAAAAATGATGAAGAGTAATTTACTTTTAGTAATTTATATTCACTACTATAATTTTATTGATCGGGTCGTCGCGCTAATTTCACATTTGTCTTGATACGGGTTAGTGTATTCCTTACCACCATCTACTTCCAGCTTAGGTTCATCATAAATGACGTACCATGTTCCCTACAATTGAGCAATGTCAATCTCTTCTGATTTATCACAAGAGGTGAAAATAAACGCCGGAAAAAGCAATAAAAAAGGTAGGTATAAATGATTCTGCGCCATAAAATGAGGTTTTAAATTAATTGCTCAAATAAAATTATTGTCTATAACAAGATGCGGTTATTGCAGAAATAAATGAGGTGATCGTAGATAATAACAATAATAGCTGATTCATTTATTTTACATGAAGGGGTGTGTTTCCTTCCGAAATTCCATTTTCGTTAAACGCTTCGATCGTGAAATAGTATTGTTGATCTTTTGTAAGCGAGCGCATCATCAATTCGTTGTCATCGTAAACCAACCAAGAATTGTACAATTTATCGGGTGCGATTCCCCATCGAATAGTATACCCTTGCACATTTTCCTGAGCCTTCCACGTTAAAAGAGCATCACGTCGATCGACTTTTCTTTCGACTTTGAATCCACTTACTTTATGCGGTTTTTCGCCATCGCCTGTTCCAAAAATGCGGATATCGGAAATCGCCAGATGGGGTGTCGGTGCCTCAATGTGTTTGTAACGAACATAACGCACCCGTTGCGGAATGGCAAGTTCCTCATAATCGTTCGGGGCGTCCCGATAGCTATTGCTTTTGTCGATCAAGGTCTGCCATGTTTTACCGTCAAGCGAACCTTCAACCGTATATCGATGTCGCAATCCGTCGATACGCCCATAAAGATCCGATTGGTAATCGAAATAATTGATCTGAATGCTTCTTACCATACAGGGATTTAACAAATCGATTTCCACCCACTGCCTATTGTCGTTGCTTTTGGCAAGCCAAAAGGTTTTTGCGTTTTCGTCTGTCAATTTTTGCGCCGTGTGATCTTCCACAAAAGAAGAGACTTTTACCGGTTTTTTAAATGACAGCAGCATCCATCCGGCAAATTCACCTTTTTTCCCGGGTTCCGACGGAGCAAAACGTGGATAGTCGCCATACGAGGTGTCTGCCCACATCAGTCCGTCGTCATCAAAAAAGAGCGGGAACATGCAAAGACGTCTTTCCCAGTTGACATTGTAAGATAAAGCCATCGAAGCAAAATGCCAATAGGTGTTTTGCGGCCCAAGCACCGTACTCCCATGTCCTGCTCCATTCATAAAACCTCCCGGTTTAAAACTAATCG
The DNA here is from genome assembly GCA_002305015.1 of Bacteroidales bacterium UBA1410. Taxonomy (GTDB): domain Bacteria; phylum Bacteroidota; class Bacteroidia; order Bacteroidales; family Dysgonomonadaceae; genus Anaerorudis. The sequence goes on from DBPW01000033.1 coordinate 183,360, forward strand.
GATTATGAGGTGCATACATATAAGGTCCCATCGGATGATCGGCCACGTATACACCATCGGCATAGATATTGAACTCCGTTCCCGGTGCCGCATATTGCATATAATATTTACCGTCGTGTTTGGTGAGCCAAGGACCTTCGATATGGCCCGGTATGGTATCGCTGTTATTTTCTCCGAAACGTTCCCAACCATGCAGTTCCCTATTCTTATTGAACAAAGAATCCGGATTACCAACGGGCAAAAAACGATGATTTTTGTTCAATCGCATTCCTCGAATAGGATAAAGATTGGACGATCCCCAAAACATGTAAGCAGAACCATCGTCGTCGATAAACAAATCGGGATCCTGCAAATTATGCAGAATGGCAGGAACCGCTTTCCAATCGCCTTTTTTTGGATTGTCGGTATAAAGAATACTCATCGATCCCGAAGGATCTCCGGTTACGTATAGCACCGAATCGTTGTAATTGTGAGCCGCCGGAGCATTGCTCCCCTGAAAATACCATTTCTCGGGTTTGATAAAATTCCAATTTGTTAAATCATACGAATGCCAGTATCCCATCGATCGGGTTACAAACATGTAATACTCGCCTCGAAATTCCACCACTGCCGGATCGGCTCCCGATCGGTATGAAATATCCCGATCGGAATTGTAGATCATGTAGGTATAATCCACATCGAGCGGATTGCAATAGGTCGTCGATCGGGTTTGTTGTCCCCAAAGTCCGATATCGAGAATTCCGAGGATGGTCGCAATGGCTAATGCAGAAGCCGTTTTATTTTTCTTCATTTTAGATTATTCGATAACGGAAAATGTCAATTCGTTTGAATTATCTTCAGCATGTTGAGCAACCCAGACCTTGAATTCGCCGGGCTCCGTCTTTTTCTTCATATCGATACCATAAAAAGCCAAATCATCAGATGAAAGTTCAAATGCTATCTGTTTGTTTTCTCCGGCTTTCAATGCCACTTTCTGAAATCCTTTCAATTCCTTCACCGGTCGCGTAACGCTTCCTACCAGATCGCGTACATAGAGCTGCACTACCATTTCGCCATCCATCGAACCGGTATTTTCGACAGTTGCCGAAACCGTGATTTTGTCGTTTTTCGACTTCATGGTCGATTTATCCATCTTAACATCGCTAATGGTATACGTCGTGTAACTCAATCCATAACCGAAAGGATAAAGCGGAGTGGTTGCCACATCCAGATAGCGCGATTTGTAATCCACATCGGGATTAGCCGGATCGACCGGGCGACCGGTATTTTTGTGATTATAGTAAATGGGAATTTGTCCGACATTGCGCGGGAAAGACATGACCAGACGTCCCGACGGATTGTATTCACCGGCGATGACGTCGGCAATTCCGTTACCACCTTCTCTTCCTGGAAACCAGGCTTGGAGGATAGCTTCGAATTGTGAGTCTTCCCACGACAAATCGAGCGGACGTCCGCTCAATACAATCAGAGCAATGGGCTTACCCGTTTCTTTTAATGCTTTCAAGAGTTGACGTTGCGCTTCGGGCAGCCGGATGTCGGTGCGACAAGCTGCTTCGCCCGACCAGTTGAAATCTTCGCCTACAGCCACCAGCACAACATCGGAATTGCGCGCAACAGAAACGGCTTGTGCAATGCTCGTGGAATTCGATTCGGTAATGGTGCACCCTTTCGCATAATTTAATTTCACGTTTGTGCCTTTGTATGCTTCCGTAAGTCCTTTGAGAATCGAAACGCTTTTATTGCGGTCGCCCGAGCCTGCCCATTCGCCATTCAGATTGATAGAATCGTTCATAAGGGGTCCGATGAGTGCAATGCGCACAGTGCAATCTTTTTTTATCGGAAGAAAATGGTTGTCGTTTTTGAGCAGAACGACCGATGCCGCCGCAGCCTTTCGTGCCGTTACGATAAATTCCGGTTTTTCGATGTTTTCTTTAGCCCGATTTTTATCGAGATACCGATAAGGATCATCAAAAAGGCCTAACAGAAATTTCATTTCAAGGATACGGCGTGCCGCATTGTCGATGGTTTTTTCCGCTACTTTGCCTTCCTTTACCAGTTGCGACAGGTATTTAATGTAGGTAGCACCGGTCATATCCATATCGACACCCGCATTTACAGCCAATTCGGCGGCCTGTTTTTCGTCCTTGGCCACACCGTGGGGAACCAACTCGTTGATGCCCGTATAATCGCTCACCACGAAACCTGTAAATCCCCATTCCTTGCGAAGAATATCGGTCAGTAACCATCGGTTTGCCGTTGCGGGAACACCGTTTACCTCATTGAAAGAAGCCATAACCGTACCCGCACCTGCCCCTATTGCAGCCCGATAAGGTTCCAGATACACATTACGAAGAGTATGTTCCGATAATTCGGCCGGATTATAATCCCTTCCCGCTTCGGAAGCCCCATAGGCAGCAAAATGTTTGACACAAGCCAAAAACGTTGTGACATCCGACAAGGATTTCCATCCGTCGTCTCCTTGAAATCCTTTTACGCGGGCTTCGGCAATCCGACTTCCCAAATAGGGGTCCTCTCCGGCTCCCTCCATCACGCGCCCCCAACGGGGATCACGGGTAATGTCGACCATAGGAGCAAAAGTCCAGTTTATTCCGTCTGAAGCAGCTTCAATAGCAGCAATGCGGGCTGTTTGTTTCATGAGGTTTAAATCCCAAGAACAAGCTTCAGCCAATGGGATGGGAAAGATGGTTTTGTAACCATGAATCACATCCAGCCCAAAAAGAATGGGGATTCCCAGCCGTGTAGAATCAACCGCTATCTGCTGCATCCTTTTGATCCCTTCAACCGATGTGGCGTTAAAAACGCTTCCAATTAATCCCTCATAGAGATAGGGTTTGAAATCGTCTGACATGACCGGCCCCGTAATCGACCAATTTGCCGAAAATTGAGTCATTTGACCGATTTTTTCTTCCAATGTCATGAGCTTGAGAACCGAATCGACACGCTGTTCGATGCGTTTATCGCCACTGAAACTTTTCCAATTTATCGGCACTGAATCTTTACTGTTTTGATTACATCCGGATAAAAAGAAAAGACCGATAAGCGACAAAAAAACAAGGGTAATTTTTTTCATTTTTCGAATTTTATAGAAGTTACGATGGATTTGAAGTGAAACCGAGTTTTTTTAACCCCTCCTGAATTTCGGGAGCTTGCATGAACAGTTTCCAAAGTAGTCCCGTGCGGTAATTTTCAATCATTGGGGCAATGGTTAGTTGATCTATGGCAAGATAACGCTGCGGATACCAGTTGTAATGAATGCTGAAAGCATCATAAAAGCCGTACTTCCCCCAGATGCGGTCACCGAGTTCGTTGTAGAAATGACGGAGTGCTCTCATCGACTCCTCCGGTGTGTAAGGAAAACTCGACAAAGCCGCTGTTGGAGCAATCACTCCCTTATCGTTTTTCATTGGCATGTGAGCCGAGTATCCGTCCATCGAATAACTCGCCGTTAATCCCCAGCAAGAATCGCCGTAACCTTTATATCCTTTCGGATTCTGAACACAGTAGGTATAGTTGATCATTGCTTGATTGCGGTTCACTTCCCAATAATCGGCATATTTATCGGATAGACCTTTCGGATTTAATCCGATATAGGAATAATGCGCCCAAAACAACGGACCCCCGTATTCTTCGGCTCCATTGTGTTTGAGTATGAGAGGATAGCCATAAGCTACCGCATTGCTTTTTATTTCTCCTCCGCGAGCCCATCCATTATGATAAGCCGAAGCGGGGATGGGATGCGTAGGGGAAGAGGCAGCCAAAATGTAGGTTATCAGACATTCGTTATATCCACGAATCGGGAAATTCATTTCCCATTGATATTCCGGACTCCAATGCCAGTACAAAACATCTTGACCGTTGAGATACCAATCCCATTCAATTTGACGCCAGAGAGCATCTATTTTTTGTGCAAGCCGCTTTTCTTCTTCATTTCCGTTTTTAAAATATTCGCGTGCACAAAGCAATCCTTCAGCCAGAAAAGCCGTTTCCACCAAATCGCCCCCGTTATCTTTTGTCCCAAAAGGTTTTACTTTTCCCGTAGGACCATATATCCAGTGAGGCCATGCACCGTGAAAGCGGTCTGCTTTTTCCAGGTAATCGGCTATTTGTTGCAACCGTGCAACGACCTCTTTACGAGAAATAAAACCACGCTCAACACCTACAATCAGCCCGGCAATGCCAAATCCGCTCCCACCTATGGTAACCACATCGGAATCGTTCTCCGGATAAATGCCGTCCATATGAATGCGTTCACATGCCAAACCGGAAGTTTTTTCTGCCCCATCCCACATGTAGTTGAGATGGGTTTGCTGGATGAAATCCAAAAACTTATCGTCAGAAGCGAAATCGGAAGGTCGTTCAACTTCATTTGAAGAAACGTTTTCTTTTGCCGTTTTTTCGTTGCATGAACCGAAAAAAAATCCGGGAAAAAGTAATAAAACAAGAATAAAATTGAAAAGAAATTCCTTATGCATTTATATTGTTGTTAATAGTTGATATTATCAATTTTGCTCAATCCTCTCTTTACATCGGGATGACTCATGAATAAATCCCAAATAAAATGGGTCCGATAATTCTCAATCATGACAGTAATGGGAGCCTGATTTAATCCCATGAAAATTGGTGAACACCAATTTTCGGTTAAATTAAAAGCATCTCTGAAACCGTATTCACCCCATAAAAAACAGCCATAATTATCGTAATAGTTTCTCAACGCCAGCATCGATTGTTTTGGGGTATATGGGAAAGAAGCCAATGCCCCTGTGGGAGCAATTGTGCCGTTATCCCTCGAAATGACCGGCTCATTAGCCTGATATCCCCATGCGAAATCGCTTGCCGTTATTCCCCAACAATTTTCACCATAACCTATGTATTTACCCGGATTCTCGACACAATATCGATAATTAATTTCAGCAATGGTTTTGTTATTCAAAAAATAGTTGGTGTATTTATCGCTAAAAGCGTGGGGATTCAATCCCATATAAGAATAATGAATAAAAAACAGTGGACCTCCGTTGGATACACCCACTTTCAAAGGCAATCCATAATAGGTTTTCCCATTGACATACATGGAGCCATCTTCTGTGCCTCCCCAATTCTTCCGATATTCTTGAGCTCTTTTGCTCTGACTTGCCCAGCCGGTATAATACATTTCAGGATCAATAGGGTGAGTGGGTGACAGGATAGCCAGCAAATAGACAATCATTGTTTCGTTCCAACCAATGAGGGGGTGATTGATAATCCAACCCTGATCAGGCGACCAGTGCCAGTAAAGAAACGGACTGTCTTCGGTCTGTTTGTACCAATCCCATTCGATATTTCTCCAAAACGTATCGATTCGTTCCCGTATAGTTTTTTCTTCATACGAATTTCTATTAAAAAACTGATGAGCAGCCAATAATCCCTGCGTGAGAAAAGCCGTTTCTACAAGATCTCCACCGTTATCTTTTGGTCCAAAAAAAGGAATGGTTTTGCCTGTTTTTCCACTCATGAAATGAGACACAGCACCATGGTACTTATCCGCTCTTTGCAAGAAAGAAGTAATGGTAAGGAATCTTTTAATACCTTCTTCTCTGGAGATAAAACCTCGTTCGATGGCAACCAAAACAGCCATTATCCCAAAACCCGAAGCACCGGTCGCAATCATATCCGTTCTTCCGGGAATATTTTCTCTTGCCATTCCACTGTTTGGCTCGGAACCATCCCAATAATAACGGAAATGGGCTTCCTCAATCATGTCCAAAAAAGCATCATCACTCATTCTTCTTGTCTCGGCAGATAAAACCAGAGACAAGGGTGTTTCTTTCAATGCATAATCAACAGCCGAGATCCGATAAAAGGCTTTTTTGTTAGTTTCACCCATAAAATCGGTATATCGGGTTAGTTGGGGACGTTGAATCCCCAGGGGAAAGAAATTATGTCCGTCAAAAGAACGATAAATGCGGAAGTATTTTATGGCCTCGTTATATTCCTCTTCCCACCAGATATCTATATGTTTCTCAAATGCTTTGATCCCTTTCAGCTCAGGTATTTTTAAAGGAGGGGAAAAAACACTCATTTCCGGTAAAAATTCAATATCGTCAATATATAACGTATGAGTGAGATTGTCGGATTGGTTCTGTCGAAAAACAACCGCTGCAAAATCTTTAACATACTCATTATCTATATCGCCGCATCCAAAATCTTTCAACGGAATGGAAAGGGTAATCCATTTTCCTGAATTCGCTTGCGGTATATAATTTTCCAACGAAACAAAATTAGTCAAGGACTTGTCTTTATAACGAAGAGCTACTTTTGGCATCACCGATGAAGAAATGCTATCAACAGCTTTCAACTGAAAACACAACAGAGCCGGTTTTTTGAAAAAATCATACCCCCTCACAGGACGATATTGTACCTCGGCACTCCACACACCGTGAGCTGCCGACACATATTGAAATTCGAGCGAATTGCCCGGCGAATAAAATTCGTTTTTGTTTACCAGAAGCTTACCCTGTGCATTTTTTATCCATGAAGGGGATTGATAATCAGCTTGAGAGTAATAATAACGTCCTTCCATAGGACTATTATCGAAAAAAATATAGTCGTACGGTTGTTCCAATGCATTTGAGAAAACAGGGAAAAACAATAAACTCGATAGCAGTATACAATAAAAAAATCGCATAAAATTAAAAGAAATAAAAAAAGAGAGCCTGCCTCTTTTTTGCAGGACTCTCTTTCAACCCATTATTTTAAATTCGGATTCAAATCAATCTGATTCTGCGGAATTGGATAATATTCGCTTTCCCCGACTTTGAATCCGGAGAGAACTTCGGGTGCTTTCCCGGTTCGAACGAGATCGAAGAATCGTTCACCCCATTCCATTGCAAACTCTGCACGACGTTCGTCTAAAATCTGATCCAGTGTTACATTAGCAATCGGGGACAATTTTGCTCTGGTACGCACCAAATTGAACGGTTCATCTCCATTCTGTTGGGCACGAACTTTTGCTTCGGCATTCATCAAAAGCACATCTGCATAACGAAATACTCGAATATTGTTATTCATGCCATATTCATTCCTTCCGGGTGTCATTTGATTTGCCGGTGTATAAGCCTTGCCGTTATAACAATCGGGTTCCCCGGGATTTCCGGGAGGAATAGTATCGCCGGAAGGAGTTCGCCGACCGGCATAAAGAAATGTAGTCTTTGCACGAATAGAATCATTTCTTGCAGCCATAAACGAACGTATTTTCTGCGTTGGCACCATAAATCCCCATCCCTGTATCGGGCTGATGCCATTTCTTGGCCCTTGAAAAGCAAACCATGCATCGGAAGTTACCGCATCCCCACTTCCTGTACCGAAATCGGTAAATTGTAATTCATATAACGATTCATTTGACAATTTCCCCGGTATCTTGAACAGTTGATAAAAATCGGGATACAAACTAAATTTCTTGCTATCGATAATTTCTTGAGTTACAGTCAGCACAGTCGTATAATCGCCATCCAAAAGTGCCACTTTTGCTTTCAGCATCAATGCCGTATACTTCGTAACCGCACCCGGTTTATTGGGAACTTCATTTGGCCGAAGGGCAGGAAGATTGGCGATACAATAATCCATTTCATCTTGAATGAATTGACGGACTTCTTCAATCGAATTTTTATTAATAGCTAAAGCCTGATTGTCTGTCAAAATGGGTGCTGCGCCCCAATATTGGGTTATCCTGAAGAAAGCCATTGCCCGCAAGAAACGAACTTCAGCCGTATATTGATTGTATTTTTCCGTATCGGCATTGCTCGTAATGTTTTCCTTGTACCTATCCAACGATTCCAAAGCGGCATTTGCAGTAGTAACCACATTATAAAGCCCTTCCCACGTAGAATTTAAAGCCCAAAAACTTGTAAGCCTATCGTATTGAAACTGTTTGGCATAATTAAATTCTATCTGATCATTCGGTGCAGAACCTTTATCTACATCGTCCCCTCTTATAGCTATTAAACCATATGCGCCCCAAAAAGAAAACTTGTTGGCTGCAACCGCATATACACCAGAAACAGGCATATACATATTGTTCAGATTAGTATAATCTACTTCTTCTTGCGCAACCGTATTTTCCGGCAATTTGTCCAAAAAATCGGAACAGCTGCTAATCAGCATTGAAAGGGAAATTATCGCAACGATGAATGCTCCTTTCATAGATATATTTTTTTTCATTGTTATTCGGTTTTTTAAATTAATAAACAATTCGTAATCCAATGGTATAGGTTGCTGCCAAAGGATAAACCTGACGATCAAAACCTATCCCTCCAACTTCAGGAGTAAAGCCATTTGAAGTAAAATAAGTATAAGGCCTTTCAGCCGTTAAACTTATACGTATCGTCGGCATAGTAAACGATCCCCTTTCTTTTCTTGGAAGAGTGTAGGCAGCCTGAATGTTTTGTAAACGAAAATAGGACCCGTCTTCAATAAAAAACGAATTGAATTTCGAAATATTCCATGGATTAACCGTTCCCTTAGCCGATGGATATTTGTTTGTAGAACCTTCACCAGTCCATCTATTTACCACCATATCGGCATCATAATTAATATCTCCTTGCCATCTTCTGAGTCCTCTCTTCTGGTTGACGATTTCGTTTCCGTAAACGCCTTGCATAACCACAGAGAAATCAAAATTCTTATATGTCAACCCGGCATTTAATCCATAATTAAAATCAGGAATATAAGAACCGAGAATCAATCTGTCTTCGTCGTTGATCTTTTTATCTCCATTGACATCTAGGTATTTAAAATCGCCCGGATTCAACCCGTTTGCTACAGCAATAGGATCATTATTAATCTCTTCTTGATTTTGATAAACTCCCACAACCTTATGCCCATAATAAGCATTCAATGGTCCTCCCACTTTAGAAATCGTCCTAAATTCGGCAGATCCCCCATAGAGATAAGGCAAACCATTGAAATCCTTCACCTTGTTATTGATAGTCGTGATATTGCCTCCCACAAAGTAAGTGAGGTCTTTATTAATTTTATCTTGCCAATTTAATGTCAATTCTATCCCTGAATTGAGGATTCTTCCGTAATTTCCCAACAATGAACCGGCACCCATAGGAAGAGGTGCATCAATAACAGCATTCCGTGTTATCCGATGATAATAATCAGCTTCAAGATGGAGGCGATTGGAGAGCATATTTGCTTCGAAACCAACATTAGTTTCGTTAATTACTTCCCATTTCAACCAACTAAAATAAATAAGATTAGTATATCCGGGAATAATGCCGTTCCCGAAAACTCCGGAAGTTCCCAGATTTTGTGTTACCGAAGCAAATCCATCACTTGCCGGCACTTTATCATTACCCAACAATCCCCAGCTTGCACGAAGTTTCAAATAATCGATGAAATTCTGTTGTTTCATGAAATCCTCTTCACTTACATTCCACGAAACACCAAAAGACGGGAAATATCCCCATTTTTCTTGATATTTGGAACTTCCATCAGCCCTCATCGTAGCAGAAAGATAATACTTGCCTGCGTAATTATAAGTTACACGACCAAAATAGGAAAGTCCTCTGTAAGTATAACCATCATCACCTGTTTTCCTGCCGTCGGCATTTCCCTGAGAAAGATAAAGATATTCTTCATAATCGCCGGGCACTCCTGTTGCTTCACCCCACAGATTTCGATAATTTTCACTTCGGGAAGATTGCCCCAACATTGCGGTAATATTATGACTGCCAAAATTTTGCATATAAGTTAACGTATTATCCAAAATCCAGTTCCTTACATTATTGTTGTATTTATTTAAGCGGGAAACTGTGTTTTCTTGACCTCCTCCAACACGAAATTCCGGAGTATATGTTCTTCCGTTTTCAAAAGAAATATCCTGACTATAAGAAGTTTTAAACGTTAACCTGTTTTGAGGTAAAAGATACAATTCTGCGTAGAAAGTAGGCAAAAACTGACTCGTATTGCTTTTTGCATTATTATAATATGCCGTAGCAACAGGATTACCGAAATAAGACGAGTACCCTACTTGTGCAGGTGCAGCAAATTTCTCCGGATATGCTGCCGTATTTTTTTCATCATAAACAGGAAATATGGGAGGAGCAATAAAAGCCGATTCCCAGGCAAAATTATTGGGGTCTCTTTTCTTTGCATTGCTATAAATAAGATTAGCTCCAACCTTTAACCAATCAGCTACAAAATAATCCGATTTGGCACGAATATTAAAACGCTCATAATCATTGACCGCATCCATTATACCTTCCTGAAACAAATAATTCAATCCCAAAGAATAAGCCACCTTATCCGAACCTCCCGTAATATCCAAGGCATGATTTTGCATTTGTGCCGTTCTCAACAATTCATTATACCAGTTGGTGCTAACCGAAGGTATAATATTGGTTTTATCGCCCCCATAAAGCTCAATAGATTTTAGTAAAATCGCTTTATCGGTTTCGCTTCCCTTTTCCAACTGCATCGTAGCGTATTGTTTGGAATCTGCCATTTCGAGCACATTGGTAGCTTTTTGAATTCCATAATACCCATCATAAGTAATGGTTGGTTTAGAATTAAGCATACCTTTTTTGGTAGTTACGATAACAACGCCGTTTGCCGCACGAACTCCATAAATGGAAGCAGCCGAAGCATCCTTCAGAATAGAAATATCTTCAATATCGCTATTGTTTAAAAAGTTAATGTTGTCATAAAACATACCATCAACAACATACAAAGGCTGAGTATCGGCGAAGGACCCAATTCCACGAATTTTGACATCAGGTCCCGCTCCGGGTTGACCGGTGTTATTTATCAAAACGCCGGCAACTTTTCCTTGTAGGGAACTCATCGGAGAAGTTGTAGCATGTTTAATAATGTCTTCTGACTTTACCACTGCTATAGGTGCTGTTAAATCTTTCGACTTACTGGTGCCATACCCGATAACCACCACTTCCTCCAATGCTTGAACGTCTTCCGCTAGAGCAACATTTATCGTAGAACGCCCATTCACTTGCTCTTCCACGGTGAGCATACCAATATAACTGTATACAATTGTGGCATTCTCCGGAACATTTTCTAACGTGTAGTTACCATCCATATCAGTAACCGTCCCAATGGTTGTTCCCTTAACCATTACGGTAGCCCCGATAACAGGATTACCGGTAGCCTTCTCTGTCACTACTCCGGAAACTCTTATACGCTGTTGAGCAAAAGAGCATATGGGAACAAGAAGTAATGTAAGAATAAAAATAAATTTGAATTTCATAAGTTCAATCATTTACTTGTTAACTGAATTTTTCGAAACAAAGAAAATGATTGTACATCCTAAAAGCAAAATTTATGGTTCGTTGAAAATACTATATGTTTTATAACATGTTTTTGAAGTATACTATTTCACCTCACAAAAGTGAATAACTCATTGATTATTAAATTTATGAAAAAGTTAAAGCTTGACTCGAAAACGAAGTGTTTTATTTGAAATTGATCATAAAAGCAACCAAGTCGTCCCCCTCTTCAAGGGCTAATTTTTTCCTTAAGCGATATCTGGCAGCTTCGACACCTCTAATGGAAAGATTCAACATCTTTGCAATATCTTTAGACGAATAATTTAGCCGAAGAAGTGCACATAATCTAAGGTCGGAAGAAGTAAGTGACGGATATCTTTCCTTAAGTTTTCTGAAAAAATTTTCATGAATAAGATCAAAGTTTTCCTGAAAAACCGCCCATTCATCTTTCTCCGAAAAATTACTTTCAATCATTTTAATCAATTCGTTCCCCTGTGTTCGCTGAATTTTCCCCGTAAGGATATTATGCTGAATCTCTTTTTTGAGACTATCCAAAAATTCCTCATGGTTAATGATGAGCATGGTAGCATTGGCCAATTCTTTACTTTTATGGGTTAAATCGGCTTGTAACTGTTCGTTTTTCAAAGCGGTTATGACTTTCTCCTGTCTTTCCAACTGTGCAATCCTTTCTTTTTCTCGTTGGGCAAAAACTTTATTTTTGCGTCGTATAACGGTATTCAGATACTGATTGATAATCCACCAGGTAAGCATCATAAACGTCAAGATATAAAACAAGATAGCCCAACCTGTTTTATACCAGGGAGTTGTTATTTGAAAAGGAAACGTATACCGGGATAACTCGCGACCGTCCTGGTTTATCACCCTTGCTTTCAACATATAATTTCCGGAGGGAAGATTCGCATAATTTACACTCAAGTCTGGAGGCAGCGTCATCCACTCCGAGTCATAATTCTCAAGAAGGTACTCAATTTTAATGGGTTTCCTCGAATAATCCGGATATTGAAATTGAAAGGTTAGGTTATTATCTTTATAAGAAATGGCATTCTTTTTAGTAAGAGGCAAATACGTTACTTGATTGTTTTTGCGATTATAACAGGACATCCAAGACAAAGCGAAACGAGGCCACATTTGTTGATCTGTTTTTTGCACGGGAACATATTTCCCTATACCGCCGTTCAAACAAAAATAGGATATCCCGTTGTCATCTACATAAACATTACCGCGTCCCATATTCGGAGGATTATTCAGAATGCTGAAAGGAATCTTTTCCTGTATCTTATAATGGCCGTCTTTATAACGAATAAGGGAATATTCATTGTTTCTAACAAACCAACACAAACTGTCATTCACCATAACCACCCGATGTGTATCGGACAAATCCGGAAGATCTCGGTTTAATTGATCAAAAAGAGTGATTTTTTGTGCAATATCATCATACGTATAAAAAGCATGCCCATCGGCAAATATAATTCTCCCACGCAATTTCATTACCCGAATGGGATTGGGATAATTTTGCAGGGAATCGAGTGTGGAAAAATATTCTTTTTCGACAATTTTTTGTAATTGCTCATCAATCCGTAATCGATAGACGCCTTTGTACATGTGACCAGCCCAAACATTTCCGGTATGATCAACCTCAATACGATTGATCAGATCAGAAAAATTATCGAGTTTATGGCTAAATACCCACTGCCCGTTAATTTGGTTAAACACCTGTAAATCGGAGTAAGTGGACTCTAACAACAGGTCGCGACCATACAGATTGACTGCTTTTATGTCCATTCCTCCGCCACTCGAATTTATCACAGGAATATTCGTGTCATCCTTTAGGAATGAAGTTCCTTCATTATTTCCTATAATAATCTGGTCATTAAACTTCCGAATAAACCAAGATTGAATTTCGAATCCGGGTAAAGCAATTATTTTATCCAATGTTTCGGAATACTTATAAATTCCCTGGTTGGTAGCCAAATAAATGGTATGATTATCGATGAGCATATCTTCAACCAATCCGATCTGAATATCGACGGGTTCGAAAAAGGAGATAGGAGATTTTGTCTGAACATAGGCTATCCCGTTATCTAATGCCACCCATATATTGTTTCCATTATCACAAAAAAGACCAAGAACGGTATTATTGTTAAGTCCGTTGTTTCGATTTAAATGGTAATTTAATTGACCTTTCGTATCTAAAACAAAAATTCCATCGCTTAACGTCCCGATAATATAAATTGAATCGGCTATCGATACCACCCTGTTTATCCTTGCCCTCTTCAATTCTTCATCTACAGCTGTTTCCCACTTAGAAAGCGTATTCGAATAAATCGAATATTCCAATATCCCGTTTTTCGAAGTAAAAAGAAGTAAATTCTTACCAAAAGGTTGTACCGATACCACCTCGTCATTTTTTAGTTGATCGCGGGTAAACAAAAGTTCAAAATCATTGCCGTTATATCGATAGAAATTTTCATTGATATATTGAGCATACAATGAGCCCTTAACCGAAAAAAAATATAAGGGTGCCGGCACACGTTTGAAAGATTTTATTTCAGCCCACTTTTCGTTGTAAACAAAATAAGAAGAAAAAGTCTGAAAAAATAGGGTATCGTTTAATTGTTGAATGGTCCAAACCTCATCATTATGAAATTGATAGTTTTTTACTAAGGGTTTGAATGAATGATAAATAAGACGATTGGCTGCATTTTTTTCAAAGAAACCAAACTCTTCAAAAGACCCCACATATATTCTTTCGGGATTGCGGTTTTTATCGATAAAGATCGATTTGATTCCCAAATTATTCGGCAAACGATATAAATTCCAGTTAACACCATCAAAAGTCAACAAACCGTTGTTATTCCCAATATAAATCACACCATCTTTGCCCTGCGCAATTGCCCAATTTTGATTGTCGGCATTATAGGTGTTGCTGGTGTAATTATAAACGGGAGGCACAAATGAAGGAGTTCGCGCCTTCACAGTAGTAAAAAGAAATAAAAAAAGTAGTGCGAAACAAACAAAATATTGTTTTCTGCAGGAAAGGTCTGACAACATGTAATGGCTTCCTTAATCTTTCTTCTTCAGCAAATTAACAATCTCTTCGTCATCAAGTATTTTTACATTAGTAAACAAGAACTTGGTATCGAGAAAATTCCCATATTGGTTGCATTCGTTTATAGCAGACTGAAGAATTGACTTTATATCGATATCAAAAGGAACGAGCATCAACATGATAAAATAATGATCTTTGATTTCGAATTTCTCAATATCGACATTGGCTTGTCCCAATTGAAACCTAAATTCACTTTCTACAATCCCTTTCTGTAGCTCAGTGAAATTTTCCCTGTTTTGTGTAGTGAACAGCGCAAAAAAACGAAGTTTTTTATCGTGCCCGCCCAAACCGGAAGAAATATACACCTGCTGCTTCCCGGAAAGATTGGAATTAAGAACAATACGACTGCTCACCAATGCCATTGCCGACCAGTTTTTCAGCTCGGGTTCCAACGGGCTGCTGTGATAAGTTTCAATGGCTCGGTATGCCGTAACATCGGGAATGGATGCCAATAACGAAAGACTTCTTTTTTTTCTTTCGATGGAGGCATCAGGCGAAAAAAGTATCGCAATTTCCTCGTCACAAACAAAAGGGGCATTCTCTCTTCTCAATTTTTCGAAAAAACGAAAATACTCCATCTGTTCCTCAATAGGAACAAGATCCTCCAGAATATGAAAAGAATCAATCCCTTGCTCATTCAATGTCTGACGCAATCTGCCTAATATATCGTCTTGATCGTTCATCTCTCACAAAGATAAGCATTTTTATATTTTCATGAAAAAATAAGTGTCATAAAAGAAGCGAGAGAAAATGAACTTCCTTAAATTTCATCAAATTGATAATTATGTGAGTAGAAATACCTAAATTCGCATAATAAAAAATCTTGTCTTTTCACTGTTAGCGAAATATCAAAAAATGCAGGTCAAAATTGTCAATCGATCCAAACATCCTTTACCGGAATATGCCACCCTTCATTCGGCAGGAATGGATCTACGTGCCAATATCGATAAACCCATTATCTTAAAACCTCTCCAACGAGTGCTGGTGCCGACGGGGTTATTCATCCAATTGCCGGAAGGGTATGAGGCACAAATTCGTCCAAGAAGCGGCTTGGCCATTAAACATGGCATTTCTGTCGTTAATTCACCGGGGACTATCGATGCCGATTACCGGGGGGAAATTTGTGCAATCCTCATTAATTTATCCGATGAAGAATTCACGATTAACGATGGAGACCGAATTTGCCAAATGGTCATCACTGAACACTCTCGTGTTGAATGGCAAGAAGTTGTCAGATTGGAAGAAACCGATCGAGGATCAGGAGGATTTGGTCATACAGGAAAAAATTAACACAATATCGTATACATAATGCATCATAGAAAATTATTCTTCTTAACCAGTTTTACCCTTGCTTTTTTTCTTTTTTGTACTTTTTTTGCAAATGCGCAATCCACACAAACTACCAAAGAAAGAAAAGGAATGCCATTGAACGAAAAAGAGCAAAGAAAATTCGATTATTATTTTTATGAAGGGATCAATTCCAAAGTACAAGGCAAATATGATGAGGCATTTGACTATTTACAGCATTGCTATTCCATCGATTCAACCAATGCCAATGTACTGACAGAATTAGGTACTTTTTATAATGTGCTCGAGGAAAAGAGCAAAGCATTGGATTTTTTGAAGAAAGCCGTGAAATACGATCCGAAAAATTATTACTATAACATGATGCTTGCCGGATTGAGCAAAGAATCGGGTAATAATCAGGATGCTATAGCTATTTATCGGTTTTTGCTGAAAGAATACCCTTCCAAATTGGAGCTCTATATGCAGCTCTCGCAGGCATATAGCGACAGTGGCGAACTGCAAAAAGCCATAGAGGTACTCAACGAATTGGAAAAAATTTCAGGGGTTTCGGAAACTACAGCCCTCACTAAATTTCAGCTGTATTCCATGCTCAATCAAAAAGAAAAAGCTTTCACGGAAATTGAAAATATCATCGCTCAAAATCCGGAGGATCCCCGATATATTGTTCTTTTAGGGGATCTATATCTACAGGACAACCAACCGGATAAAGCCATATATTATTACAATCGCGCAAAAGCTATTGACCCCGATTATCCCAATCTGATACTTTCTATGGTCAATTATTATGAAAAAACGGGGAATGAAGGAGCAGCCGAAGAAGAACTACGGAAAGCCATTATGGGTACTGAAATAGATGTGGATACCAAAGTGCAATTACTTACCCGCTATATTGATATCCTTCGGCAAAACAAACGCGATATGCAATTGGTAAACTCACTTTTCGAAACATTGTTCGATCAGTATCCGCATAATACGCGTTTAAACCTTATTTATGGGAACGTATTGTTGCTCCAAGAGAAGAAAGAAGAAGCGATGAAGCAATTTGAAATATATACAAAAGCCAATCCTAGTGATCCGGTTGGATACGAACAAATGCTACGCATTGTCTTACCCGACAGCATCGATAGAGTAATCGAAATCACCACAGAAGCTATAAAATATATTCCCGAAGCTCCTCAGTTTTACTTTTACTTGGGAGGTGCAAAATACCAACAGAAAAAATATAAAGAAGCACTTGAAGTGTTTGAAGAAGGACTGAAGTCGGCAAAAATTGAAAATCCATTACTTAAATCGGATTTTTATGGCCAAATAGGGGATTTGAATTATTTTCTCGGGAACAAAGAAGCGGCGTTTGAGAATTACGAAAAAGCGTTAAAACTCAATCCTCAGAATCTGCCGGTATTAAACAATTACAGTTATTATTTGTCCTTAGAAGGAAAAGATCTGGATAAAGCCGAACAAATGAGCAGCATAACGGTGAAAGCGGAGCCCACAAATCCAACTTACTTGGACACATACGGTTGGGTTCTCTTTAAACAGGGTGCCTATACTACGGCTAAGATTTACATAGAAAATGCTGTTAAATACAGTGAAGAAGAGCCTTCCGCCGAAATCTTTGAACACTATGGCGATGTACTGTATGTGACGGGAGAACCCGAAAAAGCGCTGGAACAATGGAAAAAAGCCAAAGAATTAGGGAGCGATTCCAAAACACTTGACGAAAAGATTCGAACCGGAAAATATATCGAAGCAAGATGAATGCTAACATTCAAAAAATGAGAGCGATCAATTATTACCTTATTTTTTTATCAAGCCTAATTCTTTTGGGTGTAAATTCGTGCAAACCCAAAAAGGAAATCATACAGCCTACCTTGCATACTGTAGAAAAAGCCGATAGTGAACTCTTTTCGGATATATTGTCCAAACAGTTGGTTTTTTCTACTTTTTCATCAAACTTGAACATTTCTTTAAGTAACGGAAAACGCACCTTGGCTTCAAAAGCAAATTTGAAAATCATAAACGATCAAATGCTTCAACTATCTGTTCAACCGCTTTTTGGCATAGAAGTATTTCGTTTTTATATGGATAACGATACCCTAATTATTCTCGATCGAATGAACAAGCGTTATGTAAAAGAATCACTAAATGAAATTGGGAACCACTTTTTAGTAGGGTTCAATTACCATACCTTACAATCATTGTTGACAAACCGGATTTTTCTGGAAACAGACAACGTTTCTTCACCAACCGATTATACCAAATTTGCGTATAAAAAAACTTCAACCAATTATTATCTTCAATCAATAAATGAAGAGGCGAATATCGAGTATTTCTTCTCCGTGAATGCCGATGATCGAATCACATTTTGTCATTTGCTCAATCCTGTAAATAATTATTCGCTGCAATGGAGCTATAGTGATTTTGCACGAGTTGGATCGCAAATTTTCCCTCATAATATGAAAATTGAAGTAAGCTCTCCGAAACGCAAATTAGATATCGAAATCAACTATTCCAACATAGTACTTGACGAACCTTTGGAATTATCGATTACCATACCCAATAGTTATACGCAAGTTAATTTTTCCGACATTGAAAAAATCATTACAGCAGACAATTCATGAAAAAATTCATTATCATATCGTTCCTGTTTCTTTACACCCTTTCTTTATTCTCTCAAACTAAACAAATCGAAACACTGCAAAAACAACGTGAGTTGTTGCAGGAAGAAATTCAAAACACAAACAAGCTTTTTCTCGACGTCAAAAAACAAACCACCACCCTTCTCCAGCGGATCAATCTTATCAATAAACGACTCAAAACGAGAAGAGAACTTATTACGGTATATCAAAACGAAATTATGGCTCTTGAGAAAGAACAACAACAATTGGAAAAGGAAATTGCAAAACTCAAGGAAGAATTAGAGAAAAAGCAAAAGAACTACGCCAAAGCAATTAAAGGAATGTTGAATAACCAACGGTCGGAAAACAAATTAATTTTTATACTTTCCGGAAAAACGTGGGGAGAATCCCTGCGCAGGATGCAATACCTGAAGGATTATTCTAAATGGCAAAAAAAACAGGCGGAAGAAATCAAAAAGAAACAAACAGAACTGGCAGAGAAAAAAAGCGAACTTGCGAAAGCTCAAGCCGATAAACAAAAGGCATTGCTTGCACTACAAAATGAACAAAATAAACTGGTTAACGAAGAAAAAGTACGCCAAACAGAAATGGCTGAAGCGAAAGGCAAACAGCAGGAATTACAAAAAACTCTTCAAACTAAACGTCAACAAGCGGCTAAATTGAATGCCCGAATCGAACAATTAATCGCTGAAGAAGTGGCTCGTCAGGAAAGGGAAGCCGAAGCTCGCCGACGTGCCGAAGAAGCCGAAAAGCAGCGAGCTCTCGAAGCAAAAAAAGCCGAAGAAAGGCGTAAAAAACCGGAACAAATAGCAAAAAACAACAAGTCCAAAAGCGAAGAAGGAAAACCCACATTGCAGGATAGACAAGAAGAGCTAAAATCAACAAATCCAAAACCCCATACCGAGGAGGTATACGTTGCTTCGGCCGAAACGTTTAATCTCTCTAAAAATTTTGCAGCCAACAAAGGAAAATTACCTATGCCGGTAACCGGTATATCGACCATTGTATCGAACTTCGGTATTAACCGAAGCAGCGAATGGAATGTATCTATCAATAGTAACGGAATCGATATTCAAGCACAAGAAGGCGCCGTTATTCGTTCGGTATTTGAAGGGGAAGTCTCAAAAGTATTCTCATTCCCCGGATCAAACACCTGTATGATTGTTCGTCACGGAGACTACTATACATTCTATGCCAACATCATTGATCCCTACGTAAAACAGGGAGATAAAGTGAAAACAGGCCAGGCATTAGGAAAGATCTATACCGATCCCGACACAGGCATTTCCACTATGCACTTTCAACTCTGGCAAAAGACGAACAAGCTCGATCCCCAGCCATGGCTAAGACATTAAAAAAGCCGTCATATTGAAAATATGGCGGCTTTCATATTATTCAGGGAAATTTCCCCCTTTGTTCAAATCAACGCTTATTCAGTGAAAAAGATAGCTACACGGTTCCAGTCGTTCTGCGGATAAGGTTGTTCAGTATCACCCTTCCAGTCAACGCTAACGCGACTGCTATCAATTCCGTACTCTTTAATTAATGCATCGGCTACCGCTTTGGCACGTTTTTCGGACAGTTTCCAGTTATATTCGGGATAACCGGTCAATTTATCGGCATAACCAACAATCTTAACCTTAGCATCCGGATTTTGTTTCAAATATTCTGCCGTATTATAGATGCTTACTTGCTGAGCTCTGTCAATCTTGTAAGAATCGATACGGAAGTATACTACGTTAGGCACATAAACGGTTGCTTGCGGTTGAACTTCCGGACATTCCGGACATTCCGGACAAGATGCAGGACGTTTGCTGAGTTCTTCATTTTCAGAACGCAATCTATTGATTTGACTGTTCAAATCGTTGATGAGGCTATAGTCCATCAATTCAGCAGGTGTGAAATCTTGCTTTCCACCAAGACCGAATTGAACGCCTGCCAATGCTGACCACATCGCATCATATTCCCAATCTCCCGAAGGAGTAGCACTGAAATCGAAAGATTCATTCATTAATCGGTATCCGATTTCAAGGAAAAGATTTACGTTCTTGCCTACACGAAAATTGTTGATAATACCGGCATTGAAAGTAAACGACTGATCCTGACCTTTGAAGAGATCATTATCAGGATTTGGCTTTTCGAACCAATCTTTCATACCATACATGTACCCCATTCCCAAATAAGGTACGAAACTATAAACTCTATCCGGTTTGTAACCCATAATGGCATTGGTCATGTTGTACATGATCTCGGCATGACCGCCAATCCATTTCATTTTTGTGTCGTTTTCGTAATTAATTACAGGTTCTCCACCGTCGATACCAAAACGGAAACCCCAAATCGGCGTATTCCATCTTCCGAATGTAAGCTGACCAATCCATCCGATTCGATCGCCAAAATTGTCAAAATCTTTCATATTGTAGGTGTTAATACCACCTGACAATCCCATAAACCAGTTGTCACTAGCCTTATTCTTCAGGTAAACAGTACCGTTAGAAACATTCTGGGCTTCTTGAGCACTTATTCCGAATGCTACAAGAGCAGAGATTAAAAGTAAACCAAACTTTTTCATAAATTTAAAATTTAAATTTAAACAATTAAATTCTTAATTTCACTAACTCGATAATTATTTTTGTCTACAAACCCCTATAAGCGGGGTTTTCATTATTTGTTTCGATATATATAACATTTACCTTTTTAAAATGTTCGATACTGTTAGAAAAATATGATAAATTTATATCTTCCGTTTCGGCTCTATTCATTTTAAAATCGAGTACTCATAAGATATTTTTCTCATGAGTACCGAATATCACGCAAAGATAAAATTAAATTTTAAGTAAATAATATTTTTAGCAAAAAAAATGCTTATAAACAACCCTTATCGCATTTAATTTTACAATTCTACATATTATTCACATTTTTTATACTATCTCTGCTTATCCTAAATAGCTTTTCAGCAATTTGCATCTGGAATCTTGGCGAAGTCGTCTGATCGCTTTTTCCTTAATTTGACGAACCCTCTCCCTGGTTAATTGAAATTTATCTCCGATTTCTTCTAACGTCATTTCCTGACAACCAATGCCGAAAAACATTTTAATGATATCGCTTTCCCGTTCCGTTAACGTAGATAAAGCACGTTCGATTTCTTTATGAAGCGATTCTTTCATTAAAGTTTGGTCGGCAGCCGGCGCATCATCGTTCACCAAAACATCCAACAAACTGTTGTCTTCCCCTTCCACAAAAGGAGCATCCATCGATATATGACGTCCGGATACTTTCAGAGAATCGGAAACTTTATCTACAGACACATCCAATTCTTCAGCAAGCTCTTCGGCAGAAGGGCGACGTTCGTTTTCCTGTTCAAATTTCTGAAATGCTTTGCTTATCTTGTTCAATGAACCTACCTGATTAAGAGGCAATCGCACGATTCTCGATTGCTCAGCCAAAGCCTGCAAGATGGATTGACGAATCCACCACACAGCATAACTGATAAACTTAAACCCTCTCGTTTCGTCAAATTTTTCCGCAGCCTTTATTAATCCCAAGTTTCCTTCATTAATTAAATCGGGAAGGCTGAGTCCTTGATTTTGATATTGCTTGGCAACCGACACAACAAAACGAAGATTGGCACGCGTTAGCTTTTCCAATGCCTGTCTGTCGCCTTTTTTGATTGCTTGTGCTAATTCTACCTCCTCTTCAACAGTAATTAAATCCTCTCTCCCAATCTCTTGGAGATATTTATCGAGAGAAGCACTTTCTCTATTTGTTATTGATTTTGTAATCTTTAATTGTCTCATTCTCTAGCTATCCTATTATTATTTTTATATTTTTATATGCTTATATTGATATTTCCTAAATCCTAACAAAGGATACAGCATTCACACTGAATCCTTTGTTATTAACAACACTTTTGTCCGTTTTTTGTTTTGCAAAAACATCAATTTTATCTATCGTCTCCTTATTTTTTAGATAGATCAATTGCAATATACTGCGTTCTTCCATTGGGCGGATAAAAGCCGGCTATTAAAATAACTTTATCTTCATCGACGCCTCTTGCAGCAACAGAGGCAACAATTCTCGCCACATCATCCTCGTTGTTTACCGGAGAATTATTTATCCTCATAATAATGAATCCTTTTTTGATACCTTCTTTATTAAATATCCCATCTTTGCTTACCTCGGTAACCTCAACTCCGCTACTTATTCCCAATCGTTTTTTCTGTTCGTCAGACAACGCCTTAAAAGTAGCTCCCAATATTTTTAATGCATCGGGTCTTTTAATAATTTCGGTACTGCCTTGCATATTGATTAATTCCACCGAGAAAGTTTTTTCGGTACCGTTTCTATCAACCGTAACTTTCACTTTATCTCCCGGCCGATATCTGCTCAGTTGATTCTGCAATTCGGCAAAATTACGAACCGGGACATTATTTATGGCTTTAATAACGTCTCCCTTTTCTATGCCGGCAGCTTTGGCGGGACTTCTATCCGAAAAATCCTCCACCATTACACCTTGAATTTTTGCTAGTTCGCTCGCCCTTTTGGGATCATATCGTTTCAGATATTCAATATTGGGTACTTGAATTCCCAACACGGCACGTTGCACAATCCCATATTCCTTAAGATCGGCTGCAACTTTTCCGGCTATGGAAATAGGAATTGCGAATGCATAGCCGGTAAAATTACCCGTTTCCGAATAAATAGCGGTATTGATGCCTACCAATTCACCCTTCGTGTTCACCAATGCTCCTCCACTATTTCCGGGATTAACGGCTGCATCAATTTGAATGAATGATTGAAGGCCCATATTTTCGCCCACAATGTTGGTCCGGTTTTTTGCACTGACAATACCGGCAGTAACCGTCGAGGTCAAATTAAACGGATTGCCAATAGCCAAAACCCATTCACCCACTCTTAACGCATCGGAATTTCCGAAAGAAAGATAAGGAAAATTATCACCATCAATCTTGAGCAAAGCTATATCCGACTGTGCATCGGCCCCAACAACTTTTGCGGTAAACTCACGCTCGTCATTTAGGGTCACCGATACCTCTGTGGCACCTTCAATAACATGATTATTGGTAATGATGTAGCCATCTTTCGAAATAATGACTCCCGATCCGAAACCTACCTGTTCGCGAGGAATTACCTGTTCGCCTCCGAAGCCGAAAAAGAAATCGAAAGGATTGATTACCACTTGCTCACGCACTGCTTTCGTCTTGACGTGAACAACACCATGAACCGCTTTTTCGGCAGCTTCAGTAAAATCAAAATATCCTTGAGATGCAGTTAAGTTGGTCAGAATAACATTTTTATCTTGATCGAAAGAACTCGCATACTCTCCCACATTCCCCGAAACAGCCCTGTTTCTCTTTTTGTTTATCTGGTCATAACCAAACAATGTTATGACAGAACTCAATACGGCAATTAAAATAATGCCTAATACTCTTTTGGTACTATTTGCTTTCATATCTTTCTGTTTTAAATGATAAATCTATTGCTTCGTTGCTCATTTTAGTACTCAAAAATAATAACAAAAAACATACACCATATCGACATATCTCTTTGTTTTTAACACTTTTAACCAAATACGTATACCCTTAACCCGCTTTAACCGACATTTTAAATCGCCCATCGTTTAAATGACACATTGTCATTTTCTTATAGTTAACGCATTTCCTGACATTTTGTTTATTCGATATCATCTGAATTTATTCCGTTTTTTCTCCGCATATTTCTTAAATCTGAAATTGTTGAAAGGTTGAAAGATATCCATGAAAACAAGATCGAGGTAATGCTTACCGGCACCAAAAAGTTTGCTATTACGGTTGATGATAATTGCCTGAAAACAATACCTTGCTATAAACAATAGGATTCCAAGGAAAAGAAGAACAAAATTGGTATTTAGCAATCCCCAACAAACAGCACAAATGACCGAAACATAAAACCCATATTTGGAAAAGGTTTCCCAACCGAAAATAGAAGAAAAAAAGCCTTTGTAATATCGTTTTGTGTGTAGATATTTCGATTTTAATGCACGCCAAACCGAGAAACTTGTCACAACATCGCTTATAGTCATGCTCTCAGGCGATATAACAACTCCGGTATTTGCACCGTTTGCTATTTCGTTAATAAACAGATCGTCTTCGCCATCTTCGAAATTCAGAATTGAAGAAAATCCTTTTTGTTTGAAAAACAATTCTCGGACATACCCCATATTTCTTCCAATGCCCATATACGGTCGATGAACAATGGCCATAGATAAATATTTCAACCCTTGTATCAGGTTATCGTAATGAATGAACTTCCGCATAGAAACCTTTTTGGAGATATCGAGTTTACAAAAACCCAAAACCACTTCTTTTCCTTTGGCAAATTCTTCTGCAAATTCTTTAATCCACTGATTGGATGCCGGCCGACAATACGATTCCGTGAAAAGCAAAATAGGGTTTTTCGCGGCCTTGATACCTATTGTCAATGCCAGTTTTTTTTCATTCAATTCTTCGGCTTCTTGCGGAACATAGGTGTGATAGAGATTGCTATACGTTAGCTCCAAACGCTTTAAAACCATATCGGTTTCATCGGTCGAACCCATGTTTACGACAACAACTTCAAAATCGGGATAATCTTGATCGAGAATAGCAGGAAGATGCTTTGCCAGATTTTCAGAATCGTTTTTCGAAACAATCACAACCGACACCGCCGGCAAGTCTTTTTCCGATATCGAAGTTCTTTCCTTTTTGGACGGATACGAGTAAGGTTTCCTATAGAGAAAAAAATAAAAAAGGAGCTGAATAATAAAAAATAGCAAAAGAGATGCAACAATAATCCAATCGATGATGGAGAAATCAAACACCGACGAAAGCATAAAATTCATATCCGATTAAATTTGATCCGAAAAATACGATTTGGGCAATTCTCTACAATTGTATTGCGATGCCATCACTTCTCCATAGGCTCCGGCAGATCGAATAGCAATCAAATCACCTCGTTTTGCTTTGTTGATCTCCCTATTTTTGCCAAAAGTATCGCTCGACTCGCAAATAGGACCTACAACATCATAGCAAGCCGGTTCTTCATCCGAACTCATATTTTCGATATGATGAAACGCCTGATATAAAGCCGGGCGAATAAGATCGGTCATACCGGCATCGATAATGAGGAACTTTTTGCTGAGCCCTTCTTTTACATATACTGTTTTCGCAATAAGCGAGCCACAAGGAGCAACCACCGATCTTCCCGGTTCAAAATGGATCGATTGGTCATTATTTAACTTTATATGTTTATCGAAAAGGCGGAAATACGATTCGAAATTGGCTATGGGGCAATGATTCGGGTGCATATAGTTAATCCCTAATCCGCCCCCTACATTTATATGCTGAAGGCGCACACCTCGGTTTTCGAACCAGTGTTTCCAACCCATAGCTCTGACGCACAAATTCTCAAAAGCACACAGATCCGTAATTTGTGATCCAATATGAAAATGAATCCCGATCAGTTCGATATGCGATGCTCCGGCAATAAAAGTCAACGCTTTGGGCAAATCTTGTTCATTCAACCCAAATTTGTTTTCATTCAAACCGGTGGTAATGTATTCGTGAGTATGAGCGTCGATATTAGGATTGATACGCAAAGCAATGCGTGCGCGTTTCTCTTTCTTGGAAGCCAATTCTTCGATGGTTTCCATTTCGGGCAACGACTCCACATTGAAACAAAAGATATCGTTATCCAAAGCCAAATTAATCTCTTTATCGGTTTTCCCGACACCCGCAAAAACAATTTTCGACGGAGAAAATCCGCACTCTATAGCACGAAGAATCTCGTTCCCGCTTACACAGTCAGCTCCAAAGCCATAAGAGGAAATCTCCCTCAAAATGCGGGGATTAGCATTTGCCTTAATGGCATAATGAATATGATAATTTTTGCCTTGGGTTTCTTTTTTTATGATATCGAGGGTCTGTCGGAGCAAATCGATATCGTAATAATAGAAAGGGGTTTCAAGAGCACGAAACTTCTCGACCGGGAATTGACCTTTAATCATTTTTTAGTGTATAATCAGTAAATAAAACAATATCGTTGGTTGCCGAAAAGTTTAAAAAACCGAGCAACCAATTTTCAAGATACAAAAGTACTATTTTTTGGACAATTATAAAGGAAAAGCCTTTTCATATATGCTGTAACAGCTGTAAACCAC
Source organism: Bacteroidales bacterium UBA1410 (assembly GCA_002305015.1). GTDB lineage: Bacteria > Bacteroidota > Bacteroidia > Bacteroidales > Dysgonomonadaceae > Anaerorudis. The sequence goes on from DBPW01000033.1 coordinate 209,910, forward strand.
GGGCTATTTTATCTTCCATAGGCAAAGTAGCATCAATCCAATGAATGGTAAAACCACGGCGTTCCATCCCCCTAAACCAGGTCATTTGTCGCTTAGCAAACTGATGTATGGCGATTTCCAATTTCGAGTACATCTCCTCATACGACAACGTTCCCAAAAGGTATAAGGTTATATATTTATATTCCAACCCGTAATAAATAAGGTCGTCAGCCGAAAGACCTGTCGCCAGAAGTTTCTCAACTTCTTCAATCATTCCTTCATCCAAACGCTTTTTTAATCGTTCCGAAATTTTTTTGCGCCGCAATTCCCTATCTATCGAAAGACCGATGATTACACTTTCAACCGGTAAATATGCAGGGCACTCGACATCATGCTTTTCCTGAAAATCGGCAATTTCAATAGCCCGTATAGTACGCTGTTTGGTATCCGTATCGGTAATATTGTGTAATTTTTTGTACGAACTCAACATTTTTATCAGTTCCTCTTGCGACATATTTGCCAATTGCTTTCGCAATTCGGGATTCTCCGGAACATCCGGTAACCGATACCCCTTTAACACCGATTCGATATACAATCCTGTACCTCCGCATAAAAGAGGGGTTTTATTTCGCAAAAGAATGTCGGAATAGGCCTGATGAAAATCGTGTTGAAAATGAAAGAGCGTATATTTTTCGCCTGCTTCGCGAATATCGATCAAATGATAAGGGATATGACGGCCATTTATCGCATAATCCGATAAATCCTTACCCGTTCCAATATCCATACCCTTGTAAACCTGTCGCGAATCGGCACTGATAATTTCTCCATCCAGCTCGTAGGCCAGATGTGCAGCAAAACGGGTTTTGCCGGTTGCGGTAGGGCCAAGAATAGTAATGAGCGGCAAGATATTCGACACGATCTTTTCCATTGATTTACCAACTTCCTCCGGCACCCCCGCCTCCGAAACGACCTCCTCCCCCTCCGCCAAAGTTGCCACCAAACCCTCCGGAACGGTTACTTCCTCCGTTGAAAGGCGGGAAGAAAATGAAACGCCCCCCTCCACGATTACTCCCATCATTATCTATATGCCGGTTGTTACCAAAAAACAGACGAAGAATAATAATAATAAAAACAAGGATCAACACCACCATAAGGCCAATGGGAACACCGCCGTTATCCGGCTGTTCATCTGCATCGAATTCTCCCGATAAACGTTCTATTATGGCATCTACAGCAGCGTTAACACCACCAAAATAATCGTTTTCCTTAAAATAGGGAATCATCCGATCGCGCACAATCCTACCTACATACGCATCATTCAGCCGAGCTTCCAATCCATAACCTGTTGCAATAAAGGCTTGTCCCCTGCTGTTGCCGACTTTCGGCTTAATGAGGATCACCGCTCCGTTATCCTTGCCTTCTTGACCCACACCCCACTCCTCGCCTATTTTGAAAGCATAATCGGAAATAGCATACCCTCCCAAATCGTTCACGGTAACCACATAGATTTGAGTAGATGTGGAATCGTGGTAAGCGCGGAGTTTTTGCTCCAAAGCCCGCGTTTCTTCCGGCGAGAAAAGACGAGCAAAATCATTCACTAAACGGGGAGGATACATGGGTTTAGGAATATCCTGAGCATAGACCGCAGCTACGCCAAAAAACAAAATGAATAACCAAAACCGATGTTTAATTTTCCTGAATATCTTCATCAAATAATTTACTGAAGTTGCCTACATGTTGGCTAAAATTGAACCTGTATCGCTGTCTGAGCTTCTTCGGCAGCTTGAAAATAGGCTTTGGGTTTAAATCCGAACAAACCGGCATAAATGATCTGAGGGAATTTGCGAATATACGCATTATACTCTTTTACCAATTGGTTGAATCGGTTCCGTTCAACCGCGATTCGATTCTCTGTACCGGCAAGTTCGTCCTGAAGAGCGAGGAAATTCTGATTGGCTTTCAACTCGGGATAATTCTCCTGAATGAGAAGCAATCTGCTCAACGCTTCACTCAACTCTGTCTGAGCCTGTTGATATTTTCGGATATTCTCTTCCGTAAGATTTTCGGGATCTATCGTTATCTGAGTAGCTTTGGCGCGAGCCTCGGTCACCTTCGTAAGGGTTTCTTGTTCGTGTTCGGCATAACCCTTCACGGTAGCCACAAGATTTGGAATCAGATCAGCTCTGCGCTGATACGCATTTTGCACGTTGCCCCATTGCGAGGCTACGGCTTCCTGTTTTTCAACCATCGTGTTGTATCCGCAACTTGAGAAAATAACACCCAAAAGAATTACCGAAAAAAGAATTTTAATATTTCTCATTGTGTTGATGATTTTTACCGAATAATTTTTGGCAATAATTCCCGACAAATATACAAAACATCCCTTAACAAAAGAAATTATGTCCAAAATGGAAGTGCAACAACATCCCGGCCGAAAAATATCGCCGGTCTGCTTCAAGCTTGCTTCAAGGCAGAGAGAAAAAAATCCGATTGCGTAGATTTATCGTAAAGAATCCCCTGCATTTTTGCAATAAAAAACAAAATCTTAGAGCTGACGTAGAGTGACTGAGGCTTATGAAAGTCGGTTTGGTATTATACTTTCCCTAAATTTCTGTATTCCAAGGGAGTAATTCCAACTCTTTTTTTAAAGAAAAAGATAAAATATTCATAAGAATTGAAATTCAACTCATAAGCAATCTCTTTTAGAGATCGGTTCGTTTCGGCCAACAATTCTTTTGATTTTCTCAATTTCAGTTCCTGAAAATATTGTGCAGGAGCATAGCCTGTATAATCTTTAAAAACTTTTCTGAATCGCGAATAACTTATCCCCAATTTTGATGCAATTTCTTCAACATTAATCCCTTTATACATATTTTCACTCATAATAATTTTGGCACGTTCTACAATTTGGCTCATGTTGTTGTCTTCAAAATCTTTATTCTGCGAATACGATAATATCATGCCAATAATATGTAAAACGATGCCGGCTAAATGCTGCTGAGCAGCGATTCTGTCGTCTTTTGCTACTTGTAACGCCGTAGAATAAAGATTTACCAAATCTTCATTCACACCAATATCGATAACCTGTTTATTCGGGCTGATGAATTCGTTTTTTACCATCTCGTCAATAACTTGTCCTTCAAATCCAATATAATATTCGTTCCATCCTGTTTCAGGTGAAGGACAATAGGTATGCCATTGATTGGGAAAAAGAAAAATAATTTGTCCCTTATCAATAGTGGTTTTCTTTGTAGTTTCCGACATAAAAGAGCCGTGCCCTTTACTGATATAAAGTATCTGATACTCGGAAAGAATTCGTCCTTTACATGGGTCAAAATAATAGCTTTTGGGATGTTGCGTAGATGGATAGACTGTATTAGGAGCAACAGGCTGAAACCCGACCGTATTTACGGTCAAACCGTAACTTATGTCTTTCTCGTTTACGATCAGATATTTAAAATCTATAGGCAAATCGTTATATCTCATGTTTTCATCCATCCTATTGTTTTAATTTAAGGACTTATTGCTTTTATTTGAAATAAAATCAGATTAAAAAAAGTGTTTGCCTTTATTGTTTTTTCTTTGTTATCAGACAACTTTCTACCTGTCAAAGATATAGAATATTAATGTTATAGCAAAAAAAATAATGAACTTATTTAACCTCCGTTTTCGGGTATGGGGTATTGGCTCAACGAAGTTTTTGTCTACTTCAACAGGTGAGACAACATGCGGGAAGGATTTCCGCAATTTGGTTTAACGAAGTTTTGTTCGATGGAGGGGTTTTGCCGACCTTTTATCGCATCTCCTTCGCTCCTCCTTCGCTCTTCCTTCGCTCCAAGGCAGGGATAACGACATCGAATTCCACGAAACCGGTATGAAACAAACCTATGTCTTTGCCGCATGTAGAGCGGGATCCGGAGGTAGAGCCGGAACGAACTTTATGCGATGGTGGCGCAAGCCTGATGCAAGCATGGAGCGAGGATGGTACGGCCTTGGTGCGAGGAAGGGGTATCTTGTCCCGAAATACGTTTACAGAAAATGTAAACAAAAATCCGGACGATACCCATTACAAAAATAAAAAAGGTGATCATCCCGGACCACCCTTTCTATATGAAATCTTATCGTTATATTATCCCAAAAACGAAATCAATACGCCTGCGGCAATAGCCGATCCGATTACCCCGGAAACATTACTAGCCATACAATATTGCAGGATATGATTCGATTTGTCGTATTTCAATGCCATCTCGTTTGCCACACGCGAAGCCATCGGTACGGCACTCAGACCGGTTGCCCCGATAAGCGGATTGATCTTTTTATTTGAAAACATGTTATAGACCTTCACACCCAAAATGCCGCCGGCAACCGATATGGCGAAAGCCAAAAATCCACCAACCACAATACCCAATGTTTGTGGCGAAAGGAATACCTCGGCCGTCATGGTAGCTCCTACACACAACCCAAGAAAAATGGTTGCCGTATTCATAATGGGACCCGACGCTGCTTCGGCCAGACGACTTGTGGAAGTTCCGATTTCCTTAACCAAATTTCCAAACAGCAACATGCCGAGCAAGGGTGCCGACGAAGGAACAAAAACAGCCACAACCACACCCAATACGATAGGGAAAACAATCTTCACTACTTTCAAGTGTTTGATAGCATGTTTGGGAGGATACAACTTATCCATGTTGCGCATGTGAATTTTGAATTCATTTTCGGTCATCAGCAATTTCGACACCAAGGGAATAATCACCGGCACCAGCGCCATATAAGAATAAGCAGCAATAGCAATGGGTCCTAACAGATGCGGTGCCAATTTGATGGTCGTATAAATAGCGGTAGGTCCGTCGGCACCGCCGATGATACCCAACGAAGCTGCCTCATTCAAATTGAATCCCATCAAAACAGCCCCCAACAATACCGTAAAAATACCCAACTGTGCAGCTCCCCCAAAAAGCGACAACTTGAGGTTGCGCAGCATAGGGCCGAAATCGGTAAGTGCTCCAACCCCCATAAAAATAATCGGAGGAAGCAATCCTGTCTTAATAAGCGAATAATAAAGAAAATTCATGATGCCGTATTTGCTCGCAATTTCCGGAAGGTTCATATAGCTCCCGTCGGCATATTGAACAGCAGATGCGTCCACTATACCCAAGCCTGCTCCGGGCAAGTTGGCCAACAGCACTCCAAATCCGATAGGTACAAGCAACAACGGCTCGTATTCCTTTCGAATTCCCAGATACAGCAAAACAAAAGCGATAATCCACATGATGACGGTTTTGAGATCTAAGACCCCAAACGCCGTCATTTCAAATAAACCCGAAAAAATATCCCCCATATCCTCATTGCAATTTAAGAATCACATCATCTTCAAATACAGAATCACCATTCGATACACAGATTTCAACCACAGTTCCATCCTCTTCGGCAGCGATTGTATTATAGGTCTTCATGGATTCTATGTATCCGATTACATCTCCCTTTTTAACTTTATCGCCTACTTTAACAGGTTTTTCTGAAGGATCTTTCGTCAAAAAGAATTTTCCCTCGAGAGGCGCAACAAGTGCTTTGATTTTCCCTTTTGGAGCCGATGAAGATTTTTCGGCAGGTTTCACATCCTTTGCCGGTTTATCGGCTTCCTTATTTTCAGCCCCATCCTCATCCGGGTAAGAAATATTTACCTCATATTCCTCATCATCAATAGTGACGATCAATTTCTTCGGCTTATACTCATTATTTTGTGGAACCGAAACGGCAGGTACTTCTCCCTTTTTTTGCTTTTCAGCTGCTTTTTTCTCGGCCAAATCTTTTTCGAATGCCGCTTTAGCTTCGCCACTTTTGTAGGCTCTGTATTGTTCGGGATGCATGGCCAACTCAAAAAGTTCCTCGTCATCACGGCCAAAGTCCCAATTGTTCCTTTTCATCTCGGCACGAAATTCATCCAATTGATCGGGATACAAATCTTGCGGATTTCCGGTATAAAATTCCCGCCCTTGTTCTTTTGCCAATGCCACAAGCTCCGGAGCTACCTCACCGGGAAGTTTACCCGATTTGCCGAGAATCATATCCCAAATGTTATCGGCAATCATCGACCAGCGCTCTTTGCCTTTCTCCATCTGGATCACGTTCATCAGGGCGAGGTTTTTTACGTACTGGCTAAACGGCGTCACCAATGGAGGGTATCCAACTTTCGGCCAAATATAGGTGACCTCATCGAACAATTTTATCAGCAAATCGTCCAATGTGAGTTCCTGTCTGCCGTTTTTAGCCAACCATCTGTTAAGCGACTCCAAATTATTTTCCAGATCGGCCATCAGGCTCCCCATCATTCCGCCCGGCAAACCGGGGCCGATAAGCAACGAATTCATCAACCGATTCTTGGGATTGATATAATAACCCAGAAAATCGTCGATAAAACTTTGTGTGAGCGAACGCACTTTCATATAGGCTTTCATGTTGATATCGGGAACGGCAAATCCGGCATCCTTCAGCATTGCTTGTACGGCAAGCACATCGGCATGAGCTGTACCCCATGAAAGCGGCTCCATAGCCACGTCAACATAATCGACACCGGCCTCTGCTACTTCAAGAATCGATGCCATCTGAAAACCGGGGCCGGCATGACCGTGATATTGCACCGGGATGTGAGGATGACGAGTTTTGATATTTTTCACAATCTTGCCCAGCGATACCGGTCTTCCAATTCCGGCCATATCTTTTATGCAAATTTCGTCTGCACCCATTTCGATCAACGTGTCGGCCAACCGAGTGTAATATTCAACCGTATGAATAGGTGAAACGGTAATACAAAGCGCCGCTTGGGAAATCATGCCCGCTTCTTTCGCAAATTTGATGGAATTCTCCAAGTTGCGTACATCGTTCAATCCGTCAAACGAACGAGCAATATCGGTACCCTGTTTTTTCTTCACTTGAAACATAAGCCGGCGCACATCGGCCGGAACAGGAGTCATGCGGATGCCATTCAATCCCCTCTCGAGCATGTGTGTTTGAATGCCGGCCTCGTTGAAAGGTTTCACCCATTCTCTCACTGCAATATTTGGATTTTCACCAAACAACAGGTTAATCTGTTCAAACCCCCCGCCATTGGTTTCAACACGAGTAAAACATCCCATATCGATAATAGCAGGAGCTACAGCTTTCAATTGATCTACCCGTGGCACATATTTCCCCGACGACTGCCACATGTCGCGATATAAAAGACTAAATCCTATCTGTTTTGCCATAATTATTTATTTTGTGCTTTTTGTTTTCCCTATGTTAATTATTTTGCCCTTCCCCCTGGTAACGGCATCCACCGCTGCTACAATGGCTGCCATTTTTTTGGGATGTATACCCGTATCCCCTTCGGTATCATTTTTCTTAGGTGTATGTGGAGTTGGGAGAAAACGATTCGTAACTCCTATAATAAAATTTCCAACAGCCACAACCAACAAAAGAATAACAAAAACCGTAAGCATTCCTACAACCAGAAGAAAAAGAGCTTCATTCATATTCTCCATATGATAAATCGATTAATATTGTTTAAAATTGAAAAGAAAAACAGGAAATTTGATGAAAAATCAATTTTTCACGGCTCCAAAAATAATAAAAAAAATTTACCTTGCCCATTCAAAGGACAAGGTAAGTGTAAATTTATCATTTATTTAAGCTGAATTTTAATCCCTTTACATTCGTTAATGACAAAAAACAGCACGATTTAATATTCGTCTTTTGAACTGTTTAATTTCAACAGTTTCATCAACTCGACCATAACAATAGGGACTAACGAGAGCAGCAATACATAAGTCCAATGCGTTCCGTCCATGGGAACGGTGCCAAAAATATTCATGACGGGCGGAATCAGAAGAATTAAAGCCATAAATGCTGCCGAAACAACAATGGCACCTATCAACGGTCTGTTGAGCAACGGACTGATTTTGAAACAGGAAATTTTGTTGGAATGCAGATTCCGAACATGAATCAACTGGGCAAATCCGAGTACGGCAAAAGCCATGGTTTGTCCTAAAGGCTGACCACCATCGTTAAATCCGATCAGATATGCAGCCAGCGAAATCAAGCCGATGGTTGTTCCCTGATAAATGATGCGCCAAACCATTCCCCGACCGAAAATTCCTTTTTGAGGATCTCGCGGTTTACGTCTCATAATATCTTTTTCGGCAGGATCCATACTCAATGCCAGCGCGGGAAGGCTATCCGTTACCAAATTAATCCAAAGAATAAGGATCGGCGTCAGCGGATTGCCAAGATTCAACAACGAGGCAATAAGGATGAGCAGGACCTCACCCACATTAGATGATAACAAATATTGAATGGCTTTGAGAATATTGTCATAAATACGACGTCCTTCTTCGACGGCATTGACAATGGTAGCAAAATTATCGTCGGTAAGGATTATGTCCGCCACTTCCTTCGCCACCTCGGTTCCTGTTACACCCATTGCAACACCTACATCTGCCTGTTTTAAAGCAGGGGCATCGTTTACCCCGTCACCCGTCATGGCAACAATATCGCCATAGGATTGCCATGCTTTCACGATTCGCACTTTGTGCACCGGAGCCACACGGGCATAAACCGAATACGATTTCACATTGCGATATAAATCGTTATCGGACATATTCTCCAAATCGGAACCTGTGACCGTTTGATCGCCTTCCCGATAAATTCCGATCTCTTTAGCAATGGCAAGAGCCGTAATCTTATGATCCCCGGTAATCATTACCGGACGTATACCGGCTATTTTGCATTTGCTCACCGCTTCTTTCACTTCGGGGCGGGGAGGATCGATCATGCCGATCAACCCTACAAAAACCAACGCATTCTCGACGGTTTCGACCGTCACTTTATCGGGAAGTTTGTCAATATCTTTATACGCAACAGCAAGAACACGCAAAGCATCTTGCGCCATACTCTCATTTTGTCTCCTGATTGCTTCGATATCTTCTTGGGTAATCGGACGAACCTTGCCATGAACACGAATGCAAGAGGTAACACTCAAGACTTCATCAACCCCTCCTTTCACATTAACACGCAGTTGCCCGTTTTCCAATTTGTTGATGGTGGCCATGCGTTTGCGTTCAGAATCGAAAGGAACCTCGCCGACCCGGGGATGTTTTTTCTCTTCCTCATTCTTATTCATACCGAAATTCAACGCAATGTCAACAATAGCCGTTTCGGTGGGATCACCCGAGTTTTCATGACTTCCGTCGGGAAACATTCTCAGATGAGCGTCGGTACACAATAATGCCGATTGCAACAGCATTTTCCCATCCGAACCCAAACGTTCGAATGTGGCAGCATCCCGAAAATCGATTTCGTTCGCAGTGGTCCATCCTTTTACTATAGTCATCTTATTTTGGGTAAGTGTCCCCGTTTTGTCGGAACAAATTACCGTAACACTTCCCAATGACTCAACCGAAGGCAGTTTGCGTACAATGGCATGAAGTTTTACGAGACGCTGCACACCGATGGAAAGTACCAGCGTCGAAACAATCTGCAACCCTTCAGGAATGGCGGCAACAGCAAGGCTCACTGCCATCATAAACATTTCAAGCCAATTGTTGCCGTACAGCAGTCCTACAATAAAAATGACCAAACAGATGACAAGAGCAACATAACCCAATGTTTTTCCCAGCTGTTCCAACCGTTTACTCATTGGCGTTTCGGTTCTCTCGGCATGCTGAAGCATATGTGCAATTTTGCCTACTTCGGTATGCATACCTGTTGCCACAACTATACCTTTACCCCGACCGTAAGTCACCACGCACGTCGAGAACGCCATATTCTTACGATCGCCCAACGGCACGTCTTCCGCATTCAACGTTTCGGCATTTTTCTCCACCGGAACAGATTCGCCGGTCAGAGCCGATTCCTGAATTTTCAGGTTCACCGCTTCTATGAGTCGCATATCGGCAGGAACAATATCTCCTGTATCCAATACAACAATGTCACCGGGAACAATCTCCGTAGAAGAAATTTCAACAATTTGTCCCTCGCGCAGCACTTTAGAATGCGGCGCACTCATCTTTTTCAGTGCTTCTAAGGAAGATTGCGCTTTTTTCTCTTCAACCATTCCGATAAGGGCATTAACCACCAAAATGGCAAGAATAACTATCGTATCTAAAAAACCCTCTCCGTTTTGCAGACCCATTATTCCCGAAATAACGGCAGCGACGAAAAGGATCATCACCATCGATCCTTTAAACTGATCGAAAAAGATTTGTAAAGTTGATTTTTGTTTTTCGGATTGAAGCCGATTCGGTCCATAGGTTTCGAGACGCTTTTTTGCTTCAGCAGCCGACAATCCCTTTTCGGCAGACACACCGAATTGTTGAAGTATCTCTTCAATATGTTGATTATAAAAATATTTCATTTGAAATCGTATTTTAAATTGTTTAAAAAAAACAGAATAAAAAGGTATTTTTTAAGGCGTACAAAAAACATCCAAGGTTTTAAACGATACCCGGATCCACACCAGCCATCCATAATTGCTTACTCACTAACAACCTTATCTTTTTAGCAAATTCTACGTACAAATATTGAATAAATACCGGTTTTATCATGAATACTCATTCCTCTAAGCACAATCTGCATATACCCTATTCGATGTGCAGAAGTGTTGTTCATTATTTAATTCGCCAAAAGTACAAAAAATCCATATAATTTAGAAAGTATTCCGGCAAAAGGCTATATCATAGTACCTATAGTTTTCAACATACGAAAAACAACTTATGTTGAATCACTTCGAATAGAATCAATCTTATATTTTATGTTATAAAACATAATTCTTTAACATTATTGTATATTTCATGAATTGCTCGGTTTTTTTTAACTTGCGGGCGTTATTTTTGTGATACGACTTTGCTTTATGCAAGATGCAAAGTCGTTTTAATTTTGTAACTCCAAACAATTTTAATAAACATTCAAATCATGAAAGTATATCAAACGAAAGACATTAAAAATATTGCTATCATAGGCAATTCGGGATCGGGAAAGACCACCCTCGCAGAAGCTATGCTTTTCGAGAGTGGTCTTATAAAACGACGCGGTACGGTTGAAAACGGAAATACCGTGAGTGATTATTTCCCTGTTGAAAAAGAATACGGCTATTCGGTTTTCCCTACCGTGTTTTCTATTGAGTGGAAAGACAAAATGATGAATTTCATTGACTGCCCGGGATCAGACGATTTCATTGGCGGAGTCATCACTTCGCTCAACGTAACCGACACAGCATTGATGGTTATTCACGCCGCCAACGGAATTGAAGTAGGAACCATAAACCAATTTCACTATACAGAAGACATAAACAAACCGGTTGTTTTTGTTATAAATCAAATGGATAACGAAAAAGCCGACTATGACAATACCCTCGCCGGCATGAAAGAAATGTGGGGAAACAAGGTAGTTCCCATTCAATACCCTATCGGTAACGGAAACGCGTTTGAAGGTATAGTTGATGTATTAAAACAAAAAATGTACAAATGGAAACCCGATGCCACAGCTCCCGATGTAATGGATATTCCGGACAGTGAAAAAGCCAAAGCTGACGAATTATATAAAGCACTGTTGGAAGCAGCCGCCGAGAACGATGAAGGGTTGATGGAAAAATATTTCGAGCAGGGAACACTATCGGAAGAAGAGATGAGGGAAGGAATCCAAAAAGGGTTGATCGATCGTAGCGTTTTCCCCGTATTTTGCGTTTCGTCTTTAAAAAACCGGGGTGTACACCGGGTGATGAATTTTCTGAGTGCCGTAGCACCATCACCGGATCAGATGCCCGCGCCGAAAAATACCGAAGGCAAGGAGGTAAAACCCGACCCCAATGCTCCTGTCAGTCTTTTCGTTTTTAAAACTACTGTTGAACCCCATATCGGAGAGATTTCCTACTTCAAAGTCATGTCAGGAACCGTAAGAGAAGGTGATGACCTGACCAACGCCAATAGAGGCTCCAAAGAACGTTTGGCTCAAATTTTTTCGGTAGCCGGACAAATCCGCACCAAAGTTGAAGAAATGCAGGCGGGCAACATCGGTGCAGCTGTAAAATTAAAAGACGTACGCACCGGTGATACCCTAAATGGCAAAGGTGCCGACAACCGATTCGATTTCATTAAATATCCCGAACCCCGCTATCGTAGAGCCATTAAACCAATAAACGAAGCCAACGCCGAAAAACTAAACGAAGCACTCACCCGAATGCACGAGGAAGATCCCACGTGGATCTCGGAAATATCGAAAGAATTGAAGCAAACCATTGTTTCGGGACAGGGCGAATTTCACCTGAAAACGCTCAAATGGAGATTAGAAAATAACGATAAAATCGAAGTGGAATTTCTTGAACCGAAAATCCCTTATCGTGAAACGATAACCAAAGCAGCTCGCGCCGACTACCGTCACAAAAAGCAATCGGGAGGAGCCGGACAGTTTGGTGAAGTCCACCTTATCGTAGAACCTTATACAGAAGGTATGCCTATGCCGGAAGTATATAAATTCAACGGACAAGAATACAAAGTTCAAACACGCGATGTTCAGGAAATAAAGCTTGAATGGGGAGGTAAATTGGTTTTCGTAAACAGTATTGTGGGAGGATCCATCGATGCCCGCTTCATGCCCGCTATTTTGAAAGGAATTATGAGTCGCATGGAACAAGGACCTTTAACAGGATCGTATGCGCGTGATGTTCGCGTTATTGTATATGACGGCAAGATGCACCCTGTCGATTCCAACGAAATCTCTTTCATGCTTGCCGGCCGTAATGCCTTCAGCATGGCATTCAAAAACGCAGGGCCCAAAATTCTCGAACCCATCTATGATGTCACTGTTTCCGTACCATCAGAATACATGGGAGATGTAATAAGTGATCTGCAAACACGACGGGCTATGATTATGGGCATGGAAAGTGATAAGCATTTCGAGAGAATCAAAGCCAAAGTTCCACTAAAAGAAATGAGTTCGTATTCTACTTCTCTAAGTTCGCTTACCGGTGGACGCGCTTCCTTTACCATGAAGTTCTCCAGTTACGAACTTGTGCCTCCTGATATTCAGGAGAAATTGCTGAAAGAATACGAAGCAGGCGAAAAAGAAGAGTAACTATTTTCCAACAATCCTAGGGAAGCATTGCATTTCCCCAACCGAGCAACCTTTTTGCCCGGTTGGGGAATAAATAAAAAGCCTTTGTGGTACTCTACAAAAAAATACTGTAAACCTAACTTTAACTACACCCCCAATAAAAACCGGTCGAAAATGAAGAGAATGTACGATATCCTGTTTTTCCTTGCGCTTACACTCCCCACCTATGCGCAACACTATGAAGGTGTCTTCAAAGAAGGTAACGATATCCTTAAATTTGAGAATGGAGAGGTATATTTTGACATGGATGAAATGGGAAACATGATAACCAACAAAGTGGGCAAAGGCAGCTATGAAATTATGGGCGATTATTTGTTGGTAACAACAGGAGAATATTCCGGTGAAAAATCGACTGTACAACCGCTTCCGGGATCAAAAAAAGACTCTTTAGGAATCAAGGTAACAGACAACCGAAATTTTTCGTTATCGGGAATTTTGGTTGAGCTAGTGAATTCATCGGGAAAAACACTTCAAGGAGGCGTAACCAACAACGAGGGAAAAATTCTTTTCAAAAAGAATCCGAAAGCTCAAAAGATAAAAGTATCGGATATGGTATACGATGATATTTCATTCCCTTATGATCCGACAAGCGATTTTCTCGTTAAATTGGTAAAGAACAACATCATTGAAAACAGAACTGTTGCTTTCAGATTGAAAAAAGTGGACGATGAAACCCTCTCCGTCTTGCTTTTGTCAAGCAATTTCGAACCCGGGAAAAACCAACTGAAAGCATTGGAAAAACTGGATAAAAAAGCCCGCAAAAGCAATTACATCGACAAACGGATGAAGAAAGAATCAACCGAGTAGTTTCTTCACCGTTTCGGAGATCAAGCGTCCCTCGGCTTTTCCTGCAAGCTGTTTGGTGGCAACGCCCATCACTTTACCCATATCTTTCATGGAAGTCGCCCCAACAGCGGCAATAATTTTTTTCACTGCTTCCTCCAATTCCTCGGGAGACATCTGTCGGGGCAAAAATTCCTGAATAACGTTTAATTGAGCCAGTTCGGTTTCGGCCAAATCGGAACGATTTTGCGACAAATAAATATCGGCGCTATCTTTTCGTTGTTTTGCCATTTTCTGCAAAATAGCCAAGGCGGTTTCATCCGAAAGTTCATTGTTGGCACCTTTGGCTGTTTTTGCTTCCAAAAATTCTTTTTTAATTCCTCGCAACGCTTCCAATCTTACTTTATCTTTTGCCAGCATTGCTTTTTTTATTTCTTCATTAATTGTTTCAAATAGATTCATAACTCAACTAGTATAAAAAATTCTTTTTTTAATCGAACAACGAAGATGATGGCGTTTGAGGCTCGTTTCGAAATGCACGAGGATTAAAATCCACATCGCGTTTGAAAACTGCTGTCCTTTCCATTGCTTCCAAAATTTTATCATCATCCAATTCTTCTGTCGTCAGCACAATCGGCTCAATCCGATAGTTGGTAGTCAAAAGATCTTTTAGCCCTTTTTTCCCGTAGTATTTCTCAATCAGTTGTCTATCCTCTTCTTCCTGTTCTTTTTGTGCATCTTCGCGTATCTTACGCTCCAATTCCTCAGCCTGAGATTCTACTAATCGGTGCTCTTCAATGCCGGGCACGCTTGTAATTGAAAAACCGGTAGCCAGTAATGTTATCTTCACCTCATCGGTAAGATCATCTTCCAAAGCGGCACCCCAAATTACCTCTATTTCACGGCTAAACTTCGACATGAACTCGTGCAACGCATTCATTTCTTCCATCATTAATGGGTTTTTTTCGCCAAAGGAAAGATTGATGAGTATTTTTTTCGCACTAAACACATCATTGTTATTGAGCAAGGGCGAATGAAGAGCATCACGAATGGCCTCTTCGACTCTGTTTTTCCCTTTTCCTACGCCTCTACTCATAATGGCAACGCCACCATCTTTCAATGTTGTGTATACATCGGCGAAGTCGAGATTTACATAGCCGTGAACGGTGATGATTTCGGCAATGCTTTTTGCTGCGATCGTCAATGTATCATCGGCCTTAGCAAAAGCATTCATCATCGTTAAATCGTGATAAATATCACGTAATCGCTCGTTGTTGATCACGAGAAGTGCATCCACATTGGCAGCAATTTCTTCTACTCCTTTTAATGCCTGGATAATCTTTTTTGGGCCTTCAAAAACAAAAGGGATGGTCACGATTCCAACCGTTAAGATGCCCATATCTTTAGCAACTTTAGCCACAACGGGAGCTGCACCTGTTCCTGTTCCTCCACCCATACCGGCTGTGATAAACGCCATACGCGTGCCGTCACTCAACAAATCACGTATTGCATCGATACTTTCCTCGGCAGCACTGCGGGCAATATCGGGTCTGTTTCCGGCACCCAGCCCACCGGTTGTATGTTCTCCCAACTGAATTTTCACGGGTACAGGCGATTCCATCAATGCCTGATTGTCGGTATTGCATAGAGCGAAAGAAACATTGTGTATTCCTTCAAGAAACATATGGTTGACGGCATTGCCACCACCCCCTCCCACTCCGATTACCTTAATAATCGCTTCCGTGCGGCTTTCTAACTGAAAATCCAATATCGTGTCATCCATTACTTAATCCCTAAATGCTTGTTTATTCATTAATCCTCAATTATTTTCATCCTCGGAAAACATTTCTCCAAGAATATTACCCATTTTAGAGAAAAAACTGTCCGTACGCTTTTTCTCTTCACTGTTTTTCTCCGTTTTCTTTTTATCGCCTTTTCTTTTCCGGTCGCTCGTCTTTTTAGAAAAATCCTGTTCCTCCTGCATGGTTTTCTCGCTTGCTGTTTCAAGAACCGGTTTTTTTTCGCAATCTTCTGTTCCAAACAACAACAATCCCAAAGCCTGTGTCAGAGATGGATCATTTGCCAATTCCGGGAAATTGTTGATGAAGGACTTTTTAGCCGATGCTTGTCGTACCGGCATTTTCAATTTTTCGGTGAGATAAATATCGAGATTCTTCAATTGCGAGGCTCCTCCTGTCATCACGATTCCGGCACCCAATTGTCCGGCATAGCCCGACAATTCGATTTGTTTCTTTAAATTGGCCACAATCTCATCAATCCGCATCCTTATGACTTTATTGAGTTCCACCAAATCGATATCCGGTTTAGAGAAAAAAGGAGAGGAAAGTAAATTATCCTGATTCTCGTGTGCTTTACCGAATTTGATTTTATACTGTTCGGCATCGCTTTCAATGAAATTCAATTCGCAGATATCTTTTGTGATGGTACGTCCTCCGAAAGGAACGACCACCATTCTTCGTAAAATACCTCCTTTGTAGATGGACAATGTAGTAGTACCTGCACCAAAATCAATGAAAGCACAGCCCAATTCTTTTTCTTCTTCATTCAATGCAATAGCTGCCGAAGCCAATGCTCCCACGGTATAACCGGCAATATCCACTTGGGTTCTATCCCGAATACTTTTTTGGATATTGGCGATGATGTTAGGGCGTCCGACAATCATTTTATAATTGGCTTCTATGGTAGAACACGCAATACCAACAGGATTTTTTTCGGGTTTCCCGTCCAAAAAATATTCCACATCGGCAATAGCATATCGTCCGGTCATCTCGGGATTGTATTTCTCTGCTTCCTTGCGAAGCTGAGCAATAATCTCAGCCGTAACGATTCCTGAAGGGGGAAGTTGCATTCTTTCCCTGAAATCGACAGTATGCAGCGATTGTCCTGCTATAGGAATATACACTTTACCAATTTTCCTGCCCAGTTTGTTCTCGAGTAAACTGACCAGCTTACGAACTTTAGCCCCGGTTTCTTCTATATTATATACCAACCCGCGACGAATGCATTGATCGGACGGAATGGTTTCACACGCCAATATAGAAATGACATTATTTTCATTCCTGCGTCCGACCACTCCGGTAATTTTTGAAGTTCCCAAATCAATGGCTGCAATAAATCCTGTTTCTGATTGTATCATACCTTAATATAAACGACATTAAGACCGGATTGTTTTTCATCAAACGCTTCGGCACTTATTTTTGTTTTACACACGTATTCATTTTCATAGGAGAAAATGCGAATTATTTTTTTGTACACACCACCTGATTATCGAACGAAAGATTGATTTCTGAGTAACGATTCCATCCCACTACATTTAGCCCTTTTTTTACAAAAAGTGCGAATTTTTCCAATTTAGCAGGATAATTATCCAGGGTTCCCAATAGGATACGAAAATCTCCCGCTCGAGGAATCAGTTCGACTTTCTCGTTTTTTCTCACCACAATTTGTTCTATCCAGGCATCCCAATCGGGATTTTCATACAAAAATTTGGCGAAATCATACAACTTACCTTTGGCAAATTCTTTACTTATATCGCCTGTTGCAATAGGAACATATACGGTAAAACGACTCGAAGTCGGCATTATTTCTCGATTTTTGTCGACGTAAAAATCTCCCTCTGTGTCAGAAATAACACGGAGAATAGGGCTTCGCTGATAAATATTGACTATTACCGAACCATTAGAAGTAGAATACACTTCTGCAGACTTCACCAGTTTGTTGGCCATAATCGCAGTTTGGATATCAAGTGTATTCACCTCATCCATTTGTTTTCCAACGGGATACAAGTCTTTATTTTTTACCAATTGGATAATGTCGTCGGCATGCACAAATCGGTTTTCCGAGCTATCTTTTATGAAAACCTCAAAACGCGTACATACCTGATTTTGCGATGAATTTCTAAAATAAAATGCTGCAAAAACAAGGTATCCCATTATCACCAATGAAACCAATATAATCAGAAATTTCTTCATTCGAAGCTATGTGATTGCAAAGTTACACTTTAAAATGAAACCATAAAAAAATTACAATCCCGTGCGATTTCTCTCCGATTTCTCTTTTAAGAGGTTCTCTATGTCGGGCAAAAGTCGATCGATATCGCCTGCTCCCAATGTTACCAATACTTCAATATTTCTGTCCTTCAATATCGAAAGAAGTTCCGACTTTTTACATAACACTTTGCTCTCTGTCGTAATTTTGTCGAAGATAATCTCCGAGGTCACACCTTGAATAGGTTCTTCGCGTGCAGGATAAATATCCAGCAGAATTACCTCATCGAGTTTGGAAAGACTTTGAGCAAAATCTTCAAAAAAATCTCGTGTGCGCGTATAAAGATGGGGCTGAAAAATCCCCGTTATTTTCTTTGTAGGATACAAAGCCTTGATCGAATCGATGGATTCTGCCAATTCCTTGGGATGATGAGCATAATCATCAATAAAAACAACATCATCCGTTTTTAATCGGATATCGAACCGACGTTTAGTACCTCCGAATGTGCGCATGGCTTCACGTACTTCGTCGGGATTAACACCGGAAAGTGTGGCAGCAGCAATAGCAGCTATTGCATTTTCGATATTAATTTTCACAGGAATGCCCAATTGAATATCGGGTATAACACCGAAAGGAGAAACAAAATCAAACACAATCTCGCCGTTTCCGATTCGAATATTTTCAGCATGAAAATCGCCCTTATTTTCAGAATAAGTGAAAACCCGAACGGTAGATTCGCATCGTGGCGTTACGGCAATATCCTTTTTTTGAATCAAATATCCGTCAGGGCGAATAAGCGATGTAAACATTTCGAAACTTTCCCTATATGCTTCCGCAGAACCATAAACATCCAAATGATCGGGGTCAGCCGCCGTAATAACGGCAATCCACGGTCGCAACCAATGAAAAGAGCGATCGTACTCATCGGCCTCCACCACCGTAATGCGACTTTTGTCTGACAAAAGCAGGTTGCTGTTGTAATTTTTCGAGATTCCTCCAAGAAATGCATTGCAATCGACATGCGACTGCCGCAATAGATGGGCAATCATGCCCGAAACCGTAGTTTTCCCATGGGTACCTGCAACACATATGGCATCGCTTAATTTGGTAATCTCACCCAAAACCTGCGCACGCTTCATCAACATAAATCCTGCCGAACGGAAAAAATTTAGCTCCGAATGAGTAGAAGGGACCGCAGGGGTATAAACAATCAACGTATGTTCCTTATCAAAAAATTGCCGGGGAACAGCATCAATATTATCCTCGTAATGAATGAAAGCACCCTCTTTTTCCAGGGTCTCGGTTAACGGTGTCTGCACACGATCATACCCTCCGACAGTCTTCCCTTCAGCCAAAAAATATCGGGCAAGGTTACTCATGCCTATGCCACCGATTCCAATAAAATAATAATTGGAATATTGTTCCATGCTTTCGTTCATTTTCCCACAATTTTTGCAATCTCGTCGACAATACGATCGGCAGAATCCGGTTGCGCTAATTTAGCAATATTATTGCTCAACGATTTCAAGCGCTCTTTGTCTCTGACAACACCCAACGCCACATCAAAAAGCGAAGAAGGTGCATCGGCATCAGCAATCATGATGGCAGCGCCTTTTTCCACCAATGCTTGTGCGTTTTTTGTCTGGTGATCTTCAGCCACATTGGGCGAAGGAACTAAAATAACCGGTTTCCCCAGCAAACAAAATTCGGATATGGATCCTGCCCCTGCACGCGAAATAATCAGATCGGCCACCGAATAGGCATAATCCATATGCGAAATAAAATCATAAAGCCGAACATTCGAAGGAATTTTTCCTTCGTTCTGCAGTTGCTTAATGTTATTGTAATAATGGTTACCACATTGCCAAATTATCTGTACATCATCCGCTTGTTCAATTTTTGGAAAAGCTGCCATAATACTCTCGTTAAGGGTTTTCGCTCCAAGGCTTCCGCCAATCATGAGAATCGTTTTCTTTTCGGGGGAGAGTCGGAAAAATTCGATCCCTTTCATTTTATTTTCCTCTGAAACCGTCAAATCCTGGCGGCAAGGGTTTCCCGTCAGTACAATCTTCTCTTTCGGAAAATATTTCTCGAGACCTTCATAAGCAACACAAATCTTCACTGCCTTTTCAGCCAACATCTTATTCGTTACTCCGGGATAAGAGTTTTGCTCTTGAATAAGGGTTGGAATACCTTTAGAAGCAGCTGCACGCAAGACGGGTCCACTGGCATATCCCCCAACGCCGACAGCCACATCCGGTTTAAAATCGGCAATAATCTTATTCGCCATAGACATGCTCTTCAACAATTTTATTGCCACTACGATATTCTTCAACAAATGCTTACGATCGAAACCGGAAACAGGAAGTCCAACAATCGGATAGCCTGCAGCAGGGACACGTTCCATTTCCATGCGGTCTTTTGCTCCGACAAAAAGAATTTCCGCATCATCCCACCGTTTTTTTATGGCGTTGGCTATGGAAATGGCAGGGAAGATATGCCCTCCCGTACCGCCACCACTGATAATAACTCTAAGACCTTTCTCCTTCACAATATTCAAAAATGAATAACCTCAAATTCAACTTTTTCTTCCCATTCAAGCGATTTATCGGAATCTTTCACCTCAACATCCGTTTCATCGCCATCGTTTTCATTAGCATTGTTTTCCTCATCATTTTGCGAAACCGCATTTTCTTCCTTCTTCTTGGTTGAGCCAAAACGATCCGCACTCAAAATGATTCCAAAATATGCACACGTTATTAAGGTTGAAGTACCTCCCCTGCTTATAAGCGGTAACGGCTGACCCGTCACGGGAATCAAATTAACGGCTACTGCCATATTAACAAATGCCTGAAAGGAAAGAATCAGAGCTGATCCCAAAATCAAATATTTGGGAAACAGTTTGTCGACCTTTCGAGCAATCATCCCTCCACGAATGAGAAGGATCACGTACAACAACAATACAACCACACCACCCAAAAAGCCCAACTCCTCAATGATAATGGCATAAATAAAATCGGAATAAGCTTGTGGCAGAAAATCACGCTCAGTGCTGTTTCCCGGGAACTTACCTAAAAGTCCGCCATTGGAAATTGCAATCTTCGCATGGGCTACCTGGTAATTATCATCGGTTATCGTAAAATAAGACTCTTCTGCTTCCTCTTTATGGCTGCTGAAATTTTCGATCCGATTTTGCCATGTACCTGCTCTACTCAAAATTCCCTTTTGAGTCCAATCATCAGGAATTACTTTCAATAAAAAAATAAAAACTGCAGCCAACCCAATCAAGCACAATGCAACTTTTGCCAGTCTCACGAATTTGACTTTTCCGATAAACATAAGCAAATAACAAACTACAAACAGTAAAATAGCTGTCGACAAATTATCAAAGGCGATGATACCGCACACAACGATTGTAAGACCAATCATCCATTTAAAGAGAACCGCATCGTTTTCGCCGTTTTGTTTGCTCAACAAAAAAGCAATGGTCCCGATCAACGATATTTTGGCAATCTCGGAAGGCTGTATAGTCAATCCGAAGAAAGAAATCCATCGCTCAGCTCCATTGACTGTGGTTCCAATAAATGGGGTCAATATTAACAAAACGATGGAGGCCAGAAGAACAAAAATCAGCGACGAAAAATATCGGTAAGGAATGTTGTGGATAAAAAGGATCACGCCTACTCCTCCTATAAGAAAAGTGGCATGACGTAAAATTGGTCCCCAGAGATTTTGTTGACGATAAACAATAGTACTGGTTGCACTGAACACTTCTATCAGTGAAATCACGCTTAGGAAAATGAATACGGTCCAAATTACCTTATCGCCTTTAAATATTTTTGAAAAAATGCTATCCGTCTTCTCCTCTGTTTCCTTCATCGGAGGAAGGGCGGAAATTTCCATCGTTGAATCCATGTCCGTTAAAAACTAAAGTCTTCTTACACATTCTTTAAACTGCTCGCCTCGATCTTCATAATTCTTAAACAGATCGAAACTTGCGCAACATGGCGACAACAGTACCGTATCGCCTTTTTCAGCCAATTGGTAAGCCTTGTTTACGGCCTCATCCATTGAACCGGCATCTTCGATTATTGGCACTTTTCCATCAAAAAATGCATGCAATTTCGAGTTGTCTTTACCTAAAAAAATCAATGCACGTACTTTTGATTTAACCAAATCCTCGATTTCCGAATAATCGTTTCCCTTATCCGTGCCGCCGAGAATAAGCACCACTTTCGATCGCATACTTTGCAAAGCATACCAACACGAATTGACGTTGGTTGCTTTCGAATCGTTGATATATTGTACCCCGCGAACCGTTGCAACTTTCTCCAACCGGTGGGGCACTCCCTGAAAATCACTTAACGACTGGCGCAACTTATCATCGGTAATATCAAGCAATTTAGCAACGATACCTGATGCAAGAGAATTATACAGGTTGTGAATACCCTGCAATGCCAATAACTCCTGATCCATTGTAAACATATTGTCTTTCACATGTATATATATCTTATTGTTCTTGGTATAAGCACAGGAATTGTTGTGTTTTGTTTTGCTGAAACCATAGAGCGAAACTTGAGGTTTCAATTTCTCGATTTCACGTGTTACAATCGGATCATCCACCCAGTAAACGAAGGCATCATCAACGGTCTGATTGCGAATAATGCGCATTTTTGCATCCACATAGTTTTGCATGTTATGATCGTACCTGTCGAGATGATCGGGGGTGATATTCATCAACACCGCAATGTCCGCTTTAAAATCATACATATCCTCGAGTTGAAAGCTGCTCAATTCCAATACATAATAATCGTAGCTTTCTTCTGCAACCTGCCGTGCAAAACTTTTGCCTATATTACCACCTAAACCCACATTCAATCCTGCCGATTGCAAAATATGATAAATAAGACTCGCCGTGGTTGTTTTCCCGTTACTGCCGGTAACGCAAACCATCTTAGCATCGGTATAACGACCGGCAAATTCAATCTCGGAAATCACAGGGATGCCTTTTGCTCTGATTTTCTGAATTAAAGGAGCTGCATTGGGTATTCCCGGGCTTTTTATGATTTCGTCGGCCCACAAAATCTTCTCTTCTGTGTGTTTTCCTTCTTCAAAATCGATTCGATAATCAACGAGTGTTTGCCGATTTTCTTCGGTTAATTTTCCGTTATCCGACAAAAACACATCGAATCCTTTCGCCTGAGCAAGAATAGCAGACCCAACCCCACTTTCTCCACCGCCAAGAATTGCCATGAATTTCTTAGATTTACCGATAGCAGATGCCGAGGGTGTTTTATCTATATTATCAACGTTCATATTGTTCAATTATTATATCCTGTTTATTTTGACTACCGCATTTTAAGTGTTGCTACTGCAAAAACAGCCAAGATTATTCCGATAAGCCAAAATCGGGTAACTAATTTAGGCTCTGCAATAGGAGCAATCGGTTTTTGAATGAGCGCATCGATACCTGCATTCCCCGGTTTTTGAAAATGATGATGCAACGGTGTCATTTTAAAAACCCGTTTACCAACACCATATTTTTTCTTTGTATATTTGAAATAAGTCACCTGAATAATGACCGATAACGCTTCCACAAAGAATACTCCACACAAAATAGGAAGCAGCAATTCCTTATGAATCAATACGGCAAATACTCCGATGATACTTCCCAATGTTAAACTCCCGGTATCACCCATAAATACTTCAGCAGGATAAGCGTTATACCATAAAAATCCGATGGTAGCCCCCACGAAAGCGGCAGCAAAAACCATCAACTCATCACTACCGGGTATGTACATGATATTCAAGTATGAAGCAAAGTCGACCCGCCCTGAGAGATAAGCCAATATACCCAATGCTACCCCAATGATTGCCGACGAACCTGCCGCCAAACCATCCAAACCGTCCGTAAGATTTGCACTATTTGAAACTGCTGTAACAATAAGAATCACGGCAATCACAAAAATCACCCATACCGCCTCATCGGCAAAATCACCCATAAAGGAAACCAACCAACGGTAATCGAAGTTGTTATTTTTTACAAACGGAATGGTCGTTTTTGTGGTTTTAACTTCTTTATCCTCGTATTGAACACTTTCAATGACATTATTCACACGGATCTCGGTATTCTCTCTTGCAACGATATCGGGACTTAAATACATAACCAATCCCACTATCAATCCCAACCCAATTTGAGCGACCACTTTGAATTTCCCTTTGACTCCTTCTTTATCTTTTCTGAATACTTTGATATAATCGTCGGCAAAACCAAGTGCTCCAACCCATAGGGTACTTACAATCAATAGAATAATGTATATATTTCCCAGTTTTCCGAACAATAATATTGAAAGCAAAATGGCCAAAATAATGATAATTCCTCCCATAGTCGGAGTTCCTCGTTTACTATATTGCCCCTCTAAATCGAGATCACGAATGGTTTCCCCAATCTGCTTCTTCTGTAACCATCGGATGATGTACTTGCCGACAAAAATCGAAATAAAAAGTGCCAACAAAGCAGCCATTGCAGAGCGAAACGTCACATACTGAAACATACCGGCTCCGGGAAAATCAAATTGTTCCAAATACTCAAAAAGATAATATAACATCGTGAATAATTTGCTTTTAATTTACGACTCAATTGCCGAAAAATAATTTTTCCACTTCCTCTTTATCGTCAAAATGATGCTTTACACCTCTTATTTCCTGATAATCTTCGTGACCTTTTCCTGCAATGAGAACCACATCGCCGGGTTTTGCCAAAGCACAAGCCGTTTTTATTGCTTCACGGCGGTCAGCAATGGTGAGGACATTGCGCCGTTCGTCTTCCGACAAACCTGCAAGCATATCGTTCAGTATATCTTGAGGTTCTTCAAAACGCGGATTATCGGAAGTAAAAATGACCTTGCCGCTCAACCGATACGCCTCACGAGCCATAATCGGACGTTTTGTTTTATCGCGATTACCTCCACAGCCTATCACCGTAATGATATTTCCTTTTTTCTCCAGAACATCATGAATGGCATTGAGAACATTGGTCAAGGCATCCGGGGTATGAGCATAATCGATAATGGCGGTAAAACCTTTTGGCGAACGAATGGTTTGAAAACGTCCGGCAACCGGCTTAAGAACAGTAAGCGTTCTCAAAACATCCTCCTCGTTCAATCCAAGCAATATGCTCGCTCCGTAAACAGCCAGCAGATTATATACATTGAATGTACCCACAAACTGAACGCTAAGGGGTTTTCCGTTAATTTCGATGTCGGTACCATCAAAATGTTTTTCGAAAATACGAGCCTTGAAATCAGCCATATTTTTCAACGAATACGTATATTTTTTTGCTTTGGTGTTTTGGAGCATGTACAAACCATTCTTGTCATCGATATTGGTAAGTGCAAAGGCATCGGAAGGCAAATCATCAAAAAACGATTTCTTCACATCACGGTACTCCTGCATATTTTTGTGATAATCCAAATGATCTTGGGTAAGATTGGTGAAAATGCCGCCGGCAAATTTCAAGCCATATACCCGCTTTTGATGAATGGCATGCGAACTGACTTCCATAAATGCATATTCACAACCGGCATCAACCATCATCCGAAGGAACCGATTCAACGTCACAGGATCGAGGGTTGTATGGGTGGTGGAAAATTTTTCTCCGTTTACATAGTTACATACGGTAGATAACAATCCCGACGCATACCCTTGCCTACGAAACATTTCATAGAGCAGGGTCGCAACCGTGGTTTTCCCGTTGGTTCCGGTAACGCCAACGAGTTTAAGATGAGCGGAAGGATTGCCATACCATTGTGAAGCAATCAGAGCCAAAGCGATTGCACTGTTTTCCACTTGGACATAGGTAATTCGCGAAAAGAATTCCTCGATAAGCGGTTTGTCGTAAACAATCACACTTGCCCCTTCTTCAATAGCTTTTCCTATATAGGAATGGCCGTCGGTACAAATGCCTTCAACAGCGACGAAAAGCGATCCCGGCTTTACCTGACGTGAATCGAAAGTAATTGCCGAAACATCCGTTTTTTCATCCCCTTTGATCGAAACCACATTGCAATCTTCAATAAGTTTACGTAATTCCATTTCTATTTTTTACTTTCATTGCAAAATTATACTGATAGTTGTTCCCTTTATTACTCCGGAACCCGGAGGAAACGACTGAGAAACAACCTTCCCTGCACCAATCAGGTTTACCCGCATTCCCGTTTTTTCAAGCAAATATACAGCATCGCGTGCTCCCATACCCACTACGTTGGGAACTTTTTTTTCGCTGACTGTCAATTCGTTCATATGATACCCCAAACTATCGCTATTAATTTTCACCCAATTTGAAGGCAAATCGAAATTATCCGTTATTTTCCACCCTATTGATGCCAATACTACTTCACTCTTTTCTTTATGCCCATTTTTAACGAAGGGTAATTTACTACGTGTGGAGTCCACCTTACAATTTTCAGGAAAAAGTCGTGCATTACGAGTGAATATCTGTTCTGCAATATTTTTAAAAACCATTCCTGCCTGTCCTCCACCGGAAGGAACTCCTTTAGGTTTTCTAATCCCAACAAAACAAGTATATTGCGGATCATCAGCAGGAAAATACCCACAAAAAGAAACATAATATCCACTGTATGCACCACCCGAAGCGATTTGTGCCGTACCCGTCTTTCCTGCAATAGGGAAAAAGTCGGATTTTACGACTTTAGCCGTACCCTTTTCTATCACTCCCCGCAACATTTCCTTAATCTGCATGAGGGTAGTATCTTTACACATCTTAGGATTCACAACTTCGGCTTCGAACTCGTTGATCACCTTTCCGTCTTTTATCAACTTTTTGGCAATAAAAGGCTTAATCATTCTTCCCCCATTTGCTATACCATTGTAAAACATAAGCATATAAATAGGCGGTACTTTTGATTCATAGCCGAAGGACATCCACGGCAAAGTTGTCTTTGACCAATAGTTATTTTTATCATCGGGATACCGGATAACCGATGTTCCTTCGATTCCATTTAATGGAACATCCCATGACAATGGCTTACGAAGGCCGATCCTATCGATGGCATCCACATATTTTTTCGGATTATTTTCGTACCCTTTGAGTGCTATCTTACTAATAACTACATTTGACGATATCTCTATACCTTCGGCAACCGTTAAATAGCCTCTATCCCGACCTTGCCGCCAATAATGATCCCTTACCCATTTTCCTTTATATTGAAATAAACCGTTGCCCACATAAAAAGAATCAGTGGGTGTAACCACTCCGTCATCCAGAGCGGCCATTACCGTCACGGTTTTGAAAGTCGATCCCGGTTCGTTCATATACGAAAAAGCATTGGGATTGCCTTCGTAATATGCTCCACTGCCTGTCCTATCGAGATTCGAAATAGCCTTTATTTCACCGGTTTTCACTTCCATAACAATTGCTGTACCCGACTCAGCCTCAGTTTCCATTAATTTCTCGCGAAGTGCCTTTTCGGTAATTTCCTGAATATCGGCGTCGAGTGTGGTCACCAAGTCATAACCATCTTGAGCCGGTATTTCCACCACATCCATCCATTTTCCTTGAATTTTTTGGCGATTTTTCACTCCGGGAATACCTCGAAGCAATGAATCGTATTTCAACTCTAAGCCACTGGCTCCACCTTTTTCAAGATCTTTATAAACACTCCCGATCGTACGAGTAGCCAGATTCCCGAAAGGTTTTTTTCGGGCATTTTTCTCTTCAACAATTAAGCCGCTTTTGTTTGAACGCAGATTAAAAAAAGGGAATGTCTGTATTTCTTTAAGATCGACATACGATATATCCTCTTTAATAATACGTATATAACGCGATCGCAAGGGAACTTTTTTCTTGATTCCTCGTGCTTGATAATCCTTCATCCTGCGTTCTTCCGTTTCGCGCAATTTCCAACCATTCAAGATCACATCGCGGTACTGATTAGCACTACGTCCGGGGAACTTTTTGGCCAAAGCTATCGATAAATCTCCAACATATTTATATAAGGTATCCTTTTTCATCCCGTCGGCCCAAAAATCCATATAAACCCCGTAAAGAGGTTCTCCTGCTGCAAGCAATTTTCCATCGTAGGTATAAATATTTCCCCGATTGGGAAGAATCACCCGGTCGTTGATCACGGTTTCCTTTTTCCCAACCTCACGCCATTTTTTTCCTTCAGCGCTAAAAATTATTTTTCCTGCCGAAAATACAATCAGTCCGGCAAGTAAGAGCAATATTGCCACTATGAGTCCATATCGACCCATAACCCCTTCGTTATTATTATTTTGCTGCTGCTCCATTTTCGATAAAAAAAATCAATCTTTTTATTTTTTTCGGATTCTATAAACAGGATCGTTGGAAATTTTTAGTCCCAATCCTTCCTTTTCAATCATTTTTTCTATTTCTGTCAAACGACTTGCTTTCGTAAGATCAGCCGAAATGGTCAACGCTTCATATTTTGCATCTTTAAGTTCACGCTGCAATTTTTCTATTTCCGACATCTTTTGAAGAACGGTATAGCGGTGACCGATGAAAACAAAAATAATGACAAGAACTATAACGATGAAGCGCATATTTTTCAATAGGAAATCCTCCGTTAGTACACTTCCGCCAAAAACGTAAACGAACGATTTTCGTATTTTTTCGAATTTGATTTTCATACCCTATACCATTTATTCTACTATTTTTTCAGCTATCCGAAGTTTAGCACTTCGAGACCTTGGATTTTCGGCTTGTTCTTCCTCCGAAGGTACAATTACTTTACGGTTGATGATCTTAAACGGAGTTTGAACGTTGCCAAAAAAATCTTTTACTATTTCACCTTGTGGATTTCCCGATCTAAAAAAGTTTTTCACCATTCGGTCTTCCAGAGAATGATAAGAAATCACGCTTATCCGCCCCCCTCTTTTCAATACCGACAACGATTGTTGCAGCATGTCGGATAGGGCATTCATTTCATCGTTAACCTCGATGCGCAGCGCCTGAAAAGCTTGAGCGAGCATCTTTTTTTCCTTATCCTTATAAACAAAAGGTTGAAGAATTCCGACAAAATCATCTACCGTTTCTATGGTTGCACTTTCTCGAAACTTCACTATAGAAGAAGCTATCTTCGCAGCGTTTTTCAGTTCCCCATACGAAGAAAAAACACGAGTAAGCTCTTCCTGCGAATACTCGTTCAGCACATCCGACGCTTTTTTCTTTGCTAACCGATTCATCCGCATATCCAGTTGACCCGGAAAACGAAAAGAGAACCCTCTTTCAGGATCATCAAAATGATGCGACGACACCCCTAAATCTGCAAGGATGCCATCGACACGCTCTTCATTATAATAACGCAGAAAATTTTTTAAATATCGAAAATTGCTTCTAACCAATACAAAACGCGGATCATCAATCCTGTTTCGACACACATCCGCATCCTGATCGAAAGCATACAAACGACCTTTCTTTCCCAATCGTTTCAATATTTCTCTCGAATGACCTCCGCCTCCAAATGTAACATCCACATACACCCCTTCCGGTCGGATATTTAATCCGTCAATACTTTCGTTAAGCAAAGCCGGTGTATGATAAACATTCATTGTGTTAGCTGATTTCGATGACGAATCCATAAAAAAATTCAAATCATCAATTCTTGTATTTTTGCAGAAAATTCTTCGGGAGAAACCAGTGGTTTTTCTAGTTTCTCTTTTGCCCAGATTTCAATGGTATCATCCACACCTAAAAATCGGACATCACCATCGATGCTCACCATTTGCAGGTATCGTTTTGGAATCAGAATCCGACCATTAGCATCCATTTCCAAGCGTTCGGCATCTAAAACAAACTGACGAAAAATTTGTTGCTGATCTTTGTTCCATTTATTCAATTTACCACGCAACACTTCAACTTCTTTCTCCCAAACCGATCCCGGATAAAGCACCAAACAATCCTGAAAAATATCTTTACGAAGCACAAGAAATTCTTCTCCTGCCGTCTGCAAACACTTTCGAAAAATAGCCGGCACAAACACACGGCCTTTTGCATCGGTTTTGGCTTCCATATTTCCCAGAAATTGCAACACTTTTCTTCGTTTTTTGTCACTATACAAATTTCAACACCGTAAAATTATAAAAATAATCCACTTTCCCCCACTTTTATACACAAAAATTTATGAAAAAGTTATCAACAACCACACGAAAACAGATATCTCATTTATAATCATCAGAAATATGCAAACGATTGCATGTTAAAACCAATCGAATTATGATTTATTTGTCGTATTCCACCTTTATATTTTTTATTTTTGTTGTAGGAATAAAATTTACAAAATGAAAAAATATTTTCCATATTTTACTAAACATATTTAAAATTTAAAGCGTTATAATATATAAATCGTTAGTTAATCTTATAAAGTATAACAAGATGGGTCAGAAATCAAAAAAGAACAGGAGAGCAACACTTATCTTAGTGATGAGTCTGCTGATGACGGTTTTGGCTATTGCCCAAACAAGTCAGACAATTAATGTTAGAGGTACTGTAAAAGACACTAATGGAGAGCCCATTATTGGCGCCAATATTCTTGTACAGGGAACTTCTATAGGTACGATAACCGATTTCGATGGTAATTTCTCGTTACAAGCACGCTACTGCTAACCATCCTTTTGTCAGGCTCTATTGGAATAGTGCAAATAATAAAACGGCACCGAACAACCCTTGGTTTAACGTGGATGCTCCTCATCCGTACAGCGTTTTCCACGATTTCAACCACGAATCGTCTTTGGTACGCACTTTCGTGAAACGAAACCTGAAATTTCTGCTGGAAGAATACCGTATCGATGGTTTCCGATTTGATCTGACAAAAGGGTTCACACAAAAGCAAACCACGGAAGCTACAGCCGGCAACTACGATGACTCACGCATTGCTATTTTGAAAGATTACAATGCTGCCATTAAATCCGTAAAACCCGATGCATACGTTATTCTGGAACATTTCTGTGACGACAAGGAAGAAAGCGAATTAGCCAACAACGGGATGATGGTATGGCGAAACATGAACTGGAATTATTGCCAATCCGCCATGGGATGGAAAGATGGCTCCGATTTTTCAGGTACCTACTACAGTACCTCGTCGCGTCCTGCAAACAGCCTGGTAAGCTATATGGAGAGCCACGACGAAGAACGCGCCGCATACAAACAAATACAGTGGGGTAATGGGATGCTGAAAACCGACCTTACCGCCCGCATGTCGCAATTATCGGCCAATGCGGCATTCTTCTTCACCGTCCCCGGTCCAAAGATGATATGGCAATTCGGAGAAATGGGATTCGATATTTCCATTGAAGAGAACGGGCGTACCGGCAGAAAACCCATCAAATGGGACTACCTTGACGTTCCTCAACGAAAAGAGCTGCATGATACGTATACAAAGCTCATCACATTACGTATGGATCACCCGGAAATGTTCACTTCAACGGCAACCCTGCAATGGAAAGTAAACGAAACCTATTGGGAAAACGGACGTTTTCTGACCTTATCCGATGCCAACAGAACTAAACAAGTAGTGGTTATTGGAAATTTCACCAATACGGCGATTACGACAAACGCCACCTTTCCGAAAACCGGCATATGGTACAATTATATGAATTCTTCTGAAACACTGGAGGTGAGTTCAACCACCATGAGCATCACTATACCGGCAAACAATTTCAAAATGTTTAGCACATTTCAACCCTGATAGTTTTTAAATAGTGTAGAACAATGAAAAAAATCGAACCTCTTTTTATTCTTTTATTTTTAATTGCTTTCGGGCTTAATGCACAAACCCTGCAATCACCGAACGGCCAATTGAAAGCTACGTTCACTATCGACAACGGCATTCCCACCTATCAATTGGTTTACAAGGGAAAGCCAGTATTAAAACCAAGCAAAATGGGCTTAGAACTCTTCAACGAGAAAGATTTGATCCACAATTTCTCGGTGATCGATACAAAAACCTCGTCCTTTGACGAAACATGGCAACCTGTTTGGGGTGAAGAAAAAGAAATCCGGAATCATTACAACGAAATGGAAGTCACCCTCTTGCAAAAAGACACCGAGCGGAAAATGCTCATTCGTTTTCGTCTTTTTGACGACGGTTTGGGATTTCGTTATGAATTTCCCGAACAAGCCAACCTTACCCACTTTGTGGTGAAAGAAGAACGAACCCAGTTTGCTATGACCGGAGACCATACCGCTTTCTGGATACCGGGTGATTACGATACTCAGGAATATGACTATACTACCTCCAAATTGTCAGAAATTCGCGGATTAATGAAACAGGCCATTACGCCAAATGCATCACAGACCCCTTTTTCCGACACCGGCGTGCAAACAGCGTTGATGATGAAAACCGATGACGGCTTGTACATTAACTTACACGAAGCTGCACTGGTAGAGTACTCGTGCATGCACCTTAATTTAAACGATACAACCTTTGTTTTTGAATCGCATCTCACACCCGATGCTCAGGGCAGAAAGGGTTATTTGCAAACGCCTTGTGTATCGCCTTGGCGGACAATCATCGTGAGTGACGATGCTCGGGACATCCTGCTTTCGCGCATTACTTTGAATCTCAATGAGCCCTGCAAATTAGAAGATACCTCCTGGATTAAACCCGTAAAATACGTTGGAGTATGGTGGGAAATGATCACGGGAAAAAGCACATGGGCATACTGCGACCTTCCCAGTGTTAAACTCGGCATTACCGATTACAGCAAAGTTAAGCCCAATGGTAAACACGGCGCAAATAACGAAAATGTAAAAAAACACATCGATTTTGCTGCAGAAAATGGGTTCGACCAAGTTTTGGTAGAAGGATGGAATATCGGGTGGGAAGATTGGTTCGGCAAATCGAAAGATTATGTCTTCGATTTTCTGACTCCTTATCCCGACTTCGACATCAAAATGCTAAACGAATATGCACACAGCAAAGGTGTGAAACTGCTGATGCATCACGAAACATCAAGTTCTGTCCGTAATTACGAACGCCACATGGAAAAAGCGTACAACCTCATGAATCAATATGGGTATACTGCGGTAAAAAGTGGTTATGTAGGCAATATTCTCCCCCGTGGCGAACACCATTACGGACAATGGCTGGTAAACCATTATTTGTACGCGATAAAACAAGCCGCCGAACACCACATCATGGTCAATGCACATGAAGCCGTACGCCCGACCGGATTGTGTCGAACCTATCCCAATTTGATCGGCAACGAATCGGCTCGCGGAACAGAATATCAAGCCTTTGGCGGGAGCAAAGCGAATCATACAACCATTCTGCCCTTTACGCGTTTAATCGGCGGCCCCATGGATTACACGCCGGGGATCTTTGAAATGGATATCGAAAAAATAAACCCCGATAACACATCACACGTTAATGCGACCCTTGCCAATCAGCTGGCTTTATATGTAACCATGTACAGTCCGCTGCAGATGGCGGCCGATTTGCCGGAAAATTATAATCGATTCCCCGATGCTTTTCAGTTTATTAAAGATGTCGCTATCGACTGGGATGAAACAAAAGTGTTGGAAGCCGAACCCGGTGAATATATCACCTATGCACGTAAAACCAAAGGAAAGAACGAATGGTTTGTAGGTTGCACAAACGGCTACAACGGGAGGGAATCAAAAATAGCGTTCGACTTTCTGGGAAAAGGGAAAAAATATGAAGCTACAATCTATTCAGACACTAAAGCATCGCATTATAAAACCAATCCGCAAGCCTATCAAATCAGAAAAATAAAAGTTACGGATACATCGCGACTCACCCAGTATTGCGCTCCGGGTGGCGGTTATGCCATTCATATCAAAGAACGATAAAAGGACAGAAATCAATAAAAAATTAAGTGATAACCCCAGCTGTTACAAAATTCCTTTAATTTCCTCAAGAGAATGCACGGTGAAGGTCGGTTCAAAATCTCGTGGCTTTTCGTTTTTAGAATCGGAATTGAGCCATAGCTGATCAATCCTGCTGTTATATGCTCCAACAATATCCGCATCCCAACTGTCACCTATCATGAGCGTCTCATCACGACGCGAGTTTGTAGCTTTCAACGCATAGGTAAAAAAGTCGGGGTGCGGTTTGTTAATACCTGCATCTTCCGAAAGAATCACTTTCGAAAAATAAGGCCGAAGGCCTGAATTTTTGATCTTTTTGTATTGAACTTCACTAAATCCGTTGGAAAGAATATGCATCCGATATTTTGGCTTAAGATATTCCAATAAATCGATTGCCCCATCAATCAATTTTGTTTTATGTGTGGTACGCTCTAAAAAATCGTCGCTCACTTTTTTAGCATAATACGGATCATCAATTCCAAAACGACGAAGCGGAAAAAGAAATCGTTCTACGATCAATTCGTCTTTACTGATTTTCCCTTCACGATACAATCCCCAAAGGTAGTTATTAGACGGCATGTACACCCGATAAAAATCCTCGAAAGTCTCATAAAATTGATTATAGCGGTAATCGCGATAAATTTCTTCCAGACATTCTCTCCCGTTTTGATGAATATCCCATAACGTATCGTCAAGATCTATAAACAGATTCTTATATGCCATTTCGGAAACATCCCTCTAAAATTTAAACACATACGGAGTGACTTTCGATCACCCCGTGTAGTGTATACTATTGTCAAATCCGTAAAAAATCAATACACCTCAATAACCAAAAATTTTGTCAAGCTCCAGAAACGCTGCGTATCAGTAATATGGAAAGTAAGATTGCCATCCGGTCCCTTCACAAATTCATAAGTTCCTTCGGGATGAGTTGACCAAAGTTTCGCTTTTTTAGCATACAAAGGAATTTCCGTTACATCGCGAATATCGATTTTAATAAAATAATCTTTGTTGAAGGTATCTTTCATCACCTTTGTCGGCTGAAGAAACCCTCCTGACAAAATTTTCTGCTCCTTTAATTCGTTGGCAGTTCCAAATACATAGTAAGCGGTGTGTAATGCTTTATCCTGTTCCTGAATGGTTGCCGATTGAGCTTCTGCTTCGCTTGCAAGTGCGGTAATGTCGCTCGATAGTTTTACAATAGTCGAATCGCGTTCGGCAAGCAAACTTTGTAATTCACTCACACGCGCAGCACTCTCCTCCATTTCTTTATTCAACCGTTCAATCGTATTTTTCAACAAAGCGATTTGTTTATTGCTGCTGTTGTATTTACTTCTCAATTCAGCTAACTGTGCTTTGTTTCGTTGAAGAATCTCATTAATCATCTTGAAATTCTCGTTAATACGTGTTTTGGTATCCTGACTCATTTCTCCGCTTTGCGACGACTCGGTAGAAAGGTATTTCTCGGCTTCTCTGATTTTGTTGAAGTTTTCTTCTACCTCGCTGATTACTGCCATCATTTCTGCTACTTCTTCATTAGCTGAAGAAGATAGCTGCAACAAGGAATCTCTTTCAGCTTCCAATTCCTTATATTCTTTCGATTCCTTTACATTGGTACATGCGAACATCATTCCCATACCAAGAAATAAAATTCCTACTTTTTTCATAAAAATCAATTTTTTATTTCTAATTAATAAACGAATAACTTTATAAATAGTTTAATCACGGTCACTTTGGCCACTTACTACAATCACAAATTCTCCTCGTGGTTCATTATCGGTAAAATGATGAATCAGCTCAGAAAGGGTTCCCCGAACGGTTTCTTCATGTATTTTGGAAATTTCGCGTGAAACTGAAGCATAACGCTCTGCCCCAAAATATTCTGCAAACTGCGTTAACGTTTTCACAACGCGGTAAGGCGATTCGTAAAACACCATTGTTCGTGTTTCTTCCGAGAGCGCTTTCAAACGGGTAAGTCGTCCTTTTTTTTGTGGCAAAAAACCCTCAAAGCAGAAACGGTCACATGGGATACCCGACACAACCAATGCCGGCACAAAAGCGGTAGGTCCCGGCAGACATTCCACATCGATATTTTCTCTTATGCATTCGCGAACAAGGAGAAAACCCGGATCGGAAATTGCCGGGGTTCCTGCATCTGAAATCAACGCTATATTTTCCCCTCCTTGTAAACGTCGGATGATTTGCTGCAGCGATTGATGTTCATTAAATTTGTGATGCGACTGCATTCCGGTTTCTATGCCGAAATGTTTCAACAAAAAGCTACTCGTGCGCGTATCTTCCGCAAGCACCAAATCGCATTCTTTCAATACATTGATCGCCCTTAATGTCATATCTTCCATATTCCCTATCGGCGTAGGTACAACAAACAACTTTCCCATAACTTTTTCCCGGAAAAGGGGAATTACTCAAATCCCTTTTTTATGGCATATAGAAAATCCATTACCGTTTGGTCTTCAAAATTCCACGAAGTATGCTTACGTAAATAAGCTTCTGCCTCCTCGTAATTTTCAAACGAATTAAGCATTTCCATCATGGCATTCATTGCTTCACGATCGTTATTAAAAAGTTCACGCTGGAACAAAAACCGATCATTCAAGCTGATACTCTTTATCAAATCGAGAACCACAGGTTTGGCCGGAATGGCATCGTTCAACGAAGGGGTTTCCTTCTTTTTTATCCCAATCTCGCTTCCTTTTTTTCCCGGCCATTTGTATTCCGAAAACATAGGACCTTCGTTATGCGTGCTCTTAGGCAATTGTTGCTTCCCACTTTTAGCTTCATCTTCTTCTTTATGCTTTTCGACCTCCTCTTCTTGCACAGCTTTAGTCTTTTCTACAGAAATCTCACGTATTACGCCTGTTTCTGCCGCTTTCTCAATCGCTTTTTTATTGTTTTCAGCTTCGGAAAGAAACAGTATCAGCTTTTCCATTTGTTCCCGCATCCCGTCAATCTGTAAGTATTCGAGTTCATGCAACAACCGCATAATGGTTTCTGTCTTGTCAAAAGCCTCCCGAAAGAACGAAAAAGGGATGGCACCCTCATCTTTCGCAGCAATAACAGTCTTCTCCAAACTTTTTATAGTTGACAAAAGATTGTCGATGTATTCTTTTTTCTTTTCCAATGCGATAGTGTTTTTATTACTGTAAATTACAAATGTATCGACCGATTGTTTCACCAACAACAAAAGTAATAATTATTTGGAAAGTGAGATAAAATCAGCGGGTAAATTTATAAGGTATACCCTTTTTGAGCTCCTGGTAATGGATGTATAAAGCCAGCGATAAAAATTATCATCCATTTGCAACCCTCTCACATATCCGAGGTCGAGAAACACATTTTTCCACTCGCCCCCTTGTGCTTTATGGCAGGTAACAGCATAGCCATACTTTACCTGAAGAGCATTAAAATACGGATTTTCTTTTATCTTATTATATCGGATTCGTTTTTGTGGAATATCGCTATAATCTTCCATAACAGCAGTGAACAACACGTCGTTTTGTTCGCGTGTCAAGCCGGGAACTTCGGTATGTAACACATCCAGATTGATTTTTGCTTCAAATTCCACATCATAATCCCTATGTCGCAATATTGCATTGCAAAACCTGAAGCCATACATCTCTTCATAACTCCGGATGCGCACAACTTCCACAAACTCACCGTTAGCAAGAAAATTGATATCTTCGAAATCGTTCACCCAATAATAATTATTTTTGGTGATCATCAACAAATCGCCGTTCGACAACTCCTCTTCACGATAAAGAATCGTATTCCTGATACCGTTATTATACGCATTTACCCGCTTATTGGAACGCGAAATAACGATGGTATCGTCCACACTGTCGCGCCGATAAGCATCCGAGATTTCCTCAATCACTTCTGCTCCGATCAATGCTTTCACATCAGGAAAAAGAGTTACTTCCAATTTCGGATAATCATACGTTTCTCCGTTTTTCAATGCTTCCCTGAGCATGGTAGCATTAAAAAGTATTCCCGATTCTTTCTCTTGACGAGCAATTTCGGTCAATGTGACCTCCGTTACCTCCAGACCATACGATCGAAGCACCTCTTTATTTAAAGCCGGACTCTCTTCCTCCTTCACCGGCGGCAACTGGGCTGTATCGCCAAGCAACATCAGCCGGCAACCTTCACCTGAATAGACAAATTCGATCAAATCGTCCAGCAGCCGACCCGAACCGAAGAGAGAAAAATCGTTCGCATTATTGCTGATCATAGAGGCTTCATCAACAATAAAGAGAGTATGTTTGTGTAAATTTTCGGCCATTGAAAATTTGGCAACTCCCCCCGAGAACTTTTGTTGTCGATATATTTTTTTGTGAATGGTAGAAGCAGGCTGACCGGCGTAGCCCGAAAAAACCTTTGCCGCTCTTCCCGTAGGAGCTAAAAGAACCGATTTGCGGTTAAATTCGTTCATGGTTTTTACCAAACTTCCTACCAATAGCGATTTTCCGGTGCCGGCATATCCTTTTAACAAAAAAATTCGATTCGTATTGGAAGAAAAAACAAAATCCACAATTTTTTCGAGAGCATCAGATTGATCACGCGTAAATGTAAACGGAAAATTGGCATTAATTTTATCAATAAAGAACCCTTCTATCATTTTTTACGTTTTTTTTTATGTAAAAGTAGTACAATTGTCATTCTTTTTCTAAATTTGTAGTCGAAAATTAGAAAATCAACATTCAATAATACAAATAAAAAAGAAAAAGTCCATGAAAGTTGTAGTAAAAGCGACCTTGATAGTTGCAATTGTTCTCTTAGGTTTCCTTTGCTGGAGAAGTATACAAGCACCGATCGAATTTCAAAAGGAAGTCCAGAAACGAGAAAAAGCCGTCATTCAACGGTTGGTCGATATTCGCACGGCGGAAGTAGCTTATCGCGAGCAGTTTGGCAAATACACAGCCAGCTTTGATACGTTGGTCGATTTCATTAAAAACGGCAAAGTGAAGACGATAAGGAGTTACGGAGACCTAACAGAGGAGCAGCTGGAAAACGGTATGACCGAAGAAAAAGCAATGAAAATCATCCGTTCAGGCAACGTAAAGGCGATCAAGGCCGCAGGGTTATGGGATGAAAAAAACAACCAACCTCAACTATTGCGCGATACCATTTATTTACCGGCAAAGGAAGTTCTTTTTGCCAATCGTCCCGATTTTAATCCGGATTCATTGCCCTACATCCCTTATAGCAACGGATTAAAATTTGAATTGAGAACAGGAAAGCTTCAAACAGCATCGGGTTATCCTATCGAAGTTTTCGAAGCAAAAGCCCCATACACCGCATATTTGGGTGATCTCAACAAAAAACTTTTAAATCAAAAAATTGAGGATGCCTTAAACAGACCGGGAGATAACAATTATCCGGGATTGAAAGTCGGTTCTCTTACTGTCCCCAATAATAATGCGGGGAACTGGGAATAACGTTTTCCGGATTAGCTATTATGTTTCTACCTGAAAACATCGATTTTGCATTCCCTGAAAAATATATTTTATCCATCCGGATCATTCCGGATGGATTTTCTTTCTCTATTCATAGCCCTACAGACCATACTGTTTTTTATTATAAAGAAACCTACTTCAATAATAAATTAAGCTACAACGAAAACATCCAAAAACTAATTTTCGATTTCGGATTCTTTACTCAACCATTTAAAGCTACTCGGGTGATCATAGTTTCCAACCAATATACCCTTGTTCCCGAAACATTCTACGAAAAAAAGAAAGTCAACGATATTTTCAATTTTAATATTACAAAGGATAAAGAAACGGTTTTAAGCGAAAAGCCCGAGAAGGTTGCAGAAAATAATTTTTACGTTCTCTTTTCAATGGACGATGAATTACATTCGTTTTTGTGCCGTAATTTGTGGAATCCGATTTTTACGCATCACATCTCGCAGCTGCTTCCTTATTTTTCCAGGCACAATAATGAAACAGAGGAAAAAAGATGTTACGTCAATTTTCATGAAGAATTAATGGATGTTTGTTGTTTCAGAAAAACCAAACTGCTTTCGGCAAATACTTATCCTGTTAACGGAAAATTTAACGCCTTATATTTTATTGTTGGCGTATGGGAAAAACTCCCAATGGATCAATCCGTCGACTTTTTATACCTAACCGGCAATACCGAATCTCAAAAAGAAACCGTGGATACGCTGAAAAAACTCATTAAAAAGGTGGAAATCCTTTCGTTTTCCCCCAACATAACGGTCCCCAAAGAAGAAATTTCATCCGTACCTCTTGATATAAAAATCCAATTATGCGAATAATCAGTGGAAAATACAAATCCCGACGCATTGAGGTATCTCCCGGTCTAAAAGTACGACCTACTACCGATTTTGCAAAAGAAGGTCTTTTTGACATTCTGAACAATTTCTTGGACTGGGAAACGACAACGGCTCTCGACCTTTTTTCGGGTACCGGAAGCATCGCGTTGGAAATGGTGTCAAGAGGATGTCCGCGGGTGGTCAGTGTAGAAATGAGCCGGAATCATTATGATTTTATTGTTAAAACAAAAAAAACACTGGGTGCCAACGAATTGTCCCCTATTCGCGCCGACGTTTTCAAATTTCTTGCTACCTGTAACGAAAAATTTGACCTTATTTTTGCCGATCCTCCTTACGATCTGCCCACTGCCGATACCATACCCACCCTTATTATCGAAAAGAATCTGCTCAAACCCAAAGGTATTTTTATCATGGAACACTCCGATAAACACCATTTTTCGCACTTGCCTTTTTTCAAAGAAGAACGAAAATACGGCCGTGTTCATTTTTCTATTTTCGAAAACAAATAAAAACGAAGGGATTTTGTTGGCTGCATAAGTAAAAAATCTTTAATAAATACGCCGTGGTCCGATTATTAAGTGTATTTTTGCGACGTGTTTTTTTAAATTATATCATTATGAACAGACAAAAAAAATCAAAATCGACTTCGTTAACGGCATTTCGTTTTAAGCGATTTGCCCGAAAATCGTACAGTGTTTTTAACAGCTTGCACAAAGTAGTGAGCATCGGGGTACTTTCGGGATGTGCCTTAATGAACGCCCATTCGGCTTCGCTAAACCCTGTTGAGCGAACCTGTATCGAAGTATCAACCGACAGTATGCTGTTGCGAGAACTGGATGAGGTGGTGGTCACCGCTTCGAAGACCGACCTGCCCCTGAGTCAGGCAGCCAAGCAGGTCACCATCATTACTCAAAAAGACATTGAGGCTGCGCCCGTCCGAAGTACGGAAGATCTTCTAAATTATGTGGCAGGAGTTGATGTCCTGCAACGCGGACCGCACGGCGTACAGGCGGACATTTCACTTCGCGGCGGATCATTCGATCAAACCGCCATTCTCCTCAACGGAATTAACCTTACCAATCCTCAAACCGGACACTACAGTTTCGACATCCCCCTCAATCTTTCAGACATCGAACGCATCGAAATCATCCAAGGACCCGCATCGTTGGCCTATGGTGCCGGAGCTTTTGCAGGGGGGATCAACATTATCACCAAAAAAGATACGCTTTCAAATGCCTATGTCAAAACAGAAGGCGGCATGTATGGGCTTTTTGGTACAGAAGCACGAGGCGCATTAAAAACCCCATCCTCCGTACACCGATTATCCGCAGGGTATGATCGTTCCGACGGATACATAGCCAACAGCGATTATCAGTTACTGAATGTGTTATGGCAAAGTCACTTTGACATTAAAAACAATTCACTCGACCTCCAATGGGGATACAACGACAAAGATTACGGAGCCAATACGTTTTATACGGCGGCCTATCCCAATCAGTTCGACGACACAGAAACCATTTTCGCATCGATAAAAGGAGAAACCAACGGGCAACTGAAAGTAATTCCGGTACTTTACTGGAACAGGCATTACGACTGTTTTCAACTCTTTCGCGATGGAACACCGGGTATCCCCGACTGGTACACCGGTCATAACTATCACCGAAGCGATGTTTTCGGCGCTAATCTTACTATGCAATATGCCTCGGCATGGGGCATTACAAGCTTCGGAGGTGAGTTCCGCAACGAAAGCATCCTCAGCAATGTGTTGGGAAAACTCATGGATAAACCCATCGGAAAATATACCAAATCCGATAGCCGTACCAACATCAGTTATTTTGCCGAACACAGTTTCGTAACCAACAAATTTACCTTATCGCTCGGTGGATTGCTGAATCACAATACGGCCATCGTCGATAAATTCACCTTCTATCCGGCCGTCAACGCATCGTTTCGACCGAGCAATTCTGTAAGCATCTATGCTTCGTGGAACAAGGCAACACGCATGCCTACATTCACCGAACTGTATTATACCACCAAAACCCATACCGGCAATACCGATCTGGAAGCTGAGCGCTCACAAGCATGGGAAACCGGCATCAAATACAGAAACCGCATCGTAAATGCGGAAGCATCGGCATTTTATATGCGGGGCGACAGCCTGATCGACTGGGTAAAACCCGATCCCGACGCCCTGTGGGAATCGAGAAATCATTCCCAAATCAACAAAAAGGGCATCGAAACCAATCTTTCGCTCAATTTGCGGGAGTGGTTTGGCAATCATCAGCCGTTTAAAAAATTCCGATTAGGCTATACCTATTTGCATCAGAATCTGGTGGAAGATGAACTTATATCGAACTACACCCTTAACCATTTGCGACATAAATTCACGGCAACCCTTTATCACGAAATCGTGAAAAACCTTTCCGTGAGTTGGAATTTCCGCCGGCAAGACCGTATAGGATCGTACGTACGATATGAAGATCAAAAACCGGCAGAAAAGGTCCCATACAAACCCTTTTCGGTGTTGGATATCAAAGTAGATTATGCGATGAAACATTTTCGTTTCTTCGCCAATGCCAACAATATATTCGATACCTCATATATCGATTTGGGCAATGTACCCCAACCCGGTTTTTGGTTCACGGCCGGCGTCAGCTATACAACACACTAAAGCCGTATAAAGCGATTTTTATTTCTTAAAAATCCGACTAGAAAACCTAAGTGCCTTTTAAAAATCTATTTTAGAAAACATAAAATCATGAAATAGATTTTTCGGAGTGGACTCGAATAAAACAGTTGAAATTGAAGAAGGGGATTGCCGTATTTTTTCGTTAACGAAAAAGTTCGGATTTCCCCTTCTTTTTCCAATGAATTTATCTTTAACATACAGAAAAACACGAAAAAATAAATTCAACTGATTCTGCCCCAGTCGTACCGATTGCCCGATAATCGATTCAGCTGTTGTCTTAATGCCGAATGTTCGGGTTGTTCCAAATTGGGATCTTTCGCAATGATTTCTTCGGCAATTTCGCGCGCATGAAACAAAATATCGTTATCGCGCACGATATCCGAAATTTTAAGGTTAAAAGGAATGCCGCTCTGCTGTGTACCCTCCAAATCGCCGGGACCCCGAAGTTTCAAATCGGCTTCGGCAATCAGAAAACCATCGTTGGTTTCTGTCATGATTTCGATGCGTTTGCGCGTATCGGCCGACAATTCGTAAGGTGTAATCAAGATGCAATACGATTGGTCGGCACCACGCCCTACCCTTCCGCGCAACTGATGCAATTGTGCCAGTCCGAAACGCTGTGCACTTTCGATTACCATAACCGAAGCATTGGGCACATTCACGCCAACCTCGATCACCGTTGTAGATACGAGTATTTGCACTTCGTTTGCCAAAAAACGACGCATCACTTCATCTTTTTCGGCAGGTTTCATGCGGCCGTGCATCTTGCAAACCGTAAATTCGGGGAACGACTCTTTGATGTGCAGGTAACCCTCTTCCAAGCTGCGCAAATCGAGGTTCTCGTTTTCTTCGATCAACGGAAAAACCACATAGACCTGCCGTCCGGCATGAATCTGATCGCGAAGAAAAGCATGCAACGCTCCGCGTTTTGTATCGTAGCGATGAATCGTTTTGACGGGTTTGCGGCCCGGCGGTAACTCATCGATCACCGACACGTCGAGATCGCCATAAACCGTCATGGCGAGTGTGCGCGGAATGGGTGTAGCTGTCATTACGAGCACATGGGGTGGGTGATCGTTTTTCTTCCACAACTTGGCCCGTTGCACCACACCGAAGCGATGTTGCTCATCAATCACCACAAACCCGAGATTCTGAAACTGCACTCCATCCTCAATCAACGCATGAGTGCCGATGAGAATATCGATTTTGCCCGATTGCAGATCCTCCAAGATCAACTCTCGCTCCTTTTTCTTCGTCGAACCTGTGAGCAGCGCCACGTTCACATCCATATCCGACAGTAATTCGCTAAACGTGGCAAAATGTTGAGACGCAAGAATCTCGGTCGGTGCCATAAGGCAGGTCTGAAAACCGTTATCGATCGCGATCAACATACTCATGAGCGCAACCAGGGTCTTTCCGCTTCCTACATCTCCCTGCAGAAGACGGTTCATCTGTTTTCCGGAACCCATATCCCGACGGATTTCCTTAATGACCCTTTTCTGGGCGTTTGTCAGCTCAAATGGAAGGTATTTTTTGTAAAAAGTATTCAGGTTCTTGCCTACACGCTTAAAGACAAAGCCATTTAATTTGGAT
Organism: Bacteroidales bacterium UBA1410; assembly: GCA_002305015.1. GTDB lineage: Bacteria > Bacteroidota > Bacteroidia > Bacteroidales > Dysgonomonadaceae > Anaerorudis. The sequence goes on from DBPW01000033.1 coordinate 254,298, forward strand.
TTTCGATCGGCAGCATACCTAACGATACTCAGTTGAATATAAAACAATTCCTCGAACTTCAACCGATATTCCGCATCGCGTAGCAAAAGGGGATTCTTGGGGAAATGAATGTTTTCTATGGCATCATGAAAAGGGATGAGATGTGCAGCCTGCACCACATCGGGCGAAAGCGATTCGGGCAACCTTTCTCGGATCATGCCAAACGCACTCTCGATGATTTTCTGCATCGCCCGAGAGTTAAGATAGTGCGACTTCATTTTTTCGGTGGTAGTATACATCGCCACCAATCCATCCGGGCGATCCGCTTCATTCATATACGGATCAATCTCGGGATGAGCAATGTTCCACCGATTATTGAAAAGCGTAGGCCGACCAAAAACGATATATTCGGTATTCGGTTTATATTTGTTTTCGATATATCGAATTCCTTGAAACCACACCAAATCGACGAATCCCGTTCCGTCGGTAAAATGAGCAACCAATCGTCTCTTCCGTCCTTCGCCGAAGGATTCGAAGGCCGTTATCCGACCTTTGAGCTGAATATAGGGCATCGAACCATCAATCTCATGAATGAAATACAACCGACTCCGGTCGATGTAACGATAGGGATACCATCGCAGCAGGTCTTCTATGGTAAACACATCGATCTCCTTGTTGAGGATCTCGGCACGTTTGGGGCCGACACCCGGAACAAATTTCACATCGGTTTGCAGTATCGTTGACATTCGAATAAAAATAGAATAATCGATGATTTTAAGTAACAAACTTAAATAAAAAAGATGAGATTTTATAAACACAGCGATAAAATCATCGTTGCATCTTCCTCGCACCAAGGCCGTACCAAGGCTGCACCATCCTTGCATGACGCTTGCGTCAACATCGCATAATCCTTGCACAAAGTTTGCTCCGGCTGCACCTCTGTATCCCGCTCTAATAGCGGAAAACATGCAGGTTTGCTTTACAAAAACCAAACGGGATTTGGTGCTGTTGTCCCTGCTTAGAGGCAAGCATGAAGCGAAGGAAGAGCGAAGGAAGATCAAATAAGAAGCAACACGAAGTCCACAAAAAAGCCCTTGTCGAACAAAAACTTCGTTAAACCGAATATCGGAAATTGTCCTCCTTTCTGTCTCACTTGTTGGATCGAACAAAAAATGCGCTGATCCCCCATGCCTGAATGCCCGAAACAAAGGGTATGAGAGAAGATATTCAAAAATAATGAGGAATCCATAAAAACGGATTCCCCATTACTATTCTTGAAAAATAAAAATTAGCCGAAAATGTTACCAGGCAAAAAGCGGGTATTCTCTCATCATCTCGTTCACTTTTTTGCGCACGATAGTGATGACCTTTTCATTCTCTACATCGGACAATACCGTATCGATCAGCTCCACAATCTCGCCCATCAACGGCTCTTTCAACCCGCGAGTGGTGATTGCCGGCGTGCCGAAACGCAATCCCGAAGTCTGAAAAGGACTGCGATTGTCATAAGGCACCATATTCTTATTGGTGGTGATGTCAGCCGATACCAACGCCTGTTCGGCAACCCTGCCCGTAAGATCGGGGAACTTCGTACGCAAATCGATCAACATACAATGATTATCTGTTCCGCCGGAAACCACTTTATATCCTTTATCCATAAAGGCTTGTGCCATTGCTGCCGCATTCCTTTTCACCTGTAACTGATAGGCTTTGAAAGAATCTTCCAACGCTTCTCCAAATGCAACCGCCTTAGCAGCAATCACATGCTCCAACGGCCCCCCCTGTGTACCGGGGAAAACAGCCGAATCCAGAAGAGCAGACATCATTTTCACTTGACCTTTGGGTGTTTTGATACCCCAGGGATTCTCAAAATCTTTCCCCATCAAAATCACACCACCACGAGGGCCACGAAGCGTTTTATGTGTAGTGGAAGTAACGATGTGTGCATGCTTGAGCGGATTTTCGAGCAATCCCGCAGCGATAAGTCCGGCGGGATGAGCCATATCCACCATAAAAATAGCTCCGATTGCATCGGCAACTTTTCGGATACGTGCATAATCCCATTCACGCGAATAGGCCGATGCACCTGCGATGATCATTTTGGGGTGTTCTTTACGGGCAACGACTTCCAATTCGTCGTAATCGACCCGTTGATCTTCCTGACGCACCGTATATTCCAAAGGATGAAACAAAATGCCGGAAAAATTTACCGGCGAACCGTGCGAGAGATGTCCACCATGAGACAAACTTAATCCGAGAAATTTATCGCCAGGATTCATACAGGCCAAAAATACGGCCATATTGGCTTGTGCTCCCGAATGGGGCTGCACATTCACCCATTCGGCATCGAATAATTTTTTCAATCGATCGATGGCCAATTGCTCCGTCATATCCACAAACTCGCAACCGCCGTAATATCTTTTGCCGGGATAACCTTCGGCATATTTATTGGTCATCACCGACCCCATTGCTTCCATCACCTGGTCGCTTACAAAATTTTCGGAGGCAATCAGTTCTATACCTCTCAACTGACGCTGCTTTTCTTTTTCGATAATCTCGAAAACCAACGAATCTCTCTTCATCTTGTATATTTATTTAATGAAATGCAAAAATACAGAAGTTTGTTGAAAAATAGCGTGATTTTAAATTTTTTACACTCCCTATTTCTCACTCTCGGCGTCGTTTCCCTTTTCCAACAGATCGGGGCGCAACCGTTTAGTACGCTCTACAGCCTGTTCCATGCGCCATTCGGCAATTTTTCGCTCATGTCCCGAGAGAAGAATTTCGGGCACTTTCCATCCTTTATACTCTGCCGGACGAGTGTAAACAGGTGGAGCAAGAAGATGATCCTGAAACGAATCGGACAAGGCCGATTGTTCATCGCCAAGCACACCCGGTATAACCCGCACCACAGCATCGGCAATCATGGCCGCAACCAATTCGCCGCCGGTGAGCACAAAATCGCCGATGGAAATTTCCCGTGTAATCAAATGCTCGCGCACCCGATAATCGATGCCTTTGTAATGACCGCAAAGGATAATGATGTTCTGCATCAACGACAATTCGTTGGCTATCTGCTGAGTAAACGGTTCACCATCGGGAGAAGTATAAATCACTTCATCGTAATGGCGCTGCGACTTCAGCTGCGAAATCGCCCGATCAATCGGCTCGATCTGCAAAACCATCCCGGCCTCGCCTCCAAAGGGATAATCGTCTACACGACGATGCTTATCGGTGGAATAGTCGCGCAAATTGTGTACGACAATTTCAACCAACCCTTTATCCTGAGCTCGTTTCAAAATGGAGCAATGTAATGCTCCATCGATAATCTCGGGCAAAACCGTAATGATATCTATCCGCATGTTTGTGATACCTTTTGGAGTAATTTTATTCCAAAAATACGCATTTTTGCCGTAATTTTCTGCAAGAAAAGCATGCCGGCATCAATTTCCGCTTCCGGTACTGCCACTTGTTCCGGTCTGAGAACTGCTTTCTCCGGCTTTCACATCATCGTTGCTAATAGTCCGTTGCACTTTCTTGATGGAAGTTTTTAAATCGCCAAAGCGATATGTAACGCTCAAACGAAACGAACGCATGGGTTGCATAAACGTACTTTTCTGCATAAAACCTTCCCCTTTGGTTGTTGAACTAAATTCAACAAACTCGGCAAAAGGATTGCTTGCAGAAAGGTTGACGTCGAGTTTTTTGTTGAGGAAACTCTTCATCACATTAAACGAGTAAAAATAAAACGCCGACTGGGAAGTTTGCAACTGCACGCGGCCGGAAAAAATACCGGCATTGGCTCCCACACGAAAATCCTTCGGGAAAGTCAACATCAATCCACCAAATCCTTCACCGGAAAAGCCATTGTTCTTTAATTGATTATCATTCGTACTCCGAATATCGGTATAGTTTACATTGGCATTGGCATATAAACGGATAATTGCCGACGGAGTCCAACTGCCATACAGGTTCAAGCCGAGATTCTGATTTTTACCTATATTGTCATACGTATTATGGGTCACCCCGTTTTTTATGAAACTATAGTATGCAATGGCATTTTTAGTAAAAGAATAGCTGAGCGATGCGTTGAGATTTACCTTTTGAGAAAACGAGCCGAAATTGATATTGAAACTATGGCTCTGTTCTGCATCCAGTTTGGGATTTCCATAACTGATATTTGTCGGGTTAAGATCGTTGACATAGGGATTGAGGTACCAGATACCCGGACGGGAGATGCGCATGTTATATCCCACTCTGAGGGTTTGCGCCATTCCAAGCTGATAAGAAAAGGTGAGCGACGGCACCAAATCGAAAAAATGAGTTTGAATGGTGGTATCTTTTGCACTCATGAAATGAATATCTTGATCGGTATATTCTCCCCGTAAACCCGTTTTTACGCCAATTTTACCGGTTTTAAAACTATAACCGGCATACCCCGAAACAATATGCTGATCATGATCGAGATCATTTTTACGCGACAAATCCACTTTCCACGTATTGTCCTCAACATCAAAATACGTATTATCGCTTTCACTTGTATTTTGTCTGAAAATATATTTCAACCCCGTTTCAACAGTATGTTTATTCGTAAGGGGATTCACATAGTCGATTTGTCCGGTATGTTCCTTTCCTCCGGCATCGTTTATGCTCTTTCGACGATAACCTTCAGGATAGAAATAATTTCCGGTCACATCTGTAAAACGACTTTCGTATTCGCCGTCGTTCGGATTTTGTTGAAAACGATACGAAAACGTCAACATCTCCCCCTTCTTTTTAAAATTTCGCTGATAATCGACCGACAATTCGACTCCTCCATATTCCTGCTCGGAAAAAGAATGGGCTCGATAGCTGTAATTTTGAGCCCCTTTTGACAATGCATTTTGCAAACCCGTGGAAGAGAAATCTCCTCCGAAACGCGATACGGATAAATTGAACAAATTCAACGTATCGGGCTCATAACTCAATGCGCCGCTGAAAAACAAACCACCCCCTTTGCTTTTATTGGTGCCATCCTGAGTAAGCACATTTTCAGGGTTCGGTGCAAAATCTTCCCGTATGTAGGTCGATTCCGATTCCGGTCTGCTGTGATGATAATAGCTGGCATTGCCTGTAAATCCGAATTTTCCATACTTTAAGGCCAGATACGCATTTCCGCCATATCCCCCATAAGTATCGCCATTGGCTCCTACTGAACCGGAATAACCGTCGTCTACCCGCTTGTCGGTGATAATATTGATAATGCCTCCTACTCCCTCGGCATCGTATTTTGCGCCCGGATCGGTAATTACTTCGATATCTTTTATGCTGTTTGCAGGCATGCTCTTGAGTACCTGCGAAGGATTGTTCGTAATCATGTTCGACGGTTTTCCGTTCAGATAAATCTTAAAATTCGTCGATCCTTTCAACTGAATTTTATCTTCTCCGTCAACCGTCACCATCGGCACTTTTCTCAGTAAATCGAGCACACTGGATGTGGAGGCCTCAGGGTCGTCTTTGGCACTGTAGGTAAGTTTATCGATCTCCACCTTCACCAAAGGGCGTTGGGCAACAACACTGATCTCATCGAGTTGTGTAGAACTTTCCGAAAGGACTATCTTGCCTAAATCCGTTGGCATACGCGTAGATACTTCCACATTCTTTTTCAACGGATTCATCCCCACAAACTGAAAAGTAAACACATATTTCCCCGCCGGCAAAGAAACCGAAAAATTTCCCTTCTCGTCGGCGGCCAATTTTTTAACGACTTTTTCTGAAGCACCTTCTCTTGAGATGGATATAGTGGCGTAAGGAAGCGGATCATTATCGGTAGGACCGGCCAATTGCCCTCTCACCATAACTTGTTCTTTCTCCGCACCGGAAGAAGAAACTGATGTTTGAGCAACCGATGTAAAGGTCGTAAAACAACATAACAAAAAGAAAAGTGGTCGTTTCATGAAAGTAAGGGTTAGTGGGTTTATTCATTCGTTAAATCACGGCCAAAAGTAATCAAAATTATACAGCTGATAATTCACAAACCGATTGAAATAGAAGATTATTACAAAATCTTAGTATTGACATTGCCGTTTTGATTATTTTTCACACGAAACCGGGGATTATAAAGCACAAAGCAGAATTCGGTTTTCATTGTCTGTTCATAAATTGAAAAATATCATGTAATTTTGTGTTTTAAGAACCCCATTAAAACGTAAATCATGACAAAAAATAGACTGGTTATCCTTATTGCCATTTCTCTTATGATCTCGGGCTGCAACAAAAACCAATCGCATTTTATTTCGGATGCCGACTATAGGCAAAAGATCGAAAAAGACCTCTCCGAAAAAATGGAGGCCATCGGCAACACCGATATTTTCCCCGATTTCTCCGATAAAAAGTTTTCGCTTCGCGAACGGGAAGCATTGAAATTTTTCTATGCTTACATGCCCTTAAGCGACATTGCCGACTATTCCCCCGAATTTTATCTGGATAACATTCGCCAATCGTTCAAGGTGCAGGAAGAAATGCCTTGGGGAAAAGACATTCCGGAAGACGTGTTTCGTCATTTCGTACTGCCCATACGGGTTAACAACGAAAATATGGACTCGTCGCGCATGGTCTTTTACAAGGAATTGAAAGAGCGAGTATGCCATCTTTCCATGTATGATGCCATTCTCGAAGTGAATCACTGGTGTCACGAAAAAGTGACCTACCAACCTACTGATGCCCGTACAAGTTCACCTTTGTCAACCGTACGCACGGCATATGGCCGTTGCGGCGAAGAATCTACGTTTACTGTGGCTGCACTTCGCGCTGTGGGAATTCCTGCCCGCCAGGTTTACACTCCCCGATGGGCGCACACCGACAACAATCATGCTTGGGTAGAAGCGTGGGCCGATGGCAAATGGTATTATCTGGGAGCATGCGAACCCGCACCCGTTCTCAATATGGGATGGTTTGACGCTCCGGTAAAACGAGCTCTTCTTTTGCATACCAAAGTATTCGGCCGATATACAGGACCCGAAGACATCATGCAACAAACCCATGCGTACGCCGAAATAAACGTCACTTCAAACTATGTGGATACAGCCAAAACCACTATCCGAGTGGTGGATTCTGCAGGAACGCCGGTTGCCGATGCTCACGTGGAATTTGGTATTTACAACTATGCCGAATTTTATCCGGTTCTCTCCACGCAAACCAACGAAAACGGCGAAGCTTCCATTTCTACCGGCTTGGGCGACTTGTCGGTTTGGGCATACAAAGACGGGAAAATGGCATTAGAAATCGTATCGGCAGGGAAACAAGACCTTTATACAATTGCTTTGCAATTCAAGGAAGGAGACGAATTTGTGAAAGAGCTCGATATTGTTCCTCCTCCGGAGGTGAAACCGGAAAACAAGGTTTCGCAAGAAGCAATTGAAGTCAACAACAAACGCCTTGCCCGCGAAGATTCCATCCGCAATGCCTATATTGCCACTTTTATTTCGCATGACGATGCCGTAGCTTTTGCCAAACAAATCGATGCCGACACCACGTTAACGGCAAAATTCCTGACAAAAAGCCGCGGTAATTGGCGCGAAATCCAAACATTTCTGATCGATGCGTCGAAAAACGGTAATGTGGCTGCAGCGTTGAAACTTCTGGAGGTGATTGCCGAAAAAGATCTTCGCGACACCCCCGCTTCGGTGCTGAAAGATCACCTCGATAACGTGACTCCCGAAAATTCCGATATCTTCTATCGTTACGTGCTAAACCCCCGTATCGATAACGAATTAATCACTCCCTACCGGGGATGGCTGCAGCAACATATCCCTACAGAAATAAAAGAAAAAGCCGCCGCAGACCCCGCATCGCTGGTGGTATGGGTAAACCGGATAAAAACTGCCGACGAATTCAATCCTCAATACATCCCCATTTCGCCGATAGGTGTCATGAAACTCGGCATGGCCGACTCAAGATCGAAAAATATCTTTTTCGTTGCCGTATGCCGTAGTTTACATATTCCCGCCCGACTGGAAGAAATTACCGGAGCACTTCAATATTACCACAATAACCGGTGGAACGAGGTGAATTTTGATGCCGGCGAGGCAAAGGTTGCTGCTCCAAAAGGCTTTTTGCGGCTCAACTATACCCCCTCGCCAACGTTGAAAGATCCGTTGTACGATACCCATTTTACCATTGCCTGCATAACCGGCGGCAGCATGCACCGCCTGAACTTCCGCAACACTGAAGGCGCAGAATCGACCGTCAGCTTGCAAAGCTTTTTTCAACGACCTGTGGCCATTGATGAAGGCTACTACATACTTATCAGCGGAACACGCATGGCAAGCGGAAAAGTTCTTGCGCACATTACAACTTTCAACATTAAAGAAGGAAAAACCACACCGATGGATTTGATTTTACGCAAAGACGATCAAGATATTCAGGTTATCGGCGAAATGGATCCGGAAGCCTTGTTTTTTCCGGAAAACAAATCCGACAAACAATCGATTCTTGCCACTACCGGCCGAGGGTATTTCATCGTGGGGATTCTGGGTGCCGGTCAAGAACCTTCTAACCATTTTCTGCGAGACCTTGCACGACTGAGAACCGATTTCGAAAGCTGGAACAGGAGCATTATTCTTTTGTTTCCGAACGAAGACCAATGGAAGCGGTTCGATAAAGCCGATTTTCCGGAATTGCCCTCCACCATTACTTTCGGCATCGATAAAGACAGCAGCATTACCAATCAACTGGTAAAGAAGCTGAATTTGGCATCGGCTAACAATCTGCCTATCGTGGTTATAGCCGACACCTTTGGCAGGGTAGTTTACGTTTCACAAGGGTATAAAATCGGAATTGGCGACGAACTGATCCAAATCATAAAGAGGCTGTAAAGCTATGCTCCCTATTTTCCTGGTCATAGTGTCCGGCATAGTCGTAGGGTCCCTTGTCCGAAACATTTCCGCTACCCGATACACCGGGAAAATCATCGGAATCCTTATCGCGTTGCTGCTGTTTTCCCTGGGTTTATCCGTGGGAACAAACGAACAGGTGATTACTAATTTTCGATTCATCGGGCTGGATGCTTTTGTAATCGCTACAGCAGCTACACTGGGAAGCGTACTCTGTGCAGCTTGGGTGTATCGAAAATTCTTCCGAAAAAAAGATAAAGAATCATGAGGGATTCCCTGATTTATCTGCTTGTTTTTGCTTTGGGCATCGTGCTTGCCCTTGTGGGATGGGTACCCGAATTTTTTCTCCCGGACGATATGGCAAAAGGCATACTATACCTCCTTTTGTTTTTCGTGGGAATCCAAATCGGATCGAGCAAGCATCTTCTTTCCGTGGTCAAATCGCTTGGTTTTAAAATCGTACTGGTTCCCGCAGCCACTACCATTGGGACATTTGCCGCCGTCATCTTGGTAAGTTATCTTCTGCCCCACCGCTCGCTCTCCGATTGCCTTTGTGTAGGGTCAGGATTCGCATACTATTCGCTGTCGAGCATTCTCATTTCGGAATATCGTGGAGCCGAATTGGGAACGGTTGCCTTATTGGCCAATATCATTCGCGAATTCTTTGTGCTTGTGTTTGCCCCATGGATGGTGAAGTATTTCGGCAAACTGGCACCGATTTGCGCCGGTGGTGCTACCACAATGGATACCACCTTGCCCATCATCACAAAATATTCGGGAACGGACTATGTAGTCGTAGCCCTTTTTCACGGAATGATTATCGATTTTTCCGTTCCCTTGTGGGTGAGTTTTTTCCTCTCCTTATGAAAAACGATAAAATCCAACGTGTGCAAAACATTTTGCAGGTTAAAATGTTTCTTTCAATATAGAAAGATAGTATAAAGCATGAAGGTATTCATCAATGTATTAATCATCTATCTTACTTTAAATATTTATGCTTTTTGGAGAGGATGGAAAACGCTGGCCAATCGGAAAAATTGGCGTATCCTCTTTATTGCCGTATTTGGTGTTGAATTTATCCTGTATATTGCCGGTTTGATCTTCCGCAACCAACTTCCTTATACCTTTGTGCATTTTACCCGCACAATGGGTACCTCTTGGATGCTCTTCCTTTTTTACATCATCCCATTGGTATGGATTTCCGACTTGATTTTTTACCTCAGAAAAAAGAAAATACCCCCTGATCGGTATCTACCCGAAAAGGAAAAGAAATATAAAGCACGCACCTTTATTTTTATTTTGCTGGTGGTTGCAGCAATGCTTGGGTGGGGTAATTACAATTTCAACCATCCTCAAGTGGAACAAGTACACATTGTAGTAAACAAAAGTGCAAGAAATATCGACTCGTTGCATATCGTAATGGTGGGCGATATGCATCTCGGTTATTTGATCGATAAAAAATACGCAAAAAAATATGTCGATCTGATCATGGCTCAGCATCCCGATCTCATTCTATTTGTGGGCGATATCATCGATGCAGAAATCGCCCCCATCCTTCAACAACATATGGAGGAAGAATTGCGGCAATTGCATGCGCCATGGGGAATCTATTCATGCCCGGGAAATCATGAGTATCGCTATGAAGGGGAAGAAAAAATTGCTTGGCTCAACAACGTGGCGGGTATCACCATGCTGCGCGATTCGGCTGTACTCATCGATAGTGCTTTTTATGTGATCGGGCGAGAAGATCTCAACGCACCCCGACGTAAACCGTTAGAACAGATTCTCCGTGAACAGCATGTAGATACAGCGCTCCCCATAATTGTACTCAAACACAATCCCATCGATTTGAACGAAGAAGCCTCTGCCGGTGCAGATATCGCCCTGTATGGACATACCCATCGTGGCCAATCGTTCCCCGGCAATTTGATTACCGATCTTATTTTTGAGGTTTCTCACGGATATAAAAAGAAAGGGAGCACTCACGTATTCGTTACTTCGGGATTGGGACTTGCCGGGTCGCAACACCGCATCGGCACCCAATCGGAAATAGTGGTACTAAACATACAATTTGAGTGAAGATGGAGGTAATCTTTATGAAAGCATTCCCAATATCATTCGCAGTCAGTGAAAATTTCCCATTTTTTGTTGGTTATGGTCCCTGTCACAAGCGTGCTGTCCGGCAAAGCATACAAGGCAACATTCACAAATTCGATAGGTTGATTATTCGTGTCGATTACTCTTCCTTGTATTTGTGAAAAAACAGACAGAAGAAAACTCATTGAGAAAAACAAAAAGAGTAGTTTCTTTTTCATTGTTGGTGTCTTACTTGTAAAATTTTGGAGCCGCAAAAATATACATTCTCCCATCTCCGTCTCCACACATTGTATTCGCGCAATACTCAGGCTTCAATATCCAATTTATCCGTTATTCTAAATTCGATACTACCTCCGCAAAAAGAATAGGGTGCAAAAGGTAAATTCATTACAGAACCGGCATCGACATTGTTCATTCCATTTACGGAATAACGTCCGTAAAGATTCAACCCGAGATTATCTGAAATAGAAATATAAGAAGACGCATCTATGGTAAAATCGTTATAGATACCCGAAAAATCTCTATGCTGATAAGCCGAACTTCCCAAATTAATATACCAATTCCCCGTAGGTTGCATCTTAAAGCCGGCCGAAATACTGTTCACCGAAGACATTCCCGGCATGATATCATACAAATGGTTCATATAAAAAACGTCATTATCTCCGAGAGGGTAGTTGGAATAGTCATAATAAACGAATTGATTTTGAACGTTTACGGTATCCATGGGATATAATAATCGAGCAACCGATGTGTCTATATCGGTTTGTTGAGCACTTAAGGGATAAGACAATTAACAGCGATGGAAACAGTAAACACAATGTCCGAACGATGTTTTTTGTTGAAAATTTCATCTTAATAAAAGACTTAATGCAAGTCCTCCGTATTTATAATTGTTACATTTTCTTCAAAATTTTGACTTGAATAAAGCAATCCCTCCTTATTTAAATCTTTCAAAATATTTTCTATTTCGTTTTTATCAGATTTTAAAGAAGATAATATGTTTTCGATTGAGACAACTTTTTTGTTACATGTATTTAAAAACATCCGCTACTGCCGCACGATTGTATCGTGTGGCAAAAAGTCAAATTAAAACGATATCAAGCAATCCTTTACCTCCTGCATAGTCAATCGCACTGCTATATACCTATTGTTCGGCTTTAAATACCAAACCTTCTTCAACCGGATTATTGTGGAGATAATTCAATTTTTCGTCGATAACTTTATTGCTCCAAAGCTCAATTGGTTTGTTATCGTGCCTCCAAAATTGATAATGCTTTACATTCGATGATTTTTTCCGGTTTCTTCAAACTTCTTTAGTAACCATTCTTTTCTACTTTCTTGCAGATTTTCTTGTATTGCCTTTACTATAGCTTTACTTGTATATTGCTTAAATCCGCCTAATATCAATTCCGGCTTTTCCTTACCAATATTGCTGAATATCAAATGAATGTGATTAGTCATAATACACCAAGCATAAATTTCCATTCCTTTTTCTTTTTGGCAATGCTGTAAACTTTGTATAAGAATATCTTTATATTCATCCCTTGTAAAAACATCGATCCATTCTACTGCCGCAAAACTTACAAAGTAAATGCCTGCGGGATTATGAAATTTATAGTTTTGACTCACAATATTTCCAATGATTATTTTTCTGCTAAAGATTGAATAATATTTTTAATAATGTATCTGCCACACGAGACAATCGTGCGGCAGCAAGGTACACTGCACTCAGTCCCGGTACTTTGTTTTTGTGCGTCAATACGCTGTCTTTGCTTATGGCTTCCTTTCAGAGTAAGCACCCGATTAAATACCCCT
>DBPW01000013.1 GCA_002305015.1 Bacteroidales bacterium UBA1410
CGGGAACTTTATCGGGTGCTTACTTTAATTCGAATAAAAAATCTTGCGCATCGAGCGTATGGAATGAGCATGCTGCAGTTGTAAGGGTGTTGTTTAGGGGGTTTTAACTCATATGTTCGGGCAAATTTGAAAATATAGTAGCCGAATATACGAAAAATATACCTCAGTTCGGCTTCCTCGTAAAGTGCGTCTGCTTTTTGAAAAGGTATCATCTTTTCATCGTCGCTTTTGCTTTTTGCAAAGAGGACTGAGCTTGGTCTCTTTTGAAAAGGTGCACTACATTAGGGCGATGAGTTTGGGGAGAAAAATCAATATTCCTACGGCCAGCGCCGCTATGGATGCTATCAACACACCTGCCGCTGCCACGTCTTTCACTTTCTTGATTATCGGATGCTTTTGGTGTTGTGATGCATAATCCGACAGCCTTTCGATGGCGGTGTTCATGGCTTCAAGCGCCGGCACCATCCCGATTACGATGCAAACGGCCAGCCATTCCGTTGTGGAAATATGCAACAAAAAACCCAATGCAACAGCCAATAGGGCCATAACCAACTGAATGCGCGCATTTGGCGTTTCTCTAAACAGCATCCGTAGTCCACTGAAAGCGAAGCGAAGAGATTGAATTCGGTCGTGAAAATACCTGTTCATGGTTGACGCGGTTAATTATATTGAACAATGCCTGTTCGTGTTGCGAGACACGCATTTATGTCGAGATACGCATTTATGTCGAGACGCCTATTCATGATCGAGCGGTTTTTCGTAAACATAATCATCCATCACGAAACCGTTGCCGATATCGATCACTTCTTCTTTGGCAATATAAAACCCCATCCGTTGGTAGAAATTGATGGCATTTTTGTTGTTTTTGTTCACATTCAGGTAAACGGCTTTTTCGCCGGCTTCCCGGGCTTTCGTCAACACAAAGTTGAAAAGAAGTTTGCCTATCCCTTTTCGCTGATGGGAAGGTAGAATATAAATCTTATGGATCTTTGTTTTCCCCGTGTTTTCGCAATTCGGTTCATACGACAGGTAAGCCACAAATTCTTCGTCTTGTTTTGCCAACACATACCGATGATTTTTGTTCTCCATCTGTTCCCGCAGACTTTCATCGCTGTACATCCAATGCATCATGTAAGCGATTTGCTCTTCGGAAAGGATGTCTTTGAACGTGTGTGGCCAAGCGACAGACGAAATTTTTTGAATATCGGGAATATGGGCAAGGGTTGCAGGAATAAGCTCTATCATGTTGCGTCTTGTTTTAAAACGACCTTCAAAAGTACACATTTTGCTTTTTATTGCAAAAACAACGGAATTTTATCGCTTTATGCGTTACTTTTTTTATCTTTGTATATAGCGATGCAGTTTATAGAAAGGGGATATTATGTCGAGTTTGTGTCCGTTGTGCGGCAACGATAAATCGGAAGAGGCGTTGTTTTGCGAGGAGTGTGCAAAAAAAATCCGGAACGATTATGAAGTGAAAATTCCGGAGCGACTGAATTTCGCGGAGAATGTTTCGTCAAAAGATGGCTTTCCCGAAAGCGGAAAGAGTCGGCAAGGGCAAGAGGTTGTTTCGAAAACAGGTACTTTCTCCAAGGCAGGTGAAAGTGTGCACGAACAGGCGAATCCCGGAATAGTGCCAAAAACAAACACTTTCTCCGACACCGGGAAAAGTCCGCACGAACAGACGAATGACTCTCAAACGATTGCCGAAAAGGAGGTTGCGGAGGCTCAAGAAGAGCCTTCTTTTCTGAATACCCGGGCCGAATCCTTCTCGTGCAAACGTAAACACGGGAATAGAAAAGGGATGGTTTTCGGATGGGTTTTCGCAATAGGTGTGCTGGCTGCTTTTTCTTTTGTCTATAAGCAATATGCCACACGGCAAACTCAGGAACAGACGGTGTGGGAGGAAGCGGAAAGTGCGCATACCGTGAATGCCTATCTGGCGTATATGAACGCTTATCCCAACGGGAAATATGTGGCTGATGCCGAAGCAAAAATGAAAGCGCTGAAAGACCAAGAAGCCGCGACTTGGGAAAAGTTGAAAACTTCGGGGGACGTTGCCGAATTGCGGGATTTTCTTCAGCAATACCCCGAAAGTCCTTATCGGGCGTTGGTCAGAAACCGTTTAGACTCGTTGATGTGGATCGATGCGTATACGGCTAATACGGCTCAGCGTTATTCCGAATACATGGTGGCGGCGGAGAGTGGCGAATTGCCGGGTAATTATTATCACGAAGCGCAGAAGCGATTTGAAATGCTGTTTCAGTCTTATCCGGTATCGACCGAGGAGTTGGATAAAATAAAGGCCGTTGTCGAGGGCTTTTATGCGGCATTATCGGATAGGGATTATAAAAAGTTGGCAGAATATTTATCTCCCAAGGTGTATCGGTTTTTCAACAAAGGAACGGACTCTCGCGAGAATATAGTGAAGGCATTGCAATTGGCGAAGACTAAAAACTCGGATTCTGCCGTACGCTTTGTTCCCGATCTTGAGGCGCTGCAATATCAGAAAACGCCGGAGGACAAGATTCGGATAAATGTACCGTTGGTAAAGCAATATGGCGGTGAAGAGGGCGTTGCCCGAACCGTTTCGGGGTATATCGGACATATCGAAATGGACGGCGAGGGACGTGTCGTCAGCATATACGAAACCAAACCCTACGGAGCGGAGCAATAGGAACCGGAACGGTGCGGAACATGAACTATTATCGGGATGAATTTGTTGTAAGGGTATGGATTTTAAGTTAACTTCACAATATAAACCTACCGGGGATCAACCCGAAGCCATAAAGGCATTGGTCGAAGGAATTCGCGACAATGTCCCTTATCAGACGTTGTTGGGGGTTACCGGTTCGGGGAAAACGTTTACCATAGCCAACGTGATAGCACAGGTGAATAAACCCACGTTGGTGATCAGCCATAACAAAACGTTGGCGGCGCAATTGTATAGCGAGTTTAAAGGTTTTTTCCCCGAGAATGCGGTTGAATACTACGTTTCCTATTACGATTATTATCAGCCCGAAGCCTATATTCCCTCTACCGATACGTATATAGCCAAGGACCTTTCCATCAACGACGAGATCGAAAAACTGCGGTTGTCGGCCACGTCGGCATTGTTGTCGGGCCGCAAAGATGTGATTGTGGTTTCTTCGGTTTCGTGCCTGTACGGTATCGGCAATCCCGAGGATTTCAATAAAACCACCATCGATATTAAGGTCGGACAAAAACTGGTACGCGATGTGTTTCTGCGCAAATTGGTGGAAATTTTGTATTCGCGCAACGAAACGGCCGAATTCGGCCGGGGTAATTTTCGGGTGAAAGGCGATACCGTCGATGTTTTTTTGGCCTATGACGATATCCTGATTCGCGTGATTTTCTGGGGAGACGAGATCGAAAGTATCGAATCGGTCGATCCGGTTACGGGGATGACGATTGAACGGTTGGATGCTTATCGCATTTTCCCCGCCAATTTGTTTGTAACCACACGCGAACGCATTTTTAGGGCTGTAGAGGAAATACAGATTGATCTCGGCAAGCAGGTCGAGTTCTTTCGTTCCATCGGCAAACCGTTGGAAGCAAAACGTTTATACGAGCGGGTGACCTACGATATCGAAATGATTAAAGAGATCGGCTACTGTTCGGGTATCGAAAATTATTCCCGTTATTTTGACGGACGACTTCCGGGGACGAGGCCTTTCTGTCTGTTGGATTTTTTCCCGAAAGATTACCTTACCGTGATTGACGAAAGTCATGTTACCATTCCGCAGATTCGTGCCATGTACGGCGGCGATCATTCGCGCAAACTCAACCTGGTGGAATACGGTTTCCGTTTGCCTGCCGCTATTGATAATCGCCCGCTTACGTTCGAAGAATTCGAATCGCTCACGCCGCAGATTATTTTTGTGAGTGCCACACCGGCCGACTATGAACTGGAAAAATCGGAGGGGGTTATTGTGGATCAGTTGATTCGTCCTACGGGTTTGCTCGATCCGCCTATCGAAGTGCGTCCTACTCTTAACCAGATTGATGATCTCATGGAGGAAATTCAGCAACGGGTGGAAAAAAACGAACGGGTGTTGGTAACCACGCTGACAAAACGCATGGCGGAGGAATTGACCGATTATCTTTCGCAGAACGGTATTCGGTGCAGTTATATTCATTCGGATGTGGAAACGCTTGAACGCGTGAAAATTATGGACGAATTGCGGAGCGGCGTTTTTGATGTTTTGGTGGGGGTGAATTTGCTGCGTGAGGGACTGGATTTGCCGGAAGTTTCGCTGGTGGCTGTGCTCGATGCCGATAAAGAGGGGTTTTTGCGTTCGCATCGTTCCCTCACGCAAACGGCAGGGCGTGCAGCGCGCAACGTAAACGGGAAGGTTATTTTTTATGCCGACAAAATCACCGAAAGTATGCAGGCTACCATCGACGAAACCAATCGCCGGAGGGAAAAACAGTTGAAATATAACGAGGAGCACGGCATCATTCCTCAGCAAATCAAAAAAGCCAAATCGTCGGCTCTTGCCAAACATGCGGTACCGACAACAGAGTCACAAGCGTATGTTGAGCCGGATTACTATTCGATTGCTGCTGAGCCGGCTGCTCCATATGAGGTGGAAGAGGATTTGGAAAAACGCATCGAAAAAACACGCAAAGCCATGATGGCGGCGGCTAAACGATTGGATTTTTTGGAAGCTGCCCAATTGCGGGATCAATTGATCGTATTGGAGTCGAAATTAAAGGAGAAGTCTGCTTTATAATCTGAAGGCCAACGGCATCGATTTTGTTGCTTTCTCACCCGTTCGGAAGAGGAAGAGGAAGAGCACCAGCAACTTTTGGAGACGACAGAATGCACCAAATAGAAGTGGGGCAGGTAACGTGCCTAACGGGAATTTTGCCGACTAACCCTATTGAAAAATGAACGAAATATGAAATCGGATATTGAAATTGCACGCGAAACGCCATTGAAAAAGGTAAAAGATGTAGCCGAAAGCATCGGAATTCCACGAGATGAGGTTCACAATTACGGCCCTTTTATGGCTAAAATACCGCTCCGGCTTATCGATAGTGAGCGGGTGAATAAAAGCAATCTGATCCTGGTAACCGCTATCACGCCCACAAAAGCAGGAGTGGGGAAAACAACCACCTCTATCGGTTTATCGTTAGGGTTGAACAAAATTGGCAAAAAAGCCATTGTGGCCTTACGAGAACCCTCACTCGGCCCGGTGTTCGGCATGAAAGGAGGCGCAGCAGGAGGCGGTCGTGCACAGGTGCTTCCGATGGAAAATATCAACCTGCATTTTACGGGCGATTTTCATGCCGTAACTACGGCTCATAATACGATTTCGGCGTTGCTGGACAATTACATTTACCGTGTACAGGGTTCGGCCGGGCAACTCAAAGAAGTATTGTGGAAGCGTGTGCTGGATGTCAATGACAGGAGCTTGCGTCACATCGTGACCGGATTGAACGGTTCTGCCAACGGCATTCCGCAGGAATCGGGATTCGATATCACGGCTGCATCGGAGTTGATGGCCATTCTCTGTCTGGCGGAGAACGAGAGCGACTTGCGCCGTCGCATCGAAAATATTTTGTTGGGATATACGATGGATGGCAATCCGTTTACCGTGAAAGATTTGGGCGTTGCGGGGGCCATAACCGTATTAATGAAAGATGCCATTCATCCCAATTTGGTGCAAACTACCGAAAATACGGCGGCATTTGTGCACGGAGGTCCTTTTGCCAACATTGCTCATGGTTGTAATTCGGTATTGGCTACAAAAATGGGCATGACCTATGGCGATTATGTGGTAACGGAAGCCGGTTTCGGGGCGGATTTGGGTGCCGAGAAATTTTTCAATATCAAATGCCGTAAAAGTGGCATACGACCCAAACTGACCGTGATCGTGGTTACTTCTCAGGGGCTGAAAATGCACGGGGGAGTTCCCGAAACGAAAATCAAAGAACCCGATAGAGCAGGGTTGATAAACGGGCTGCAAAATTTGGAAAAACATCTGGATAATTTGGCGGCGTTTGGACAAACCGTGGTGGTGGCTTTCAACAAATACGATTTCGACAGGGAAGAGGAAATCGATGTTGTTCGGCAGTATTGCGCCCGAAAAGGAGTGCGATTTGCGGTTAACGAAGCTTTTTACAAAGGGGGAGAAGGTGCCGTGGAATTAGCCGAAATGGTGGTAGATGCTATTGACAACGAGCCCTCACACGAATTGAAATTTACCTACGATGATGCGGATACCATCGATAAGAAAATCGAAAAAATAGCCTTGAACATTTATGGAGCACGCGATGTGGTTTTCGGAGAAAAAGCAATGAAAATACTGAAAAAGATCGAAGGAACAGCCCTCGAAAAAATGCCGGTATGTATTGCCAAAACGCAATTTTCTTTTTCGGCCGATCCTAAAGCGTATGGTGTAGCCAAAAATTTTCAGTTTAAAATCAATGATATTATCATCAATCAAGGGGCGGAATTTATTGTGGCTCTTGCCGGCGAAATGGTACGTATGCCGGGTTTGCCTGCCGATCCTCAAGCAAAACGCATCGATATCGTGAACGGACAAATTGAAGGATTGAGTTGATAAGAAATGAGCGTTGATTTATAACGGATAATTGACTTTATGACCCCTGAAAATCAATAAAAAAATGAAACCGATTGTTTTAACTTTAGCATTTTTTTCTTTGGCAACATTGCTTATTGCCGGCGATGGAACTCTTTACACGAAGGAAGACAAGGCAATTTTTGATAAATATGCGTTGTATATCGAGCCTTTTCGCGATCAACCGATGGAAAAAGTGATGGAGAAAACGGCCGAATTTTTTCTTGGAACGCCTTATGTGGCTCATACCTTGGAAATGACCCCGGGAGAGACGTTTGTCATTAACCTGCGGGAAATGGATTGCGTCACTTTCATGGAAAATGTCGTTGCTTTATCGTTGACGGCCAAATCCGGTGAACTTTCGTTTGACAAGTTCATGGACGAATTGCGCAAAATGCGTTACCGGAACGGCAATATCGAAGACTATGCTTCGCGATTGCATTACACCACCGATTGGTTTTACGAAAATGAAAAACGCGGTTTGGTGAAAAATATCAGTGCGTGTTTGGGCGGGGTGAAAGAAACCAAGAAAATCAACTTTATGTCTGCTCACCGCGATGCCTACCAACCGCTGCAAAGCGATGACGCCATGTGGTGGAAAATAAAAACGTTGGAAGATGCGATCAACCAACGTGGCGGGTTTTATTATCTCCCCAAAAATGAAATTGCAAAGACCGTTCCCCAAATTCCCCACATGTCTATTATAGCTTTTACGACTTCTACGGAAGGGCTGGATGTTTCGCATGTGGTGTTTGCTTATCGTAAGGGAGACAAACTGACGTTTATTCATGCTTCGAGTACTGAAGGGAAGGTGGTAATCGACGAGAAAACACTTGTTGATTATTGTAATTCGCAAGAATCATGTACAGGAATAATGGTCGTTAAGGTCAATGACCGTTAAGATTCCGTGATCCCTAAGGGACGGTTTTCTGTACGGTTTTTTCTGCATGCTCCGTAAACTTTTCCATGGTTTCTTTCTCTTCCTTACTGAATGGAGGAGTGATCGCTACCCGGGAAAGGGTTGTCGGTATGAGCACATAGTTCGTTTTTTCCTTATCCCGATATTTTCGTACCCAAATAAAAGAATACGCATGCGATTCGATTTCGGCAGGAGCTTCATCTGAGGTTTTACGGATAACGATTTCGGCAATCATTCCTCCCTCGGTATGAGGGTGTTGTTGATTTGAAATAAAATTTCCGAGGGAGTAATAGACCACATTTGCCGGTTCCTTTTCTTTTCGGTAAACGGAGACAGGTTCCACGACGTGGGGATGATGACCGATAATCATCCGTACGCCGTTATTGATCAGGAATTGAGCCATTTTCCGCTGTTCTGTCGTGGGGTAGGTGAGGTATTCCTCTCCCCAGTGCATGTTGGCAATGATAATGTCGGGCTTGTATCGTAG
This sequence comes from Bacteroidales bacterium UBA1410, assembly GCA_002305015.1. GTDB lineage: Bacteria > Bacteroidota > Bacteroidia > Bacteroidales > Dysgonomonadaceae > Anaerorudis. The sequence continues at coordinate 8,018 of DBPW01000013.1, forward strand.
GGCTGTCCCGATATCTTTTTTGATAAGAAAAGTATCGGTAAAATTTACGATACTTGGGTTTTTTACCGGAATCCCGTTGGTCTTGTAGGTATAATTCAGCAGAGCAATGCGGATTCCGTTTTTGATCAGCATAAGCGGGTAACGGAGAGTGCGTTCGTGCGGCGATTTGAAGGTGCCCGTATGCTTTATTTGCAACGAATCGAGCACGTCTATCGTGCGCTCGAGACCTTTTTGTCCGCCATCCATTGCATGGTTGTTTGCCAGAAAGAAAACGTCGAATCCTGCATTTTTCAACGCGGAGGCAAACTCGTCGGGGGAACTAAAGGTAGGGTATCCCGTGTAAGGTTTTCCGCCTAATACGGTTTCGAAGTTGACGCAGGCAATATCGGCCGAAGCGATGTTGTCTTTAATCAGATAGAAACACGAATCGTAATTGTATCCGTTTTCTGTTTTTGCGCTATGTACTTGAGGCAAGTGCTGCATGGCATCCCCGGCAAATAAAAGACTCACCTTTCTCTCTTGCGAAACAGCAAATTGTCGGATAGAAGAAAGAAAGAGACAACCGGAGATCCAGAGAACAAGCAGCCATCGCATGTATGCCGTATTACCCTTTTTTGCCGGATGCGGAATCCTTGGCCGGTTGTAAAATACGGCGATAGGTATCGCCATCGCTGAGCACCTCGATGGCTTTTCGGTACACGTTATCTCTTTGTAAGGTATAGATGAGTACGCCTTTTTTGTAGTAATAACGTTTTACGATTTCGTTGGCGATCAGATCCTTGATTTCGTCCTTAAAAAGTTCGAGATCACGATTCAAATCAGGAACGAGTTTTGCTTCGAGCGCTTTAAATTCTTCTTCGGCTACATCCATGTAACCTTCAAATTTCATGACTTCTTTCAGGGTCTGCATCGTTTTTGCGCTCATCTGATCGTATTTAAAATCTTTCGATTTTACGAATTGCTTGAAGGATTCGTAATCGGCATCGGTGAACGCGAACTTGTCGGGGGGCGCAATCGTAGGATGTTTTAAAACCCAATCGGTGACATAATCGAAAATGACATTTCCCATTACCAGGTAATAGGAGATCCGCCCCAGTTGTTCTTCTTCCACGATGATGTCCGGTGTTATGCCGCCCCCTTCGCGCACTTCACGACCGTTTTTTGTATAGAAAACATGCGTGAGGCTGTCGGGTATGCGCGCCACACTGCCATCGGGATTGCGGTGTGAATAATCGAGGGTTTGGATGCATCTTCCACTGGGGATGTAGTATTTTGAAGTCGTAAGTTTGATGCTGCCTCCATAGGGAAGACTGCGGGTAGTTTGCACCAATCCTTTTCCATACGAACGGTTCCCGATGATGACGGCTCTGTCCAGATCCTGAAGCGATCCCGCAAGGATTTCAGAGGCCGAAGCCGAGCCGGTATCGATGAGCACCGTAATCGGGATCAGCGTATCGAGCGGTTGTTCGTCGGTGCGATATACGCGGTCCCATTGTTTCACTTTTCCTTTGGTGGAAACCACTTCCTGACCTTTGGGCACAAACATGTTTACAATGCTGACGGCTTCTTCCAAAATGCCTCCGCCGTTTCCTCTGAGGTCGATAATAAGGGATTCGGCTCCTTTATTTTTCAGATCGAGAAAAGTACTTCTCACTTCTTTGGCGCTGTTTTCGGTGAAACTTCCGAAATGGAAATATCCGATATTTCCGTTTACGATATTGGCATAGGTAACGGGGTGGATGGTGATTTTTTCGCGAACAATTTTCACAACGAGGGGTTTATTTTCGCCGGGACGTTGAATTTTCACCTTGACTGTTGTGCCCGGAATGCCCCTTAATGCATTGCTTACCTCCTGAACCGTTGCTTTCCGCATATCTTTATCGTCGACTTCCAGAATAATATCGCCGGCTTTCAACCCGGCTTTTGCCGCCGGTAGTCCTTCGTAGGGTTCGTTGACGATGACATGCCCGTCTTTATACGAGATCACGGCTCCGATTCCTGCATATTCGCCGGTAGTCATGAATCGAAAATCGTCCATATCTTCTTCGGAGTAATATTCGGTGTAAGGATCGAGCCCGGAGAGCATGTTTCGGATGGTACCCTGCATCAGACTATCCACTTTTATGCTGTCGACATAAAACATGTCCAATTCTTTCAATACGGAGTTGAAGATGTCGATATTTTTATTGATGTCGAAATAACGTTGATTTTTATTCGGTTGTAGCGTAGTCTGTGCCGGAAGGTACAGCCAGATAAAGGAAATAAGAATTGTAAAAAGAGTTTTTTTCATCTGCCTGATTTTATGAGTTTGCTTCACATTTGAATGGTTAATGGTGTTTGTAGAAAAATTGCTTTTTCTTTATCGGCAAAGAAACGAATTTTTTGTGAAATTAGAGGAATGTTTTCGTTATATGTTTTTAAAAATGTATTCATGACTTCGAATATTCTGTATCTTTACGGCGTTTTATGGGAAAGTGGCAGTCAATAAACCGATATTTACGGCATTTACTCCTTCCGGGAGCAATAGGTGCGATTATTTTTCTGGGGACTTGCATTTTGAGTTCAGAGCAGGTGCCGGACTTGCCTCCTGTGCTTCCGTGGGATAAGATGGTTCATGCCGGTATGTTTTTTGTGTTGTCCGCGGTTTGTTATTACGATTATTATCATCTTTTTAATGGGAATGTGAATCGGAACAAATGGATTTTTTGGTGTTTCTTCATTCCTGTGATTTATGGGGCAGGCATCGAATTGCTGCAGCAATTTGTGTTTACTTCTCGTAGTGCCGAATGGGGTGATTTTATTGCCGATGTAATCGGTGCGTTTATAGCTACCGTCGGAGCAATTTACTATCTTAACTATCGAAATAAACCAAAAAAGACGTTATCTTTGTAGCCATACGGAAAATTACGATTAAATGCATCCTTTATGAACAAAAATTCCGCATATCCGGTTACCCATCCAACGATTAACAACCTAAAAACAATGTCGCTATGAAATACGAAGATTTAAAAATTCTGGCCGAATTAAAAGAAAAAGGCAGCATTACCGAGGAAGAATACGAGCGCGAAAAAGCAAAAATATTGAACGAGGAGGAGAAGTCCGGCTCTTCGGGAGGTTTCAGAAAACCCTTATTCGGACTGGATGAAAAATCATACCTTACGTTGATGCATATTTCTCAGCTTGCGGGATTTCTGGCTCCTTTGATTGGGTTTATCATCCCTCTTATTATGTGGATTACCAATAAAGAGGAGAATCCCAAGGTGGACAAGCACGGAAAAAACATCATGAATTTCATCATCAGCTTTGTTATTTATACGGCAATCCTTTGTATTACCATCATCGGCATTCCGTTGGCCGTTGTGGTAGGTATTCTTTATATCGTATTTGTTATTATCGCGGCGATTAAAGTCAACAATGGCGAAGATTGGAAGTACCCGTTGACGATAGAATTTATTAAATGATGTCAGATGAGTGAAGAATTACTTGTAAAATACACGGATGTAGTTCTTAACAGGGAGGAAAACACGATTTTGCGCGATGTGAATCTCACGGTCAATCGGGGTGATTTTCTTTACATAATCGGAAAGGTCGGCTCAGGAAAGAGTACCCTGCTGAAGAGTATGTATGCCGAAATCCCCATCGAGTCGGGCGATGCACAGGTATTTGAATATCAATTACAAAAAATAAAACGCAATCAAATTCCTTATTTGCGACGCAAAATTGGTATTGTATTTCAGGATTTTCAATTGCTTATCGATCGATCCGTAGAAAAAAATCTGGAGTTCGTGCTTCGTGCCACGGGTTGGAAAAACAAAAAGATGATCGAAGATCGTATTCACGAAGTGTTGGTACAGGTAGGGATGCAAAACAAGACTTACAAAATGCCCCACGAACTGTCGGGTGGCGAACAGCAACGCATTGTGATAGCTCGTGCCTTACTCAATTCGCCGCCATTGATTTTGGCCGATGAACCAACAGGAAATCTCGATCCCGAAACGGGAAGCCAAATCGTCGCCCTATTGCAGTCGATTTCCGAGAAAGGTACGGCTGTAATCATGTCCACACACAATTATTCGATTGTAAAGACATTTCCCGGAAAAATCATGCGGTGCGAAAATATGCATTTAATCGATATGAATGCAGTGTAACAAATCTAATTGTCATGAAATGATGATTAATAACTCTAAAAAATATTTTCCGTGATGATGTTATCCTTGTGTTCTTTTACGTTGATAGAATAAAATGCAAGATAATAAGAAGAAATTTGAAGATATAACTATTCAAAAATTTGAAAATTTCTATTTACAGCAAGCCCCAAAATTAATTTTTTATGCTCGAAAATTCGTAGATGATTTTTTGGCAGAAGATATTGTTCACGATGTGTTTCTAAAAATCTGGATGGAAACACCGGATATTGATTTGTGCGAAGAAAACAATCCCTATTTTTTTCGTATGGTACGAAATGCCTGTTTCGATTTTCTTAAACATAAAGCGGTAGAAGAAAGTTTTTGGGATAAAGCGTTGAATGAGTTGAAAATGGAGGAATTGGAATGGGCCGATTCGTATGAAACCTTTGTCGAGCAAGAAGATAAAATAAATATCGTTTATGCTGTTATTGACCAACTTCCGCTAAAATGTAAGGAAATATTTGTAAAAGCGTATTTAGAAGAACAAAAGCATTCCGATATTGCCTCTCAACTTAATATTTCCGTAAGAACGGTTGACACACAGATTTATAAAGCCTTAAAGATAATACGTGATCATTTACTCCCTATCTTGGTTTTATTATTTTTTCTCTTTTCGTAATATTTTTATAAATTTCTTCGAAAAAGAATACGTAGTTTCTTTTTTTTAATCGTATATATTTAAAAGTGTTATTATCCCGATTGTATAAGTGGGTAAATAAGTTGAATATTCGATTTAAATGAAAAATATACAGCAAATCATTGTACACGTATTACAAAATGAGGTTTCTGAGGAAGAAATGGTCGTTTTTTTGGATTGGTTTCATTCTTCTCGAGAAAACAAAGATTTGTTTTTTCAACTGAAGAATATATATGATCACCGGAAAGGCGGTTTGATGCCGGATAGTGATGAAATGGAAGCGAGTTGGAACAGACTCATCCAAAAATTGGAGAATAACTCCTGGCACATCTTTCCATCTGCAACTACAAAAAGTAATCATGTAAAATTGAGTCGATGGCAGGCAGTAGCGGCTATTTTTGCAGGGTTATTGATTATCGGCGCTTCGTTGTTTTATGGCCGGATGAAACAAAACTCCGTATGGGTTGAGGTGCGGACAACCTCTTCTGATCGACTTCAAATCGTTCATTTACCTGACGGTTCTTCTGTGCAACTGAATGTGTGTTCTTTTCTGAAATATCCAAAAAAATTTACAGGGAAAAAGCGTCAAGTTTACCTTGATGGAGAGGCCATATTTGATGTGAAAAACGATGGAAGGTCTTTTGAAGTGCAAAGTGACAAACAACAAATCGTTGTGTTAGGAACGCAGTTTAATGTGATGGATTATTCAAAGGATTCGTATGCAGTTACAACACTGATTCATGGGAAAATTGAACTGAAAACTTTTGATGAGTCCAATAATATAAAAAATCGGATTGTATTAACTCCTAAGCAGCAAGTGCTGTTGGATAAAAATGCCGAATATGTAACACTGAGTGAGGTTGATACCGATGATATAATGTCATGGACAACGGGAATATATTCGTTTGAAGATGTACCTTTAGAACAAATTTCGGGGCGGTTGGAAAAGATGTTCGATGTAACCATTGTTATTCCTGACGAAAAAAGTAGAAAAGAAAAATATACCGGTAAATTTTCTTCATCACAAGCTATCGAGGAAATTGTACAGATTATCAATTTTAAAGGACAATTCGAATATCATTTTCGAAATGATACGATTGTTTTGCAAAGAAAGTGACCATAAAATGAAGTTGTTAAATTTTATAAAATCAAATTGCTATGGGAAAAACATAAGAAGAAGAAAAAAGAATCGGGAATAGCAAGGCTGATTACCCGATTCTCAGCGTTTTTAATCCATTAATCAATAACCGTTCCTCCATGTCTGCAAACTATCGGAACAGTTATATATAACTCAATCAAAAACACGCAAATATATGAATAAATTACGAATCTTACTTAAGTTTCCGGCAAGGAAAGTATTTTTGACTATGAAATGTATTGTTGCCTTTTTGCTGATCGGCATGTGTAATGCTTTTGCCACAGGATATGCTCAGAGCGAAAAAATAACCATTAAAGCAAACGATGCTACCCTTAAAGAAGTGATATCCATTATCGAGAAACAGTCGGACTATGTTTTTTTCTATCAAAACGAAGATATCGATCATTCTCTTCACTTTGATATCGATTCAAAAAATCAAGATATTAAAGAGATTCTCGATCGATTGGTCGCTAGCACATCCCTTTCCTACAAAATATCAGGAAAATATATTTTTCTCGAAAGAACAGCAAAGGGGAATAGCGTTCGACAGCAAAATAATAGAACTATAACCGGCCGAGTATATGATACGAAAGGAGAGTTATTGATAGGGGTTAACGTTGTTGAAGTGGGTACCACTAACGGTACTGTTACCGATATAAATGGTACGTACCGCATTTCGGTGACTACTTCTAAGCCCGTTTTAAAATTTACTTATATCGGTTTTAAAGAAAAAGAAGTACCTGTGGGAAGTGGAAATATATTGGATGTGCAATTGGAAGAGGATGTAAGTGAATTGCAAGAAGTGGTAGTAGTTGGACATGGGACGCAAAAAAAGGTTTCTGTTGTGGGTTCAATTACCACGATTAAACCGGAAGAATTGCAAATAGGGACAACACGATCCATAAGTAACAATTTGGCAGGACAATTAGCTGGAATTATCGGTGTACAAAGATCAGGTGAACCGGGTTACGATAATTCGCAATTCTGGATTCGGGGAATTTCTTCTTTTGCAGGTAATAATAACCCTTTGATATTGGTGGATGGTATAGAGCGTTCATTAAATAATATCGATCCTGCAGAGATTGAGTCGTTTTCTGTTTTAAAAGATGCGGCAGCAAGTGCTGTATATGGTGTTAGAGGTGCTAATGGGGTAATTATCATTACTACAAAAAGAGGTCAAATTGGCAAACCGGCTATAAATGTTAGGGTTGAGCAAGCAGCTACTGCATTAGGAAAATTGCCTACTTTTATCGGCTCGACTGAATATTTGTCACTTTTAAATGAAATTGCAATTGATGAAGGAAAACCTATTCGGTATGCTGAAGAAGTTATAGAAAAATATCGTACCGGAGAGGATCCGGAGTTGTATCCGAATGTGAATTGGATTGATGCTATTACAGATGACTTTGGATATAACACAAGGGCAAATTTGACGGTTTCCGGAGGAAGTGATGTGCTGCGTTATTCGTTAGTCACATCTTACTATGGAGAAAAAGGAATTATTACCCGAGATAAAAGCCAAGAGTGGGACTCCTCATCAAGATTAAATCGCTATAATGTCCGTTCGAACGTAGATGTAAATATTACACCTACGACTTTATTTCGCGTGAATATTGGAGGTTATTTACAGGAAAGGACAAGGTCACCTCAAAGCGTAGATGATTTATTCAACTTGGCTTTTGATACACCTCCATTTGTTCATCCTACAATTTATTCTTCTGGAGAAATTCCTGTTGTTCCTGAAAGGGCTAATCCGTGGGCGTTGGCTACTCAATTAGGATACGAGACTTTTAGTCATAATCAAATCGAATCTTCGGCCTCCATGGAACAAGATCTCAAATTCTTTTTACCGGGTTTAAAAGCCCGAATTTTATTCTCTTTCGATCGTTATTCCGGAAATGGCGTTCAACGGAGCAAATCTCCCGATTATTATAATCCTGCAGTAGGAAGGAAAGACGATGGCTCCTTAGATCTTGTCATCTATCGGTATGGACAATCATTTTTAGGTCATAGTACCTCTGCCGAATGGGGTAATAAAAGCACTTACCTGGAAGGTTCTTTAAATTATGATCAAATTTTCGATGAAAAACATGCTATCGGTCTAATGTTTTTATATAATCAACGAAGTTTTGAAGATGGGAGTGCCTTACCTTATAGAAATCAAGGAATTGCTGCGAGGGCATCCTATACCTTTGATAATAAATATGTGGGTGAATTTAATTTTGGATATAATGGCTCGGAGAATTTTGCCAAAGGGAATCGATTTGGCTTTTTTCCTTCAGTTGCTTTAGGATGGATTTTGTCTGAAGAAGCTTTTATGGAGCCATACCAGAAGACTTTTTCAAAAATAAAATTAAGAGCTTCCTATGGATTGGTTGGAAATGATCAATTGGGCCAGAATAGGGGAGATTATCGTTTTGCCTATTTGACAACGATTGGAGATACCGGAGGATATAGTTGGGGTGTAGACAATGATTATGGGCGTTCCGGTCGTTGGGAAGGACAGGTAGGTGTGCAGAATCTTACCTGGGAAAAAGTGAAAAAGGCAAATGTGGGTGTAGAATTAGGTTTATGGAATAGCATCGAGTTACAGTTTGATGCTTTTAAGGATCATCGTTATGATATATTCATGCAGCGAAGGACTATTCCTGCTTCGGCCGGATTTATTCAAACACCGTTTGCTAATTATGGAAAGGTAGATAATCGAGGGATAGACGTTTCATTAACAGCAAACAAACAAGTTACAAGAGATTTTCAGTTTGTAATGAGAGGTACGTTTACTTATGCTAAAAACGAGATTACAGAGCAGGACGAGCCTTTGGGTGTAATCGGTACCAACCGGTCTCGGACAGGACATCCGATAGGTCAGATATTTGGATTGATTGATGACGGCCTTTTTACGGATGACGATTTCGTTACAAATGAAAGCGGTGAATTGGAATTAGCTCCGGGCATACCTAAGCATACATTCGCACCGGTAAGACCGGGTGATATCAAATATAAAGACATCAATGATGATGGAGTAATCAATTCATTGGATCAATGTCCTATTGGAGGTACAGAAGATCCGCAGATTGTATATGGGTTTGGTGCAAGTATATTGTACAAACAGATCGATTTCAGTTTCTTTTTTCAAGGGAATGGAAAAACGTATCGTGTAATTGGAGGCAATAATTTTATTCCGGGAAGCGGAGATGCTTCCATGGGAAATATTTATGACAATTATAAGGATCGATGGACTGTGGATAATCCATCCCAAGATGCATTTTGGCCGCGTTTATCGAGTTATAATCATGCCAATAATACCCAATCCTCAACGTGGTGGTTAAAAGATATGAGCATGTTGCGTTTAAAAAATATTGAAATAGGTTATAGTTTTCCCAAACAAACTGTATTGCCTAATTATATTAAAAGCGCGCGTATTTTTTTGGCGGGGTCTAATTTACTGCAATTTTCCAAATTCAAATTATGGGACCCGGAAATTGGTTTTTCTAATGGTTTAAGATATCCCATCATGAAATCGGCTTCCATAGGTTTAGAAATAGATTTTTAATACATAATATAAATCGAAAAATGATGAAATATTTAAAGAATATCCTGTTTTTTATAGTTGTTTTGTTGTTTTCAGCTTGCTCCGACTTTTTGGATAAAAAACCGGACGATATGTTAACACTAGAGATGGTTTTTGGCGATAAAACGCGAACAGAAGATTGGTTGGCTGGTGTTTATAATGCCATACCTGATCCATACTGGCGAGATATGTCACATCATGGTGTTGGACCTTTGGGGGATGATTTGGCACCATCAACCGGTTGGCAAAAATTTGGATGGGATGTAGTAGCAAAACAAATTGGAAATTGGAATCCGGCTTCCTATGATGGAGATAACAGGTGGGTAGATTTACCTAAAAGAATTCGAAGTGCTTTGATTTTTATTGATAATGTAAGGCCGAATGCAAAACAATTGGTTACCGAAGCTGAGGTAGAAAACATGAAAAATGAAGCACGTTTTTTAATTGCTTATTATTATACCCTGTTGCTTGAGAAGTATGGACCGGTTCCTTTTAACCCTAATCAAATATTGCCTACTGATGTTTCGCAGGAAGAATTACTGCTAGGCCAAACTCCTTACGATACCATTGTTAATTGGATTGATCAGGAATTAGTAAACTTATCGAAAGTACTGCCTGCTTCTTATACGGATAAAAAGAAATATGGTCGTGCAACTTCAATTATGTGTTTAGCCGTAAGAGCAAGAATGTTACTGTTTGCTGCTAGTCCCTTAGTTAACGGCAATCCTGATTATAAAGGTCATGTGAATTGGAAAGGTGAGGAATTATTTAATTCTACTTACGATCCCAACAAATGGAAACGGGCGGCTCAGGCGTGCAAAGAACTTATAGATGCCGCTCATGCAGCAGGTCATAAATTGTATTATGAGTATAATGGTGATGGAAAAATAGATCCTTTTTTATCCTATCAAAACATGATGTTCAAAAAAGGAGACGTTAATCCTGAGATTTTATTCGCTAGACCCGGATGTGATTATACAAGTCTTGACAGACATGCTACCCCGAGAGGATGTGCGGGTAATGGTGGCTATGGAATAACCCAATCGTTGGTTGATGCATTTTTTATGGAAAACGGATTACCTCCCATTTTAGGTTATCAAGATGGCGATAAATCAAAACCCATTATAAATTCGGTTTCAGGATATAAAGAAAAAGGATTTTCAACAGAACCGGAAGTCAGAAAAACAAAATGGATAGAATGTCAAGGCGATCAACCCGGGAAAGAAGGGCAAGTAACGTTAGCAGGTACTTACAATATGTATTGTCATCGTGAACCACGATTTTATATTTCTGTGTTATATAACCGGGCGTGGTATCGTCAAGAGGGACGTACAACCCGTTTTCTCATTGGAGAATGGGATGGGGGACCAACACATGACGCACCTCAAAACGGATATTTGTTAAGAAAGATGGTGCACCCGGATCATAACTGTAGAACGAACATTTTTCCTTATAGACCCGGCATTCTTTATCGTTTGGGCGAAGCTTATTTGAATTATGCCGAGGCCCTTAATGAATCGGATCCCGGGAATCCGGATATTGTGAAATATTTGAATTTGATTCGTGAAAGAGCCGGTATTCCGACTTATGGTAACGGGGTAAATCAGATTCCTCTTCCACAAGGACAGGATGCCATGCGTGAAGCGATACACAGAGAACGTCGTGTTGAATTGAACTGCGAAGGATCAATACGGTGGAATGATATTCGCCGATGGAAAATGGGCAAGGAAACATTAGATGGAGATTTTTATGGGATGAATTACTTGGGAGAGAATTTAAGCGATGATGATAATGATCCCAAAGCATTTTTTGTTCGCAAACCCTATCAAAAACGTGTTTTCGAAAAACAAATGTACTGGTTTCCCGTACCGCAAGACGAAATGGATAAAAATCCTAATTTAACTCAAAATCCCGGTTGGAAATGAGGTTATCCGCATATCTTTTGTAAGTTTGGAGAAAATCATATGGGTAGTAATCAGCTCAACGAAATATTTTTAAAATTTCGTTGAGCTGTTTTTCATAACAATATGTGGCGAATGCGTATTTTTTCTTATCATTTATTTTTCTTCTTCTTGCAATTTTTTTAGTATGGTTTCATTTCCTGTATTTTGTATGAGAATTCTACATAAAAAGGGTTTGGGGCGTTTTCGAAGAGATTTATAGGGTTATTTCAGGGAATAGGGTTAACTTTGCCTCCAAAAAAGGAAAATGAATTTAAGGGTTAAAAGAAGAGAGGCGGTTATCTACCCGGATATTAATCGGGTATTTGCTCGATTTTTTTTCAATGGCGAAGAGCGTGCCGAGATGTTGATAAAAAATATCCTTGCCATGCCGGATTCTCAGGTCGATGTTTTACTCATGCAGACCCTTCGGGAATTTTCGAAACGCCACCGCAGCATTACCGGCATTTTTAAAAAACATTTCCAAAAGGTAAAATACATTGTCGACAGGGTAAATACCGGAAAAAATGTTTCCGAAATCAGGAAATTGCTCATCGGCTCCTATTTTACCATGGAATATGCGGTTGAGTCGGCTGCCCTTTTTAATCCTTCCATTGTGGAAGATATCGATCAAAGTGGCCTGCAGAAAGGCGAAGTCAGGGTTATCTTGAGTCTTCGTGCAACCGGTGAAGGCCATATCTCATCGTTGGTTTTTCGTAATGCCGTTATCGATGCCGATAATAATGTGATTGTACAAGAACCGGCAAATCATATAGGGACCGCTGAAGTAATTAAAGACAAATTGTATGAGAAAAGGCGATTCATCAGCAAGTTGAGGGACATGGAGGTTTCCGAAGAGCTGTATAACCTCGTGTTAAAACAGCTTCCCGATAAATTTACTTACGACCAGCTTTTCAGTGTCGTTAATGAAGTTTTAAAAAGCAACAATTTAACGATGGAAAAGCAAAAAGTTATGGAAGAATTTCTTTGGCTTGCCGAATCGCATACCGAAGTACGATTTTCATTGGATACCGATTTGAGTGAGCGTGCAATTTTCCCTATTTCGCAATATGAAAAAAACGGGATTGAAGATGCACGTTTCGTGAAGTTTACGAAAGATAACGGCGATTTCACCTATTATGGAACGTATACTGCTTATGATGGCTATCATATTCTTCCGAAACTGATCGAAACCAAGAATTTTTATTCGTTCCGAATTATGCCTTTGCATGGTAAATATGCCGTAGATAAAAATTTGGCGCTATTTCCGCGTAAGATTAACGGAAAATATGTCATGGTCAGCCGCATTGACGGAATCAACAATTACATCATGTTTTCCGATAATTTGCAGGTTTGGTCTCATGCCGAAATTTTGCAGCAGCCGCTTTATCCGTGGGAACTGGTGCAGATAGGCAATGCCGGTTCGCCCATCGAAACCGACAGAGGTTGGTTGTTGATTACGCACGGTGTGGGTCCGGTGAGGAAATATTGTTTAGGTGCATGCCTGCTCGATTTAAATGATCCTACACACGTTATCGGGCGCACCAAAGAACCGTTGCTTGTGCCGGCCGAAAACGAACGGGCAGGGTATGTGCCCAACGTGGTTTATTCTTGTGGAAGCTACGTTCATAACGGCGAACTGATCATCCCTTATGCCATGAGTGATTATGCTACTGCATTTGCCAGTGTCGATTTGGAAGAGTTGTTGGATGAGATCATGAGTTGATATTTTATTCGGCGCACCGGTCATGAAGTTTATTTTTCAAGGATCTTTCGATAAACTTTCAAATAATCGTCCACCATTTTTTCTTTGCTGAAATTTTCTTCTGCCCATCGTCTGCAATAAGAACGATCGATTTGGCGTATCAGCGGAATTTTTTCGACCGCTTCGTCGATGGTATTTACCAAAAATCCGGTTTTCCCTTCGCAGATGAGTTCGCTCATCGATCCTTTGTTGAAAGCAATCACCGGCGTTCCGCAAAACATGGCTTCGGCAACACTCAGTCCGAAAGGCTCGTTGAAGTTGATGGGATGGAGTAGGGCATACGCATTTCCCAGCAATTCGTCGCGTTTTTCCGGTCCTGCACTTCCTACGTAAACAACATCGTCGTTGTTCAGATAAGGAGCCACTTTCTCGTCAAAATACGCCTTGTCCTGAATAATTCCGGCGATGATGAGTTTCATCTTGGCCTGTCGGGCAATTTGAATTGCCTCCCACGTCCCTTTGTCGTGATGGATTCGTCCGAAATAAAGCAAATAATGGCCCGGCTTTTCCCGAAGAGTGAAGAAACTTTTGTCGATCCCGTTATACACGGTAGCGATATAATCGAGCTCTGGGCTTCTGTCGGCATTGCTGATCGAGACGTAATTATTCCACGGATTGTATCTTTTATAAACGGGAATGATTTTGGGCGACGAAAAACCATGTATGGTAGTCACCATCGGCGTTTTTATCAATCGCGAGTAGGTGAGGGGAAGAAAATCGAAGTGGTTGTGAATGAGGTCAAATTCGGAAGCTTTTTCCATCAGATAACCAATATGCAGACATTCGGCAACCTTCGGATCGATTTCTTTATCCTCCTCGTATCCTCTTTCGATGATGCCGTCGAGTTTTCCTTTCGTGATTGAATCCTTGGTGGCAAAAAGGGTCACGTCTACACCCCTTTCAACCATCCCTTCGGCAATATTGGAAGCTACTTGTTCCCACGGACCGTAGTGACGAGGCGGTGTGCGCCATGCCACAGGTGATAATAGGGCTATTTTCATTTTCATAAGGGTTTTCGGCTATTTGTTAAACATAAATCAACCAGATTGTCAATGCGGGCTGCACCCACACACATTACCGTATCGGCTCCGCCCCGGTAGATTTTTACCGTACCATCGTCTTCGGGCACAGCACCGCAGGTAAATACCACGTTATGTACATACCCGGTAATTTCATAGGGTTCTTCGGGCTGAAGAATCCAATTGTCGCCCACGCCGATGATTTTGGAGGGGTCGTCCAAATCGTGCAGAGCCACCCCCAGGCGATAAACGCTGCCATTCGTCGCCGAATTTGGTTACGCCGGCATTGTGAACAGTTGCTACTTCATAGGGCACGTCATTTTTTGTAAGAATCGGATGGTGTTTATATCGTGTGATCAATGTCATAAGCAATTTTTTTAGTAAAGGATTATCTCGATAAAAGTGCTTCATGTTCTTGAGCAGCCAAAATGGTAAGGTGCGAAATCCAATAGGCCAACGTACTTTCGGCACCCTGATTTCGGTTTATTCCTGTTTCTTCCAGTCCGTCGCAACACCCTTTTGTTTCGTGGTCGTACAACGGCAAACGCAGCGAGTTCTCGCCCAAGAACCACAAATAGCATTTAAACATTTTCTCCAGATATTCGGTTTCTTTTGTGATTTGAAACAGCTGATAGTAAAGCAATATCATTGCCATGACGTCAATCGATTGCTGGGCATATTCCGATACGGTGCTGCCTTTTCTATACCAACTTTTGTTCCCGATCGGCATGAAATAATCGGCTTTCATGGTTAGCGATTCCAAGAAGCGGGTAGTTTTCAGGCCGATATCGAACCATTCGCGATTTCCGGTAATTTCGTATGCCGAAAACAGCGCCAACGGAATGATGGCATTATCGTAGGTGACCACCTCTTCAAACCAATCCCAATTTTCGGTGCTATTATTTTTATAGGATTCCGTGATCAGCGAAACCAAGTCGGTCATGCGATTTACCATCGCTTCGTCGTCCGGTGCTCCTTTCAGATAATGGCTGATGCCGATAATGGTATTTGCCGCGCCACGGATGCTTTGTATTTTTTCGAAATAGGGAACGGTGCGGAAAAACAATTCCCTTCCGAGTTGCCGAAAAGCGTCATGGGGTGGAAATCTCAGCAGGTATCCCAGTGCCCAGACCGTCCTTCCGAATGAATCTTCCGAACCTTTTTCATCGAGATACTGTCTGTTGAAACTAAGAAAATTTCTGAAATTGCCGTCAGCAAGTTGCATATAGTGAATAAAACTCAGGTAAACAGGCATAAGAGAGAGCGTTTCCCGGTCTTTGGTTTGTCGATAAGCCATTGTTGTCATCAGCAACGCTCGCGAGTTATCGTCCACACAATACCCTTCTTTAAGGTTGGGAATGCCGTACTTGGCATGTTGAACAATGCCCGTATCATCCGTCAGTCTGCAAATGTGTTCCAGCGTGTAAGAGGGCAACAAGCGAAGATCGATTACCTGTTTTTCGTTTAATTTTTCTTCTTTTTTTCGGTCTTCTTTTACGTCTGCCGAAAGAGACAAGTACTTCTTCCCGATTTTAGGCCAGCGGATTTTTTTGCCGTATTCGTATGCTCGCTTACGAATTTCCTGTAATTTTTTTTCGTCCTCAAACAATTCGAGCAATATTTCGGCAAGTTCGTCCGAATTTTTAAATCCGAACAATCGTCCTCTTCCCTCATCGAGTAATTCTTGTGCATGCCAATAGGGTGTAGACACTACGGCACATCCTGCCCCGATGGCATAGGTAAGCGTTCCGCTGGTAATTTGGGCTTCATTCAAATAGGGAGTAATGTAGATATCGCACGCTTGAAGATATTCAAACAGTTGTTCTTCGGTGACAAATTCGTTGTTGAAATAAACATTTTTTTCGAGATTGAGTTTTTTTACAAGCCGCAGCAGGTAGTCGCGGTATTCTTCTCCCGAGTGTTTTAACACATTGGGATGAGTCGCACCCAACACCAGATAAAGCACATCGGGATGTTTTTCCGCCACCTTTGGAAGGGCGTTTATTACCGTTTCGATTCCTTTGTTGCGGCTCAGCAGACCGAAAGTCAGCAATACTTTTCGACCCGTAAGTCCGTGTTTGTGTTTGGCTGTTTGGCGCGACATTCTTTCAAATTCGGGCACACCGTGTTCAATGAGGGCAATTTTTTCGCGCGGAATATGATAGATTTCTTCCAAAAAATGAATCGCTCGCTTACTCATTACAACAATACGTGCTGCTTTTTTCCCGATTTCTTCAACAATAGCCCGCTGCGTGTAGGAGGGTTCTTTCAAAACGGTATGGAATGTCACGATGAGGGGAATTTCGAGTCGGTGTAGCAGGGGGAGAATAAAAACCCCATCGTCGCCGCCAAAAATACCGAATTCGTGTTGAAGCACACATACATCGGCATCGCTGTAATTGATAAATTTGGCAGCATTGATGTAATCGGGTTGGTGATTTTGCCGGATAACGAATTTGACCTCTTCGGGATACTCATATTTTGCGTCGTCTTCGTTAAGGGCAATTACCATGGCATGTTTGGTAATTTTTTTACTTGCGGTATTTTGCACAATTGCTTTTATAAGGTTATGGGTAAATGTCCCAATGCCACACTGGCGGGGAGGATAAGTTCCAATAAATGCTATTTTCATTTCGTTCATTTTTTATTTTCTGTATATGTTGTATTTTTTATGATGTCGATTTAGAAAAATAAGGTTGTTTATTTGACAACGCCTTACCGGGGCATAAAGTTCGCATGGGGCAGAGGTAAGTTATTAAACTTTTTTAAAGAACGCGATTTTCGATAAGGGCAACAAAAAACCACCGATTTGCCGGTGGTCTTTTGTCTGTATAAGGGAAAACGAATCTCCCTGATTTTTTATCTGATTTTCTTGTAACCGTAAACCGCGCGGTTGCCAAGTTCTTCTTCGATACGAAGCAACTGGTTGTATTTGGCCATACGGTCCGAACGGCTCAGCGAGCCTGTTTTGATCTGACCGGAATTGGTGGCTACGGCAATGTCGGCAATGGTTGCATCTTCGGTTTCGCCCGAACGGTGAGAAGTAACGGTGGTGTAACCATGACGTTGAGCCATTTCGATGGCATTTAACGTTTCGGTGAGCGTCCCGATCTGGTTTACCTTAATGAGGATGGAGTTTCCGCAACCCATTTTGATCCCCTTTTCGAGGAATTCCACATTGGTGACAAACAAATCGTCTCCCACCAATTGACATTTGCTGCCGATTTTATCGGTAAGCAGTTTCCAGCCTTCCCAATCGTTTTCGCTCATACCGTCTTCAATAGAGTCGATGGGATATTTTGTGATCAGTTGTTCCAGGTACTCAACCTGTTCGGCAGAGGTTCTTTTTTTGCCTTTATTGCCTTCAAACTTCGTATAATCGTAAATGCCGTCTTGGTAGAATTCCGATGAAGCGCAGTCCAGCCCGATCATGACATCCTTGCCCGGTTCGTAACCGGCGTTGCGGATGGCAGTGAGGATAGAATCGAGGGCTTCTTCGGTACCTCCGGCAAGATTGGGCGCAAAACCGCCTTCATCACCCACAGCCGTACTCAACCCTTTATCGTGAAGAACTTTCTTCAGGGCATGAAATACTTCCGCACCCATGCGTAGTCCTTCGCTGAAAGAAGGAGCGCCTACCGGACGAATCATGAATTCCTGAAATGCAATGGGAGCGTCGGAATGCGAACCGCCATTTATGATGTTCATCATGGGAACAGGCAGTACATAGGCATTTGCTCCGCCGATATAACGATACAGCGGCAGTCCCAGATAATCGGCTGCAGCTTTGGCAACTGCCAGCGAAACACCCAAAATGGCGTTAGCACCAAGATTGGATTTTGTTTTGGTTCCGTCCAGTTCCAACATTTTGGCATCAATTCCGCGTTGATCCAATGCGCTCATCCCGATTAATGCGGGTGCAATTACTTCGTTGACATTCTTCACCGCTTTTAAAACGCCTTTGCCACCGTATCTTTTTTTATCTCCGTCGCGAAGTTCCAACGCTTCGTTTTCGCCTGTAGATGCCCCGGAAGGAACAGCGGCACGACCAAATGCACCCGATTCGGTGTAAACATCTACTTCAACTGTCGGATTTCCTCTCGAATCCAGAATTTCGCGTCCTAAAATACTTACAATTCTCATGTTGATTTGATTTTATAAATTAATGAACTATTTTTTTATCTGTTTTTTGTTTCGCAAATGTACTTATTTTTATTGAAAAACTACGAAAAAGAAGCAATGAGTGCACGCATATTCGATGTGATTAAGCGGATGGAAATGGCCATGAGGATGATACCGAAAAATTTGCGAATGATGTAAACCCCGCTGACTCCCATCAATTTTTTCACGGCATCCAGGTAGCGCAACACAGCGTAAACCAGTGCCATATTGAGGGCAACGGCTATAATGATGTTGATGATATGGTATTCTGCCCGCATGGAAATGAGGGTAGTAAATGTTCCGGGTCCTGCTATCAGCGGAAAAACCACAGGCACCAGGGTAGAAGAACCATCGCCGTCGGGATTATCGTTTTTAAAGATTTCCACCCCGAATATCATTTCGATGGAAATAATGAGAATGACCAATGCCCCGGCAACGGCAAACGAGGATACATCAACCTGAAACAATTTCAGAATCCCCTCCCCGACAAAAAGAAAAAGGAGTAAGATAAAAAACGAATAAAGAGCCGCTTTGGTAGGATGAATAATCTTGTTATTGCTCCTCAAGTTCAGAAAAATGGGTACCGATCCCGTTACGTCGATAATGGCAAACAGAACCAGAAAGGCACTTACTATTTCTACTCCGTTTAATCCGAACATAAATGCAATTGTTGAATTTAGAATAAATAAAGCCGGCGACTATATTTTGAATACAAAAATACGTTTTTATGGCTTAATTTCCAATATATATTGAATAGTTGTTACGGCAAGTATCCAACGTTTCCAAATTAAAATAGCTTTGATGTGCAAAATTAAGATATTTTATAATAAAAAAGGCATTGAAATGGTGAAAAAACCGTTTGCGGAATGAAACGATGGAGGCACAGTTGGCGTTGCAGTCCAAAATGGCGTCCTGCATATGATTGCGCCGGATAAATTCTTGCAAAGACGGGTGCAGTTGCTCGATTTGTTTCTCAACTTCCCTTTCGGGTTGTTTAAAAAATAGTGCAATTCGGTCGAAAAGTTCTTTCAGTGCCACAAAAGCATCCATCGAATATACGTTGATTCGGCCGTTGGGTTCGGCGATGATTTTTTGCAATGCCGGACCTGTACCAAACGGCACCCTTTCCGAGAAACGTGCCATCGGATATACAAATACCTCATCCAATACGGCAACTTTTCCCATCGGGAATATTTTTTGCAAGAAATAAAAATCTTCCCCTCCTTGCTGCCTTCCCATTCCTCCGGCACGTACATAGGCATCGGCAGTGACAGCAAAAGCCGACCCTATGGTGTGATAGTAATACGGAAAGCCGGTAAATTTCAACGCTTTTTCGAAATACCGAAGATAAGCCTCATACTCGCGTATGGCTTTTTCGATAGTTTCGTCGTTGTTTTGTACCCGGTGATGAAAATTGTGGATGCTGCAGCACACCTTTTTGTCTTGAAAAGCCCGGTGAATATCCCGAAGATAATTTTTCGAAACGGTACAATCGGCATCCAACGAAACGAGTATTCCCTCAGGGTTACCCGTTTTGTAAAAATAATCGACCGCCAAATCCATACCGATTTTTCGGGCTAATCCCACGCCACCATGCTTTTTAGGAAGATTTTCAACAATAACCGGCACAAAAAGCATGCGGTCGGTTGAGAAGGTTTGGGAAAATTGCTGCACTTCACGATACGTTTTTCTGTTTTGATCCACTACTTCTTTGCTCGATTTCACCGTCGAATTTATCACCACCACCACTATGGTGTTTGTATCGGGAGGATCGCAGGCTGTAAGGTCGGCAAGGGTGAAGTTCAGCTCATATTCGTCGTAACACGGTATGACCACCGCCATATCGGCCAAAAATCTTTCCGGAAGCGACGGTTGGAGATATTCGCTTCGCTGTTTTTGAAGATATGCCGGCCAATGTTTCATAAACGATCACAAAGGTACGAATAAAAAATGAGGTTCTTTTTCAGGGAAGAACCTCATTTTTGGTATGGCGTTAAACGCCCATTTTATTTCTTTTTTTCTGTAGCCGGAGCCACGGTCGTCGGACCGTATTTGTTGTTCAGAAAACGTATGACTTCTTGGGTAATGTCGTATTTTTTATCGGCATACAGGATATTGTCGGATGCCGTATTGCTGAAAATGATTTCGTAATTCTTATCCTTATTAAATTCAACAAGATTGGTTTTAATGGTATCGGCCAATTGAATGTTCAGCTTTTGTTGCTCGATTGCAAATTCTTGCGATAGTTTTTGCGCAATCTGTTGATATTCTTGTTGCATTTTCAGAATGCGCTGTTGTTCCTGTTCAGCCCTTTCCTGGCTTAAGAAGGCATTGTTTTGCAATTTGCGTTGAAATTCCTGAGCTGCCGAATTCAACTGGGCTTCTTTTTGGTTTAACGTTGCCCTTGAACTTTCTTCTTTGCGCATCAATGCTTCATTCAGATCCTTAGCAAAATTATAATTGGTTAAGAGCGAATCCACATTAACATAAGCAACGGGCAATATAAAGGAAGAGTCGGCAGGATTAAACCGTATTTGCATTTTTTCGCCGGAGGAAGGTCGCGAAGTAAAAAACAAAATGTAAAGCGCAATAAGTCCGGCGGCCAATACACCATTAATTATATAAAAATAAGAATTCTTCATTATTCCTTCAATTTTTATTTATGGTTATTCGATTTCAACATAAGTTCCACAGGACTTACTTTAGCTCGCATTTGTGCATCTTGCGAGGTAGCACAACCGATTCCTCTTTCCTGCATAGCTTTATTTTCGCCAATGTGAATCTCGGGAAATTTCCCTTCTTTGGTGAAGAAAACTTTCACACCCATGAATAAAACAGCGATAAAAAGTAAAGCGGCACCCATAAGAATTGTTTTTAACATCATCTTTATTTTTAATTATTCGCTAAATTGTACCGCAAAGATAGTGTAATTGCAGAATTAAACCATATTTTTTTGGTTATAATGAGCTATTTTTTTGTCGGACGGAACTTTTCTTGTATTTTTAGCACATTAAACCAAAAGTGGATGCGATTTTAGCGCAAATACAAATTAACCGAAAAATAAACGATTATGACGATTAAAGAATTGGATCCCAAAGAGGTTTGGGGCTATTTTTATGAAATCACCCAAATTCCCAGACCTTCTAAAAAAGAAGAAAAAATTCGGGCCTACTTACTTGATTTTGCCCGTAAACATCAGCTCGAAGCCAAACAGGATAAAGCGGGAAACGTGTTGATCACCAAGCCTGCTGTACCGGGGAAAGAACATGTCCCTACCGTCATTCTGCAAGCACACATGGATATGGTATGCGAAAAAAACAGCGATGTGGTTCACGATTTCGACAACGACCCCATCGAAACGGTTATCGATGGCGAGTGGGTAAAGGCCAAGGGTACTACTTTGGGTGCCGACAACGGCATAGGTATCGCTGCAGCGTTGGCTGTATTGGCATCGAAAGACCTGGCACACGGAAAAATCGAAGCCCTTTTTACCGTCGACGAAGAGACCGGGCTTACGGGAGCCAATTTGTTGGAAGAAAATTTTCTCACCGGAAATATCTTGTTGAACCTGGATTCCGAGGAGGAAGGTCAAATTTATATCGGTTGTGCCGGAGGGAAAAATACCTGTGCTCGTTTTACCTACAAACCCAAAGAAATTCCCGAGGGTTATTTTTGGTTTAAAGTACAGGTGAAAGGCCTTCGCGGAGGGCACTCGGGCAGCGATATCGATAAAGGCCTCGGCAATGCCAATAAAATATTGACCCGGTTTTTATATGCTTTCCTCGACGAAAAGTATAAAATGGCGTTAGCCGAAATTGGTGGCGGAAATCTGCATAATGCCATTCCGCGTGAAGCGTATGCCATAGCCGGCGTAAAAGATAAATACAAAGAAAACGTACGCGTGAAATTGAATACTTTTCTTGCCGAAATTCAAGAAGAATATCAAGCGGTGGAGCCGAATTTGAACATGCTGCTCGAATCGGTGGAGCTACCCTCAGCGATTATTGACGGCAACACGGCAGAGCATCTGATTCTTGCATTGTATGCCTGTCCGCACGGCGTGATGCGAATGAGTTACGCTATTCCCGGTCTAGTGGAAACGTCTACCAATCTGGCTGCGGTAAAGATGCTCGATAATCAGGTGATTGAAGTCGTCACTAGTCAGCGCAGCTCGGTAGAATCGAGCAAAGAAGACGCGGCAAACATGGTGACCTCGGTATTTCGTCTTGCCGGTGCCGAAGTAAGTCAAGGTGAAGGTTATCCCGGATGGAAACCCAACCCCGATTCCGCAATATTGAAGCAAGCCGTGGAGGTGTATAAAAAATTGTTCAACCAAGAGCCCGAAATCAAAGCCATTCATGCCGGACTGGAGTGTGGCCTTTTCCTTAAAAAATATCCCTATTTGGATATGATTTCCATCGGCCCAACCATGACCGATGTGCATTCACCCAACGAAAAAGTGCATATTCCTTCCGTTGCCAAATGGTGGACTTTCTTGGTAAAAATACTGGAAAACCTTTCGGCATAAAGCAACGGTGCAATCGACTATGCGCATTCGTCACCTCCTTTTTCGCTTACCCGTCGAAACCGTGGTTTTGAGTGTGTTGATGATTCTTCTGAGTGTGAGGTCTTCGGCTCAGGAAAATTTCAGGATCTTGTTTTATAATGTGGAGAATCTTTTTGATACGCTCGATGATCCCGCAAAAAACGATGAGGATTTTCTTCCCGAAGGAAAACGCCGTTGGACAGGATGGAAATATAGGGAAAAGCTGAAAAACATTGCGCGCGTGATAACCGCTGTCGGCGGTATGCAGTCGCCGGCACTGGTCGGATTGTGCGAAGTGGAGAACAATAAGGTGATTTTCGATCTCACCACAAAGTCGCCCCTGCGTGCGCAGTGCTACGATTATATCGTTACCGATTCGCCCGACAAACGGGGAATGGATGTGGCGCTCCTTTATCAGCGCCACCGCTTTAACCTTCTCGAAAAGAACGAATATCGCATTCATTTTTCCAAGCCTGCTGCCCGGCCCTCACGCAATATTCTTCATGCCGTAGGCCAACTGATAAATGGCGATACGCTCGATGTTTTTGTTTGCCATTTCCCTTCGCGCAGCGGTGGCCGTTTGGCAAGTGAACAGGCTCGCGGCGATGCAGCTGCGCTGTTGCGTAACAAAACCGACAGTTTGTTTCGTCTGCGAGGGAAAGCCTATATCGTCATCATGGGCGATTTCAACGATCAGCCCGACGATAAAAGTCTTTCGCGCATACTCGGTGCGCAAAAGGTGAGCAATCCCATCACCGAGAAGGGGTTGTACAACTTGTTTTATCATCGCATGAAAGAAATCGATTTCGGTACCTATAAATTTCAGGGACATTGGGAGGTGTTGGATCAGTTTATCGTGAGTGGAAATATGTTGTCGACAATTTCTTCCGTTTCGCTGAAGAACAACGAAGCAACGGTTTTTAATGCCGATTTTTTGTTGGAGGAAGATAAAAACGGAAAGAAACGACCCTATCGTACCTACATGGGACCTGTTTATAAAGGGGGTTTCAGCGATCATCTGCCCATATACATCGATTTGCGGATCAAATAAAAATTATTTAGCCTGCATTTTAAAACTTTATCTTAAATTCATTGTCCATTTAAAGAATTAATTCTATTTTTGTAGGCAATAGCAATTAACAAATTAAACAATTTAGCAACAGCAGACTTATGAATCCATTACTTTTTAATTTAAACGGTTGGGAAATACCTATTATCGTTTTGGTTGTTTTGCTTTTATTTGGAGGTAAAAAAATTCCCGAATTTATGAGTGGGTTGGGAAAGGGTATTCGCAGCTTCAAAAAAGGCCTGAACGATATCGAGGAGGATATTAAATCCGATCCCACCGAGAATAAATAGTAAAACCGCCTCCACTTGATATACAAAGGGACGTACCAAATACGCGCAATACGATGTTTGCGTATCGATTTTTCTCCATTGATATGCGAAACGCAGACGTGGTGAGGAGGAGGTTGCGCGTATATTTTCGGATATTTTTATCGGAAACAAAAAATTATAGGGACAATAGAAATCGATGAGTGAGAAAGAAATGTCCTTTTGGGATCATCTTGAAGAATTCCGATGGACTTTAATACGAATTATTATAGCCGTTGCCGTTCTTACCGTTGTGGGGCTGATTATCATGCCGAAAATATTCGATTCCGTTATTTTGGCTCCTCGTTCCTCCGATTTTGTTACGTATCGTTTCCTGGAAAACGCAAGTAAGTATATTCCTTTTATGCCGGATTTTTCTGCGGAGTCTTTTAATGTCAAGATATTGAATATTAACATGACGACGCAGTTTATGACCTACATTTCAACTTCTTTTGCTTTTGCCATTCTTTTTTCCATTCCTTATATTTTGTATGAAATATGGAGATTCATCAGTCCGGCTCTCTATGAAAATGAAATCAAAGGGATCAAAACCGCCTTCGGTTTTGGCGGATTGATGTTTGTTTTGGGATGCCTTGTAGGTTATTTTATTGTTTTCCCCCTTATTTTCCGCTTTTTGATTACCTTCGAATTGAGCGAAGCTATTGAGAATATGATTTCGCTCGATTCCTACATGAGCAATTTCTACACGCTGATTCTGATTATGGGAGTTGTTTTCGAACTCCCTCTGTTGTGTTGGCTACTGTCTAATCTCGGGCTCATTTACCGTTCTTTCTTCAAAAAATATCGCCGACATGCCATTGTCGGAGCATTGGTACTCGCCGCTCTTATTACGCCTTCGGGAGACCCCTTCTCTCTTTTTGTGGTAACCATCCCGCTCTATTTGTTGTGGGAAATCAGTGCGTTGATCGTTAAGAAAGATCCGGTGGAAGAACCGGAACAAGATATCGTGCCGACCGTATTCGAATAAAAATCGTCATTTAACGGCAATACCTTTCATTCCCATTTTCCTCACGTTGGTGTGCGTAATCTAGGGGTGCCTGATCGTTAAAGATGTTTTGCGGCAATAACTTCAATTTCCACCAATGCTTGTTTGGGAATGGCTTTCACGGCAACAGCAGAACGTGCCGGGAATGTTCCGGTAAATTGGGTGGCATATACCGCATTCATTTCGTTGAAAAGCGACATGTCGGCTAAAAATACGGTGGTTTTTACAATATGATCCATTGTCAAACCGGCTTCAGCCAAAATGGCCTTGATGTTTTTAAACACCTGTTCGGTTTGTTCTTTTATCTCGCCCGGCACCATCGAACCGGTTGAAGGATCAATGGGCAGTTGACCCGAAACAAAAACCAAGTCGTTGGTTTCAACTGCCTGTGAATAAGGACCTATGGCTGCCGGAGCCTCTTGTGTAGCAATCGATTTTTTCATGCGAAGAGTGTTTTAAACGTTTTACCTTTCTTTTTTTGCTTTTTCCTGACGCTGTCGGATTACCTCATAAATCAGAATGCCTGCCGCCACCGACACGTTGAGCGATCCGATGGTGCCAAACTGCGGAATCCTGACCAACTCGTCGCTGATGCGCAGAATTTCGGTCGAAACTCCTTTGTCTTCCGAACCCATCACGAGTGCCGTAGGAACCGAAAAATCGCATTCGGTATAATTTCTTGCCGCTTTTTCGCTGGCAGCAACCACTTTTATTCCGCTGTTTTTCAGATAGACAACCGCTTCTTTCAGATGTTGTTCCCTACATACCGGGATGCGGTGCAATGCTCCGGCCGAGGTTTTTACGGCGTCGGCATTTGCCGAAACACTACCGCGCGAAGGAATGACGATGGCATCCACTCCCGCCACTTCACACGTACGGGCAATGGCGCCGAAATTGCGCACGTCGGTTATGCCGTCCAATACGACGATAAACGGATTTTTCCCTTGTTCGTAGAGCAGCGGAACAAGTTGATCCAAACGCTGATAGGTGATTGGCGATGTAAAAGCAATGACGCCTTGGTGATTTTTTTGCGTGAAGCGGTTGATGCGTTCCACCGGCACTTTTTGCATCGGAATTTCGTGTGTGCGCAGTACGATCTGCAATTCGTTGTACAGCTCACCCTGCAAGCCCTGTTTTACCAGCACTTTATCGATATCTTTTCCGGCTTCGGCAGCCTCGATGACGGCACGAATGCCGAAAATCATTTCTTTTTCTTTCATTATGTTAGTCATTGACGGTTGTTGGCGTCAACCATTGACACCAAGCATAACCTTTGCATTTTCAATTGCTTCTGCTGTTGTTTCGGCGCCACTGAGCATTCGGGCAATTTCCGGTACACGTTCCTCTTCCGAAAGTTTTTTCATGTACGTATGGGTGCCCTCGTCTTTCTCTTCCTTGTAAACCACATAGTGGGTATATCCCTTTGAAGCGATTTGGGGCAGGTGGGTGATGGCTATGACCTGCATATCGCTGCCCATTTGTTGCATGATGGAGCCCATTTTGTCGGCCATTTCGCCGGAAGTGCCGGTATCTATTTCGTCGAAAATAATCGTGGGCAGTGCCGTTGCACCTGCAATCAGGGCTTTTATGCAAAGCATCAGGCGCGAAATTTCGCCTCCCGAGGCAATTTGTTCCAGGGGCTGCGGCTCGGTATTCTTGTTGGCCGAAAACCAAAACCGGATTCGGTCTATTCCGGTTTCGTCGGGCTGTGTCTTTTCCGCTATGCGGATTTCGAAGCGTGCATTGGGTATGCCCAGGTAGGCAAGCATTTCGATCAGGCGGTTCTCGATGGAAGGAACAGCGGCGCACCGTATTTCGCTCAATCGACGGGCTTTTTCGAGCATATCCTCGCGTTTTTCTTTCCCTTCTTTTTCCAGCGCGGCAATTTTCTCGTCCAGCGATTCGCTGTTTTTCAGCTTTGCGGCAATTTCCTGTTGAAGGTCGATAAGCGCTTGCACACCCGATACGCCGTGTTTTTTCTCCAGACCATAAATCAAACTCAACCGGTCTTCAATCCACTGTTGACGCTCGGGGTTGAAGTCCACCTCTTCAAAAAGCGCTTCGGCTTCCTGTCGCACATCTTTCAGGTCGATGTAGGCCGACTCGATGCGTGCGGCAATATCCTCCGCTTTCGGGAAAACATGCCGTATGCTTCGGGCACTGTTCAATGCCGATTTCAGCATGGATTCCACGTTTTGTTCGTTTCCCGAAAGCAGCGACGTGAGTGCAAACAATGCCGATTTGATCTCTTCGGCATGGGTAATGGCTTCCAGTTCTGCCTCGAGGGTTTCTTGCTCTTCGGGCTGTAATGCGGCGTCAGCCAGTGTCTGAAACTGAAACCGCAAGTAATCCTCTTCCTCTTTGTTTTTTTGGGAAAGCTCCCGCAGGTTGTTCAACTGCTTTTCGGCAGAACAAAATGCCGCATAGGCCTCGGCATAGGCGTTGCGCAACCCCTGCGTTTGTGCCAGCGAGTCGATCACTATCAATTGAAAAAGCTCATCGTTAAGGGCAAGATTCTGATGCTGCGAATGGATATCGATGAGGCGGTTTCCCAGTTCTTTCAGATCGTTGAGATAGACGGGCGAATCGTTCACAAACGCCCGCGATCTGCCGTTCGACCATACCTCGCGACGCAAGATCAATTCGTTTTCGTCGTATATCCAGTCGTGCTCTTCAAAAAACGACTTGAGATCATATTTCGAAATGTCGAAAACGCTTTCAACCGTACATTTGGTTTCCCCCTGCTTGATGTGTCGGCTTTCGGCACGTTGACCCAGCACCAGCGAAAGTGCCCCCAAAATGATGGATTTCCCTGCTCCGGTTTCACCGGTGATGACCGAGAAGCCGGGTCCGAAATCCATGTCCAGATAATCGATCAATGCATAGTTGGTAATGGTAAGCGATTTGAGCATATGAAATAATGTCGGAGATTATCCTTTCGATTTTACAACGATTTATAGAAGTGCAATTCGTTTCTCAACTGCCTGATTTCTTCCTGAAGCGCTTTCACCTTGTCGAGCAAGTAATACAGTGCCTCAATGCCTTCTATGTTGATGTCCATATCGTAGTACCAACGTCGGAACTGCTCCAATTTCGGAAGCTCCTCGTAATCGATATATTTATCTTCGTCCTGATAAACGATGTGGATCAACCCCGACTCGCTGAGCGAATCGATGAATGCGCTTTCCACATTATAAATCCGGATGCACTCGTTGTATAATAATTTGTTCGTACTCATCGTGTTCTAAGTTTAGCTAGTTCGGTAAACAGTTCTTTTTCTCTCGGAGAAAGATTTTCGGGAATTCTCACTTTCAGGGTTACGTAAAGATCGCCGAATTTCCCTTCCTTTTTATATACCGGGAATCCTTTACCCTTTACCCGCAATTTGGTGCCCGGTTGAGTGCCGGGTTTGATTTTAAGTTTCAACAGACTGCCATCCAGCGTGTTGATGGTAATCTCTCCGCCAAGAACGGCCGTATAGAGATCCACTTCGGCTTCGGTGTAGAGGTCGTCGCCCAGTCGTTTGAAATTGGGATCGTCTTCCACGACAAAGGTAATGTACAAATCGCCGTTGGGACCTCCGTTAACGCCGGGGCCTCCGTAGCCGGCCAACTTGATTTTTTGTCCGTTGGACACTCCGGCAGGAACGGTGATGCGGATGTTTTTGCCGTTTACGTTGAGGGTTTGCTGATGCGTCTGCATGGCCTCACGCAGGGTCAGGTGCAATTCGGCCTCGTAGTCGGGTCCTTTAAACTTCCTACTGCTTTGGCGTTGCGTAAATCCACGTCCGAACATCGAATGGAAGAAGTCCGAAAAATCGTCATCCGAAAAATCGCCTTCCGTGTAGAAGGTGCGGCTTCCGCCTTCTCCTCCGCCTCCGCCAAAGAAGTCGCTCCACTGACCTTGCTGCTGATATTGCCGCTGATATTGTTGTTGCGCTTTTTCAAACTCCTCGGCGTGTTTCCAGTTCTCGCCGTATTTATCGTATTTTGCCCGTTTTTCCGGGTCGCTCAACACTTCGTGAGCTTCGTTGATTTCCTGAAATTTTCGGTGCGCATCCTTATCGTTGGGGTTGAGATCGGGATGCATTTTGCGGGCCAATTTCCGATAAGCCTTCTTAATCTCTTCCTGTGATGCGTTTTTGGGAACACCCAATACTTTGTAATAATCTATATATGCCATACACTCTCGCTTGTTTTACAACAAAGATAGCAAAAAATATACCTTTTTTATCTTTTTGTACTCGAATATCGTTTTTGCGTGATTTTTGGCAGCACCTGCCGGTTCGGTGTTGCAGTTTCTTTGCGTTTTCCACTCTTGTGTTACGTGATTTTCGGCAGCACCTGCCGGTTCGGCGATCGAAAATTTCGAAATCCGATTAATTGGCAAAATCGGGGTATACCGAGGCTGCACCAAGGCCGTACCAAGGCTGCACCATCCTCGCTCCATCCTTGCTCCTGTTTTTTGCTGTTTTCGGGGCAAAAACGCAGCCGGTTTTTACCCTAAACCCATACCATCCGATGTTTTTGTCCCTGCCTAGGAGCAAGCATGAAGCAGACGTAATACGTCGATATAGCCGGTATGTTGCCCATCTATTTGTGAAGCCGCAAAATTATTTCTGTGACTGATTATACTATTTATGCAACAGACTAGGTATGTTGCCCTTCTATCGTGAAAAAGACAAAAAATTAACCGTACCGCTTCGATATTCGTGGGAAGGCGTGCCGCACTTCGATCGTGAAGCCGCAAAATTACCCTTACTAATGGATTTTACCGGCCTCGCTGAACGAGCACGATGCCGTATTCATCCTCGATAAACCGAAAATAGTAATACAGCCGGTAATTGAGTTCCAGGCCGTAATCGATGTGAGGATCGTAGTCGATATACGTCTCGTAAAAACTACCGTAGCGCTGCGGGTTGTTGTGGCGGTGATTCCATTCGGTTACGTACTGTTGGTTCCACGTTTCGTAATACTGCTGCGAGTAGTAATTAGCCGGGGGTTGGGTAGCCAGCCACGATTCGAATTTCGGATCGAGTACGATCAATTCGTATTCAACGGAGTCTTTTTCCTCTTCTTCGGCTTGGTTTTTCACCAGTTTTACTTTGGGCGGCTGTTGTGCGGCGTTTTCGGCTTTTCTAACGGTTTTGCATCCCGCCAACGGCATCCCGATGGTCAGCGTCAGCACGAGAACGGCTTTAATGAGCATATCAATGCTCCTTTTCCCTGAGGTTTTGTAGGTTATCATGGTTTTTCGTTTTTTTTTTGATTCGTGTCATTTTTTTCTCCTTATTCTATTTCGATTTGATTATCGGCATAGATTTTCGGTTTTTTGCTTAATTTCCATGCCATATACAGTTCCGCGACACCATAAATCAGCAACAATATGCCGATGAAAATCAGAATGGTTTCGGCGCTGGTGAAAGGGTTGGTAAACAAGATGATTCCTGCAATGATCATCAGCATGGAAATAGCGAAATAAATCCACGACCATCCGTATTCGCGTCGGATGCTCCATGTGCCGATGAGTTGAAATATGCCGATCAACAGAAATCCGATACCCATGGCAATGACAAAAATTTTAACCATTGTGCCCGGCAAGGCAATGAACAGCAATCCGAAAATGAGGTTAAAGACAGCATCGGCCATGAGGATGTTTTTGGTGATTTTTTCGCGGCTGCGAACGGCAAAAACAAGAGATGCCAATCCGCTGACCAGAATCAGTATGCCGATGCAGATCACGAAACTCTGTAGGGTGATATCCGGCATAAAAACTGCCAATCCGCCTATAATCAAGGCAATGATGCCTCTGACAAGCGATCCTTGAGTAGTTGCGATGAAAGAATGTTTCATAAAATCAGGTATTATCGATTATTATTCGTGTTGATTGATGTTGAGAACGACGAAAATTTTTCACTTTATCGAGGCAACTCTTCGGTCAGAAGGTCACTCTCGATTTCCGGATATATTTCGTCAAGTTGTTCCTGAATTTCCTGCGTTTTGGCTAAAGCGGTAATGATTCGACAAAAATGACGGGGATCGTCCATCAACCTGCCTTTTCTGTCTTTCAAATATTTATGCAACACTTGATAACCGCCAATGTAATAAGCCCAAACCTCAGGCGAGACGTGGTCAAAATATTTGCTTTCGTTAATGTAAATGCGCTTTTTCTGCTCATCGTAAACCGTTTTTTCTATTTTGTCGTTATCCCCTTCCCCTTCATATTTCGAAACAGGATTATCCAATTCTTTGCTTTTCATCAGGTGCAAATCGGCCAATCGGTTGCCCAAAACCGATATTTTGCGAAATATCGCGTAATCTTTCGTAAAAGGTACGCGCGGAAAATCGATTTTCAAAAATTCTGCGTATTTTTCGCGATAAACATTGCTGTAAAATATGCCGTAAATATAGTATAAAATTTCTTCGGGTGTGAGCTCTTTATTGTATATTGTGTTTAACGTTTCGTACAATTTCTTGTCGATATTGGGCTTTCGGGTATGATATTTCTCGTTTGGTTCGAAGAGCAATACCGTTTGAAGATGCGATGAGCGTTTGGATTTATTTTCCGGCATGTCATATAAATACAGCGGGAAAAGATAACCGCTTCCATAGCTACCTGCAGTGCCGGTTAAATTAAATTCTGTAATATATTCAGAAATAAATGCATGCTTAAAAACGGTTTGAGTTTGTCTTGGAACAACTATTCCGATATTGTCATGAAGCATGTGACGCATAACATCCCTTCTTGTTCGTTCAACAACGGTTTCGTGATAGAATAGATATCTGATATCAAAGGGACGATAAAGAATTTTCACGATGGTTCCCTGCCAATTATCGATTTGCTGCAACTCTTCTCTTGCTTTTGATAATTTCCAATTTTGCTTGTCTTTCAAGTCGTATGCTTGAGATATTATTTCGTTCGAAAAATTCTTGTTTCTGAGTTGATTGACGCGATTGATGAGGCTGTTTTTATCGATGTCGATAACAAATTTGTCTCGCCCTGTGACGACACCGACGCTGTTGACGGGGAAAATTTCATCGATCCGTTTCCACTCTAAATAATGCCGAATGTTTTCCGTACGTCGTGGAACGAAAAAATACCAGGGAGAGGCCGGTTCGATTTCGGTGTAATGTTGCTTGTTCAACACGTTATTGCTGAGCCAGTCGTATTTTTCCTCCCTCAGTCCATAGAGATCCCGATGAAAAACCCGGCAGCCTTGCTTGTCTTTTTGTTTGATGAAAAGTGCTATGGCAACGCCTTGACGGATATCGAAAACATTTTCGTCTTTTCCACCCTCAGGCGAAGTTTCTTTTTTCAGGCTGTTGCCATGTAGGTCGAGAATATAAATTTCGTTGAATGTATCCATCAGGCTTTGTCGCATGCCCCTGAAAGTGGGATTGTCCAGATAACTGTGATTGGTAATCATGCCGACAATACCTGCTCCGGCCTTGTGGATTTTCCATTGGGCAAAACGGATAAATTTGACGTAATCATCCTGTAGCCATTTAGGATTTTTCTCTCCAAGTGTTTTGCCGTTTACCTTGTAGTAACTTTTAACACCATCGAGGTCTTCTTTAAGAAGTTTTTCGGTCCAATCGTTCTGATTTTCAGAATGTCCACTGTAGGGTGGATTGCCGAGTATCACCAAAATGGGTTTCTCTTTTTTTACTTTGCCCGCCAAATGGCTTTCTTCGCTCAACGAACTCAGTCCGGGTATGGAAATTTGCCGGAGCTCCTCCATTTCCAGTGTGTTGGTAAGGTAGAGTTTAAACCGTTCGTTGTCATTCAACCTGTAACCGAGTTCTTCGAGAAGAAAACTCATTTTCAGATGACCGATGGCGTAAGGAGCCATCATGAGTTCGAAAGCATAAAAGTTCTCGAGAATCTGGTTTTTGATAAAATTGGTTTTACCGGCAGAACCGTATTTTCGGGTAAACTCATCCACGGCCGTTTTCACGGCTTCGGCCGGAAATGTGAGTGTACCTGCGGCGGGATCGAGCAGTGTAACTTTATTACCCGCAAGGCCATCGGAGATATCGAAATGCGATTTGAGAAGACTGTTGATCGCGTGTACGATATACTTCACAACCGGCTCGGGAGTATAATATACACCTCGTTTTTCTCTGATTGAAGGATCGTAAGCCGAAAGGAAAGTTTCGTAAAAGTGAATGATGGGGTCTCTGCCTTTTCCTTCGAGATAATAATCCTGCAATATCGTATTGACATTGGTAACCTGCAGTATTTCAGCAATATCGTCAACGATGATTTGTAACGGTTTCGGCGGATCTTCCAGCGAAATGAAACGAAAAACATCGCGCAGAATACCGATAGTGTTGGGAATGAATTTGAAAGCTAATTCCCTGTTGAACTCGCCGTTTGAGCGGGTACGTGCTGCGAACAATCCATAGGTTATGGTCTGCGCATACAAGTCGGCAAAGGTTTGTTTGGTCAGTGTGGCAATCAGATAAGTTTTGAAAGCCTCGTAAAATCCGAGGATGGCTTTTTGTCCTTTTTTCTCTTCTTCGGCCATTTCTATACTGATGACTTCGTCGCGCAAAAATCGGGTGCGCTTAGCCAGTTCCGAAGCCAATGTTTTGGCGCTGTGAACCCTTGGGAGTGAAAAGGAAAAGAACGTATCGAGTAAATCGAAAAACTCCGTTTCGTTTTCGGGCGGAAGAGGGGTTTTCAGTTTTTTTGCCAAGGAAGGTCTGCCGATGGAAACGTGTTTTATCAACTCACCGTCTCGGTAGAGTCTGAACTCGTAAAAATTGGTAAGAATTACGTTGGGAAACGTGTTGCGGTATCGTTTTAGCTGTTCCGATTCCTCAATCCTGTTGAGGTTGGAAATCGAAGGGTCTTTCGCTTCGATGTATCCCGTGATGTGATTTTTGCCGTCCCAAATACGGAAATCTGGATTTCCGGCTTCCGTTTGTTTTGGCAGAACGGTGATATCTGTTTGGCGGAGGTTGTTTTCTCTTGCGAAGGCGAGAATCAAATCCTTCAGATGGCCATAATAGCTTTCTTCTCTTGCATCTCCCCGCTCTAGGGTTTTTTGTATGGCGTTGAGGTATTCGTTCAGCATTTTTCGATATTTGATTCTGTAAAGATAGCGATCATTAATGAGAAAAACATCAACAACAGGGCGAAACTTCACAATTTGAGTAAGAAAGGATTCGTCGGTATTATTTTTCTTCGATTTGAGGTTATGATCTCTAATTTCGTAATCCAATTAGGATAGTGCCTTTGCCGGAAGTGGTTTCAGCGGGTCTTGAGTTCTTTTGCCAAAATCAGGAAAAAGGGGATCGCGATCAACTCGAACAGGGCTGCCAGTAAAATCAAAGAGGATACCGAATGTTCGTAAAGTATTCCCATTAAGGCACCTCCCAACATCCACGAGAGTCCGTAGATGGTGTTGAAAATTCCATAAGCCGATCCCCGACGACTGATCGCGGTGAGGTCGGCAACAGCTGCCCTCATGATCGTTTCATGAACACCAAGAACAATTCCCCATAAAATGATTCCGATAATCACGAAAACGAGCCTGTTGCTGAAAGTTAAGAAAGGGATGAAAACCGAAAAGAGAGGGATGATCATCAGCGTTTTTAGTCCCACACGGTCGTAAGCCTTTCCTATTATTAATGCCGTCAGAGCATCCACTCCCATAGCTAAAGCAAACAGCGCAGGGATTTGGGCATCGCTCACGATAGCCTTTATTTTAAGGTGGTAGGAGATGAGCGGGAAATTGGCAAATCCGGCTACGGCAAAGAAAGTAAATAACGAGTAAAGAATAAAAATCTTTGAAAAAACGGGGTTGTTTTTTGTGCCGGTTTCCGTGGCACTTTCCAATTTTTCGGGGTGAGGTAACCGGTTTCTGGCCACATACAGAATGACCATTACTATCAGTGCCGGTATCCACAGGACGGAAAAACCCGAGCGATAGTTGCCTCCGGCAAAGAGGATTACAGAAAAGATGAGAGGTCCGATGATGGCACCGATTTGATCCAATGCTTCATGGAGACCAAAACCGAATCCTCTCCCCACTTCTTTTGTGGCGTAGGAGAGAATGGTATCGCGAGCGGGCGAACGAAAGGCCTTGCCGACTCTTTCCAAAACGATAAGCAGTGCCGCCAACTGCCAATTGTTGGTAAAAGCGAGAAGAGGAATGGCGATGAGAAGCCCGTAACCCATGAAGGTAAAGAGCCAGTATGCTTTGGTACGGTCGGCAATGAAGCCGGAAAAAAGTCGAAGTGCATAGCCGATGAACTCACCTAATCCGCCGATTAATCCAACCGTTGTTGCGCTTGCTCCCAGCAGAGCCAGGTAGGGACCGGTGACGCCCCGAGCACCTTCATATACAATATCTCCCAAGAGGCTTACTATCCCCATTAGAATGATGAATCTGAGGGCATTGGTTCGCTCCTGTGAAGCTTTTTTGTTCATCCTCCCGGTTTGATGCTTGTTTATTGATGTTCGGGGCGCAGAAGATCAATCACCGTTTTAACGGGATTGAACGTGCTGACGGGCACTTCCACGAAAACGGTGTTCCAGTCGCTCATTCCGCCGTTCCAGAGGCCGGGATGCTCCAGCGCCTTCAGTTCACGGCCGTTTTTCGACTTGATGGAGATGAAACCCGTATTGCGGTCGACATAGTCGGGCAAGCGGTATTTCTCGCCTTTGTGGTTTTTCACGCTGCAAACCAAATCTACCGGATTGAAATGCGTGCCGTTGCGAAAAGCATTCATGGCCACGGGATCGTCGGGGTTGATTTGCGAACTTTCCAAAATCTGCGGCGAGGCCGTGCCGTCGGGATTTTTGACGATGAACGGACCACCGCCCGGTTCGCCCTGATTTTTTACCATACCGCACACACGGAAAGGACGGTTGAGCTTGCGCACGAGATAGTTGCGCAGTTCCTGCTCCGAATCGAGCGATATGTCCTCGTGGCGTATGCAGAGTTCGTTTTCGGTAAAACGCAGCATTTCCGACAAATCGTCAGTTGTTGCGTTGCCCGATTCCAGTTTTTCCATATACCGAAAAGCGCGCTCCTGCATTTTCACCAACACCCCGGCGAGCAGTTTCTTGTATCGTGTTTCGTTGTCCTTAAGCCTGTCGGGCACTACGTTGTCGATGTTTTTGATGAAAATGACGTCGGCCTCAATGGCGTCGAGGTTCTCGATGAGTGCACCGTGACCACCCGGGCGGAACACCAACCGGCCGTTCTCGTCGCGGAAAGGCTCGTTGTTCATATCGACGGCAATGGTGTCGGTAGAAGGTTTCTGAATGCTGAACGAAATATCGTATCGGGTGTTTAGGCGCTGTCCGTATAGCAGGCTTTTCTCGGCTGTCAGTTTTTCGAACAATCCTCGATGTTCGGGCGAAACCGTGAAATGCAGCACGGCCCGGCCGTTTCTGTCTTTGGCATAATAGGCACTTTCAACCATGTGTTCCTCGGTCGGGGTACGATTCCCGTCAGGGTATTTGTGAAACAAGAGCAACCCTTTTGGCAGGCTGCCGTAGTTCATTCCTTCGGGCAAAAGCAGCGCACGCACAATGGCTTTGTATTTGCCGAGGGATAGGAGTCCGGGAATATTCTTGTCGTAATGGGTGAGGCAGCAGGCATTCAGGGCATCGTAGAACGCAAATTTTTCGATTTCCGAAAAAAACCTTTTCTCGAAATCCGTGCGCGGTTCATCGTAATCGGCATCGAGAAAGGCAAACAAATCTTTAAACATGCGGCTGGCGGCACCCGATGCCGGCACAAACTTCACGATGGTGCAATTGCGTTGACAGTATCGATTCCATGCTTCGATATAGGCGGCTTGGTCGTCATCGCCGATACGCATGATGCCGTTTCCCACAGTAGCTGCCGATACAACACACAACGCAGGAAATCCTTCTTTGAAATATGTCAACTGGGTGAGCACATCTTCTTCAGTGAGCCCCCTTTCTTTTAATTGAAGCAGATCTTCGGAAGTAAACATAATGCTAACAGATTTTAAAAGTTCAAATATAGCTATTTTTACGGATGATGGAAGGGATGAAACTAAAAATTTCTTTAAATCCGACATTATGTCATAAAAACCGTCTGTTTTGCGTTTGGCATATCATTTGAGAAAGATAGTGTGGAATAAAAAATGAAATCAATTTATAAAAAATACGAGTTATGGGAAAGATAATCGGAATAGACTTAGGTACAACCAATTCCTGTGTTGCCGTAATGGAAGGAAATGACCCTGTTGTTATCCCCAACAACGAAGGAAAACGAACCACACCATCGGTAGTGGCTTTTTTGGACAACGGAGAGCGGAAAGTTGGCGATCCCGCAAAACGTCAGGCTATTATAAACCCGACACGAACCGTATCGTCCATCAAACGTTTCATGGGTCGCAAGTATGATGAGGTGTTGAACGAAATTTCGCAGGTACCCTACAAGGTAGTGAGAGGCGAGAACAATACGCCGCGCGTAGATATCGACGGGCATTTGTACACGCCACAGGAAATTTCGGCCATGATTCTTCAAAAGATGAAGCAGACTGCCGAGGATTATTTGGGAACCAAAGTTACTGATGCCGTGATTACGGTGCCGGCTTATTTTAACGATTCGCAACGTCAAGCCACCAAAGAGGCGGGCGAAATTGCCGGATTGAATGTGCGCCGTATCGTAAACGAACCTACAGCTGCCGCTTTGGCGTATGGGTTGGATAAAAAGAGCAAAGACCTCAAGATTGCCGTGTTCGACCTTGGAGGAGGTACGTTCGATATCTCTGTATTGGAGTTGGGAGACGGCGTTTTTGAAGTAAAATCGACCAACGGCGATACCCATTTGGGTGGCGACGATTTTGACCAACGCATCATCGACTGGTTGGCAGAAGAATTCAAGAAAGAAGAAGGGGTGGATCTGCGTAAAGACCCGATGGCATTGCAGCGGTTGAAAGAAGCTGCGGAAAAAGCCAAAATCGAACTGTCAAGCGCAACAACCACCGAAATCAATCTGCCCTATATTATGCCGGTTAACGGAATTCCCAAACACTTGGTGAAAACGCTTACCCGTGCCAAATTCGAACAACTGATCGACGATCTGCTGCAACGTTGTATAGAGCCGTGCAGACTTGCCTTGAGAGATGCGGGTTTGAGTGCATCCGAAATAAACGAAGTAATATTGGTAGGTGGATCGACCCGTATTCCGGCCGTTCAGGCACTGGTTGAGAAGTTTTTCGGCAAGACTCCAAACAAGAGTGTGAATCCCGATGAGGTAGTTGCCATAGGTGCTGCCATTCAAGGTGCCATTTTGTCGGGCGAAATCAAAGATGTGTTGCTGCTCGATGTTACTCCGCTTTCGCTGGGTATCGAAACATTGGGTGGGGTAATGACCAAGTTGATCGAAGCCAATACGACCATACCTACCCGCAAGAGCGAGATTTTCTCAACGGCGGCCGATAATCAATCGTCGGTTCAGATCAATGTGTTGCAGGGAGAACGTCCAATGGCGCGCGACAATAAACAGATCGGCGTGTTCACGCTGGACGGAATACCGCCTGCCCCACGAGGAATACCGCAGATTGAAGTTACCTTCGATATCGATGCCAACGGTATCTTGAATGTGACGGCAAAAGATAAGGCTACGGGTAAAGAACAGCATATCCGCATCGAGGCTTCTTCGGGTCTGACTGAAGAAGAAATCAAGCGGATGAAGGAAGAAGCAGCCATCAATGCCGAAGCCGACAGAAAAG
The DNA here is from genome assembly GCA_002305015.1 of Bacteroidales bacterium UBA1410. GTDB lineage: Bacteria > Bacteroidota > Bacteroidia > Bacteroidales > Dysgonomonadaceae > Anaerorudis. The sequence continues at coordinate 47,092 of DBPW01000013.1, forward strand.
AGAAAGAACGTGTGGATAAGCTGAATCAAGCCGATGCCTTGATTTTCCAGACGGAGAAACAGTTGAAAGATTTGGGCGACAAGATACCGGCCGATAAGAAAGGTCCAATTGAAGCTGCTCTCAACAGGCTGAAAGAAGCTCATAAAGCGCAGAACCTGGATGAAATCGACAGAGCCACAAACGAACTGAATGCCGCATTCCAGGCCGCTTCGCAAGAGATGTACAATGCTACTAATGCTGCAGGAGCCGCAGGTGGTCAGCAGTATGGCGGCGGTACACAAGGCGGAGGTCAATCGCAGAGCGGAAGCAGCGACAAAGGCAGCGATGATGTAACGGATGTCGATTTCGAAGAAGTGAAATAATCCTTCCATCAAACCTCTATAACTACGATTCAATCCCTGTGAATGTGATGTTCACGGGGATTTTTTTGTGTGCAAACGAAAATAACGATCATTTCAGCGTTGAATCATCACTATTTTGCTTGGTAATTCCAATGTATTTTTTATCTTTGAAAATCGGTAGGGAATTCGATGCAGAGAGATGCAATAGAGAGATATTTTCCGGTTAATGTTTTTTGCTTCAATTTCTGTTTAATTTAATACGATAAGAACGATTATAATAAAGGTAATACTATGTGGACAATTACACCAAGCATTATTGAAAAAGAGCACCCTGTTGACAGGTTTGCTCTACACTATGTTCCGCAAACACATTGGCGTGTATGGCATGCGCTGTGGTTTTGGGCAATGGGCATTGGAAGCGGCATTTTTTGTCTGCGCCAATTTTTCGGCATCAGCGGTGGCGGCCTTTTTTTGGGGATGAATGCCATCGATATCGTCGGATTGGTTCTGGTAGCCGTCGGCGGTTTGATTTTGATTCTCGACCTTGGGAAACCGTTTCGGTTTTTGAACTCGCTTCTCAAACCCAAAAATGCATGGATTTCGCGAGGAGCCATTTCCGATTTTGTGTTTTTGGGAATTGGCGTACTGTATGTTCTGCCCGGATTGATACCTTCCTTGCCGTGGACAGACGCCGTGTTTTTGCAAGCCGATATCGTAAGCAGGATATTTATCGTGTTGGCCGTTTTCTTCGCTATCGTCATCATGATTTATCCGGGATTCGTGCTCTTCTATTCGCGCAACATTCCTTTTTGGAACAGCATTTTCACTCCGATTTTGTTTTTCGAATATGCACTTACCAGCAGTTTCGGGCTTATCGGGTGGATGGTTACGGCCAACGGAGAAGTGCTTCCTTCATCGTTCTACATCGCATTTATTGCCACGCTTTGCATCACGCTTGTGTCGGTATTGGTGTATTTATTCGAACGCAACAGTGTGCAAAATCCGTGTATCAAGGCATCTATCAACTGCCTGTTGAAAGGAAAAGCATCGGGCTGGTTTTGGTTTTCGCAAATCGCGGGATTGCTCCTGCCCATCGCCATGCTTGCCGTGATGCTCACGAACAGCATTTTCCCCGCCTCAAGCATGATGTGGATCGGAGTCTGCACCGTTCTCGGAAGCTTTACCTTCCGATACAGCCAGTTGCTTGCAGGTTTACGTGTTTCACCTTTGGTATAACAGCATGAAAGAATTACAATTATGAGTGAAGAAATAAAAAAGTTTTCGGCATGTGTTCCCAACTGTTGGATGAACTGTCGTTTATATGCACACGTTCGTGATGGCAAACTGGTTCAAACATCGGCTGCTCCTTTTCCCGATCCTTCCTACAATCGCATTTGCCTGCGGGGGCTTTCGCATCCGCAGCGCGTTAACAGCAAAGAGCGCATTCTTCACCCGATGAAACGTGTGGGCAAGCGCGGCGAAAACAAATTCGAACAGATTACCTGGGACGAGGCCATCGATATCCTCTCGACCAATCTCAACCGGATTCGCGAAAAATACGGATCGAAAGCCGTTGCATTTATTCCCTGGTCGGGCAGCTACGCCGCCATCAACGGCGGCATGCCGGGTGCCATCAAACGCTTTGCCAACCTTTTTGAGGGAACGGTTGTGGTGGATGGTGTCGATTTCGGAATGCCTACGGGTATGTCGCAAGTAGTGGCCAATCTGGCAGGCGGTATGGCATCCCTCTTTTTGGGGCCGGAACCGAAAGATTTAAGTTATGCCAAAACCCTTATCTTTTGGGGAACGAACATTACCGATTCGCAGGTGCATAACTGGCACTTTGTGCTCGATGCAATGGAAAACGGAGCAAAACTAATTTGTATCGATCCCCGTTACAGTGAGACAGCGGCAAAATCGCACGAATGGGTCAGAATCAGACCGGGATCGGATTCGGTACTTGCACTGTCGATGATACAGGTAATCATCGAAGAAAACCTGATCGACAGCGATTACTGTATTCAACATACGGTAGCTCCTTTCCTCGTGCGTCAGGACAACGGATTGTTCCTCCGGCAGAACGATATCGACGGAAGCGATCAAGCCGGATATGTGGTCGTGGATTCGGAATCGGGAGAAATTAAACCGATCGAATCGGTTACCCGCCCCGAATTACTGGGAACTTTCGACGTTAAGCTGCACAACGGCAATACCTTGCAGGTGAAAACCGCCCTGCAAATGCTGAAGGAAGAAGCCGACAAATTCAAACCTGCCGAAGCCGAAAGAATAACAACCGTTCCGGCGGAAAAAATTATAGAAATAGCCCGAATTTATGCCACCAATACACCTTCGACCATATATCCCGGATTCGGAATAGATCGATGGGACAATGCCGATCAGGTGGGCAGAGGAATTGCCACGCTCGGTGCAATTACCGGACAAATCGGCAAAAAAGGTGCATCTCCACTCGGAACAATGGGGCAAAGCGCCATACAATATACGATATCGGATGCTGTGATGGGACCCTGGACAGCTCCATCGGGAACGCAAGCCGAACTGCTCAATTTCGTGCTGTTGCAGCAAGCCGTTCTCACCGGAAAAGTGGATATGTGGGAACCCAAAGATCCCGGCAATCCTCTTGCGGGTCCAACTGCCAAAACACCCGTTTCGAAAGACTGGCCTATCAAAGGATTGGTTTTAACTACGGGAAACGTTGTAAGCAATCACGCCGAACAAAAGGTAACGATCGAGGAGATGTTCAGTGAAGAGAAACTCGATTTCATCTGCTGCATCGATATGGTCATGACCGATACGGCGCGTCATGCCGATTTGTTCCTGCCCTGCACCAGCTGGTTCGAAAACGACGATATCGTCGGCGGACTTCATCCGTATGTGATGCGGATGGAAAAAGCCATCGAACCTATGGGCGAAAGCAAGGGCGATTGGGAGATTTTCAAACTGTTGGCGCAGAAAATGGGATATGGCGAATATTTCCAAGGAGAAGCCAAAGACCAAATAGAAAGCATTCTCGACGTGCTGGGAAATCTTTTTGGGGACAGGAAGGAGGAAATTCTGAAAGAATTCAGAGAAAAAGGCATCGCGCGACTCTCCGATCCTCATTCCGTTCCGTTTGCCGACGGCGTGTTTTACACCCGCACCGGTCGTGCCGAATTTTACTCCGAAGGAGTGGCAACCGTTTACCCGAAAACTATGCCGGCACTGCAATTGCCGGTGAACGAGGGACATAATCCGTTGCCGCATTTCGAACCGCCGGCTGAAGCGTGGTTCGACAATCCACTCATCAAAAAATATCCGTTGGCACTGAGTACACTGCATACCAAGTGGCGGGTGCACACCACATTTTATGAGGTGGCCGCACTGCGTGAAATCGATCCCGAGCCGGTGGTTTATCTCAATCGTCGCGAAAGCGAGAAACGAGGGCTTAAGGACGGCGATTACGTCCGCGTATTCAACGATCGCGGCCATTGCGTGGTACGCCTGATAGTGGACGACTCCATCAACGACGGCGGAGCCGCCATTCCCAAAGGTTGGCAGCGTCATCAGTTTAAAGAAGGAGGATATCAGGAACTTACAAAAAATCATATTAATACGGTTCACTACGGCATGTCGTTTTTCGATGCCCTGGTGGAAGTTGAAAAATGGAAAGGATAACAGCTATGGAAAATAACGATAAGAAAAAGAAAAAACGCTGGGGAATGGTTATCGACCTTACCCGTTGCGTGGGATGTCAAACCTGTGCGGTAGGTTGCAAAATTAAAAACAATCTGGCCGATGGTTTGTGGTGGAACAGGGTGATCACGGTTGGCGGCGATCATATCGATACAGCCGGAGGTACGTACAAACACCCTATGCGTTATTCCATTCCGTTGAATTGTCAGAATTGCGAAAATCCGATCTGCGTGGATGTATGCCCAACGGGAGCTTCTTACCGGAGAGAAGAAGACAATTTGGTTTTGATCGATTACGATAAATGCATCGGATGCAGGGCGTGTGTTCAAGCTTGTCCGTATGGAGTGCGCATTGCCAATATTGAAGAACCTCGATATGAACATTGCGATGTTCAGCTGGGATCGGATGAGGTAACACCCCGCTATCAGGGAGTGGTTGAAAAATGCACCTTCTGTGTAGAACGCATCGACCGGGGACTGAATCCGTTCTGTATCGATGTTTGTCCCGAAAGAGCCCGCTACTTTGGCGATCTGAACGATGAAGACAGCGACGTCTCGAAACTTATTCGCGAGAATCCCGTTGAAACACTTCATCCGCAACTGGGAACAAATCCGAACGTGTACTACATTCCGCCCGTCAAGAAAAAAACGAGACGAACCGGATTGGATTTTATTCGGTAACGTGTGGAATAATGAAACGAACAAACCCAATAGTACTGTTTATCTGTTTACTGTTTTTTTCTGCAAAGGCCGAAGAGATCGACACAACCAAAATCTCAAACACGTTTGAATTGGGTGAAGTCATTGTGCTTGCACCAAGATCGGATAATACGGTCAGTCAAGATTTCAATCTGCAGATGAACAACACGAACGTGAGTGAAGCGTTGCGATCGATCCCGTCGGTGATATATGCCCATATGGGCGGACGTTTCGAGCCGACAATCCTGGTGCGCGGATTCGATATCCGCGGCATTCCCGTTTTCGTGGACGGAATTCCCCTCCAGATGCCTTACGACGGAGACATCGATTTGGGACACCTCACCACGTTCGATTATGCGCAGGTTTCGCTTACAAAAGGCCTTACACCCATGTCGTTGGGACCCAACACCATTGGCGGAAGCATCAATCTGGTGAGTTTTCAACCTACCGACAACATCAATGTCCGGGCTATAACCGGTCTGGCGAGCGGCAACACGTATGAATATGGAGTAAACGCAGGAAGCCGAAGGGATAAATTCTTCGCCCAGGCAAGCTATTACGAGCGTCATACCGAATATTTTACGCTATCGCACAGCTACCAACCCACTACGTATCAGTCCGACAGGAGGAGAGACAATTCGTACTCCGATTTTCAGAAAGTAAACCTGAAAATCGGATACTTAGCCGCTCCCGGTCAAGAGTTTACCCTTAACTACCAATATCAGAACAACGCAAAAGGGAATCCGCCATACAGCGGCAGTGACGACAAGCAATCTGCCCGATTTTGGCAATGGCCCGTGTGGGAAAGGCAAAGTCTGTATTTTATTTCGAAAAACAGCATAAACACGAACAACTACGTTAAGACAAGTATTTATGCCGATAAGTTTTACAACGTAATGGAAAGCTACGACGATCAGTCGTACACTACGCAGAACAAGAAATACGCTTTTACCAGCATATACAACGATCGAAACGTTGGCGGGAATGTGATTTTATCGAATACCTCCATCGCCGACAATCAGTTGAATTTTTCGATTCAGATGAATCGAAACGAACACAAATCGCACAACGAAGGAAGTCCGCAGCTCACCAACAGCGATTTTGTGTGGAGCATGGGGTTGGACGATCGGTATACGATAAACGAAAAATGGGCATTGACCGGAGGATTATCCTACAATCGACAAAAAAGTCTGAAAGCCGAAGATCAGGTTACAAACGAAGGGATAACCGCGTTTCCCGAAAACTCACATCAGGCGGTAAATACGCAACTATCGGCCAACTGGACAGCCGCCGACAACTTTTCGATGTCTGCCTACGTAGCGCAAAAAACACGGTTCGCCACCCTTAAAGAACGGTATTCGTACAAGATGGGGCAGGGGCTTCCCAACCCCGATTTGCAACCCGAGAAAGCCACCCATTTCGATGTTTCGTTTCAATACGAGATCCTGAAAAATCTGGCGTTCAACGGTTCGGTATATGCTATTCGCTTGCACGATGTTATTCAATTGGTGAACGATGTTGAAGGAAATCTCACACAAATACAGAATGCGGGGAAAGCCCGTTTTAGGGGATGTGATGCAAGTTTGCACTATACGATCCTGAAAAATCTCGATCTGACTTCCTCCTATTCCTTTATCATTCAAAAAAACATATCGGACCCCGATTTACGGTTTACGGATGTTCCAAAACACAAGGTGTGGAGCAATTTGTCGTATCAACCCGCAAGTTGGGCAAAAGCAAGCATTACCCATGAATACTATTCCCGCCGATACAGCCGTTCCTACGGCATTACGGCCGACGAATTTCATCTGTTCAACCTGCAGGGCTCGCTTTCGTGGAAACACTTGACGCTTTACATGGGGCTGAAAAATCTTTTTGACACCAATTATGCCTATGCCGAAGGTTATCCCGAAGCGGGAAGAAACTATTTTACCAAACTGGTTTTTCAATTGAATTAAAAAACTTCACCCTTTACACCAACCGATGAGCGTGAAAACAACGGAAACAACGGAAACAGCAAAAGCACCGCTGAATGAACAATGGATCAAAGCATCCATCATGGGTTCCATGTGGGCATCGGTGGAAATTGTATGGGGCAGTTTTCTGCACAACCTCAGGGTGCCGCTCAGCGGCCATATCCTTACCGCTATCGGATTGATCATTCTCATATCGGCAAGCTACCGTTGGAAAGAAAAGGGATTGTTTTGGCGTGCCGGCGTAATCTGTGCTTTGCTGAAAACCATGTCGCCCAGCGCGGTGATTTTCGGGCCGATGATTGCCATCTTCACTGAAGCACTCCTGCTCGAAGCGTCGGTCACCTTGTTCGGGAAAAACCATATCGGATTGGCAATCGGCGCCATTCTGGCCATGTCCTGGAATTTAGTCCAGGCCATTATCGGCAAAGTAATCGCTTACGGATACAATTTGGTGAAACTCTACGAAAGCATCATGCTTTACGCTCAAAAACAACTGCATACCGATATCGATATGGTTTGGGCTCCCATCGTATGGTTGTTGATCATCTATATTTTGTTGGGACTGGGTACGGCCATTGCCGGTATTTCCATGGGAAAACGAATCGAATCGGCCGATTTGATGCCGCAACCGATGGACGATAAAAACAACCCACCCGTCACGCTAATTCCCAAATATTCGCATTTCCCCTTCTCCACCATTTGGCTGATTTTCGATTTGTTGGCTGTCGGTGCCGTACTTGTTACGGCCAACTTCATACCCGCCGGATATTGGTTCGGCATGAGCATTGCCGTTATTGCCAGCTGGATCATGCACTACAAAGTAGCATTGCGTCGTCTGGCGCGACCCCGCCTGTGGCTTTCGTTTTTCCTTATTACGGTGATTGCCGCTGTGGCTTTTTCGCAGTTTCAAGGCGGGGTATCGTTAGGTGAAGGAACACTGATCGGCATCGAAATGAATGTACGCGCCATTGTCGTCGTAATCGGCTTTTCCGTCATCGGCACAGAACTGTATAGTCCGAAAATCAAAAAAATGTTCCAACGAAAATCGCTTCTCTCGCTTTATACCGCACTCGATTTGTCAACCGAAAGTTTGCCCAACATGATTGCATTGGTGCCCAACCTGAAAACGATTTTTAGTCACCCCATCGACATTATTCGAAAATTCATGTCGTATGCCGAATATCGAATGCATGAAATCGGGACACGGCAGCGACAACAGGCCACGGTTGCGATTGTTACAGGAGAAAAAGGAAGCGGTAAAACGCGTTTTCTGTCGGAAACTGCCCAGGAATTGAAAAAGCGGGGATTTGAAGTGGGGGGCGTTTACACCAAAAAAATCCGCGATAACGGCGAGATCATCGGCTATCGGGCAGTGAACGTTGCAACCTGCGAAGAACAGCCTTTGTTGCGAAAAGACGACGAAGACACCGGCTTGCGAATCGGCGCTTTTTCAATTGACAGTGCCGGGTTGGAGTTGGGACAAAAAGCCATTGCTCGAGCCATGGATGCCAACTTGTTGATGATCGACGAAATCGGCAAATTGGAACTCGAAGGTGGCGGCTGGCACGACGAATTGAACGCACTTCCATTGGAAAAACAACTGTTTATCGTGCTGTCGGTACGGCTGGAATGTGTGAATGAGGTCATCAACAAATGGGATCTGCATCCTTCGGCGATTTACAATGTATCCGAATGTAACGTCGAAACATTGGCAAGCGAAATTATTGCCTATTTCGAAGGAGAGAAGTAAAATTGACCGTTGTCCTCACATACACTGCCTTACCTACAACTGAGGAGCCTGCGAATGAATATAGTTTGGTAAGTTGTCCTCACATACACTACCTTACCTACCCCCGCTCGAAACAGGGGTTTTGCCGGAGTAGTGCCAATTGCCGCCGGTGCTTTTTTAGGATTCTCGTTTCTTGCGATTTTCGATATATTGAAGCGCATAATGGTAATCGGGTAGGGTATTCAGGTTGAAAAACAAGTGATTGTCGTAAAACGGGGTTGTTTCGTCAATCTTCACTGCCGCATAACCCAACCGCGCGAGAGCATCGTGCACCTTGTAGCAGCCTTTCTCAATGAATTCGGCAAACGTTTCCAGGCAACTTTTTCGATAAACCGCACAAAGCGGTTCCATTTTATTGCCGTCGTGCACCGGCACGGCACATGGATGGTCGCCGATATGTTGCAACAACAAGATAAACAGATCAGACGGGACAAAAGGAGTATCGCATGGCAAAAAGATATTGAATTCCGTTGCCGATTGCCTGAGGCAGGAGTAGATACCGCCCATAGGTCCGATGTCGTGAACCACATCCGGCACAACCGGATGCGAAAATTGGCTATACACCGCATCATTGGCGCTGATCATAACCTGCTCCGCGACTTCGTCGAGCGTTTCCAGCGCATGCAGCACCAACGGTTTACGATCGAACGGCATCAACCCCTTATCGGAGCCCATCCGCGAACTCTTGCCGCCGGTCAAGACAAAACCGCTTATATTCTTCTTATCTGTAGGCACAATCCTTATTCTTCTTCGTTACGTGGATAGAATGCGAAACACGACAAATGTACAGGATAATTTTCATTCGGCGTATACTTTTGATGATTTAATGATGTTAACAGGAATTTGTCGGAAGTTCGACTAACCTCGGAAATTGGACTGAACTCGAAAGTTCGACTACGCTGCGAAGTTTTTTCAATCATACGGTTGTATTTGAAGGTTGAATTAAGATTCGAACAAAATAATGAACGCGGCACCGATTATCATGATAACCGTTCCTAAGAGTTTTTTCCGGATATTTTGTTCTTTGAAAAACGCGGAGCAGCGTCAAAGCACCAATTCGTGGAAAAGCCGATCAAAAGTGGCATCCAAATCATCCGTTTTTCCCGGATGAGCAGGAGATGACTGTATAGCGGTACTCCGCACTGCCGTCAGCCAGCGGAAACGTTCCGGCAAATCGAGTGCGGCAATCGGCCCTGCTTCGCGGTTTCCCAATGAAATCTCCTTCATGTTGGCAAGAATGCTCACCACTTCCTCGTACTCGGGACCTGCCGGACAAATCGATTTGTGTTTTTCGGCACATAACCGATATTCCATCCGAATGTATCGGGCTTTCTTTGAATACATGATCAACCCGATGTTCACAAATTCTTCGCGCTCGATATTCGGCACGAATCTAATTACGGCATACTGAAAGAGATTCAAGTCGTTAGCGGGCATTTTTTGCAGCGTTTACAAAGGTTGAAGAATGAGTAAATCGCGTTTTGAGAAACGCAAAATATACCTCTCTGATTTTGTCAGGCGATGCCGACGTACCTTTCCAATGAAGCCAATCGTCGGGGATCATGCGCACAATTTCTCCGAAAAAATCATCCGAAAGCACCGCATGGGCAAACGCATCGGCCTCATCGAGCATCGTTGCCTGAGGAAGCAAAACGTGATCCTTGCTGTAAGAAAAAGGGCTGAGCGCATGTTTTTCGAAATCTTTCCACGAATGGTGAAAGTAAAACGAATCGCCGTTGTCGATAAGCCACAACTCTCTGTGCCACAACAAGAGATTGGGATTTTTAACCGTTCTGTCGACATTCGTTGTGAAAGCGTCGAACCATACAATTTTCGAGGCAAGTAACGGATCGATTTTAACCGACGGCTCGTAAGGCAAAGCCCCTGATAAGAAATGCATTCCCAAATTCAGACCTTCACTTGCTTTGAGTAAATCTTGAATTTCTTCATCACCTTCAGACTTGCCGAAATCGTCGTCAAGATACGCAAAAACCAACTCCGGGAGTTGCAATCCAAGATGCGACGCAATCAGTCCTCCCAACAATTCCGAAATCAACATTTTCACGCCGTGCCCGGCACCTCTGAATTTGAGTACATATTTAAAACCGTCATCCGCTTCTACTAATGCCGGCAACGAACCCCCCTCACGCAGAGGAACAATGTAGCGCATGACCGTTACCGTTCGCAGTGAAATATCTTTTTCGGGTCTATTCATTATTATAAACTCACCTTTCTCGCCGATTTCGCCAAACTATAGCTTGGACCCAATCCCTATGCAAAATTACGAACAAATTTCCGAATTCGAAACCCGGTTTAGCGTTATTCTTCTGCGCTTTTTCCAACATGGCATCGGTAAAATTTTTCTTTTATTTCGTCCCTAACTCTTCGGAATCTGTCTGATCCATAGAAAAATCAATTTGCAATAACATCGATTTCATCTGAATGCGAAGTAAGGAAGAAGTAAGACAGTGTAAACAGGCGCATAAAGCACTAAACCATTAGAAACCAATATTTTAAGTAGTAAATTCGTCTTCAGATAAAGGCAATCTTATGTCTTTTTGCACCCTTCTTTTAGCATAATTCTTTAAAAATCGATAAAAATGAAATTACTTTTTCTTTCTTCCGCAATAACCAAAGAATGGAACCATCTGGATGGGCTTTTCGCTGTTTTGGCCGTGCTGTATACCTGCGTTTTCCTGTCCGTAATCGTGGACTTGTTTTTCGGCGTGAGGCGTGCCCGGCAATTAAAAATAATCCGCACCAGTTTCGGTTATCGGCGCACCATCACCAAGCTTACGGGATATTTCGGCCTCATGATCATGTTATCCATAACCGACGTAGTGGCAAGTGTCGTGTTCAAAATGCCCTATTTCTCGGTTGCCGGTGCCATCGGCATTGTATTGGTCGAAGCCAAATCCGTTTTCGAAAACCTGAAACAGCAGGAAAAAAGCATTGCCGAAGTGCAACAGTTGCTCTTGAAATTTTTCGAAAACAAGGAAGAGATACAGACCCTCGTTGCTTTTCTAAACACACAAACTCAGTCAACCTTACGAAACGATGCAAGTTGCGAATTACCGCACCGCCGGCCGGAAACAACACGGAAGGCTACCTTGCAAACAACGAAAAAATGAAAAATAAAAGCGTTATGGCAGTCCTCCTGGGGCTGTCCCTTCTTTTCCCCTCCTGTAAATCGGTACGCCATATTCCGGCAGAAACCGTAAAAATCCATCACCACGACCATCTTGTCCGCGATTCCGTTTACCGTTACGATTCCGTTTTCGTCCGTCAGAAAGCCGATACCGTCCTTCTCGAGCGCTACCGGTACGTGTACAAAAACAACATCGTCACCGATTCCGTCTTCATCAACGACACCATCCGCATCGCCAATCCCGTGGAAGTGGTCCAAACGGTAAAAGCCCCCCTCACCGGTTTTCAACACTTTCAGGTATGGTGCGGACGCATTGCCCTTGTTGTTTTGCTGCTCGGCAGCCTCTGTTTCGTGTCCAAAATCCGGCCGTAATCGCCGTTTTCCCGCCATGACATTCAAGCGAATACACATTCCGGTAGTTTTGACAACGCCGTAATCCCCTTTTTCCCCGCCGTAACGTCAACCCAACGTTGATTACCCTGGTTTTCCGCATGTTATCCTCATGAAAATATTTACCGTAAAAAATGAGAATACTTACCGTAAAAGATTAGAATACTTACCGTCTAAGATGAGAATACTTACCGTCTAAGATGAGAATATTTACCGTAAAAGATGAAAATACTTACCGTAAAAGTAGAAAGTAGCCCACTTTCCTACGCTTTCCTACACTTTCCTACGCTTCGGTATACACCGAAAACCCGCTCCACATAAGACTTTCCTACACTTTCCTACACTTCCTACGCTTCCTACGCTTCCTGCACCGTCTTCTATCATGAGACGTAAAGAAACCGGATTATTCTTCGCTTTTGATCATTGTCAGGAGCATCATGAAGCGCCGGCATTAAGCAACCCCTGAACGTTTCAATTCCTTATGGTGCGATTAAAAGCGTCTCCCGACTTATAAGCAGTACCGCCTATTGTCATTTCAATTCCTTATGGTGCGATTAAAAGTCGCCTATTATCTGGTTTCCCTTCCCGGTGAAGTATGATTTCAATTCCTTATGGTGCGATTAAAAGTCTGCAAACAGGGCACTTGCAGACACGATGTCGAATCATTTCAATTCCTTATGGTGCGATTAAAAGAACTTTATAAATATTGAGCATGGAAAGAGAACTATATTTCAATTCCTTATGGTGCGATTAAAAGACTTTCTTCAGTTGTAAATAATACGGCACAATATCGATTTCAATTCCTTATGGTGCGATTAAAAGTAATTTTCTCCCTTTCTTCTTTGCTCAACCATGTAATTTCAATTCCTTATGGTGCGATTAAAAGAAACTCCTTCACGGACAAAAGAAAATCCGATACGGTATTTCAATTCCTTATGGTGCGATTAAAAGAAAATCTTCACCATTCTTATTCCTTAGAGCCGTTTTATATTTCAATTCCTTATGGTGCGATTAAAAGTAAACAACGGGTATTTTACCTATAGCATTCTTTTTATTTCAATTCCTTATGGTGCGATTAAAAGAGCTGTCCCCGCAATGGGAAGCTTTCCTCTATAAAGATTTCAATTCCTTATGGTGCGATTAAAAGTTTGTTTTTTGACAAATTGCCCCTTTTCATTTCGAACATTTCAATTCCTTATGGTGCGATTAAAAGTGCTTCTCTCAGTATCCATTCAGCCCTTATTGTTTATTTCAATTCCTTATGGTGCGATTAAAAGTGCCGAGAAGCGATTTAGAGGAGATAAACTAACTAATTATTTCAATTCCTTATGGTGCGATTAAAAGAGGATAACGGGAAACGATTTTTTCCCTAAATCGACATTTCAATTCCTTATGGTGCGATTAAAAGTGTGCCCAGACTGGAGACACTATTCATTGATTCGTATTTCAATTCCTTATGGTGCGATTAAAAGTAATTTCTGAATATATTGTTTCACCGTTTGAAAATAATTTCAATTCCTTATGGTGCGATTAAAAGAAAATTTTCTACGATGAAAGGTTCATTTCCGATGTCGCATTTCAATTCCTTATGGTGCGATTAAAAGTTTGTAGTGTCTTACAAAGCAACGCAAAATTCATTATTTCAATTCCTTATGGTGCGATTAAAAGCGTTAAATGATTTACAAATTATAAATTATACAGCTAATTTCAATTCCTTATGGTGCGATTAAAAGGGTAATCCGGAACTGATAGCAAACAACTTAAAAGAATATTTCAATTCCTTATGGTGCGATTAAAAGATGTAATTGATGGCAGCATCGCCAATTATTTCTTATTTCAATTCCTTATGG